>JBMNLD010000003.1:0-860321 GCA_050952545.1 Christensenellales bacterium
AATCTCCAACTCTATGCATTATACCCTCCAACTATTTTACATTTGATGCTGACGGTTTATTGTCATTGCGGGCATCTATCAAAACAATCTCTTCGCAGTTTTGTAAGTTTAATTCATTAAGTATCCCATTCACTTTGTTCAATTCTTCTTCGCTGAAATACATAATTACTTTAATGGCTTTATCAGTGTTATTTGCTTGTTTATATATTTCAACTTGTTTGGCAAGATTCTGCTTTAACTTTGAATTTGAAGCAAGCTTAAACTCAACTAAGGCAGAATTTTTTGAGCCAAACGATACTTTATAATCAACTGGCCCACGTCCATTATTAACTTCACGATTTACGTCCATTTCGCTAGCATACCATACAAGTCTATACATTATTTGCAAGTCGCTTTCACGCTTAATTGGTTTTCCATTAAGATAAAATATCCTATATCCGTCTTGGTCTTCAATTACGGTTTTAAGATACTCAACTCGCTTTCGTGCTTCTTCTAATGAGTCTGGAACAGTTTTGTAGAAAGCTGTATTATCACTTAGAAGCGACACAAGTTCTTGTAGTTGAATATTGAATATCTGCTTTACTTCCTGCACCATCTGTTTGCTAATAGACGTTGCTTCCTGCTCATTATCCTCTTTGTACTTTAAATAATAATCAATCAATTCAGGATGTCTCCGAATAAGCTCTACCGCAGCATGTTCCTTTTCAGTTTTGGACATTTCCTTCTTCTTTTTAGAAAGGACTGATTGAAAATAGTTATTCAGTTCAAAGCGCAATGCTGCATCTCCAATAGATGGAGCGATCATTTCCAAATTTCGTATCATATCACTTCTGTTGATGAACGTGTCATCCCTAGTCAGAAGGGATTTTGGTGTAAGAAGAACATAATCATCATTGAAACATGGCAACGTGTATGCCTTTGAACTCCAACTCATAGTAGTGTAGTTAAACTCTACTTTGGGGACTGTAAAGTTCTTGCATTGTTCCGGTTCTAAATATATCTTTGCAAAATTTTCTGTGTATTCAAGCAGAAACTTCTTGGCAAAGTTAGTGGTAAAGTCGCTTATTTTATCCCGGCCTACATTAGGGCTAATTAGGCATAGTTTTTCCATATGAGGACTTTTAGGTATTGTTTCTTTGCCAAAATCTTTAAAAATAGAATTGAGGCCTAAATGGAGGTCTCTGGCAAAGTCTGGACCTAATCCGCGACCAGCGTTACCGTCAAGGCTAAACCCGAGCCAAGTTTGTTTTACTTCGGGAAAAAGATACCACGAGTTCATCATACCTTCAGATAAACTGGGATGCAGTGAAGCTTGTTCTTGCAAAAATAAAAGATACTTGATAATTTCCTCATGTATTTTCTGAAATTGTTCGTCACTACTGTTAAACAGTAAAAAAGGGTCGATGAACAAAGGTAGGTCGTTAATCAAAGAAATATTAACTGCACCATATCCTTCAATAATATCCTCATCTACATCAAAGAAATCTGAGAAATATAGTTTTACTGCATCCACTTTTTATCACCACGCTTTTTTATTTTGAAAATTAAATCCTTCCCAAGCTAATATCATAATACATAAGCAGCTTATCATCTTCTTGGATAACTCTTTCCGGCAAGCGCTCTGCTGTTTCGACAATCAGCTTATAATTCTTATCGGCCCAGAGCTTGGCAAAGCCCACTCTGATTGCTTCCGTACGGAATAGTTTGAGCTTGCCTTTTGTAGCTAAGTAGCCTTCAAATTCTTTAAGCAATTTCTTTTCGCGGAGCTTGGCCACATCGGCAGCTTTTGTAATGTCCGGGATATACCATCTGCCCTTATCGTCCTGCAGGAAGTTTTCTTCAAGCAATACTGCCAACTCAGGTCTTACCTCAAACTTGTCCCAGGCTTTTATTTCCTGCATAAACTTCGGCTGGAGTTCGGCATATGTTTGCGGTGTTTCAAGCTGTTGGTAAAGCCAGGCAATTGCAGACTTCTCATTGGTAACAAAAAGCTCAAACTGAACCGGCTCCACATCGTTAACAATACGGGCCGTATCATATTCGTTGACTTGGTCAGCAAGAAAATACATCCCGTCACGCTTCATGAACCTTTCGTCCAAGCCTTTATAAAAGTCTGTTGCGTCCAATGGAACAGTAATCCCATTCATAATATGATACGCCACCATGCGATCATAGAGCAGGAATGCCTGTCGTTCTGCTATCAGTTCAATCTTACCGTTCTTAATAACGACTACCGGAAGTTTTTCAAGGTGCTGTCGCACAAAACTCCAAGCCGTTTCTTCGCTACCGGCATTAGATATAAACTCTCGCTTGAAACTTTCCTTTGGTTTATACGCGGAAATAACAAGGTCCTGCTTAACGGCCGACGTGGTCGTAACCTGCTTGAAGCTGCCCTGCTGCTTGTCCAGCGTGCGAACATCGGCAATAATAAAACCGGAACGCTGCAGCGATTCCTGAATGGCATTCCAAACAGAATTTTGTGAATTATGGAATTCCACAGTCATCCAACGGCCCGGCTTAAGGACGCGGTAACACTCGTTAAAGCACTGGGTCATAAGTGACTGATACTCCAGCAAACCTTTCCCCTGAACTGCGTTTATAATCGCTTCGGGTTTCTGATTGGTAAAAACTTTCAACCAAGCTTCCCAAATGAAGCTCAGTTCGGAATAGTTCAGGTTGCCGCCAAACGGAGGATCCGTAAAGATATAGTCTATTGTATTTTCCTCTATATTTTTTAAATCACTTGTTGATCCAACATTGATTTGCGCACCACAAAAATTTTTTATTTTATTGTAAACAGATAAAAAATCTGTTTGTTTCCCGATAAGCAAATTCAATACATTAGATTCAGCTACCAATGAAGGAACATAAAGCGTTCCGCTAACAGGCCCGTTGCCTCGATGTCCCATGTTATAGCGAACTATCTTTGATGTAAGCGTAGCATTAATAGATTGAAAAACAATGTTAAATCTTGAAGTTAATGCTTTATGTGAAATAGCTGCCAATACCGCCAAATTCCTTCTCGTATAAAACTGATGCACATGGGTTATCCCATGCGAGCGTTTCGGCTGCTCTGTATTATATCCATTGGGCAATTCATCCGTCGGATACCAGTATGGTATTTCCATATTGTTGATTTTTTCAATCAGCGCCAGGTCATATTCGTCCGGCGTTTTTTCAAACCGCTTCTTACCCACGGAATAATTGATTAAAACCGGTACCTGCTTGGCCATGGTGACAAATTCATTCAGCCGGGTATCAAAATGCGTTTCCTGGGCCCGTACACAACTGCGTTTGGCCAGCTCGCTGCGGCAATAGGGAACAAAAAAAGGTGCTATTGACCTTGCCCTTTTCCTTGTCTACAGCAGCGTCCCAGAACACAACTTCATTGGAGCAGGTGGGACAGATGAATACATCGCTCCAAACCGTATAGTTGATGCGGCCGATAATGGGGTTTCCGTCTATGCCTGTATTGCAGCTTACCGTCAATGCCGTATGCCGCGTCTCATACATCCAGCCACAGCTCCTTTTCGCATTCTTCAAGAATGCGAGTGGCTTCCCGCTCAAATTCTGCCACATCCACCGGCGTGTTATAGTTATAGGCAATAAAAGCCGCCGCAGGTGAAAGGTCGTTTAATATGGCTTTGCGTGCCCCCCATTTGACATAGGGCATTTCGGCTTCGATTTTGGCCTTGAATTCCAGTTCAGGATTTTCACACATTTGTGCAGCAACACCTGTCATTCCAGTACCACAGAATCCATCAAATACGATGTCACCTGGTTCTGTATAATGAAGAATATAACGCATAATGGCCTTGTAAGGCACTTTAGTATGATAACTATGGGCATTATATATTGAGTCATTCTTACCTTCGCTTACATCCGCAGCAAACGGTTCCCTATGATAACCGTCAGTCGCTTCGTCATAAGGTTTGCCATGTTTCTTTATAAAATCTTCAATAAACGGGTTAGGACATGCCGTATAGTAGGGAGGATGTGACAAAGCAATAATGTCCTCGTCCCTGGCTATGGGAAAACCTTCAATATGCCTTACTTTATCAATATCTTCTTTCGTCAGCTTCATACCGGTTTCTCCTTATCTTTTTACAATAATGCGCAGTTTCTCTTTATCTTTGCCCCTAGTATAGCTATCCAGCAGGGCTTTCAGCTTGCGCTGGAAAGTTTCAATATCGCACGGTCCGAGTGCGCCGAGCTTATCAATGAGGTCGTCGGCAGCAATGGCAACAGGTTCAAAACCTTGCAGCAGGTCACCAATGGCAGTAATAAAGAACTGGTCAATCTTTTGGGGCAAGATCTTGGTTTTTATGAATGCATCAATTACCTTGCGCTGTTCCGGGCTAAGATACTGTTTCTGCTCTTCAAGGGTTGGATCTGTAACCGTATTAAACAGGGTATTCGTCCATTCGGCAAGCAGACTGTCAATCCGGTCTTCAATCTCGTCAAGCCTGCCTTTTACCGGAATACCGGCTTCACCCATCAACAAATTGCATTTCGTGCAGAAATGGTTCGTTTTCAGCATCTCTGGGGTAAGTTCGTAGCAGACTTTAAGTCCGGACAAGTCTTTTTCAATGAGGTCCAGTTTAGATGTCGAAAAAATATTGCTTATTGCTTTCAAACGCTTTAAATTAGCCAGTTTCACCGAGCTGACCAGTTCTCCTTTACGCTGACCGTCTGAAACCCCCAAGCGTTTTTTCTGGTGTTCTGCATAGTAGATGTCAATGTACTGGTTCTTGACTTTTGCAAGCAGATTGTTTACATCCGCTGCGGAAGCCTCGCCGCTCATATCCTGCGGTATGTCGTCCCGAATCTTGCGGAAGCTTTCCTTGGCGGCTTCAATCTCTGCTCTTAAGGCAGCACCAAGCTCCATACGTTCCAGATTCATCATGTAATTGACATTGGCAAGGCAGTCGTTCCTGAACTTTTCGTATTCCAGAACAATTTTTGAGGACGCAATATCCTTGCCAAGCTGCTCAATCTGTTCCATCGTATAATTAAAATTATTAAGCTTGGCAACGGTGTTGAACCTGCTCTGGAAGTTGCCGAATATATCCAGCACTCTCTTAGCGGAGGCTTTATAATCCGAAGCAAGATGATCGGCAATCAGCGGTTCGCCCCAGAGTTCAAATTCCCCGTTTAGCTTGCTGTTGGCCCTAACCGCGATATTAGCCATCTCCTGGGCTTTAGCCAGCAACCGTTCAAGCCCGTCCTCCCGCTGGGCAGGATTGTTGATAAGACCCACAGGGAGCTCCAGCAGCTCATACAGCCTGACCAGCTCTGCCAGCTGCATGTCCTTCGGCTTGGAAATGTACTTAAACTCATAGATATCAAGGGCTGGTATCTTGGGCAACGTTTCCATATCGGAAGCAGTCAGGGTAGCGCCGTTCTTTAAGGCAATAACTGCATGGCCTGTATGAACCAATGCAAGTAAGACAATCGGTAGCAGGGCATAGCTGATTCCGAACCGCTTGTCCAGGTAATATTCATCTTTATTTTGAACTTCAGTATAAATGTCACTGAAATTGATAACGGCCTTGGCAGGGATCTTTTCCAGCTCTTTGATAAAGTATTGTGCATACTTGGAGTTTTGAACGGTAATTTTTTCACCGTCAAGTAAATCAAAACTTTCAAGCAAGGCGTTTGCCTGTTGGTTCTTTCGCCCTGCAAACCTGTCAATGCCTGCACGGATAATATCTGCCCGGTTGCGGTGCGTAATCTGAATTTTAAATTTCGGCATCTCAGGATACTTTTTCGTAAAGTATTCGTCCAAACAGATGGAAGCAACCAGATCAATGGTTTCTTTGAACGGGTTGGTGCTCTTATATTGTCCCTTCATCACTTCCAGTAGCTGCTTCTTTTCGCCCTTATAGATTACTTCAAAGCAAGTATTCTTATTTTCACTCAGGTATTTCGTCAGCTTTTTCTTGAAAACTTCAGCTTTGTTTTGATAGGCAGGCTTATTTTTTTCTTCGGCCAAATCTTTCAGTATTTGAGCAGCACCATACAACTTCAGCGTGTTCTTGAAGTCTTCGTTGGGCTTAAACAGGAAAAAGACCTCATCGTCCTTCTTGTCATCCGTATAGCTCTCATTGCCATAGGGAGGAATAAAGTATATGTAATAATCCTCTGGCGGCTGGGCAGTCGGACGCGATTCAGGTGTGCCAAAGAATAGGTAGCCTGAGCGGAAAATAGCATGAGACACCCAGTTTAACCGGTGTTCATAGATCTTGAAATTATCAACATATTCTTTCTGATCCCACTCTAAGCAATAATAAACTACATCATAAAAATAACTATTCAGACTGTCATCATCCATGATAGCCGCTCTTTGCGTGATTTTTTCGTCGTAGTCAATATCTTTTTTCAAGTCCAGATAGTATTGGCCGTTATCTGCATTATGTTCAATAAACTGCCCGCTGACAGTGGTCATTATATCCTTCAGAACCGTTTGAATGATAGACTGCAAAGTATCTGAGCTTTGGTCGGGCATTCCTTTTAAATACAGGCAAAGATCATCCCTGAGGTTTTCTGCGGTAAGTCCTGCACGGATACTGATGTCACCGGTGGTTAATCTATGTACGCTTAAAGCATATATTATCTGCAATGCCAAAGGTTTATAAAGACGTTTAGGAAATGAACGGTTGACGATATCCTCCAGCATGCCGCTCTTTTCAACGACTTCTTTAATATTGGCATCTGTTTTAAGGGCAAGGTTTTCCTTGATAAAGGACCAGTAGCTGTCAAATGATACAATGCCGGGAGATTCATCAGTAATTTCATCGTCAAGTATCCGCCTGATGATCTCCGAAATGTTTTTTAGTATATGACGGTTCTCAATAATGTAAATCTTGTTAAAAACTTCAATATATGAAGGATGAATAGGGAACAGGTCAACGTACTCCTCCATGCGCTCCGACATATTGGTATACAGACTGCAGAACTTTTGCAAGTGCTCACGGATCAGCGCCTTCTGTTCAGGAGTCTTCTTCAGTATTCTTTCAGATACAACATAGGCCGTATCTTCCTTACGAATGATGACTTGCTCAAACCTATCCTTTACCCGGTTTAAAGTATTGGATACAAATGAAAAGCTGGGGTTATCAAAAAGTTTTTCCTGTACTCCGAAAATAGCTCTTAAACGGGAAGTTTTAATAATTTCTCCCAGCTCGCGCATGAAGCCCAAGTCGAGCTTAATCTCCTGGCTTTTACGGCCGCCAAGATAGTCGAGGAACTCATCCACCACAATCAGGTATCCTTTGTCGGTATATTTGGATGAAAACAAATCCATCATGGTCAGGAGCACATCTTTATTTGAGATAATATCCTTTTCATCAGGGAAGTCAAAGATGAGCCCACGTTCAGCAAAATCCTGCTTTACTTTTGTCAGGATGATGTTCCTGAGGGACATTTTTGATGCGCCTATCTCAATACGCAGAACTTCAAACTTCCCCGCAATGATCCTGGCAGCCTCGGCAAACTTTTTGTTTTGTACATAGTCAAGGTTTTCGGCATCGTATGCTATTGAAGAAATGACCGACATAAGGTGTGATTTACCTGTACCGTAATTACCTACCAGTAAAACACCTTTATTGTCTACCACATCTTCTAAACGAAGCTGTGAAAGCATATTATTGTTGAGCTTATCCGCCATATCATCGGACATGACATAGCTTTTTACCAAGCTGATAGCTTCTTTCTTGTCATTAGCTGCCGTAAGCTGAATAATGCTTTCGATTGGATTGAAATTAATCAAATCTGCGTATTTCATCAATAAGCCTCCTTAAATTACACAAGTTATATCATAGTCATGAATGTTATATGAATGAAAATCACTATAAGCCGGTGTTGCATATACCAGGTGGTTATCGTCCAACGTGCCGCACCACTTTATAACAATTTTTGCTCTGCGTGACAGCTCATAAAAAAGTCTGATAACATCAATGCTGTACCTCGGATCAAACAGCATTTCGTAGTCTGTCAGAAAAATCGGGCCTTGTATGGACGATACGATTTTCATTACTTCATCGGCAACAAATTGTGGCCTGATTGCTGTGTCTTTTTTTACAAGGGCTTCGGCCAATATTTTATTGAGACTGAGTTCTTTAAAACCAGCTTCAGCAATAATCTTTTTCAATCTTGGCTCAGAAGAGCAAAGCACAATCGCCATATTTGTTCTCTCAAGCATTTTTTTACTGAATTGAGAACTCTTTATTAACGTACCCAAGCAAACCCCACTCTCTTTCAATTTAATTACCGTTGCGCTGTTTGTCCGTCTCATCAACGACTTCCATGATATCTCCGATATCACAGTTAAGTGCTTTGCATATCTTAACCAGTACTCCGGTAGTCACATTCTCATTTTTGCTGAGCTTAACTATAGACGATGAACTTATGCCTGCTGCTTTACAAAGATCTTTTTTCTTCATGTCTTTATCAATCAACAGTTTCCACAGCTTTTTGTAGCTTACCGGCACGTATTTCACCTCCATCGTCCCTTAGTTATAGCATATACTTTTGATTACGCAATTTCAATATTTTTTATTGTGATCGCAATATTATTTGCAGGATATACCTATCTATTGATAAATTGCGGTATTGATTTTCCATGTAGAGCGATAATCCCATTTCGTAAGAGGTTTTTTATTTTTTTATGGAAAGCCACATATAGAAACTAAAAATACCGATAACACGTATTGGATGATATATCCATCCTGTCTCCTCAACCCTATGAAAAATGCCCGTTATCTAAACTATCAACTCAACCCTATCTAATTTCAGGCTTATTTTTCGCATAAAAATATACCATCGACATGTTACCATGTACTCATTTTACCTCCTTAGGTCGAGTAGATAACTTAGATGTAATCCCGCAAACCCAGTAAAATCTAGGCTTACAGTCTTGACATCAATACTACCGTCTCAACATGCGGGGTGTTGGGGAACATATCATAGGGGGATATTGAGGTTATGGAATAGGTCGGAGACAGGAAAGCGAGGTCGCGAGCGAGCGTTGAGGGATTGCATGAGATGTAGACGATTCTGTCGGGCATTGCTGTAAGGATTGTATTTATGACCTTAATGTCGCAACCTTTTCTCGGAGGGTCCAGAATTAGCGTTATCTCTTGAAATTCGGTCTTAAATTCAGGGAATTGAGTATTATCGCCGTCCGATAAGGCGTCTGTATCTGCTTGTCCGTCATTATCACCGCATTGAGATGCTCCTTTAATATTATTAATATAACATAATCCGCCGTTTTTGTCGATATCCGTTCGTGAAAAAGTGCGCTTTTCGTCATATTCGCCCGATGCGTCGGCGTATCTTTGCTTAATACTAAGCAATTTATTATAAATATCCCCACCTTTAACTCTCATTATTTCGGGCAGCACATCGCCGATATCGCCGCAGATGTTTATCATCCTGCCTTCCAGGTTATTCTCTTTCATAAGCGAATCGGCGTCCTTAACCGCTTCGGGCACAATTTCGATACCCACGGCAAGCCCGGCGCGGCGCGCGACAAGCGCGGTGAGTATGCCAGAACCCGAATACGCGTCAATGACGATGCCGCTCCGCGCAATATCCGCCACCTTGCGATAAATCAAATCCCTTATATAGTCGTTGACCTGCATAAATGTCAGCGGCGAGACCTTGACCTTTAATCCGCAAATATCCGCGGCAATCCTGTCCTTGCCGTAGAGAAGCTTGAGCCTTTCGCCCATAATGACATTGGTTTTTGTTTTATTGACACTGATATGCAATGAGAAATTCTCTATACGCTCCTTAAGCCTGCTAATGAGGTCATCAGTAGCGGGAAGGCTTTCGCCGTTTATTACGCATACGACGGACACGCTGCTACCTATACGCCTTGCGACCAGGTGTCTCATAAGCCCCGTATGCCGCGTCTCGTCGTATACGGACAGCGCGTTAGCGTTAGCGTAACTTAGAAACGCGTTTATCACATCTTCAGCCCAATTGCCGTGCAAGGGGCATTTGGTAACGGGCACGACAATATGCGATTTATCCTTATAAAAGCCGGCAACAACCTTGCCGTTAACTGTAGTTATCGGAATCTGCAGCTTATTGCGGTAGGCAAAAATCTTATCGGACGGAACGATTTCCTCAACTGAGGGAATATAATTAAGTTGCTTAGTCAGGCAATTGATAAGCTCACTTTGCTTGATATTTAACTGTTCGGAGTAATTGATATGTTGAAGACTGCAGCCGCCGCATCTATAAAAAACGGGACACTCGGGCTCAACACGGAGCGGCGATTTCTCGATGACCTTGATAATTCTTGCTCGGGCGAATTTCTTCTTTTTCTCGAAAATTATCGCCTCGACGGTTTCGTTAAGGAGCGCGCCTTCAATAAAAACCGCAAGGTTGTTAAGCCTTGCGACACCCTCACCGCGCATCCCCGTACCGATAATCTTTAATATCGCCTTTTCGCCTTTCATCAGCTTTATTATATATCAAAACCTGAATTTGTAAAAGAAATACCCCTCATTTTCCTGTCTCCATAATCAATTTATAGATTTCAGGGGTATATATTTATCATGTATGCTTGCCGTAATTCTCTTGTATTCGGCGATTTGGGCGGGGTTTTCAATATTCATGGCAAGATTGAAATAATTCCTGATAAAGCCCAGAACTGTTTCACTGTCTATTATATCGGGATTCAGATGATTTTCGGATTCAATCGTCGCCAACATAAGATAGTCTACATTGTTTTTCTTTTCTTCAAGAGCGGGCTGCACATAATCGATATCGATTTTCTTAGCGAGCATTTTCGCCCAGAATCCGAGTCTCTTTTGCGCCGCTTCAGCCGTATCCTTATCGGAAATCTTTTCGGGGTCTTCCACTTCAAAGAAACAATAGTCTATGCTGTCGCGCTTAAATTTTCTGGCGCGCGCGTTCATGGATTCAAATAATTGATTTTTCAGTCCCGTGCCGATATTATTGCCGCGCTCGTCGCGGGAGACGACGACAAATTCAATAACGCCGCTGTTAATCTCTAAAAAGTAATCCCCGATTATTCCTCCGACGATTTTTTCTCCTTTTCTTGCTATTATTAAATGGTATGAGGCTTTCTTATTGCCCTGAAACCTTTTCGCCTGTCTCAGGATATTATTGAGACTTTCTCTTTCGTTATCGTCGGGGAATTCATCGCAATACAGTTCGCAGTAGAATCTGCCGAGCAACCCGAGATGCGAGCTGTCGTTGAAATCAATATCCGTATATCTTACCGTTATTCCCGATTCGCCGAAATCATAATCGATACTGTTTATCAGCGTCGATAAGGATTGTTTATTACTCAGAATCAGCCTTTCTTGAAATTGCTTCCTGAATTTATATTTCGGGTCGTCGATTAAGGCGTTTACCCTATCAACGAAATCGTTGAGGAAATTCTTATTAAGCGCCCAGCATAGCTGATAAATTCTGTCGTCGTATTTTTCCTGAGATAATACATTCTCAAGGTGCGTGATGATTTTATCCATTAATTTAGCCTTTAAGAATTTGACATTTTCGCTGTCGGCGATATTCGCGTGCTCGAACCATACTGCTGTATTGTCGGGATTAAATTTCTTAACTCCGGCGTTTTTGTCATAGTAATTCAGCATAATCCAGATATACGCCGAGAATAAATAATTGCTTTCTTCCATTTTTTGATTGGCGGAATATGACTCCAAGGACAATAAGAACGGGTTATCGTCGCTCATTTTGCTTATAAACATCGCGCCCTGCAATCCGAATTTTTCTAAATTCTTGTCCACAAAACTTCTGGTATAATACAGCTTGCAGGTCGAAGAAATAAACATCCCGAGTTCGTCGCTCTCGCACTTATTAAGCAGCTTATTCCATAGTCCGGAGTCCGTTTCGGAATCCGTTAAGATCATCGGAACTGACATAGATTCGTCGCCAAGACCGTATTCAAGCAGCTTATATTCCCCTTCTCTGCAATCTAACTGAACGCTGGGGCCCCACATCAGCCAGGTGTAAAAGGAATATAATTCCATCGGCAGCAATTTGGCGTTATCGGGCTTAGAAAAAGTGCCTACATACTTGGATAAGATTTTAGACCAATCTTCATTGTATCTCTGCTGCAGGGAATTAATAGGCACTAAGGGAACAATATAGCCTTGTTTTATTCTCAATTTCAAGACGAAAGATAGACAATCGATATTATCAATGGAAAAATACTTGATATTCCTTTTCTTATTAAGGTATATAAAATACTCTTGTATCGCGGCTTTAATATCCGCGTTAGTCAGGACGAATGTGTTTTCGATATCGATAGCATCTTTCTTATGCAATATGTACTTGGACTTAAAGCTTCTGATGATATTAATCCATTCTTTGGTGGTTTTTTTCCTGCCTTCAGTCTGAAAAATGCAGTATTCCATAAAAATTCTGGAATTTGTAGCGAAATCTTTGCGGCATATAATCGCCACGGATAAGGCGGACAGCCTCTTAATACCGAATTTCTTTAAGTAACCGTAAATCGCGGAATAATAATTCCTCAGAAAAACCAATAATGTAATCATAGTAGACCAGAATAAAAATGTACCTATGTATTTTGAGGCAGTATCGAGAAATTTAATAAGCCACATTTTATCTCCTTTATATAGATTATATCAACATAAGCGCCATATTTCAATAGCAAAAACAGCAATAGCCTTGTCGTTTGGCAAATTTCAGTTAAGGCAATTAACGGGGTTATTTATTCCGTAGATATCTCATTGCACAGCTTATATGTATCGCTGTCGTAGAGGACAAGGATTATATCCATATCGTTCTTCGTCAGAAATTCTTTGATTGTGTCTACTGCGACTTTTATCGCGGCGGCTTTGGGGTAACCGTACGCGCCCGCCGAAATCAGCGGAAACGCTATGCTCTTAATATCATACTCTTTAGCGAGCGATAAGGAATTGATATAGCAGCTTTTAAGGAGTTGCTCTTCGCTATTTTCGCCGCGCCAGATGGGGCCTACGGTATGAATGACATATTTAGCGGGGAGATTATAGCCTTTGGTAATTTTAGCCTCGCCAGTCTTACAGCCGTTTAACAGCCTGCATTCATTAAGCAGTTCGTGGCCCGCCGCGCGGTGAATGGCGCCGTCCACGCCTCCGCCGCCTAATAGCGTATTATTGGCGGCATTGACAATCGCATCTGCCTTTAATTTAGTAATATCGCCCTGAATAATCCTTATCGGCATATCCCTTTAGACCTCCAAACCTTTATCTTGACATTGATAATACATCATCGGTCTCGTTGTCTACCTTGAGGTTCTCATCGTTTATAATACATAAGCTATCCCGATGAATAAATCGGGATAGCTTATCGGCTATTTGGTTATTTAAGCCTATTCTACTTCTACGACTTCCGCTTCGGGCGCGTTTTTCTTAACGGACTCGATACCGTTCTTGCACGCCTGCTTGGTCGTATAGCCTTCGCTCTGGGCTATTGTCTCGCCGTTAGTTGCCTTGAGTCTGAATCTGAACTCGCCGGCTTTGTCCTTGTAAATCTCGAATTTTGCCGCCATATTACACCTCATTAGTTTTTTTTATTATATCATTACATAACTTTAATTACAATATAGTAATTAATAAAAAGATTAAATATAGTTGGACATATAATAATGTTTTTGCTATTCTTATTATGAGGTGAAAAAATGGCGTACATAATCGATAAAGATAAATGCATAGGTTGCGGTAACTGCGAAATTAACTGCCTGTTTAACGCGATAAGCGAAACTCTGGAAGGCAGAAAGATTTATTATGTAATAGATAAAGATAAATGCAAGGGTTGCGGACTGTGCGCCGAAGCGTGTATGCCCGAGGCAATTAATCGGGATGAAAATCAAAAAATAATTCAATCGATATCTATTAACAAAGAAAACTGCATAGGGTGTTCGCTCTGTCAGAAATTCTGCCCCGCAAAAGCGGTTAAGGGCGAAATCAAGAAACCTTATGAAATTATTGCCGCAAGGTGCATTAAATGCGGCATTTGCCACACGAAATGCAAAAAAGACGCGATTGATATCGTCTACAAATAATCAGTTTTCAGTCCATTTAGCGTAGAGAGTTATCGATTCGAGAGGTATTTTATTCGTTTCAAAATCGAATTCGGTCTCCGATAATGTGTCGCCGTCCTCTATTTCGTATACGCCGTCAAGGTCTGTGTCTACATCAAGAGCATACCATCCATTAAAAGTATAACCCTGCCTTTCAGGTATAATAAAATCATATATGATATTATCGCCCGGCAAGCCGAATATGCGGTCAATATCGCTGCCGCCTTGCGGGTCAAACTTTATGCACCTCGCCCCGAAAATAAATTCCGCAGGGCTCTCGCCGTTCCAGTCGGTATGAAAGCTCGATAACGGCATATCCTCTTCAAAATACACCGTAAGACTGTTGCAGCGTCTGAATACGCAATGCTCGATAGATTTTACTTCAATCGGGATAAACAGACGCTCTAAAGCAGCGCAGCCGTCGAACGCGTAAGCTCCTATATATGTGACGCCGTCGGGAATATTTACGCCTTTTAGTTTAAAGCAACCGTAAAATAACGAGCTCTCGATTCTTACAATTTTTGTCGACAATTTTACATCGGTAAGATTCCCGCAACCGCTGAATGCACCCTGTCCGATAGTTGTTACGCTGTCGGGAATAGTAATTTCAGTAAAATCACAATGCTCAAAAGCCTCGTTTCCTATGCTTGTAACGGTATCGGGTATGTTTATAGAAGTCATATTTATCCAGAGAAGAAACGCTCTTTCGCTTATACCTGTTACTGGCTTGCCATGATACTCCGTGGGAATCGTAACCGCGCCCGGCAGTGAAGACTGAATGTAATATTTGGACTTATCGTAAAATATATCCGAACAATTGGTCACTATGTACGAGTCAGTCTCTGCGTCGTAAGTAAAATAAAGCCCCGGAGGGCGGACATTATTACACGCCGTTAAAAGCATAAAGATTATTAAAATCATAATCGGAAATAACGCCTGAATTTTTTTCATAGTAACACCTAGTAATTATCTTATCACCTGTCAGATAATCTGTCATTACGGTTTATATGTATACGGACGGCTTACCGTAAGTTGTCAAATCTTCCCCGAACTTTTACGCCTGTTATTACATACATTTCTTCATTATCTATAATTTTTATTTTATCGATGCCGACGCAGGATAAATAATCCTTTACCGTCTCAGCGTCGGGAAGATAAGGCGAACAATCGAGGTTCATTCCCTTATGAAGCGAATTAATCGCCTTACGGCTTTGGGAATGAAATATTGCAAGGGCGCCGCCGCAACTCAGCATATCGGCAAATTTTATTGTCGCAAGCGCTTTATCTAAATGCGGAAAAGTCGAATAGCATAAAATATAATCGAAATACCCGTCATAGCCCGTAAGCGTAAGCGCGTCCCCGTTTATGAATTTAATACGCTCGTCGGTAAATTTTTTCTTCGCGATTTCAAGCATATTTTCGGCGATATCTACCGCCGTTATCTCGGAATTCGGAAAAAACCTTAATATATACGGAAAAAGCGCGCCTGTGCCGCATCCCACATCGAGAATTTTCGCGCGCTCTTTTGTACCTATAAAATCAAAAATATATTCCAGCTTGTCTTTATCGTGGTATACGCTTTCGTCCCATTTTGCCGCCGCTAAGTTGAAAAAATCCCTGTTATTCATTATTTTGCGGCAGACACCTCGAAATTCCAGCTGTCCGCGCACATCTCCTCAATGCCTCTTTTCGCCTCGAAACCGAGCTCGATTCTTGCAAGCGACGGGTCCGCGTAGCATTCAGCTATATCGCCCGGTCGCCTGTCGACGATTTTATACGGCAATTCTTTACCCGAGACCTTGGAAAACGCGTTGATTATCTCCAATACGCTGTACCCTCTGCCCGTGCCGAGATTATACGCCTTTATCCCGCAATCGGTATTTAATTTCTTAAGAGCGAGCAAATGCCCTAAAGCTAAATCCGTAATATGAATATAATCCCTGACCCCGGTGCCGTCCTTGGTCGGATAATCGCTGCCGAATACTCTCAGATATTCAAGCTTTCCTATCGCTACCTGCGTAATATATGGCATAAGGTTATTTGGAATGCCGCTCGGTCTTTCACCTATTAAAGCGCTCTTGTGCGCGCCTACGGGATTGAAGTAGCGGAGAAGTATTATATTGAAACTGTTATCCGAACGGTAAAAATCTCTTAATATCTCTTCGATAAAGAGCTTTGTCCTGCCGTACGGATTGGTCGCGCTAAGCTTTGCGGTCTCTTTTATAGGTACGCTCTCGGGGTCTCCGTATACCGTGGCGGACGAGCTGAACACAAGCTTTTTCACTTTGAATTCTTTCATAATAAACAGCAGGTTGAGCGTGCCCGTGATATTATTATGATAATAGTTAAGCGGAATCATTACGGATTCGCCTACCGCCTTTAAGCCCGCGAAATGTATAACTGAGTCGATTTCATACCTTGAAAACACATCTTTTAACGCGTCGTAATCCAATAAATCCACCTTGTGAAAAGCGGGTTTTACGCCGGTGATTTTACCTATCTTATCTACGACATCCGCAGAGCTGTTGCTTAAATTATCTACAATTACGACCTCATAACCTTGGTTAATGAGCTCCACAACCGTGTGCGAGCCTATATAGCCCGTACCGCCTGTTACCAATACCTTCATAATTCCTCCTCGATAAGCCCGATAAAGCTGCTTAACACATGAAAAGTGTCTCTATATGTCGGATTGAGCGCGGATAACTCAATGTCGTTTACGGGTCTGTCTATACGGTATGCGTTAAAGCGTATTTTATCAAGTCTTCTTATATTCAGCTTGTCAGCGACTTTTTTCTTATCCAACTTAATTATTATATCATATCCCGAATCGTTAATTAACGCTATTGACTCAAATATCGGCTCTTTAATCAGCTTTAACCCGCGCTTTTTTCCGCGCTTCCTTATAAGCGCCTGAAATTTCGTATTTATCGGACTCACTTCGATTTCGATATACTTGGATAAATTCTCCCCTGTTATAAATACCTCGACTACCTCTTCCAGATATATTTTAGAGTTATACTCCGTCCTTACGGGATTGATGTAATCGTCGTACGCGCGGAACACAAAGTACAGGTATCTTTCGCTATTTAGCGCCTTAAATAATGTCTCCTGCTTGGGCTTATCGCCCTTTATGCATTCAAGCAAAGGCGTCATATCCGTAAATGCCGCATTAGTTAGCTCTTCAAGCGCGGTTTCCTTTATATACGGGGCGGTTAACTTATCCATTGATAATACTATTTATGATTTCCTGCATCCTCGGAAGCTGCTTTTCCATTTCGGTGACGAGCTTGATATGAGTCCTCGCTCTTCTTAAGTTATGATCTTCGTCGCGTATCTTGAAATACACATCGTTCATAAGGTAATCCGTCAAGAACCTCAATCCGCATTCAAGCGTCATAAGCAGTCCCGAAAACGCGAGGTTGTCTGTCTCTTCTTTGGTAAGCGTGCCGCCGACCTCTCTTAAAAAGCCTTTCGCGTAATGCTCGAAATAATCAAGCCTGAACACTATATCGTCTATGTTGTGCGCGTCTTCGGCAAGGTTATTGCACCCCGAGCGGATCGAATCCCCGAAGTCATACAGCACTGAGCCCGGCATAATCGTATCGAGGTCAATCACGCAAATGCCCTCTTTGGTCTTCTCGTCGAGCAACACATTGTTCAGCTTGGTATCGTTATGCGTGACTTTAATCGGGATTATGCCATTATTTAACATATCGACGAATTTATCGACATATTTTTCTCTGGCGATAAAGAATTCGACCTCGGGTTTGACGCGCTCTGCTCTCCCCGCCACATCTTCATTAAGCGCCTTGATGAAACTGTCGTATCTTGCGCGCGTGTTATGAAAATCGGGGATTACTTCGTAAAGTTTATCGGCGGGAAAAGTCGAGAGGTATTTCTGAAACCGTCCGAACGCGACGGCGCTTTCGTAAAAACTTCTTAAATCCGTAACTACCTGATAGGAAAGCACATTATCGATAAAATAATACGCCCTGAAATAATTGCCCTCGTATTCAAGGTAATTCTCGTCATTCTTGGTCTTGATAAAATTTAGAACAGACCTTGACGGATTGCCCCGTTCTTTAATTATCTCGCGCCTTATGTGCTCGGTAACTTTAACGACATTATCCATAAGACGCGAAATGTTTTGAAAGACTTTATGGTTAATTCGCTGAATTATGTATTTCTGGTCGTAACCGAAGTTGTCAAATACGACAAGGTATGTATCGTTGATGTTACCCTGTCCCCATAATTCGGCGGATTTGAATTCGCCCTCTATCTGAAAGCAAGAGGCGATTTTTCTGATGTCATACGGCGTTGCCATATGTTCTCCTTATTATTTTTTCGCAAAAATTTTCTTTAGACGCGCGAATCTCGGCAATCCGTCTTCAAGCGGCGCTTTGCTGTCGCCCTGAATAAGCGGCAGAGCGTAATCTATGAATTCTTGGGTTAATCCCTGTCCGTCGGGTTTAATCCATTCAAGCGGTATTTTCTTCTCGGTATTAGCCGCAAGCTCGACATCCATCAGTTCGGCGGTGCATTTGTATTCGCCCTCCGCTCTTTTTAAGACTACCATCTTGTCCGTATATCCGTCTATCGCGTATTTAACCGCAGCCGAGCCGCACATAAACGCCTCCTCTACATCCGTCTTGGACGCAAGATGCGCCGCGCTTCTCTGAATTATCGAGAATTCTATCGCTCTGACTTTTATATTTAGCTTATTCTTGACATAGTCGGCGAGCATAGCTCCCACGCCTCCGAGCTGCGCGTGCCCGAAAAGGTCGGTCGAGGATTTCTTGAAGTCCCCTATGTACCTGCCATCCTTTCCCTTAATGCCCTCGGATACTACGACTATGCACTTGTCGTTATTTTTCTGGCATATATTCTTGACATCTATTAAGAATTTATCAAGGTCGAATGCGGTCTCAGGCAGATAAATAAGGTCCGGGCCCATGCCCTTGTAGGACGCGAGCGCCGCCGATGCCGTAAGCCAGCCGGCGTTCCTGCCCATGACCTCGACAATGCATACCATCCCTGTATTATATACTTTGGCGTCGAGATAAAGTTCCATTAAAGTCGTCGCGATATACTTCGCCGCGCTGCCGAATCCGGGGCAATGGTCGGTACCGTAAAGGTCGTTGTCTATGGTCTTGGGTACGCCGATTACTCTGCATTCGTAGCCCGCCGCCTTTAGGTATTTGCTGACTTTGTTGCAGGTATCCATGGAATCGTTGCCGCCGTTATAGAAGAAATACCTGATATCGTATTTCTTGAACACTTCGAGCAGTCTCTTATAATCCGTCTCGTCCTCGTCAAAATGCTTTAGCTTGTACCTGACGGAGCCGAGTGCCGATGACGGCGTATTTTTAAGCAGCTCCAGCTCATAAGCGTCTTCCTTGCCCATATCGTAGAACTCTTCGTTCATAATGCCGACAATGCCGTGCGCCGCGCCGTAAACATTGGTGATGACATCCTTGTGCTTCAGCGCCTCGATAAACACGCCTGCCGCGCTTGAATTGATGACCGATGTAGGTCCTCCCGATTGACCGAACATTAATGCGCCTTTTAACATAAAATTTCCTCCGTTTATAAACTTAATATTTGTATCAGTTCCAGCATTTCATGGTCGAAATTCGATTTTATGTCCAATGCCGTAACGATATCTTCGTCAATTATTTTGTTGCCTTTTATTCCTACGAGTCTTCCGCCCTTATCCGCTTTAAGAAGCTCTACCGCCCTGACGGCGAATTTTGCGGCAAGCACTCTGTCCGTCATTGTCGGCGTACCGCCTCTCTGGATATGCCCGAGCACTGTGGTTCTTATGATTAATTTAGTCTTTTCTTCAATCCGGGATTTTAAGTCCTCAAGTTTATACGCGCCCTCGGCAAGTACGATGATTCCGCTCTGCTTTCCCGCTGCAATGCTCTTTAACAATTTATCCGCGACCTCGTCGATATCCACTTTTCTTTCGGGAACGAGCACGATTTCAGCGCCGCCCGCTATGCCGGCGTAAAGCGCGATATCGCCGCAATGCCTGCCCATGACCTCGACGATACTCACCCTGTCGTGCGAATCCATAGTGTCTCTTAGATTGTTTATCGCTGACAATACGGTGTTGACCGCCGTATCGAATCCCAGAGTAAAATCCGTATAGTTTAAGTCGTTATCTATAGTGCCGGGGATGCCGACGACTTTTACGCCGAACTTTTCATAGAGGTCTTTCGCGCCTCTGAAACTGCCGTCTCCGCCTATTACGACCAGACCTTCGATATTTCTTAATGACAGATTGCAGGCGCCCTCTTTTATTCCCTTGTATTCGTTGAATTCAGGGCATCTCGCGGTCTTTAGTATTGTGCCGCCCCTCTGGATTATGTCGGATACGGAACGCTTGGTGAGGATTTTCATCTGATTGGTTATGAGTCCGACATAGCCTCTTTCGATTCCGTAAACTTCTATATCGTAATAGCTTGCGTATCTGACCAACGCCCTGATGCAGGCGTTCATTCCCGGCGCGTCTCCTCCGCTGGTCAATATGCCTATTCTCTTCATAATTTTCTCCTCTATTGCTAAATTATAGCAAAAATTCCCCGTTAATACTACTATTTTGATTGCTTTGAATTGATTATAATCACATTTTCTTCGCCTATCAGACTGTAAAGCTCGTACACGAGCGCGCTGACCGCCGCTACCTTTACGCCCGGATTATACACCGTATCACCAATCTGAATTCTCACTTCGTCTTCACCTTTATACGAGCCGATAACTTCAAGCACGGCGTTAAGGTTGTTGTCATCGGTAAGCCTTATACAGATTTTTTTGCTTATAACGGGTTTAGACGCTACAACAGGCTTCCAGGGCTCGACCCAATCAGCCATTATAGAGACTATGCCGCGTCTTGTATTCAGGACGCCTTTTATCTTAATAACGGTATCGGGTATTAATAAATGCCTGCAAGCGTTAAACGCGCTGTTAAAGAGCACGAATTCGATAGTGCCGAAAAGGTCTTCGAGCAAGCATACCGCCATATCTCTGCCGCTTCTGTCAAGGCGCCTTTTTACTTCGAGCAGCAGTCCTCCCGCCGTAACGCTCTTGCCCTCAAGTTCGTTATTAATTGCGGGCTCCTCGTCCGAAATGTCTATCATCGAGGTATTAAACGACAATGAGCCGAAACTTTCACGGTATTCTTCAAGCGGATGACCCGTGATATATATACCCAGCGCTTCTTTTTCTTTTAAGAGCTTATCGCGTGTTTTGTATTCCGCGGCGTAGCGGAGCCTGTTATTTATCGCCATATCCGTGGCGCCCGTCTCGAAAAATGACAGCTGCCCGGATTCGCGCATCTTTTTTTCCTCGCTTACGCTGTCTAAAATTTCCTCGTAGCTTCGCATAAGCGTCGCACGCGTCTCGTTAAAGCAGTCGAGCGCGCCCGAGAGTATCATACCTTCCAGCATTCGCTTATTGATTATCATCGAATCCGCGCGCTCAATAAAGTCCTGCAGGCTTTTATACTCGCCGTTCAATGTTCTCTCGGCAACGATTTTTTCGACAGCTGCTACTCCGATATTCTTAATCGCGGCAAGACCGAAACGTATTCTGCCCTCGTCATAACTGAATTTAACAAGGCTCTTGTTGATGTCCGGGGGCAATACTTCGATACCCGTATCCCTTGCGTGCGTAATGTACTTAGAGACTTCTTTGATATCGAAAATCCTGTTGTTTATAACCGCTGTGAGAAATTGGACAGGGTAATAATTCTTAAGATAAGCGGTCTCGTAAGACAGTACGGCGTACGCTGCGGCGTGCGACTTGTTAAAAGCGTAAGACGCGAACGATTCCATACTGTCGTAAATCTTACCCGCAATTTCTCTGGAGACGCCCTTAGCGATAGCGCCCTCGACGGCGGGCGTCTTGTCGTCGCCGGGACAGCCGTTGATAAAAATTTCTTTCTCTTTCAGCATGACGCCTTTCTTTTTCTTGCTCATCGCCCTTCTTAAGATGTCCGCCCTGCCATAGGAATATCCCGCTAAATCTCTCACTATCTGCATAACCTGTTCCTGATACACTACACAGCCGTAGGTAACTTCGAGAATAGGCTTTAAGAGCGGATGGTCGTAAGTGATTCTGTCGGGATTGCTCTTGCCGTACAGGAATTTTGGGATAGAATCCATAGGTCCGGGTCTAAACAGCGAAATTCCGGCGATAAGGTCTTCAAAGCTGGTAGGTTTTAACTGCTTAAAGAAGGATTTCATTCCCGCGCTTTCAAGCTGGAATACGGCGTCAGTCTTGCCTGTGCCCATCAGCTTATACACTTCGGGGTCGTCATAACCTAATCTGGCGAAATCTATCCTCTCTCCCGTAGTCTCGTAAATGTATTTCTTGGCGTAATTGACATCAGTAAGAGTTCTGAGCCCTAAAAAGTCCATTTTAAGAAGCCCTATATCTTCAATCTGGTCTTTATCGTACTGAGTCGTGATATCCTCGCCGTTTCTCTGTAGCGGCACATGGTCGGATACGGGGTCTTTGGATATGACAACGCCCGCCGCGTGCGTAGACGAATTCCTAGGCATACCCTCCAGTTTTATCGCCATATCGAGCACGCGCTTTATGAGCGGATCGTTATTGTAAAGCTCTATAATTTCGGGGATTTTATCTTCGGGCTTCTTCTCGTTAAAGCCTAAAATATTAGGCAAAAACGCGTTAATGGGCGGTATGAGCTTGGTTATCCTGTCCACTTCGTTTAAGGGCAGATTATACACTCTCGCGACATCGCGGATGGCGTTTTTCGCCGCCATCGTGCCGAAAGTAATTATCTGGGCTACTTTATCTTTGCCGTATTTGTCAATTACATAGGAAATTACCTTGCCTCTGCCCTCAAAGCAGAAATCGATATCAAAATCGGGGTTAGAGACCCTTTCGGGGTTTAGAAATCTCTCGAACAGCAGATTGTATTTCAATGGGTCGACGTTGGTTATCTCAATAGCGTACGCAACGATACTCCCTACGCCGCTGCCTCTACCGGCGCCTACGGGGATATCGTTCAAGTGTGCGAAATTAATGAAATCCCATACGATCAGATAGTACTCGGTAAAGCCCATTTTAAT
The DNA here is from genome assembly GCA_050952545.1 of Christensenellales bacterium. Classification (GTDB taxonomy): domain Bacteria; phylum Bacillota; class Clostridia; order Christensenellales; family CAZKXV01; genus JBMNLD01. The sequence continues at coordinate 23,191 of JBMNLD010000003.1, forward strand.
TATTATGTCGAGTTCGAATTCCGCTCTTTTTTGGATTTCGGGCGTAATTTCACCATATCTTTTCTTCAGTCCGTTATATGTGAGACTCCTTAGATAATCCGCTGGCGCGCTTCCGTCCGAGGGCTTGTACGGCGGCAGCAGGTGCTGCTTGAATTTGAGCTCGACATTGCATTTAGCGGCTACTTCAAGGGTGTTGTCCACCGCCTCGACGCACCAGTCAAAAAGCTCCGCCATTTCGTCGCCGCTCTTTAAGTAGAATTCGTTGCCGTCAAATTTCATTCTGTCTTCGCTGTCTATGGTTTTGCCGGTCTGCACGCAAATTAGCACATCTTGCATTTCGGAGTCTTCTCGCTCGATATAATGGACATCGTTAGTAGCGACGGGCTTAACGCCTATCTCCTCCGCGAGCTTGACAAGCAGCGGATTAATGCGCTTTTGCTCGGGGATGCCGTTGTCCTGGAGTTCGATATAAAAATCCCCGTCTGAAAAAAGCGACTTTAATTTGAGCGCGTATTCCTTTGCGCCTTCATAGTCGTTAATAAGAAGCCTTTTCGGGATCGCGCCAGACAGACACGCCGACAGGCAGATAAGCCCCTTTGAATGGCGGCTTAACACATCGAGGTCGATACGCGGCTTGTAATAAAAGCCATCGGTAAAAGATATCGAGTTGAGTTTTAATAAGTTTTTATAACCCTCGTAGTCTTTGGCAAGCAGCACTAAATGGTCTAGATCCTGCTTGCCGCCGCCCCTTGAAGTCAAGTCGTCCGTCACATAGAATTCGCAACCGATAATCGGCTTTAATTTCTTCTTGGACTTCTTGTCCGTTTTTCTCTCAGTCAGCGAGTCATAGAAAAAAATTACTCCGTACATATTGCCGTGGTCGGTTATAGCCACGGCGGGCATATCTAACTCTCTGCATTTTCCGCTGAGTAAATCAATTCTCGCCGCGCCGTCCAGCAGACTGTATTCGGTATGGACATGCAGGTGCACAAAAGGTCTCATTAGTATTTCTCCGTCTTAAATTATATTGCAGATGATATTTATAATACTCTCGCTATCCTCTCCCGCCGCTTCTACGAATACGGTATCGCCTTTTTTCAGCAAAAGCGATATCACCCCCATAATGCTCTTGGCGTTAACCCTCTTGTTATCGTGCAGGATGAATACGCCGTCCGGGTAATCCGTCGCTGTTTCCACAATTTTCCGCGCGGTGTCGGTAGTAAAATCCTTAGTAATAATTATTTCTCTATACATCTTTATCACCTTTGCCGGCAAGCGACATAATTTTTCTCATTCTATGGTTAATACAGCTTTTAGATACCTTTTCGGGCAGCATTGCCGCTAATTCGTTCAAGGTCGCTTCGGGGTTATTCAGTCTTAATTCGGCGAGCTCTTTAAGACTTTTATCCAGCGAATTCAAGCCGTATTTTCTGTCGATTTCTTTTATCGCCTCGATTTGTCCAGACGCCGCGGTAATGCATTTGTTGATATTGTAGACATTGCAATTTACAGCGCGGTTGGTGTTGTTTCTGACATCTCTTTCGACGATAAGAGACTGCAATTTCAACACCGCGTCCATAGCTTTAAGATGAATGAGAAAATCCGATATAAGCTCTGAATCCTTAATATACAATATATAATTATCCTTACGCCTTTCGCTCTTCTTGATAGGGATGTTTATACTCTCAATCAGCTTTGCGATCTCTTCCATACGCTTCTTGTCCGAAAAGGTTATTTCAAGCTGATAAAGAGAAGATTTATCTTTGGGCAGGAATACTCTGCCCCTTGACAGGTATATCCCCTGTAAAAAAGCTGTAAGGCTCTCGCCCTTCAAGCTCTTGTATCCGCTATTGTCTATCCCGAGCGCGCCGTCAATTACTTTCAAGCCCAGATCCTTTATAATTTTATCCGAGCTCTTTACATCCGCCTCAATTTCGTATTCTCTGAATTTCTTTGGCCCGCGGGGCGCTATAAAGGTCATTTCGATATCAGCTCTGGGATAAATTCTTCTCATTCTCGATACGGCGTCTAACGCGACCTGATAGATTACATGCTTTAATTTCAGCCTGCCTTCCGTAAAGTTTCCGATCGACGATAAAAGCCCCGATAAGTAGGCGTTATCTTCGGCGATATTTTCAAGTATTTCTCTTTTCAGATTATTATCGTACATTTCTCTCGGACCTGAATACCGGTCTTTTATCAAGGTTTATTATCCTGTCTAAGGGAATGTTATATTTATTAATAAGCACTAAAGCGGGCTTTATATCGCCTATGTCTTCAACCCTGTGCGCGTCTGTATTTACGATAAACTTAACATCCGTCTTCAGCATAGCGTCGATATCCTTTTGCTTTAAGCTCAAGTGTCTTCCGGAAAGCTCGATATATGTGCCGTATTCCGCGCAGACTTTCGCGATTTCGCCCGTATCGACCTTAACGCCCTTATTGATATGAGTTACGATGTCAATAGGATTGTTTCTTATCGCCTCGACATATGCTGTGGTATTTCTTTGTACCGCTCTTCTCCCTTGAGGGACAATCTTCAAGTAAGACCTTAAATACATTCCGAACCAGTCTCTGAGCCTGTCCGGCATCGCCGGTCTGTGAAAACCGCACAGTATTATGTCAAAGAGCTTAAACTGTTCGGGCTTTAAGTCTATAATCCCTCTCGTGCCTATAATATTCGCCTCGATTCCTATGAGTATATTTATATCCGCGTATTCCTCCCGAAGTCTCTTTATTTCGTCAATCATAAATGAGACTTTATCAGGATTTAAGCCGAAGATTATATGATTGAGACCGTGATCCGTTATTGCGATTTCATTCAGCTTGATTTCTCTCGCTCTTTGGACATTTTCTCTTATTGTGCCCTTACCGTGACTAAGTACCGTATGGGTGTGATAATCTCCGAAAATCTTCATTCGGCTCTCCTATATACGCAATTTCAGTCTCGAGGAGGATGTTGAACTTCTCATATACCCTGTCCTGTATCAGCCTTGCCAGCGTAATGAAATCCGCGGTTGTCGCATCGGATATATTAACGATGAAATTACAGTGCATCTTGGATATTTCCGCTCCGCCCGCCCTCAAGCCTTTAAGTTTCAGTTCTTCTATGTATTTCGCGGCGGGTATTCCGGAATGCGCCTTGAACACGCTTCCGAGCGAACGCTCCTTAGGCTGCGAATTTATTCTTAATGTCTTAACGCGGCTCTCTTCTCTTACAATGTTATCATAGCTGTCAGGGCTTAATTCAATCTCCGCGCCGAGCGCGATGCCGCCTTTGTCGAGCAGTTTCGAACGCCTGTACGAGAAGCCCATTTCGGACGCGGCAATTCTCTCTATCCTGCCGTCTATCAATATGTCTGCACAATTAATCAGGCTGCCGATATCCCTGCCGTACGCGCCCGCGTTCATTTTGAGAGCGCCTCCGAGGCTTCCGGGTATTCCCGATAATTTTTCCAGTCCCGAGAGCTCCGCCTTTTTAGCGTAATTTGCCAATACGCTTAACCTTACTCCCGCCCCGGCATATATTATGTTCTTTTTACGGCTGACATTTATCAGCCGAGATGTTGATATAACGGGCTCGTCTACGCCGCTATCGGATATCAGGGTATTAGTTCCCGAGCCGATTATGTAATGGGGCGCGCCCTTTAATTTATCCACTGCCCAAGCCGTCTGTATGGGGCTTACGGGCATAATTATGAGGCGTATATTACCGCCCGAGCCGAAAAATGACAGTTTCCATCCGGGCATATTTTCGGCAGTCATTAAACTGCCGTTACAATTAAAAACGCTTATATCCATAATACCTTATTTCCGCTTTCTTTACAACTACTTATTCTTAATATTGTATGTGCGAGTATATGAAGAAATTCCGTTGTCCTAGACGGACAAGGCAAGACTATACCGCTTAAAATATCTCTTTGCGCCCTTGCCGTCTATCCGCTCTTGATGTAATAATACTATCTGCGAGCGCCTAGCCTTGAAATCATCGTCAAATAGACTACTAAAAGCTGCCCTACGATTATAAATAAAGGTTATTAATGAATTTGATTGTCAATCTCTCAAACGGCTGCCCTTATGATATATCTAGTTTATAGGTATTATTGCTATCAAAAAGGGATTCTAATAAAAGACCGCTTTGAAGCGCGACTCAGAATGACATTCAGGCATAGAATATCGTCTATTTATAAGGCTGAATGCCCCCATTCTGTCATTTAGAGAGTAGTCGAGGAATCTGACGCGGAATTTATTTTAATCTTTTTTCTATTGTTTCCGCGGCGATATAACCGCTCTTTCTTAAATTGAAATTACCCGCGGCGACCTCTATAACAATCGCCAGATTCCTGCCCGCCGATACGGGAATGACGATTTTAGGCACCTTGATGTCGAGAATTTCCATATATTGCATTTCTTTGCCCACTCTGTCGTAATGCTTTCCCTGCTGCCAGTGCTCTAGTTCAATAATTAAATCAATGCTTCTGTGGCTCTGCACCGCGCCGATTCCGAACACCTGTCTTACATCGATTATGCCCACTCCCCTAATCTCCATAAAGCCGTTGGTTACCTCGGGCGAATAGCCTATCAACTCGTTGCCTATGCGCTTTATTACAACCGCGTCGTCGCTTATTAATCTATGACCTCTGTGGAGCAATTCAAGCGCGGTCTCGCTCTTACCGATACCGCTATCGCCTATAAGAGCAACGCCTATTCCGTTGATATTGACAAATACCGAATGCAGAGATATGGACGGCGCGAGCAGCTTGTTGAGGTACACTACAAGATTATTGATGACTTCGCTTGTTATCTCTAAAGACAAGAAAACGGGCACGTTATATTCCGCCGCGAGTCCGGGTAATTCTTTCATCGGCTTAATGCCGCGGCTCAGAATAAGACAAGGTATTCCTTTAGAAAAAAGCTTCCTCAGTATCCTTATTCTCTCCTCCGCAGCAAGTCCGTAAAGATAATTTACTTCGGCGTTTCCCATTACCTGTACGCGGCTTGATGCGAAATACTCCTCGTACCCCGTTATAAACAATCCCGGTCTGTTGACGCTAATAGTCGAGAATCTGATTTCAGAATTCTCGTCGCCGTAAAGAATCTTCAGATTACACTGCTTAGAAAATTCCCCGACTGATACTATTTCGTCTCTGCCCTCTTCTCTTCCCGTATTCTCGATAAAAAAAGATTTCATAATTCATCCCTCATAACCATTTTTATAATACGCGCTATCGCGTTTTCGGACGAGTTCACCGTAATATAGTCCGCCGCAGCCTTGACCTCGTCCATAGCGTTTCCGACGGCAACGCCGAGACCTGAATACCTTATCATCGGTATGTCATTCAGCGAATCCCCGACTGCAAGGCTTTCGCTCCTGTTAATACCGTACCTTTCAAGCAGGAATTTCAATCCCACTCCTTTATTTGCTACGGGTGAGGTTACTTCCATGAACTTGTTGCTGCTTCTTGCGAACCCATATCTTCCGTAATACTTATCAACCGTCTTGTCATAAAAGCCGATCAGCTTGTCTCGATCCGTTACGACCATTATTTTAGTCGGGTTTATGTTATGTCTTAATACATATTCGTTCAGCGGCATATGCGCGACATTCACCGGGATATTGCAATACTTGCTGTAATACTCCGTATAGGCGTTCTCGCGGCTTACATAGTATATGTCATTATAATATATCTGGCAATGAAAGCCGCTTGATTCTATGTATGCCAAGATTTCCGCGGCGTCCGTTACGCCGATAGGTATATGCATTAACAGTTCGGATGTGTCTATATCGTATACCGCGGCGCCCTGATAGGCTATAATCTCGCCCGTTAAATTAAGTTCGAGGGCAAACGGCCTTATCGAGCGGAACATTCTGCCCGTCGAAAGAATGAATTTACCGCCCGCTTCTATGTACTTTCTTACCGCGCGCTTATTCTCGTCAGGTATAAAGGGTGTCTCTCCCGAGTAAAATGTCTCGTCAAAATCCGAGGCGATGAGCTTGTACTTCATTCTTTTTCTTCCTTAAAATAATCGTGTATTTTTCTCGCGGTCTCATTACCGATATTGTCGACCTTCATAAGCTCTTCTATGCTTGCGGACTTAATATTGTCCATACTCTTGAAATGAGCGAACAATAACTTCACCCTTTTAGCGCCGACATCTTGAATTTTCATTAGTTCCGACCTTATAAGGCGGTCGTTTCTAAGTTTCCGGTGATAGCTTATCGCAAATCTGTGCGATTCGTCCCTTATTCGCTGGACAAGATGCAACGCAAGGCTGTTTCTCGGAAGAATGACATCGGGCATATTCTCTCGAACGATAATTTCTTCTTTCTTGGCAAGCCCTATCATAGTAACATTATGTCCCGTCTCCCTCATAGCTTTAAGCGAGGCATTGAGTTGACCTTTGCCGCCGTCTATGATAATCAGGTCGGGCAGCGCCTTAAAGCTCTCGTCATTTCCCTCAATCAGGCGCATAAAGCGCCTTGAAACAGTCTCGGCAAGAGACATATAATCGTCCGCTCCCTTGACCGTCCTAATCTTAAAACGCCTGTATAGTTTAGGCGTCTTAACGCCGTCTATAAACACTATCATCGACGCGACCTTATCCGTGCCGCTTATATTGGATATATCGTAACACTCTATCCTATGAAACGGACTATTTATATTCAGACTCTCTTTTAACTGATCTATCGCTCCGAGAGTGATTCTGGCCTTTTTCTCTTTCTCCTTGGTATAGCGCTCGAGATAATCGCGCGCGTTTCTGTCCGCCATATCCGCGAGCTCGCGCCTTACGCCCTTTATCGGCGTAGTCAGATTGATTTTTCTGCCGTGCTCTTCAGATAAGAGCTCAATGAGCGCCTTATCAGCTTCGACCTTGACGGATGCGATTATTTCGTCGCATAACGCGCTGGTTATCCGATAATACCTGCTTAAATATTCGGACAGCGCCGCGCTTTCGTTAAGCGAGGCATCGTATAATATCGTATTCTCCGAACCTAACAGCTTGCCACCCCGGATAATCAGCATATTGACCGCGCCGTATAGGCCGTTGTCCGCTATTCCGAACACATCAAGGTTATAGTCCTTTGTCAGATGCGTAACTTGTTTTCTGACGATTTTGTCGAGGATATTCAGCCGTTCTTTATAATAGAGCGCCAGCTCGAATTCCTCCCGTTCGGCGGATTGGAGCATTTTATTCTCTAAAATCTTGCGTATATTCCTGTCGTTGCCGTTAAGAAACGCTATTACTTTATCTATTACCGTCCTGTATTCTTCGCTTGTAATCCTACCCGAACAAGGGCTCATACATCTCTTGATATGATAATTTAAGCAGGGTCTGTGGCTTTGAGGCAGACTGCTGAGATTAAGAGTACAGCTTCTTACGGCGAAAGTGCCGTAAATAAGCTCTAGGATATCCTTTGCCGAAATTCCCTGCATATACGGACCGAAATACCTCGCCCCATCCTTTAACACCTTTCTCACAATCTTAATGTCGGGATAGTCGGCTTTAATATCGATACGGATAAACGGATAGCTCTTGTCGTCTTTTAACAAGATATTATAATACGGCTTGTGTTTCTTGATAAGGTTGTTTTCAAGTATCAGCGCGTCTATTTCGGTAGGCGTGATGATGTAATTGAAGTCATTAACTCTTTTCATCATCGCGATGACTTTATCAGAGCTTGTCCCGTATGACGAGAAATACTGCGAAACGCGCTTTCTCAGTGAACGCGCCTTGCCGATGTAGATAATATCGCCTTCTTGGTTTCTCATCAGATATACACCGCTTAGGTCGGGCAGATTTATGATTTTGTCGCGCAGATTCGCCATATGTAAATTATACAGCAATATCATTAAAAAGTCATCTATCCTTCCTCGTCAATGATATCTATATCTTCGCCCTCGCTGCATAGTAGCGCAGCGACAATCCCTATAAGCACCAGGGATTCCGTACGGTCTATTCCGTCGTCTCCTGCAAATAATATCAGGATAATCAGAAGAAATAGAAACCAGTTACCGTCAAACATATTTTACCCTCTTCGATAAATATAACCAATTTGTTACATTATCCTACATAATAAATTATTTTTTCCATTGACCGCTTTTTGCTGCTAGCCTTAAAATGTGAATGGAGGGCAGTTATGGGAACAACCTCAACCATTAAGCTGGACGAGCATTCCGAGAATTTAATCAAGCAATGCCTGCCGGCTAATGATATATTATATGACCTTTCGTGTTTTTTTAGTGCATTCAGCGACGCGACGAGAGTAAAGCTGATTACCGTGCTCTGCATGTCTGAAATGTGCGTAAACGACATATCAGCAGTGGTCAGAATGAATCAGTCGACCGTGTCCCATCAGCTGAGAATTCTAAAAGACATAGGCATTGTCAAGTCGAGACGGCTGGGCAAGATAATTTTTTATTCGCTGAAGAGCAAATACATCGAAGATGTGATGAATATAGGCGTAAAACACCTCGGCTTATGAGACGCGGGAAAACTTGGATTTAAGAATTGAAATCACATACCTGTTATAAGCGAAATTATATAGATGCAACAATATGAGTCCGACAATGTAATACAATGCCAAGAACTTGATTACGCCGATATCTTCAACGATTTTCAGTCCCGAAAATACTTTGGTAAAGAAATAAATAAGGGTCATCGCGGCAATAAAATACAACAATTTTATTATATACCTTAGAATGAACGGGGTCTTTATCAATACTTCGTTAACAAGCGGAAATAGCCCGAAAAAGACTATAAACAGCAACGCTTTAGAGGGGATTATTATAAAAATCAGAATTGACGCGGCGACATACGAAAGCGCCGCGCTTTTAATGCTGTTCATTATTAAAGGTATGGATATCGAAACGGACGACAGCGTCATAAAGGTAAAAGTCAGATTATTAAAGTAACCGCCGATTACGGCGAATATTACCGCAAAAGCGGAGGAGATCGCGGACAGCGCGATAAGCCTTCCCTTGCTCATCTGCACAGACAGTCGCAGCAACAATCCGCAATCATCAGCGCGCCGCAGATTTTGCAGCAAGTCGTACCCGCGTCTTCGCTAGGCTCCTGATAGCTTCGCCCCGTATTACCGGGTATTTGAGGGCCGTCGGGGTGTCCGAAATTAATTACATTCATCAGGCTTTTCAACGCTTTGTGGTATTTATCTTCGTTCGGCGCCTGCTTTATCGCAAGCTCAAGCTGTTTTTTGCTCTCCATAATCCAACCCTGCTTGTAATAGAGCGCCGCCTGTATATAATGCCATTCCGCTCCGCGCTCGGTTTGAGCGTCAAGCAATTTCTGCGCTTCGGTAAGATTGTTCTGCTTAACGAGCTCTTCGATTCTTCCGAGAGGTCTTACATCGTTTTCGCCGTAAATTCCCGCGTCAGCGTTCTTGATATATTTAATATCTTCGTAGGCTTCTTTAATTTGCTGAAGTTTTTCGGCGGCATCGCTCCCCGTTCTGCCTTCCGAAAACAATAAATTGGTAAGCTCGCTCTTTTTCTGAAGGTATTTCTTAGTGATTTCGTCGAGCGGCCACTGCTCGTTCACTTCAAGAATTTCATACGGGTTATAAGTCATATATTCTCCTTATCGGCAATCTAACAGCCGACAGCATCGCAGATAATATCGCAACAACCGCCTCCGCACGCTTCGCAGCAGCACACGGCAAGACAACAATCATGATCTTTTTTCGGCTTTTTGCCTTTATTATCGGATTCGGATTGCTCTTGTTCTGTTTGCTCTTCGTTAATCATATCTTCGCCAACGGCTTCAGCGCCGGTTAAGTAATCGAATTCTTTTTCGTATTGCGAATAATTATCGCCGTTCGCCGCGGCTTTAATTGCATCCATCTGCTTTCTGCTGTCAAGCAGCCAGCCTTTCTTATGATACATAACGGCTTTAAGAAGATAATAATCGTTGTCCTTATTGTCCACGGCTTTCAACGCCGCCTCCGCCTCGTCTATATTGCCCTTTAATAATTGACTTTTAATTAATTTTAATTCTTCAGATTTCATTTGCTGCCTTTACGGCGCAATGCGCGCGGTTATTTAATGTTTTATTCATTGACTCTTTGAGACCGTACCACAGAATATTCGTGATTATGCCTTCGCTGAGACTGAAATTTACGAATTCGTAATTCCTCTTTATTTCGTTATAAGCGGATTTGAACATATATTCCGTCTCTTCCCTGTGCTTAACCTGCAGTTCCTCTTTTGTTTTCGCGTCTTGAAAGCAACATACAAGCGGATTAAATTCGCCATTTGAGATATCTTTCTCAAAGTCGTCGTAAGCGTCGGAAATATAAATAAACCTTGCAAGCTGATATATGATGTTGCCGATGTAGTCGTCGTATTTATCCGCCGTAAGAATTTTAATTATATCTTTCATCATAGACGCGAACGGATGCGCCGCCTTGTCTACCGACGCGGTTTTCGCGCTCTCGACTTGTATTTGTTCTTTAATAGCCTGTATAATTCTCTGATGTATTTCGGGACAGGCCCGGGCAGCCTTTCTGACCTTTCTTCTGATCAGGAATTTTATTAGTTTTTTTCTTATTCTTCCCGTATCGATTATATCGTCGCTTAATTTGTAATCAAGGAGCAGCAGATTAAGATTCACGGATTTTTCTATCAGACGGTTAGGTTTTACGACGGATTTTTTTACCAAAGGATTAAGTACGCATATCTCGCTGTTCAGCTCGACTTTTTCGTCCAGGATATTATGGAGCAGTATCGCGATAAAAGTTATATCGTAATTAGTGTTAAACCTCATCAATTGCCCGAATTTCTTGCCCGTGTATTTGCAAATCGAGCAATAGAACGCCCTGTATAGCGAATAATCTTTCATGTACATATTTGGCTTATCGGGCACGATATATCCGAACATTATTTGATAAATCCTATTTTTTTCTCTACTTTCTCAATTATCCTAGTTGAGATTTTATCCGCCTTTTGGGCGCCTTGCCGCGCTATTTCCAACAGAGCGGACTTGTCTTTTATTATCTGATTATATTTCTCGCGGACGGGTCTTAATGTGTCGATAACGCTTTCGGCGACTCTTATCTTGAATTCGCCGTAACCTAAGTTGCCGAATTCGGTCTCCGCTTCTTTTATGCTCCTGCCGCTGCACGCGCAATAAATAGTAAGCAGATTGGTAATACCGGGCTTATCGGGAGAAGCTTTGATTTCCTTGCCGCTGTCCGTCACCGCGCGCTTGAATTTGGACATTATCGTCTCGGGAGGGTCGATTATGGATATATAGCCGTTAGGATTAGCGTCGGATTTGCTCATTTTAGACAAAGGGGCCTGAAGACTGTATATTCTCGCTCCCTGCTCGGGAATATAGGGCTCGGGTACGGTGAAGACATCGCCGTAATAGTTATTAAATCTTATCGCGATGTCTCTCGTGAATTCAAGGTGCTGCTTCTGGTCGGCGCCGACGGGCACAAGGTGAGTGCCGTAGAGTAGAATGTCCGCCGCCATAAGTATGGGATAACTCATGAGCCCCATATTAATATTATCGGCATTTTTCTCGGATTTTTCCTTAAACTGCGTCATTCTGTTCATTTCGCCTATATAAGTGAAGCAATTTAATATCCAGGTGAGTTGCGCGTGGTTTTTCACCTGCGATTGAATGTATAATATTTCTCTGTCGGGATTAAGCCCGCACGCAAGAAACTGCGCGAAAAAGGATAACGTGTTGTTCCTTAAAGTTCCGGGGTCCTGCCTTGTCGTCATCGCATGCATATTGACTATTGAATAAACCGAATTATAACTGTCACTTAATTTAACCCAGTTCTTAATCGCGCCGATATAGTTGCCTATCGTGATTACGCCCGTAGGCTGTATTCCGCTGTAAATAATTTTCTTATCAAGCATTTATATTTCTAATAACCGCCTCTGCAATTTTATCTTTATCCAATACATCTTGAAATCTTATATCCGCTTTCTCAAGCTCAAGCAAATCCATAGGAATACCCTGCGCCGACAGAGTAAAGAGCTTTCTTGCCGCCTTGAACGGGTCTTCGATATATTTCTTCATCACGGCATTATAGACATCCGAGGAGAATTTATACGGGCTCGCCGTCGATACGATAACCGTAGGCGTCTCGTCTTCGGTATTGAGAACATAATTATTATATACATCCATCGCGACGGCGGTATGCGGGTCGAGAAGATAACCGTAGGTCTCAAAGAAATTAGATATAGCCTTAACCGTCTCCTCCTCGGAGGAATAGCCGTAAGCAAAGCAATCCGCGTTCTTTCTCAGAATCAGCGAATCGATTGAATAAACGCCGTCTTTATTAAGCGCGCCCATTAAGTCTTTTACGAAATTATCGTCTTTACCCGAGATATGATAAAGAAGCCTTTCGAGGTTAGACGATATCAGTATATCCATAGAGGGCGACATAGTCTTGAAAAATTCGCGCCTTATGTCGTATTGCCCGCTTATAAAGAAATCCGTGAGCACATTGTTGCTATTGGATGCGCAAATAAGTTTTGCTATGGGCAACCCCATTTCTCGAGCGTAATAGCCGGCGAGGATATTGCCGAAATTACCGCTCGGGACTACGAAATTTATCTTGTCGCCCGCCGCAATTTCCTCTCTGTTGATAAGCTCGCAATACGCGGATATATAATACGCTATCTGCGGCACCAGCCTGCCGAAATTAATTGAATTGGCGGACGAGAATTCGTACCCGGCTCTTAAAATTTCCGCCTTGACTTTTTCGTCGTTGAAAATCTTCTTTACCGCCGACTGCGTGTCGTCGAAATTGCCTTTTACCGCCGCGACATATACATTATCGCCCTGCTGGGTAATCATTTGAAGTCTCTGCATACGGCTGACGCCGCCGTCCGGGTAAAAGACCATTATCTTAGTGCCGTCTACATCGGCAAATCCGCTTAAAGCAGCTTTACCCGTATCCCCGGAAGTCGCTACTAATATAAGTGTCTTATTCTTAACGGACTGCTTTTTTCTTGAAGCGATCATAAGATATGGCATCAGCGACAGCGCCATATCCTTAAAAGCGTGCGTTAAGCCATGCCATAATTCAAGAATATAAAGCCCGCTGTCGATATTTACTAAAGGACACACGGCGGCATCGTCGAATTTCTCATACGCCTTATTGCAATAATCGAGCAATTCCTCGTACGGGAACTCGTCAAGATACATTGAAATAACGCTCGCCGCCCTTTCGGGATAAGTCAGCTTGCATAGCTTTAAGATATCGTCGACGCTTATCTTTGGAAAAGACGACGGCACATATAGTCCGCCGTCATCTGATATGCCTTTGATTATCGCCTCGGTGGCGTCAACGGATACCTTGCTATTTCTGGTGCTCTGATATTTCATATTTATTCTTTGATATATTTCAGCATAAATTCGGGCAACTCTTCCCTCGGCAGACTTATTGCCAGAGTGAAATCGATATTGTATTTCTCGTCAATTTGCTCGAATGTCTGAAATAATTCTCCTAATTCTTTGATTTCTTTCTTGCATATCCTGTGAAGACCGTCTATGAAAAAGTGCTCTATGTCGCTGTCGCCTGCGATTAAACCCTTAATAAATCCCGTAAAATCGAAGTCTGAAATTAATTCGTATTCTTCCATCATTATGAGTCTTATCGCGTAGCTTATCTGATAAGTATAGCCTCTTTTGTCAGTCAGAAAAACGATGTTCCCTTTAGCATTCTCGACGCTATTATTAGCCCTGTCGATAATCTGCTTGGTCTTTCCGGTGCCTTTGGCGCCGTAAATGATATTAATCATTCATACCTCCTTTAATTAGGTTTCTATTAATTTCTGTCTGATTTTCTTGATTTTTTTGATTTTATTATACCTTTCAGGCGCGACTTTCTTGAACATTGCGTGCAATTCTTTATCGCTCATTATGGTATTTCTGCCCTCGGCGTACTCTTTATCGATAAGCTCTTTCATCTTAATAACTTCTTCTTCACGCTTGCCTACTTTGTGCTTGTCGGGCAGGTTGTAATACGCGTTAATCCAGAACGCTATTCCCGCAAGTCCGCTGTGGACATCCACCGCGACGACGGGAGGTCTGTTTAACAGGAGTTCGGTATTGAAAATATTATATATTTCGGGGTCTTTAAGCATTCCGTCCGCATGTATTCCCGCTCTTGTCGAATTAAACGCGCGTCCTACAAAAGGCGTTCTAGACGGTATAACGTATTCAAGCTCTTTGGCAAAGTATTCGGCTATCTCGGTAATTACCGGCAAATTCATTCCGCCGTCATGACCCTTAAATCCGCAATACTCGATAACCATCGCTTCAAGAGGACAATTGCCCGTTCTTTCGCCGATGCCGAGCATTGAGCAGTTGACCGAGCCCGCGCCGTATAGCCAGGCAGTGGAAGCGTTGTTGACGACTCGATAGAAATCGTTATGACCGTGCCATTCGAGCTGCGAGGACGGCACTTCGGCATGATGATTAAGGCCGTATATAATACCCGGCACGGATCTGGGGAGAGACACGCCGGGGAAAGACATCCCGTAACCCATAGTGTCGCACGCTCTTATTTTGATAGGCATGCCCGCTTCCTTGGACAGCTTCATCAGCTCGATAGCGAAAGGCACGACGAAACCGTAAAAATCCGCCCTTGTGATGTCCTCGAAATGGCATCTCGGAACGATATTTCTTTCAAGCGCCATCTTAACGATAGACAGATACATATCCACCGCTTCTCTTCTTGTCATATGCATCTTATTGAAGATATGATAATCCGAGCAGCTGACCAGTATTCCTGTCTCCATTACGCCCATCTCTTTTACAAGCTCGAAATCTTTCTTATTCGCTCTTATCCAGCTCGTTATCTGAGGATAAGCGTACCCGAGCTCCATACAGCGGTATACGGCTTCCTTATCCTTATCCGTATATATGAAGAATTCAGACTGGCGTATAATGCCCTTTCTGCCGCCCAGCTTATGCAGGAACTTATAAAGCCTTACTATCTGCTTGACCGTAAACGGCTTGAAACCCTGCTGCCCGTCACGGAAAGTCGTATCCGTAATATATATGTTTTCGGGCATATTCATAGGCACTACGCGGTTATTAAAAGTAATCTTAGGGATGAAATTATAATCGAAAATCTCCCTGTGAAGATTAGGACTTTCAACATCTTGCAGCGAATAATCGTAGTTATGTATCTCTAATAAATGTCTCGCCTTATCGTAATAAATCATATACGGCTCCTTAGCCTGTATGCCAATGTAATATTAACATATCAAGAACTTAATTGTCAATTTATAGGTTGGCTTCTTTTAGCCTTGCCGCCTCGTAAGCAAGCCTTAATCCCTCTATCATTTCGTCCATTTCGCCCATCATAAACAGGTTCAGCGAATATAGCGTTAATGAAATTCTATGATCTGTCACCCTGCCTTGCGGGAAGTTATAAGTCCGGATTCTTTCTGAGCGGTCGCCCGTGCCTATCTGCATTTTTCTCGTCTGCTTGTATTCTTTTTCGGCGATGGTATTATAATAATCGTAAATCTTGGATTTAAGAACTTTCATCGCCTTTTCCCTGTTTTTATGCTGATTTCTCTCGTCCTGGCATGTGACGACAATACCCGTAGGCAGATGAGTAATTCTGATTGCCGAATCCGTGGTATTTACATGCTGTCCGCCCGCGCCGCTTGAACGATATGTGTCCACCCTCAAATCGCTTTCTTTTATATCGACCTCGATATCTTCGACTTCGGGCAATACGGCTACGGATACGGTCGAGGTGTGCACTCTGCCCTGCGACTCGGTCTCGGGCACGCGCTGCACTCTGTGCACTCCGCTCTCGTGCTTTAGCTTTGCGTAGACGCCGTTACCCGATATCATAAAAGTCGCCTCCTTAATGCCGCCCAATTCCGTCAGGTTGACATCTATCTCCTCTACCGTCCATCTGTTCTTCTCGGCGTATTTCATATACATTTTCATAAGCTCGTACCCGAAAAGCGCCGCTTCGCTGCCGCCCGCGCATGACCTTATCTCGATAATGACATTGCTGTCGTCTTTGGGGTCTTTGGGCAGTAACAGGATTTTTAATTCTTCGACTGAATTTTCCAGCTCTTTTTTTATGTCGTATAATTCTTTTTTCGCTAAATCCAACAGCTCTTTGTCTTTTTCGGTCTTAATCAGCGCTTCGAGGTCGCTCTCTTCTTTTTGTTTTGAAATATATTTTTCGTACGCAACAACAGTGTCTTCTATCTGCGCGCGTTCTTTTACGAGTTTTTTCCATTCCTGCTGATTGGATATAATTCCCGGATCCGAAATAAGCGCGTTTATTTCGTCAAATCTGTCTTTGATTTTGTTAAGTTTATCGAACATACTCTGCCTTTACTATCCTGTCCTTTCCTTCCAAGTCTTTAATCTTTTCGGCTATAAAGCCCTTTTCTTCAAATAATTTTACTACTATATCCGCCTGATTAAATCCCACTTCCATAAATACCGTTCCGGGTTTATTCAAATGTTCTTTTACTCCGTCAATTATCCGTTTTATCAATTTAAGCCCGTCTTTCCCGCCGTCCAACGCGATACGCGGTTCGCATTTGACTTCGTCCTGCAAGGTATTTAAGTGCTCTGTCTCGATATAAGGAGGGTTTACGGTAATCAAATCGAATTTCTCGCCCGAAAACGCCTCGAATAAATCGCTTACGACGAATTTCACATCAAGTGAATTGCTTGCGGCGTTTTCTTTGGCAAGCTCTATCGCGTCGGGAGAGATATCGGACGCCGTCACTTCGGCGCCGGAATGCGCTTTGATCGCGAGCGCGATGTTGCCGCTGCCGGTCGCTATATCAAGCGCTTTGCCCTTTGCGTATTCGAGCGCCTTTTCGACGAGAATTTCCGTCTCGGGTCTCGGTATTAAAGCCCTTTCGTCGACTTTTAGGGTAAGCCTGTAAAATTCAACCGTCCCTATCGCGTATTGCAGAGGCTTACCCGTCGCGCGCTCTTTAGCCAGCCTTACAGCCTCCTCCTCTGCGCTTTTGTCGACATATTTAAGCAACTTTAAGCCGCTTCTGTTTACGCCCGTAGCGGTTGACAGAATCCAATCCGTCTCCGCTTCTTCTTTCTTGACATCCTTAATAATTTCGTCTATCAACGCCCTTACAATCACATACGCCCTTTTAATCTTAAAACTCTCGACTGGATAGTCCTTGTCGCTTTCCATTCTTTGCACGGTGTTAAACGCCTCTAAAGCGACTTCGACCATATCGTCGTCTGGCTCCTTTGTCGTTATCTTCTGGAGCAGAAGTCCCGGCGCCTTGAAGATTTTCACTATGAAGTTATCGCTTTTACTGAGTAACTTCAACAGTTCGTAAGACACTCCCGCGACCAACGGGAGAAGCGCAAGTCTCAAGACTATTCTAAGCGGCAGGTTGCCCCAGCCCAGGAAGGAGAACGATATTATGCTGACGATCATAACGATAAATATAAATGTCGTGCCGCATCTGTCGTTTACCGTCGTCATTTTCTGCGCGTTAGCGACATTCATATCTAAGCCGCTCTCAAAGCAGTTAATAACCTTATGCTCCGCGCCGTGATACATAAATGTGCGCCTGATGTCCTTTAACAACGATACGAGCAGGATGTAGCCTACAAATATCATTATCTTAATAGCCCCCGCGATGAGATTTTTATATATGCTTTTTACAGCCTCGAGGCTAAAAAGCCTTACAATGCCCTCCGTAATTACCTGCGGCAGGACAAAAAAGAGCCCTACCGAGAGCCCGATACCGAATACAAGCCCGAGAAAAATCGCGATGTCGAGAACGCTTATTTTAGTTTTATCGGACAGCCATTTCTCAAAACGCGTCGGCTCTCCGGCGTCACCGCCGTATACTTCGGCGGATTTAAGCAGAATCTTAGTGCCCTTAACGAGCGAATCGAAAAAAGCGACTACGCCTCTTGCTATCGGCAAGCCGAACAGCTTATTCTTCTCTTTAAGCGGCGTAATCCGCTCGCTCTCGATAAGTATATCGCCGAATTCATCGCGGACTGCGGTTGCCATGGAATGTTCGCCTTTCATCATTACGCCTTCAAGCACTGCTTGTCCGCCTATTTTACTTACTTTCTTCCTGCTCATATCAGCTTATGCTTAAAGAAGTCAGGAACACGCCCTGACTTCTTATAACTCCTTATTATCTGCTATAAGTTATAGCGCTTCTTGAATTTATCTACCCTTCCGCCGGTATCAACCAGCTTCTGCTTACCCGTAAAGAACGGATGACATTTACTGCACAATTCAACCTTTAATTCGTCTGCCTGCTTAGTCGTACCCGTTATGAACTCTTCGCCGCACGCGCATCTGACTTTTACTGTTCTATATTCGGGATGAATATTGTCTTTCATATCACACCTCTTACCTTTTGCTTAACTATTATACTTATATTGATTTATTTAGTCAATGAAAATAGGGCACTTTTTCTTATCGCGGAGCTTATGCGCATTTAATAATTATAAAGTTTACAAAGACGGATTAAGGTGTTATAATATGCAGACGAGGTGCATATGAAAGAATGGCAAATAATTGCTAAAGAAAAAATGCAAATCATCGAAAAGCCTTCAATCAGTCCCGGCGAGAACGAGATTAAAGTAAAAGTTAAAAAAGCGGCGATAACGAGTACGGATATTGCGCTCTATATCGAAAGAACGGATAAAGAATATCCGATAGTGCCTGTCAGAATCGCATCCGGGCTCGTCAGCGAAGCAGATGACCAAAGCGGTTACAAGAAAGGTGAACGCGTACTGCTTAGCCCTTATTATATTAACAGAACTACCCAGGGACAAGGCCCTACAAGCGTAATGGGGCTTGACCTTAACGGCTATCTCGCCGACTATGTCGTAGTGCCCGAATCCAATGTGTATCAGCTTCCCGACGGTGTGACGGACGAGGACGCGCTATTTACCGAATACATAGCTATGGGCGTAAAGACTCTTCAGGCGCTCAATGTGGACAAGCAGGATTATGTAGCGATTTTCGGCGCTAACGCGCTGTCCAATATCATCGCGCAGCTTGCGATTTACTACAAGGCGATACCCATTGTTATAGACAAAGACGAAGTGAAATTAAAGGTCGCAGAGAACAGCGGTATTTATTACGCGATAAACAGCGACAAAGAGAACATTAAGAACAAAATCAAAGAAATCACGGGCGGCAAATACGCCGACAGCACGGTATTCGCGTGCAGAGCGACACAGGATCCGCCGCTCGCGTTCGATATTGCGGCTTACGGCGGCAGGGTGGGAATAATCGGATACAACAGGTATGTCAGCAAGTTATCCGCGGATTTGAGACCTATTCTGCTGAAACGCTTGTCCGTCTTCGGTATCAACAGCGGCGTAGGTATGCTCGATACCGCATTAAATCTCCTTACAAATAAAGCCGTCAGAGTGTCGCATCTTATTAACAAAACAGTAGACTTCGAGCGGGCGGAAGAATTATTCATAGAATCCGCTGAAGAAAAGGACAAATACCTTAAAGTCGTAGTAGACTGTTAAAGGTTGTATTCGCACATCATAGCGGCGAGTTTTTCGATAGTGCCCGCGCCGACAATCAGCAAGGTATCGTCTTTACCTGCATCTTTAAGCGCCATTTCTCTTGCGGAGTAATAGTCTTCAGCGTATTCGGGAGTAACCCCTTTTATTCTGTTAATTAATTCCCGGCTGTCCATACCCTTTCCTTGAAATTCTCTTGCCGCGTATGTCGGTAGGATTATCAGTCTGTCCGCGCCCGAAAAGCAATTCTCGAATTCGTCGATAAACGCCTTGGTTCTGCTGTATGTATGCGGTTCGTAAATCAGAATCAATTTCCCTTTGGTCATATTCCGCGCGGTTAACGCCGTCGCTCTGATTTCCGTGGGATGATGCGCGTAATCGGAAATAATCAGCGCGCCGTTGAAATTGCCTTTTATCTCGAATCTTCTGCCTACGCCCCTGTAAGTGTTCAGCGATTTTTTGATAATATCCGCGGGCACTCCCCACATTGCCGCCGCAGCTCCCGCAGCTGTCGCGTTTAATATATTATGCCTGCCGTATACCGGAAGACGGATATCCGATATTAATAACCGCTCATTTAAGTACAAATCGAAATGATACTTCTCATCTATATCTTTATCGATATTTAAGGCGGTGAAATTAGAATTCTCGTATCCGAATGTGATTATATGCTCATTTGGTGAAATATGCTTTTCAAATCCGCTGTACGCGAGCGTAATCTTGGAACTGAACGAAAACTCTCTAAACGCCTGAAACATATCCTCCTTGGTCTTGTAGGTGTCGGGATGGTCGTGGTCGATGTTCAGGATAATTGCAAGCGTGGGCTTTAATGACAGAAAACTCCGCTTGTATTCGCACGCTTCGGTCACGAAAAGCTCGTTTCCTTTATGGCAGTAATTGCCCGAAATATCGTAGGAATATCCTCCTATATGCGCGGCGTACGAGTAATTGGCGGTATTTAAGATATGAGAGAGCATTGCCGTTGTAGTCGTCTTGCCGTGGGCGCCGGATACCGCGATTACATCCCTGTACGAGCCGGCGATAAGAGATAAAAATTCGTGCCTTTTAAATACGGGCACATTATGCCGCTTTGCCGCGATTACTTCCGGATCAGTCTCATCCGTAGCCGAGGTATAGACAAGCATATCGGCGTTAGACGCGTATACGGCGTCCGAGCCTATGTACGATATAATTCCGAGACTATCGAGATAACTCTTATTACAAATTGATCTTATATCAGAGCCTGTTACATAAGCGCCGTTCAAGATTGCAAAGCACGCAAGCGCGCTCATACTTACGCCGCCTATGCCCGTAAAGTGAATCAATTTGCCGTTGATATCCATATCACAATATATGCGCATTGCTCTCAAAATGACCATTTAAGGCATATATTGCTTAAAATGCGCATAAATTGCGCTTTTTCTTCAAATATAATTAGTTTATTGAAATATTTTTCCAATTAACTATTGAAAATATTTCATTTATGTATTATAATGTCATCGTGGGAATAATTCTCATAAATACTTAGGGAAGGTACATATCATGAATATCACTGATGTACGGGTAAGAATGGTCCGCAAGACAGATGCAAAGCTTAAGGCGGTAGCTTCCATAATTATTGATGATTGTTTCGTAGTGCATGATATCAAGATTATTGACGGCAATGAAGGTTATTTCATCGCAATGCCGAGCCGCAAGACACCGGACGGCGAATTCAAAGACATAGCCCATCCCATACTGCCTGAGACGAGGAAGAATATCCAGAAACTTATACTTGACGCTTTTGAAGTGGCCAAAGCCGAGGCCGAGGCTCAGGATAAAGCTGAAGCGGCGGTAAATTGATTTTTGCCGCCGTCCTTGAACGGACGAGGGAATAAAATCGACATTACGCTTCGCAAAATAATAGCCGGAGCAAATGCCCCGGCTTAATTGATTTTAGAAATATTTCTTATTCTATTATTTCTTATCCGTCAGATTTACTTTTTCTTCTTTTTTCAAATCGAATCCGAGCGTTCCGCCGGGATTTAAGATATTGTTAGGGTCAAAATACGCTTTAAGCGCGGCAAGAGCGCCGAATTCGCGGCTGCCGAGGAAGCCTTCAAGCCATGGCGCAAAGAATTTGCCGATGCCGTGATGATGACTGATTGCGGCGCCGGACTTCTGGATTGCGTCGAGTATTCCTCTGTGGAACTGCTTGAAGTCGTCAAGGTCGGTTATTTTAGAAATAAAGATGAAATATAAATTTGCGCCCTGCGGATACATATGCGACAGGTGCGTCGTGCATACGGTATTGGGTCTTGATTTGACATAAGCGCGCACATCTTCGTGCACCTGAGCCATATTGTCCCAGTTGACAGAGCATTCCAGCGTGTCTATCATAATTCCGAAATCCTGCAGCTGGTCTCTTAAATACGGGTCATTGAATCTGCCCTCTTCCCATTTCTTGGTTACCGCGCCCGTAAGCGACATTCCGCCGTATTTGCTGCAAATTACGGCTATTTTTTCTTTGATTAAGCGTCCCGCCGACTTGTCGCCGTCCGTAAATCCGAGCATCAGGCACCTTTCCATATCCTTATAGCCTAGGTGCGTAAGAACTTTTCCGAGGAACATATCGTTGACGCCGTACATATAGAGCATCAAATGCGTTTCTTCGGGGTCGGACATTCTGAACGCCGACGGAAAGCCGAATTCGCCCTGCATTACTTCGCGCATAGCGTTCATCGCGTTCTTCCAGTCCTTAAAAATGTACGAGAATCTGTATCTGTTCTCGGGCATAAACCTGAAAATTTTAAGGGTCACTTCGGTGAGCACGCCGTATGTGCCCTCGCTGCCCATCATTATCTGGTCGAGGTCGGGACCGCAGGCTTTTCTCGGCGTGGTGTCAGTCTCGATTGTGCCGATAGGCGTAGCGTACTTCTGAGACAGCACTATATCCTCGATTTTTCCGTAATATGTGCTGTTCTGCCCCGCGCCTCTTGTCACTACCCAGCCGCCTACGGACGAATACTCGAAAGACTGCGGGAAATGACCGCATGTGTAACTTCTTTTCGCGCCGAAATTCTTCACGGCGTCGTTTAAGTATTTTTCAAGGTCGGGACCGGACATTCCTGGCTGCACGGTGATGGTCTGATTTATCTCGTTAAATTTGATGACTTTGTTGAATTTCTTAGAAAGGTCAAGCGAAATTCCGCCTTTAATACATTCCGTGCCCCGTGTCACCGACGAGCCGCCGCCGAACACATATACGGGTATCAAATTCTTGTTGCAGTAATCGATTATAGCCTGCACCTCGTCGTGCGTCTCGGGATAAATAACGGCGTCCGGGACATTTTCGACGATTTTCTTTCTCAATCTCATGATATCGAGCATGGTCTTGCCGTACGAGACCTTGATTCTCTGATAATCATCAGTCGTCACATCCTCTTCGCCGACAATCTTTATAAAAGCCTTAATATGCTCTTTGCCGAGTTTGGACGGGATATCGTACTTGACCTCTTCGAGTCCGAGCTCCATAGACTCCTTGAAATCCTCGTCTGTCAAGCCGAACTCGTCTTTAATCAGCTTATACATTTTCTCTCTCGGATTCTTGTAAAACTCCGGGTTGCCCCATCTGAAAAGGGATCTGTACGACTTTTCGGGCGCTACTTCCGTATAAAACGGCGGTTCGTAACCTTTATATGGCTTGGACATAGTTACCTCCTAATTTGTTAATATGTCTTTGATGTTTTTATACATCGGTTTTAATTGCTTGTAAATCTTGGAATACACATTCTTGAATATGTCGGCGTAAATCTTATGATTTGCCATATCGGGCTCGAATGTAACGGAGTAATGCACCATATTCTCTATCGCCTCTTCAAAGGAATTATACGCTTTAATGCCCACAAACGCCGCCATTGCCGCGCCGAGACCGCTTGTCTCATAGGTCTGGATGCGTTTTACGGGCAATCCGAACATATCCGCCGTAATCTGGCATACGGCGTCTGAAGAAGAGCCGCCGCCCGAGACGGTAACCATCTTGATTTTATATTTTAACCGTCTTTCCATCTCTTTCATACCGCCGTAAAGACCGTAGCCGATGCCCTCGATTATCGCCCTGTATAAGTGCGCTCTCGTATGGTTGTCCGAAAAGCCTATTACGGCGCCCCTCGCTTCGGGCGATTTCAGAGTGGGGCTCCAATACGGCTGCAATATAAGTCCCTCCGAGCCCGGCGGGATTTCCTTCAAGCGTTCGTCCAATAGCTGTTCGGGCGAACATTTCATTTTCTTAGCCTGCTCGACCTCTTTATTTGCGAATTGCTCCTTAAACCAGGTTATCATCCAGAATCCCCTGTATATCTGCATCTCGTCGTTATACGCATCGGGAAGCACCGCGGGATACGCGGGCATAAAGGTTTGCGGCTCGACATATTTCTTTGAGGTCATCTGAATGGTCGCGGTCGTTCCGAAGCTTAGAGCCGCGATGCCGTCGCCGATACATCCCGTTCCCAGGGTCTCGCAGCCCTTATCCGAGCCCGACGCTATTACGGGAATGCCCGCGGGAATACCCGTAAGTTCGGACGCCTCGGGGCTGATTTCGCCCATGCTCTCTCCGGGCTGTACAAGCTCGTATCTTTTTTCTTCTTCAACGGGGAACAAATCCGCCTTAATGTCCTTAGGCGACATCCATCTCTTATTCTTATAATCAAAGGGTATATGCCCTATTTGGGAAGCGACGGAGTCCACGAGCTTGCCCGTCAGCCTTAAATTTATGTATCCGGACAGCATTATATACTTGTCCGTCTTAGCCCAGTTATCGGGCTCGTTAAGCCGTATCCAATTACATTTGCCCTGTCCTGCCTGAATTTCCGCGGCTTCTTTCATTCCGACCAGCGAAAACAGGAATTTCTTGCCCTTGGATATCTGAAATTTTATATCTGCCATTCTCTGGTCAAGCCATAGTATTACGTCTCTGACGGGCTTGCCCTGTTTATCGATGCATACCGAGGTGTCCCTTATCGTTGTGACGCTGACCGCGACAATGCGCTCCCATTCTTCCGGAAAGCGCGCTTTCAGGGCGTTGGAAGCCTCGCACATCTTTTCAAAATACAAATCCGGATTCTGCTCCGCCCAACCGGGCTTCAGCGAATAATAGGGCGTGAATTCGATTTTGTTCTTACCAATAAGATTGCCTTTCTTGTCAAAAAGAATCGCCCTCGTACTCTGTGTGCCTATATCAAAGGCTAGCACCAACGGCTCTTTAATCTTATCCATAAAACCCTCCCTAAGGTTTAATACTTCTTCATATCCGATGTAACTATAATGTCAACGCCCGTGTTAAGCAAATTCTTTATTACCGTATCCCCTCTCTTAAGCTTTTTATCGACCGTAACCGAGTTAACCGCCTTCATCATATCGAAAATCATATCTTTGGGAATTTCTCTGGAAGTCCTCACGGGTACTACGGGAAGCTCGTCAAACACCGTCTTCATAGTCGTGCACACCGTTCTCTTGGGACAAGTCATCTCCTCGCGCGCGAACTCATTGCCTTTCTTGCACTTGGCGCCGGTTACCGTAATATTTTCGCCTTCACCTTGAATATTCAATACGCAGCCGTTAGGGCATACAATACAGGTTAATTCTATCATCTCAACTCACCGCCTTCGAGCTTGAATGTAATCTTGGGATCCCCCGTCAGTCCCGTTCCGGAATAATCTATAACGAGCTTTTCCATTTCTGTGCTTCTTAAATGCGCGTATTTCTTCTTCTTGATTTCCTTGCCGTCGACATAAGCCTTGAATGTCGCTCCGTCAATATCTCTCGACACCCTGAAATATACAATGCAATTGCCGATATCGAGATTGATATCAATCACCTGCGGCACTATATACAAGAATTCCTTTCCCGCCTCGATTTTTATCTCTTGTCTCTGTTTCGGAGTGTAGAGTGCGGCGTATTTTCCCGCCTCGACGGCGCTTTCGGACACATAATCGACCAGGTCGTTGACATGCAGCGCGTTACCCGAGCAGAAAACGCCGTCCATAGAGGTCATAAACTGCTGATTTGTAACGGGCCCCTTAGTCCTGTTATCAATCTTGACATTAATAGCCGAGGCGACTTCGTTTTCGGGGATTAATCCTACCGACAATATCAGCGCGTCGCATTGTATAATCTCCGAGGTGCCCTCTATCGGCGTGAATTTCTCGTCAACTTTACTGATTTCCACCGCCTCTACTCTGTCTTTTCCGAATACTTTTGTCACGGTATGGCTGAGGTGCAGGGGAATGTTGAAATCGTGCAGGCATTGATGAATATTCCTGTTTAATCCCGACGGCGTAGGCTTTGCTTCATATACGCCGACGACTTCCGCGCCTTCGAGCGTCAGCCGCCTTGCCATTATAAGTCCGATATCGCCGCTGCCTAGAATTACGCATCTTCGGGTAGGCATCTTGCCAAGGATATTGACATAATATTGAGCCGTACCCGCTGTCAGTATTCCCGCGGGTCTGTCGCCGTGAATGAATATCTGCCTTGAAGTCCTTTCCCTGCAACCCGTAGCGAGCACAATTGTCGCCGCCGTAATCGTGGTTACCCCGTCGCGATTGACGAATGTGATACGGTATCCTTCTTCAACTTTATCAATATTAATTACAAAAGTCAATACCTTAATTTCTATGTCCGTTGCCTTGACCATTTCGATGAATCTCTCGGTATATTCGGGGCCGGAGAGCTTTTCTTTGAACCACATTAGCCCGAAACCGTCGTGTATGCACTGCTTTAATATGCCGCCGAGTCTTGCCTCGCGCTCTATGATTAGCACGCTCGCGCCTTGACTTTTGGCCGAATGCGCCGCCGCAAGCCCCGCGGGACCGCCGCCGATTACGACAACAGAATAATCAACCATTCTTCGCGCCCTCCTTGGTATCTTTTATGAGAATAAAGCTCCTGTCATTGCCCTTGTTGACTTCCTCGGGCTTGATTTTCAGTTTCTCGGCGATGATTTTTACTACCAGAGGGCCGCAAAATCCGCCCTGACAGCGTCCCATTCCTGCGCGTACTCTCCTCTTAATCGCGTCCGTAGACGGCACGACAAAGGGCGCGTTAAGCGCGTCCATTATCTCGCCCTTCGAGACCTCCTCGCACCTGCACACTATCATGCCATAATCGGGATTAGCCTTTATCATCTTGTCGCGGGTCTCGTTGTCCGCTTCGGCAAGGTGCGGGACTCCCTTTCTGACAGGATTGAATTTCGTATTTAATTTGACATTTTCAAGCAACTCGACCGCGTATTTTACGATATCCACGGCAATCGCGGGCGCCGCGGTAAGCCCCGGAGACTGTATGCCAGCCGCGTGGACAATGTTTTTCGTAAAAATACCTTTTCTTATTACGAAATCCTCCTCGTAGGTAGGCGCTCTGACACCCGCAAAGTATGTAATAATGTCGCCTCTGCTCATTTTCTCAGCGACTTTGGACTGCTTATTATAAATCGAATCGACGCAATCGCAACCGGTAGAAGTATCTTCCCTGTCGGGTATCTCGATAGCGTTGGGACCGACAAGCACATTGCCGTCTATCGTATGTACAAGCCCCCCGCCCTTGGTGTTCTTGTCTCTTCCCTTGAGGTCGCCGTAAGGGCTTTTTGCCATAACGGTATTAACAATTCTAGACTGCGATTTCTTGTCGAGTATTAACAGTGTGCCTTTTCTCGGGTGAATCGTAAAAGTCCTGTCTCCCGCCATATCCGCGATTACATCGGAGTATACGCCGGCGGCGTTTATGACGAGCTTGGGATAGATAACGCCGCGATTTGTCTTTACCGCGGTTATCCTTTCGCCATCTAGTTCCATTCCCGTAACGGCGGTGTTTAAGCAGATTTCAACGCCGTTAGCCACGGCGTTTTCGGCAAGCGCGATAGTCATCTTATACGGACATACGACGCCCGCGGTGCCGGCGTAAAACGCGCCGACTGCCCAGTCCGGCACATTGGGCTCGATTTTTAATAATTCATCGCGGTTAAGCACGCGGCAGTCGGGAATATTCATTGATTTCATCTTGGCGATAAAAAGAGGAGCGAATAATTTCTCCCACCATTTTGACAGTACAACCACTTGCCCCCTGCGCTTGAATTCCACTCCGAGCTCTGCACAAAGCCCAGGATACATCCTATTGCCTATGCTGTTGTAATGAAGTTTTAACAGCCCCTTATGGAGGTCTATTCCCGGGTGAATCTCGCCGTCGTTTCTCGAGGACGCCGCAAGAGCTACATCGTACTCTTTCTCAAGCAGCATAATATCCAGAGAAAATTTAGAGAGTTCTCTTGCTATTGCCGAGCCGACAATACCCGCGCCTATTATTACGACATCGGGCTTTCTGTTGTCGTATTTCTTGTCGGTAATCTTAGGAAGATACATCTTAGGCGTATGACCTTTAAGAGTAATCCTGTTGACCACTCCGAGGGAATCCTTAATAACTGCAAGGCGTCCGCATTTAACGACATCGTCCCAGCTGTCAAGCTCGCCGTAAAGCGCTACACAGCCCCTTTCTTCCTCCACTCTGATTTCAGGAGAGATTTTAGAAATTTTCTTTCTGATTTTATCGATTTTACTCATATTCCCACCTAGTCGTACATTCTTCCGACTCTTATTATATCACCATAATAAATAGCTGTCAAGACAGAATTTTATAATTCCGCCGTCCTCGACGGACGACGGAAATAGTCTTGTTTCGTTGTCCGTTGAGGACAACGGGAACATAGAGGGTATTGTCGGGAAAAAGGTCGCAAAGGGCAGAGACGGGCAGAAACAAATAACCCGCAGCGCTTTAAGGAGCTAAATTGTTTTTCCTAGAGGACAGCGGGAAACAGGAATTCTTTTTCTTGCTCATAGAGCTTCATATAATCGACTTTGCCTATCTGCGTTAACGGCAGGCTGTCTCTTGCCTCTATGATTTTAGGCACGGAATATTTCATTAATCTCTCGGATATATAATTTCTGATTTTTTCTTCGAGTTCTCGGTTTAATTTATAGCCCTTGTTTAAGACGACATATAATTTCACGGCGGCTTTATTATCATAATTCATTTCAAGAGCGCACGCGTATTTGATTTCATCCATTTCGGAGACGGTATATTCTATCTCCTGCGGGAAGACATTAATGCCCGATATCTTTATAAGCCTCTTTATTCTTTCTCTGAAATACAAAAAACCGTCCTCGTCAGTATAGCCGCAGTCGCCGGTTTTCAGCCATTTAACGCCGTCAATCGTGATAATTGTCTTATCCGTCGCTTCGGGGTCATTAAGATAACCGCTCATCATCGTATCGCCAGTAAGGCATATTTCGCCGCTTTTGCCGATAGGGAGTTCATTCCCGTTTTCGTCGATAATTTTATGTCTAATCCCCTCTAAAGGTCTGCCCACCGAAGAGGGTCTGCTTGCGCCCGGGACATTGACATGGCTTACGGTCAGCATCTCGGTCAGGCCGTAGCCCTCGAGCAATTCGATATCGTTGCCGTTTAAGCGCATAAGCGCGTCGAATCTGTCCTTAATGCTCTTGGGCAGCTTGTCCCCTCCGCAATAGATATTCTTGAATTTCTTTAACGCGGGGCCGTTAAAACCTTTAATGTCCATTAATTTGTTATACATCTGAGGCACGCCCGCAATAAATGTGACTCCTTCCTTCCTGATTAGCTTTACCGCCTGCTTGGGCGAGAATTTGGGCATCATTACGACTTTGCCGCCCTTATAAATCGTCGAATGCATCGCAACGCCCAGCCCGAATCCGTGAAAGAGCGGCAGGACCATAAGCATCGCATCCGTATTGCCGCGGATATCTTCCACTAACGCTCCGGTCTTGATAGCGCAGGCGTTAATGCTTCTGTTGCTTATCATAATAGTCTTAGGCTCGCCCGAGGTGCCGCCGCTGTGAAGATATGCAGCTATATCTTCGGAGTCAATTGCTACATTAACCTCCCCTTTTTGTTTCAGGCATTCCTTATAGCCTATCGTATTAGGGAGTTTAAGGCTTTTTCTCGCTTTTGCCGTAGCCATGCGCGCGAAAAGGCGCATAGGCATCCCCATATCGTCCGAGACATTGCAAAGCACGGTATAGATATCCGACAATTCGCTTACTCCCTTGACATAAAAAATATCAAGGTAGATAAGCATTCTGGAATTAGTCTTGAGGAGAATGTTTTTTAGCCCTTTGGGCGGCGTTAGCGGATGAATGAGATTTGCAATCGCGCCGCACTTATTAACAGCGTACACGGCTATGACCGCGGCTGGGATATTGGGGAGACAGATGGCGACGACATCGCCTTTGTTTATATCGTTGCATTTCAGAAAATACGCGAACCTGTCAATTAAGTCCAGTACTTCGGAGTCGATGAAAGTCCTATTATAGTAACTGATAATTTTTCTGTCTTTAACGCTTCGCAGTGTGCCTTTAATAAGCCCGTAAATAGTATTAGCCATTTATGCCTCGTCTAAAATAGCATTTTCAATATTCGGATACTTATTTGTGTAATTGACATATTTGTAGTCCGGATTAAATTCGAGACCGCCCAGCATCATAAGCGCGTTAATCATCTTTCTGGCGCAGGTTAACTGCTTGCCATCCGTTACGATAAGTTCAATGGGCATATCTTTGTATTTGGGCTCGGAAGACCTGTCAGTATATCTTGCGTCTTCGGGTATATATTCCTTGCCGAGATTCATATAGAGCACGGGATATTCGTTTCTCATTCTCAGCACCGCGTGCGAGGTGCCGCCCTTGAACGCTTCGCCGCTCTTGAATATTCTGCTCTCAATGCCCAGATACTTATAGAATGTATTCTTAATCTCCGAATAAATATACTTGTATTTGTCCGGCGCAAGATTCAAGGCGGATTCAAAGCATACTTCAAGCGCTACATTATTACCCGCTCTTCTTATTCCTCTGCCGGGATACAATGCCTGTGCCTCCTCCATAGAAATAGTATTGGAATTCGGGTATAGTTCGTTTTCGATTATGTAATCGTCCGTAATATCCGATTCGTCTCTGATTTCCTGAGCCTTTAACGGCGCGACTTCCTTAAATTCTATATCGCGCTTGGTTTCGGAGAAACTCTCGACAAGCTGCCTTTCTACTTCTTCGGTAACTCTTTGCTCAACGCTCTTGTATTTAGCTTTCCTCGCTTTTTCTTTGAGTTTCTCTATCTCTTCCTTAGTGTAATCTTCTTCGTTAATATCTAGCTCGATATCCTCTTCTTCTTTCTTTTCTTCTTCCTCATTATACTGGGCGTTTTCCTCGACCATCTTATTGATATAAGCGTCAAACGCCGCGTCCTCGTCCTCTAACGCCTCAAGGGGCGCTACGACTACGGGCGCTATTACTTTGCTTAACTCTTTGGGGCTCTCTTCCTTCATCTTCTTGAGGTACTTGAACAGGAATATCGAGCCTACGATAAGCACTAACCCGCCTACTATTATAAGTATCAGCTTAACATTGATCTCACGCGAGAAGATTATAGTTCCCTCGGAGGTTTTCAGGGTGCCGATGGCGTAGTTTCCTTCTATTGTGTATTGTATTTCCGTCATTATTCCCTCGGAGTCAAGCATATACACATTAAATTCCTTGCCCCTTAATTTCTCCGGAATCAATATCTTAAAGGTAACCTTTTCCGTAATCGGTATGGGCGAATCGTCAAGAGTCAAGCTGACTAAGAACGAGCCGTTATTTAATTTGATTATCGACTCTTCTCTTAACGCTTTTGACGCGGCTTTATAGGCCGAAGCGCGCTTCTCCAGATTGTTTAGGGATAATACGGTGTCGGGATGGAACACTCCATCGAGAATTATTTCGTCTTTATCAGTCTTCAGTTGAGGTTTCTGAATTATCAATATATTTTCTTCGTACGAAAGCTCGTAATTTGCCGCCGAGCCGCCCTGCGGGATTATACGGTATTCGCCGGGGGCTGTCGGAGCGGTGGTGTTAAATACGGTATCGCTATGATAATAATATATCACCGGCTTATTGGAGCCGAATACATTATCAGCGTTGTCGTTATATCTTGTTATAAATCCCGAATAGGTAATTATCGGATAAGGCGTCTTCCCTTCCATAATTTCGGTTTTTACCGCTTTGACCTTTAACGGCGCCTTTGTTACCGTTAAAATAGCGCCTATATAATTGAACGAATAATTCTGCGCGGTGGCATTAACGGGTATAATATTATATGTGCCTACTATTATCTCTTTGCCGAATCCGATACGGTTGATGCCCAGGTCGTCGTTGATTATTCTTATGGCGGCCGTAGAAGTCAGCACGCTCATTGTGTCGTTGCCGGCAAAGCCTTTATACTCGACGGGAATTATCGCGTCGATATTACCGTACTGCACTGTCGTGTTTTTCGCCTCTACGGTAAGCGTTTTCTTGGTTATCACAAGCTGTGCCGATGCCTGACCCATATAGAGCGCATGGTTTATTACCGCGACCACCTCATAAGTGCCCGCGTTTTTCGGAGGAGAGTTGTTATTGTTATAAGTTATCTTGAAGTTTTCACGAATGAGAATATCATCGACTTTGGGGCTTAGGGACTTGGTATTGCCGTCATAGACGACTTCTAATAAGCCTTCAAACTCTATAAAGTGGGACATATTCCTCTTGGTAATAGTCAGATCGAATGTCGTTTCGCCTTCATATTCGTCGTCGGAAATAATGACCTTAACGGTGTAACTGCCCGGCAATTTTACTTCTTCTATGAGCGTGCCGTTTTCGGTTCTGTATTCAAATTCGACATTAAGCCCTTCGGGATTGGTTGTCACCTGAATTACTTTACTGTCGCCGTCATATTCTTGCGTTAAAGTCCCTGCTACGGCGGTTATTTCAGCCAAGCCGTAAATTATCGTAAGAATCGCGGGCTCGCTCGACGCGCCCGTGTAATTCTCGCCGCCGTCTTCGATAACAGCAACTATAAAATAATTTCCGGGATTTTTTGGACGATCGTCGTCAAAGAGCTCATCGCCCTGCACATATCCCGCGCCTGTACTAACGGCTTCATAATAATGGTATATAACGTTAACCGCAAGCTCGGGAGGATAAATTGTCGGAATTATAGTCTGATAATCGCCGCTATAGCGTACGGTCGTATCCTCAAGCGTAATTGTCGGAGTAGCTTTTGTTATAATCACATCCACTATATCAGAATCGGGATTAATGAAATTATCTCTGTTTTTGAACGAGATTTGCAGCTTGTAATCGCCGACATTTACGGGCGGTTCGTCTAATACCTCTCCGTCTTTAGTGAATGTGTATACAAGCTCCTTATCCTGAACCTCGTCGCCTTCAAACGATATCACCTCGCCGATTACCACCTCTGAGCCCGTGTATTTTATTTCGATTCTGACGGGTATAGGAAGCGTAAAACCAATCAGGGTATTTGCGGGAATAATCTCAAAGGTAGAGATAATTTCTCCGTAATAGTTTATATCGTCAATCACCAGCTTAACGCTGTATACGCCGACATCTTTAGGCGCGGCGCTTTCATAGGTGGTTCCTTCGTCATACGAATAATAATAAATGACATTAACGTCAATAACATTATCGTTATACTCGACTACGGCTCCGCTTGCGCTTTTCATTTCGCCGGTGTATTTCACGGGCGCCTGATTATGTGTAATTTGAGCCTCGACCGTATAGATTTCTAATTCAGCCTCGACTTCGCCCGCGATATTGACATTATTAATCGTAGCCTTTACCTTATAAAGACCCGCGTTAACAATCTCGCCGATACCAACCGTGCCTTTATGGAATGTAATCTCAAGTTCGAGCTCTTCCAGACCCTCGACATCTACATACGCGTTAAAATCCGTCGTAAAATATGTCAGTCCGTTGTAGTTCATATAAAAGCCGTTATTCATATCGCCTAAGATTTCGGCTTTTAATTGTTCAAGCACTATTTCCGAGCTTGCCGACCTCTTATTGACTTTCAAAGTGCCTTGTACCGAGCCGAAATAGTTATAATCCTCGATAACCACTCTTACGGTATAATCGCCGGCGTATTCGGGTAACTCCTCTATATCGTTATAATAGATATTATATCCGATCGGATTGCCTTCGGATGTAGCGGGAGTAATTGACACCCCGACATGCGTAACCTCGCCGTAATACTGGTTCAGCGTTTCGCTTATAAAGGATACTTCCGCCCTTGCCTTATTGATAATGATTAACGCCGTATAACTTGTAGAAGTATAATTAGCGCCCTCGGCAATGCTTCCTACTACCTTATAGCATCCCGCCCTCGCAGGCGCGTCGCCCTCAACCTCTTCCCAGATAAAATCTTCTATTTGGTAGACCTGCCAATCAATGCTGCTCCAAGGCATTTCGTTTAATTCGGAATAAATATAATATGTATACACGACGGGAACGCCTTCTAATTCGTCTCCCGTTTCGTTGGTTATTAAAGTAGGAATTTCTGGCGTGATTCCCGTATAAGCCCCCGAGACATTTTCAAGCGTGAGGAAAGACACGGCGGGATTAATTATAAATTCAGCGGTATTCGAGCAGGTGTAATTAATAACGCCGCTCATATTAACCGAAACCGTGTAAGAGCCCGCGTTGACGGGGTCGGTATGGACTGTTAAGTCGTTATCCGTATATATTAAATTCATAACGAATTCCGCGTGCTTGACCGTGTCGTAATCTATGATTTCGGCATTCGCGCGCCTTACGTAGCCGTTATACACATGGATAAGATTGCTGTAATTAATATTGACTTCAAGCGGCGTAATGCTTACGCCCTCATTATAGATGACGGGGTCGGGTCTGATATAATTATCCTTATGCGCTCCGTCGATATTGTAAGTCAAAGTAACAGTATTCGCACCCACATTCTTGGTGTTAAACAGCGCCGTAGCGGTAACGGTGATCAGATCCCCGTCTATCTTATTGATAAGCTCGCCGGGCGTTAAGGCAGCGGTATTTGTACCGTCATAGACCTTAATAAGCTCAATGTCCGGCTCATCGATAATTAACTTTAATTCCTTAATAATGCCGGGAAATAACTCATCGGAAGGAGCCTCGTAATTAGATGCGTCGTCACCTGTCAGAGAGAATACGACGGTTATTTCATTTGCCTGCTTTACATATTTGGAATTATATGAAGCTACCGCGTTAAGACCTACAAGGTCGTCGGCGACTATTCCCGTCAACGAGCCGACATTAATGATGTTCGCGGAGGCGGTACCGTTATAGAATTTCTCTCCGTTAACCTGAGTTCCCTCGACTCCCAAAGGCTTTGGTTTAATTGTCGCGTTAAGAATTTCGTATATATCGGGTGTGTCGTAATTTCCCGCCTGCGCGCCGCCCGAGATCGTATAAATAACGGTAACCTTAGTGACTTCGGTCACCTTGTAACCGTCATATTCCGCCGAATAGCTTATCGTTACCATATCTCCCGAGATAATATTAATCGGCTGACCTATAGTTACGGCGGAAGTAGCCCCCGTATTGCCGTCATAATATTTTGGCGTGAGTTCGGGGTCGCCCATAATAATTTTTCTCTTAAGGATTTCACCGCTCGCCTCTTCTTCGTCAAGCGTATAATTTATAGCGTCGGCACCCGTCAGCGTATACACCACGGCTACGGTTAAGGAATCCGATACATTTATATCCGAGTATTCTCCCTCGGCGGTCACGCCGACCTCGTCGCCTAAAAATACGCCGATAAGTTCGCCCGGCACAATTTCGGCGTCGGTCAAGCCGTCATAAACCTTAGATATCACTTCCCCGTCGTTGGGAGCCGAGATAGAAAGAGCGTAAGGCGTAATTTCTATCCCTTCATCGATAACGACATCCACGGGTGCGACATAATTATCCTTATGCGCGCCCGATAAAGTGTACATAACCGTTATCTTATCCGCGGTAGTGTCTTTTACATTAAAGCTCGCCGACAGCGTGAAATTCACCTCGTCGCCCGGATAAACATCTTTAAGCGCGCCGGGATTAATTATTGTCGCGTCCGTAGTCGAATCATACTCTTTACTAAGCGCGACTTCAAGCGTTCCGTCCGTATCAAGTTGCAGAGGATAAATTACGGCGTCCTCTATCGTATATTGGTCGGGCGCGATATAGTTATCCGCGTCGTCGCCGTCCATATAATAAGTTACGGTAATGGAATTTGCCGAGAATACATCCTTGCTGTTGTATTCGGCGGTATGAGTGATATTGATATCGTCGCCCTGAACATCATTCTCGGCGCCGTTGTTTATTACGACATTCGTAGCGTCCTTTGTCGCGTCATAGACCTTGAATTCGTCTATTCCGGGCGCGTTCATAATAATCTTTCTGGGCGAAATATTGCCCTCTTCATAGCAATCGTCAGGCGCGGAATAGTTAGCCGCGTCGTCGCCGTCGATACTAAACATTATCGTTATTGTATCAGCAAAGAGCACATTTATGTCGTTGTATTCGGCGTAAGTTGTACATGTAACGGAATCGCCCTCTATTAAATTGTCGAACATTACGAATTCGGATTCCGCGTTCAGAGAACCGTCATAAACTTTTGTCTTGACGACTGTATATTGCGCGATAAGCTTTAACGGATTAATCTCAACTCCGTCATCTATAATAATACTTTCGGGCGTTATATAATTACCCTTTTCCGAGCCCGTGAGAGCAAAGGTTAGTATTATTTCGGTTGCGTCAAGCACATTCTTGCTGTTATATTCCGCCGTCACCGTAAATCCGACATCTTCAAGACCCGAAATATCGATAACACCGACCAGCTCGCCGTCATCGGTGATTTCAGCTCCTACGGTGCCGTCGTAATCCTTTACTTTGTTTACAACGGTATTTATCACGCTTAAAGGCTTTGGCGAAATAGAGCCGCCGTATGTCTCGTCTACCGGTGTATAATAATTGTCGCTATCGTCGCCGCTTATCTCGTAGCTTACGGTGATTATGTTTGCCGTAATATCTTTAACATCATAATGCGCCGTCGCGGTAACCGTCACATCGTCGTCGTCTATAAGATTATCAAAACTGCCCGCGGTAACCGACGCGACCGTCGTGCCGTCGTATATCTTGTTGCCGTCATTAATTAACACGGGCGCGGATATCGTAAGCTGAAGCGGCGTAATCTCTACTCCGTCCGTTTCATCGAATATAAAATCGGGAGGGGTAATATAATTGTCGCTATCGCTACCCGAAATTGTATATCTAACATATATAAATTCAGCGGATACGTATTTGCTGTCATATGTGGCAACGGCGCTTGAAATATATACTTCGTCTCCGTCGATAACACCGGGTAAACTGCCCTCGTATAAGACTTCGGCCGAATCCGTGCCATCGTAAACCTTTACAAGAGTTACGCTTGAATCGTAGACATACAATTGCTTTTTATTGATTGTTAGCGTCGCCGTATTGCTTTCGCCGGAGTTATAATTGTCGTCCCCGTCATAAAATGCCTTAACATAATATATTCCAGCGTCCTCGGGAGCGCCGGGAATTACGCCCATTAATTCGTCGTAGTATACATAATACACCGCCAGATTGCCGGGTATCGTAGACGCCGGACTGACGCTGACGGGATTGCCGTTGTATGTTACGGTCTTATCGTTAAGCACGATTGACACATCGGCTTTTAGTATTGTCAATACGTAAGTAGTATCATCATAATAGTAGTAATTATCGCTTGTTATTGAAATCGTTAATGCATACTCGCCCGCATTTACGGGAAGCGCCGTATTGCCGTCATAGAGAATAGTCAGTACCGCTCCCTCGGGAGGAATGCTAATCTCCACCGCGACGGGAACTACGCTTCCGTATACCTGCTCTAAGGTGTCCTCGTCGACATCGATAACCGCGGGCGCCTTATAGATAACCATATTGAACAATTGGTATCCGTAATAATCGGGATGGTCGATAATTACGACGACATCGTATTCACCCGCGTTTGTAGGCGCGGTGGGAGAGCCGTTATACAGTACCTGCGTATAAGCGCTCAAATCCGTTTCCGAATTGTCCGATACGCTGACGGGCTTCGGCGCTCCGTCATAGGTAAATTCGAGTTCGTCCGCGGAGATTGTCAGAATTTTGATAAAATTAGCGATAAATCCGGCGTTGCCGTTAACGGTAAAAGTATATATGTTTTCATATGAGACCAGGAAGCCGCCTTCGGTAATATCCCTGAAAATATAACCCTCCGCCTCGTCGGCGATAAGCGTCAATACCGCGCCTCTTTTCGCGCTGATCGACAGACTTCCGCCGCTCTCGTTTATACCCTCTCCTATTATGCTTACGCTGCCGCCGCCTAAAGGATTGACTCCGAAATCAACCGTGTAATCCGTATCGTCGACCTTGACGAGAAATGTCCTTACTATTCCCTCGTTGCCGACCTCGTCTATCGTGAGAAGTCTTAAAGTATAACTGCCGTTAGCGGGGAATGTAATAGAGGCGTCGGGCATGGTAAGAGCCTTTAAGGGATCCGCCACGGGTCTGGTGCCGTCTATCGTGTAATAAACCGTCTCTGCGCTCAAGCCGTCGCTAACGAGCGAAAGAGGAAATTCTACCGTTAAATCCGTATAATAATCCGTACTAAGTCCCGCAACGGGCGCGGCGGGCGAGACTTTATCAATCTTAATGTTATACGGGTCGGGATATGTAAATTCGATGCCCGAGCCGCTTACCGCCTTATAATAATATGTATAATCGCCGCTTACGCTGTAAGTTACGCTGTTTCCCTGAATCTCCGTAAAGCTATCGCCGTCCGAGGACTGGTAATATGTATATCCGCTCGTTACGGTATTAATCTGATTAAAGGTAAG
Organism: Christensenellales bacterium; assembly: GCA_050952545.1. Lineage (GTDB taxonomy): Bacteria > Bacillota > Clostridia > Christensenellales > CAZKXV01 > JBMNLD01. The sequence continues at coordinate 61,490 of JBMNLD010000003.1, forward strand.
TGTCACATTCTGAGCGGTCCAGGCGCCCGCTACTCCCGTAACGGACACGCCGAATTCGGGCTCGACGGTATCAATGAACAGCTCATAGCCGTAAATTGTCACACTGTTTATCTCCCCGTCCGCGTTACCCGCTGCGATTACTATATCCTCGTCGCTTGTCGCGGTATAAATGTATTCTTTATAATAATCGTCGGGCTCTGAGACAAGGTAAACAGATGCGTCTTCATCGTTAATCGTGACTTGGGAAATTATGACGTCGTCAAATACTTCAATAGATATCGTCTTGCTCTCTCTCCAGCCCCCCTCATTGATTGTGTATCCTATAGAGGGCCCGGAGGTCTCTCCATAGCTAATATCTGCCGTAGCTCCCGTTAATATCATAGCAACTGACAACAGTAGTATAGTGACAGACATTATTATGTATTTATTCCTAGCCATTAAATGACCTCCAAATATCCCGTTAGTATACTATTATATAATCTTTATTATCTATATGCAAGCCTTCAACTTATAAACTCCGGATAGAAGTTATCTATAATTTGCCATATCGTTCTGTCCCAGGTAACGATTTCCATATCAATAGAATCTAAAGGCTGATGCGATTCGTCATAAGGATTTATCAAATAAATAACGGTTTCCGGATATGTTGCGTCGTCTGTTAGCTCCGCCGTCGTCTTACCCGAGCTTTGGACTATAAGTATTGCCGGGCAATCCTCCGAGAAATCCTGAGGTATATCATAAGTCTCATAACCGGGCAATGTTACCTCAATTACATCGGTATCGTAATAGCAAGCGACTATAAGGCCCGCGAATATATCATAGTAAACTATTTCGGGCTCAATTTCGGGGTCTTCCGAATCCATATTGAGATCGTACTCAGCCCCGATTATTAATTCGCCGTAAGCGCGTCCGACAAAGCCGCCCGCAAAGCAGTCGTAATTTACCGTATCGCAATTGTAATACACATTGGACGCGGAATAATTGCTGATTACAAGACCTCTCTCGTCTACTCCGGAGTTATAACCTATCGCTCCGCCGATATAGAGATCGGCGCCGTCGATATCCGCAACAATTAAATCCAGAGCATACGAATCGCCGATATGCGCCGAGTTGTTACCCGCTATGCCTCCGACATACGCCGTCTTTTCGGGATTTCCCGTGATATAGCTCGCAGTCGGGGAAATGAGCACATCGGCATATATTTCGCAATCCGAATAAGCATTCGTAATACTTTGCTTGCTTATGCCCGCGATGCCGCCGGCGGCGAATATCTGACTATTACTCGTAGTGTCGATTGAGCCGTAAACGGCGTAGGACAAGTATATTTCGCCAAGGTTAGAAGAGCCGTCGATATTACTTTCGTTATAGCCCGCTATACCGCCGATATATACATTTTGTTTTTCAAATTCTACTTCTGTTCCCACTCCGATATCGACATACGCCGATATATCCGCAAGAGATTCACCCGCGATAATCTTTCCGAAGTTATAGCCCGCTATACCGCCGGCGTAAACGCTGCCTGCAGCGGTATTAGAGATAATTACGCCGCTTACGGCAGAAGACTCTATTTCGCCGTTACTGTCTCCCGCGATGCCGCCTGCAAGAACAAGACCCGTAGCGTATGCATTGATATTGACTTCGATATCGGCATTTATTACGCTGCCTTTCATAAAGCCCGCGATGCCGCCTACCGCAGTATTCTGCCCGCTTGCCGATTCGCATTCAAAACTTCCCTGAACTCCTTCGATATAGCCGTAATCGTTTCCGATAACGCCGCCCGCGGTAATGTTGTCCGAAGATTCAATGTCGATCGTCAGATCAAGCGAAATATTCCTGATTTCGTTCGCGCTGATATTTGTCGCGATTACCCCGCCGTAAATAATGGCATCGCTTATGTCGATCAGCGTATTACCGGATGTTACCGAAGCCGTGTCGACTACGGTATCAGTAGCTTCCGCGATAAGCCCGCCGAGATATAATATCCCGATGCCCGAGGTGTAATCCGCAATAAAATCAACATCCGCCGTAATATTGTCAAGTACGCAATCGAATGCGTAACCCGAAATACCGCCCGCATATAACAGACCCTGATCGTTGATAAGGGTAATTGCGACGGTGTGATTGATATCCTTAAACTCCGTCTTATACGCATAACCGGAGATTGCGCCCGCATAGACTTTGTAACCGTCCGCGTCTACGCTTATTAAGCCCGACATCAGTGAGGTTTCGATAAACGAATAATACGCACTTGCGGTAATTGAACCTATATAGAGGTCTTGACCGGCTTCGACATCTATATCCGCCTTAAATTCAAGCCCTTTAATAATAGAATATTCGATATTTCCGATAAATCCGCCGTAATACGACGGGTCGTTAGTCGTAAGCGATGAAAATTCGTCGATTTCACAGTCGATTATTTCGGAATTTTTCGCCTGAACCGCTAAAATTCCCGCATACAATCCCGTATTTATCGCCACATTGGCGTTATTAAGAGTGATATTGCTGATTTTTGCGCCGTCAAGATATCCGAACAGGCTTTCTCCGCTTAAATTATTAATCGCGAATGTATCGCCGTCAAAGCCGCCCATAAACGGCGCCTCATAAGTGCCGAACGAAGTCCACTCGATACCCGTCAAGTCTATTTCCGCGCCTAATTTATAATAGAAATTCTTATATTCTTTAATATTATTAAATTCATTCAAGGAATAGATAATAAACGGATTGTCTTCAGTGCCCGCGCCCTCCGCAAACAGCGGTTCGCCAGCGCCGCTTACATTAACCGTAATGACTTCCGTATGCCCTCCGTCAAATGTCAGCGTAAGCGTCACCTGTCCGTCGCCCATAACGAAAGCAAAGGAAGAATCCACAAATGATAACACGGTCGTAGACGATGCCGAGACCGTAAAGCCCGTAAAGATTGAATCCGTATCGTAAACGATATAATCGTTGATGTTTATCATACTGCCGGGATTATTTATATTGAAAGAAGCCTCGATATCGACATCCGCTACGAAATCCTGCCCCGTTAAATCAGTTAACCTCGGGAAGCGTCCCGCGACAAAATCCCATTTATCCCAGTCGGAAATCGCGCTGCCGCTCATAAGGAAATCAGCGGATACGCCCGTTATACCGTCGCTATTTCCGGACATTATGCCCGTAGAGTTATAGTAATCGTTCTTTAAGTAATAACAATCCTCCGCGGCATAGAGATTATAGCCGCTGAAAAGTCCCTTTTCTTTGCCTTCAATCAGCATGGACGCCGAATAGCATCTGCTGACGTACGCCTGGTTATCTCCGACGAGACCGCCCGTATATCCCGAAGCCATTTCGGCAGTAATACGGATTGCAAAACCCGCGTAACAGTCCGTTATATACGAACCCGTATATGTCTCTCCGTAAACAGCGCTCATTTCGCCGGCAAGCCCGCCCGCTCTTAAATACGCGTACAATGTATTGATATTCATATCGCCCGCCGCGTAGCATTCTTCTATATTTAAGCCCTGACCGTGACCGATAAGTCCGCCCGAGTATATGACGCCGTATTCCGCGTAAACGCCGATATCCGCATTGTAAAAGCTCTTTTCAATGCTTCCCGAAAGATATCCCGCGATTCCGCCCGCTTTAAGCAGCGACAAATTAGCTTCAGCGCTGATGTCGGCATATGAATTACATCCGCCTATTACCGTATTGACCGCATAGCCCGCAACCGAGCCCGCGTATACATCGCCTCTTTCGGCGATTACGCTGATTTGACCGCTGATTGTAATATTGCTTATCTCAGAGTCAACAGCGTACGCCGCTACGCCGCCGGCATACACATTTCCGTAAGGCGTGCTGATATTGACGCTGATATCCTCAAGTGCGAGATTGTTGATTTTCGCGCCCGAAATATTCGCGAACAATCCGCCGTATTGCTCGGTAATATAATTATTAAGTCCGATTATTTTATGACCGTTGCCGTCCAGACCGCCGCTGAAAGGATATTCCTTGCCAACGGGAGTCCAGGGCTCTCCGCTCAAATCAATATCGTTTGTCAGCTCGAAATACGCTCTCGGATTAAGGTTAAGATAATTCATCCAGAACGCGCTCGAGATTTTATACGGGTCTTCCTGGGTACCGCTTCCCGATATCTCCTCGACATTTATGATTTGTATATCGATAAGAAGCTCGATATTGCCTTCGAATTTAATGCTTACCTGCGTATATTCGTCAGTCGGGGTATTGAGATAAATAGCGACCTTGCCGTCAGGCGTCACCGAAAGATACGGATTAATTTCGTCGGGATTTTCGGGATCTTGCGGTAATACCGTATAATACGCGCCCTTGAATATCGCAGCGCCGTCAAATGTATAGCTTATCAAGTTGTTGAGGTCGAATTCAGTATCGTCGGGCGAAATTGTCAGCATCGTCTTGTTCATCTGAACGCCCGCTATGTAATCCTGACCGTCAAGACCTCTTAGTCTGGGATATGCGTAATCGTCTATTATCCAGACATTCTCGACATCCCAGCCTTCAAAGAATTCAGCCGTGCAATTAGCGCCCATAGCTAAGATATCAAGCCCGTCGAAAGAGCCGTTGCCTATGCCGTCAAACGGACTTAGCATGAGGTCGTCGTATTTGCATTTATTGAGCTCGGATGTATTTACGCCCATGAAGTTTCCTACAAAAGGCGCGTCCAATAGATCCGATTGAATGCTGATTTTGCCCGTTACATAACAGAATGTCACTTCGCCGACGACATTCTTGCCCGTAAAACCGCCTATATAATCGTCGTCCGCAACATCCGTTAAGGATATATTGCTGACGGAATACGAATTGGTCACATTGCCCGCGTTAATTTGTCCTATCAGTCCGCCGATATATGTCTCGATATCATTTTCAATACCTTTTACGGAAGAATTATAATTAAATATCGAATAGCACCTGTTGATAAGCCCTTCGTGCAAATAACCCGCTACGCCGCCTAAATAATATACCGGGGAATTTGAGATAAAGTATTCGCCCATAGAATAAGAATCCGATACCGTGCCGTCGTCGATATACGCGGCGATGCCGCCCGCGTAAACCGTATCGGATTCGGCGTTAAGAGTTCCCGAATAATTGCCGTCGCTGATTACGGACGAATTTAAGAACGCGCATATTCCGCCCGAATAAGCGCGGAGAGGGCTCTTTGAGGAAACCGATGCGAGAGACCGGGCGTTTTCAGCGCTTGCTCCGTCCGAATATCCGCAAATACCGCCCGAATAAGCCTCAAGCTCTTCGGAATCGGCAAGAATCATTCCCGATGTCGACACCGAATCAGCCTGATTTTTGAATAACCCCGCAAGTCCGCCCGCGTATGCCGTTCTGCCGTAGGATTTTACGGTAATATCCGATATCGCGCTTAACAGGACAAGCTCGCCGTCCTCGTATACACCCTCGAATATTCCTCCGCTCTCACCCGTGATTCCACCCGCATAAGAAGACATAAACGCATCCGCGTTTATTTCGGAATTAACATCCGTTCCTTGAACGGATAATCCCGTATTTGTACCGAATAATTGCTTACCCGCGATTCCGCCCGCGTACGCGTTACCCGAAACGGATGACGCCGTAATCGTATCTATAATAGCTTGAGCATCCGTAACCGAGCCGTTTATATAACCGCAAATGCCGCCGATAAAGACATTAATCCTATTAAGCGTTTCGTCTAGTTCTTCGGGATCTTCCGGCTCGCCCGTCTCATCCGGCGTATACGCCGTCGTATTTCCCGAAATGCCGCCGTTAAAGCTGACATTGCTTATATCTAAGGAAATTCCCGCGATTCCTCCGGCAATTACGCCCGCGCCGCCGGCATTAATATTACCTATTATTGCCGCATCCTGAATTACGGCGTTCTGAACGCCGGAGACGCCTCCTATAATTACGGTGTCGTTATCCGAATCCGCCGTAATATTAATATTGCCTTCAATTTCATTAATCTCCGCGCTCGACATACCGCATACGCCGCCGGCGGTTATTCCCGCTACGGCAGAAGCGTTTATCTGCGCGTAAACTTCAGCGCCGCTTAAAGCGCCCGAGGAATACGCGCCCGTTACTCCGCCTAAATACATTTCGCCGTCGGATTGAGCGTTTAGCTTAAATAAAGTTATTTTAACCGAGGTTACATCTCCGTTGATATGTTCGCCCGTCAAGCCGCCCGCGTAAATTTCGCCCGGGGCGTTAATTGTCAATTCGATTTCGGCTTCGCAGTCAATAATATCCCCGTTGTATGCTCCCGCGACACCGCCCGCGTATACGATATTGCCCTGACCGGAAATATTAATATGTGTTTTAGACGATATTTCGTCTAACGCGCCGTTTATTTTACCGAATAATCCGCCCGCGTATGTATCGCCCTCCGCATCAACATTTAACGCGCCGTCGAGGGATGAGTTTACTACATCCATACCGCCGTAACCTGCAAATCCGCCCGCATACACAATGTGTGCGGCAACCTCTATATCGTAAATTACGGCAGCACCGTCAGCGGCAGAGCCCGATACCTCGCCGGAAATTCCGCCGATATATGCGGTATCGCCGCCTGAACTTGCTATCGTAACATTGATTGTAACATTTTCGATTTCGCAATCCGTTAAGACGCCGCCCATGCCGCCGCAGGATATGATTTCTTCGGCCGTAATTTCGATAACGGTGTCGATAAGCATATTTATTAATACAGAGTCTTCCGCCAAGCCCGCGACGCCGCCGACATATCCAGAGGGTATTTCCACAGTAATTACCGCGTCCGCATTGACATCGTCAAGCGCACCGTTTAGAATTCTGCCCGCGATGCCGCCGACATCTGCCGTAGCCGTGGTATCAATAACGATTCCGGACTGTTCGCTTATGCCTATGTCTACATTTGTAAGAGAACCCTCGAATGTGCCTGACAAGCCGCCCGCGTAGATATTTCCGTTTGAGGTCGCGTCAAGCGAGCCCGAAATGTCTATGTCTTCAAGGCTTCCCGTAAGCGAGCCCGCGAATAATCCCGCGTAAATCAGGTTGGATTTAATATCAATCGTTATATTACCGATCGAGCAACCCGTAATCGTCACGTTCCTGCCGTAACCCGCCATGCCGCCCGCATATACGATTCCCGCCTCTTCGTCCTCGCCGGCGTAATTATCGATATTAATTGTAATATTCTCAAGATTAAGGTTGACGACCGTGCCGCCGTTTATGTAGCCGAAGAATCCCGCAAAGCTGTCCGAGCCCGTAATAAAGATATTTGAAATCTTGTGGCCGTTGCCGTCAAAATGACCCGAGAACGGTGCCGAATATGTGCAAAGCGGCTCGAATTCGACCTCCGACAAATCCAGATTCCTCGCAAGCAGGAAATAAGCGGACGGGAAATAGCGTACCAGATCCAAGTCTTCTGTATATTGAATCAGATACGGATTTTCCTCGCTTCCGAATTCGTTTTCGAGCTTTTGGTATATCACTTCGTAAGAAAAATACGAATCCGAGTAAAAACCGCTTGAACTTACCGCCCTGACTCTTAAATAGTATGTTCCGTCGCTTTCGAGTTCGAGCGTATAGGAATTAGTCATAGACTCAGCAAACCATACGGAAGACGCGTCTTTAATCTCAATATAATAACCCGTCGCGTTATCCACCGTAGACCAATTCAGCATCTTGTCAGTAAGATATACTTCTTGGGGCGTGTCGAGCATTTGAGGCTTAACGAACATAAATTCTTCTGAATACGGGGAGTCTGCATAATTAAGGTTATCGCCTTTGGCTTTTACTTTAATCGTGTACACACCATCATCAGTAAAGTAATTAGAGCCAAGATATGTTTCTTGATGATTTGCTTCGGTTATTCCATTAATTACTACATCGTAGGCGGTAGCGTTAAGCACTGAATCCCATACCACCATGCCCGCGTCAAATCTTATATTCTTAGGAGCCTCAAGCAGCACGGGACCCGAATACGAGCCGCTTATGTAGAATAACTGCTCTGAATAAGGCGAATCTTCCGAATAGATATTATCTCCGATAGCTTTAACAGACACGGTATGTACGCCGTCGGCAAGAAAACTAATGTCCGCGCCATTGGTATCGACGGGAATCGTGCCGGAGTTATCGACCTCGACAATATACGATATTGCCAAATCCACCGGCGTCCATTCAAGAAAACCGTCGTTGATAGTAAGATTCTTAGGCGAAGGTAAAGGAATGGGAACGGGCTGATTATCCTTAACCATATAACCGATTTCCATTGAATACGGCGAATCAGTATAATAGATATTGTCTCCTACCGCCTTAACCCTTAATGTATTTAATCCCTCGATATGAAAGTCGGGCGTATCGAAAGACAATTGAAAACTTTCTCCCTCGATAAGCTCGGAGACATTTATATTGTTGTGCAATACGAGATATCCCGCCGCGTCGGGATTTTCCTCCCAAGTGAGGACTCCGTTTACTAACTTCAGATCCCTCGGCGGAGTCGTAATGGCGAGAGGAAAAGAAATAGACACGGAATAATCCGAGTCATTATAGTTTACGCCGTCTCCGAGCGTCTTGACTTTGACAGCATGCCTGCCCGCGTCCGTTAATCCGAGATCGTAAGAGTTAATGCTTCCCTCCGATATCGTATAGACATCCGCCCCGTCAATATTTATAACATAGCCGCTGGCATTTGCGACATTCGACCATCTTAACCGCCCTCCCGAGAAAGTAACCTGCGAGGGCGCCCTTAATGTGTAAAGATGAATTTTCCCTCCGCTTATGCGGTATGTAGACGGCGGAGAATACAGCGAGTGCCTGTGAGTCTGGGTGTTCGCCAGCGCCATAACGCTTATTGAATACAGTCCGTCAATATTTCCGATCAGCGTAAAATGCCTTGCCGTCACATCTTCTGTTATTGTTTTATTATCGGGATCGATTATCCTTACCCTGTAACCGACCGCGTTAATGACCGCATTCCATGTCATAAAGCCTTCGCTGACTTTAATGCCGGACGGCGCCGACAGTCTCGGCAGTTCTTGCGGCTTGGGCTCTTCGGCTTTCTTATAAATAATAATTTCGGAATACTCCGAATCAATAAAGTTCTTGCCGTCGCCTATCGCTTTGACCGATACGGCATATTCGTTATAGTCATCGACGATTATGTGATACGAATTGACATTTGATATATATTCCGCGTCCTGAATGCGAATGGAATACTTCAGAGCGTTCGGCACAGCGTCCCATGAAAGCGTATTTCCGTCTATTGATAAACCCGCGGGAGTTTCAAGCTGCTCCGCTTTTCTGCAAGCGGATAATGAACCGATTATTATCAGAATAAAGATTATTAAGATAAATAATCTGAATTTATTTCTCATCAGACACCTCTTGATATAAGTATATAATATACCATGATTTATTTTAACATAACGCTTAATATAAATCAAACCTCATATAAATTATTAATGCTAATTTATCAAAAAGTTAATTATTCTTAATTCTGCCTGCCAAGCTGCTTTATAGTTTCAAATCGAGTTGTTATCGTAATGACTTGATTATATATTAATTATTATAACAGGAATAACGGACAAATAAGCAGAGCGGTAAACGCAAGGGAAGAGGAGCAATCGGGCGAAAGAAAGACAAGCCCCTCTATCTGGCAATAATTCAATAAGATAAACCGCCTATACAATGAAAATTAATTTGAAATAGTGAAGCAGCTATAACGGATGAATTGTCGAGCTATATGGACACAAGCGGGTTCTCCATAGTATTATTACACGGAGGTTCCGATTGGGGCTATAGAGCCGAAAAGGCGCCGTTAGAGCGGTATAGCAATTCCGCTTGCCGTTATAGGCAAGCGGAATAAATTACTTTCTGAGCTCCACTCTTCTTATCTTGCCGCTTATGGTCTTAGGCAGCGAGTCAACGAATTCGATAATTCTCGGATATTTATACGGCGCGGTCTTTTCCTTGACGAATTGCTGTATTTCTTTCTTTAATTCCTCGGAGGGCTCTTTGTTTTTTATAAGGACGATTGTCGCTTTTACAACCTGCCCCCTGACTTCGTCCGGAACGCCCGTTATCGCGCATTCGAGCACATACGGTAATTCCATAATCACGCTCTCTATCTCGAAAGGCCCGATTCTGTAACCCGAGCTCTTGATAAGGTCGTCCGTCCTGCCCACATACCAGAAGAATCCGTCCTCGTCCCGCCACGCGTTATCGCCCGTATGGTATATTCCGTTATTCCACGCTTTAACGGTCTTTTCTTCGTCTTTGTAATAGCCGAGAAACAGTCCGCAAGGCTTCTTGTTCTTGGTATAAATCACTATCTCGCCCGTCTCGCCGACATTGGCGGGTACGCCGTCCGCTGTAATGAGGTCGATTTCGTATTGCGGTGAAGGCAATCCCATTGAGCCGGGTTTGGGCTCCGTGCCTATCAAAGTGCCGACCGTAAGCGTAGTTTCGGTCTGACCGAATCCCTCGTAAATTCTTAGACCGGTAGCTTTTAAGAATTGATAGTATACCTCGGGGTTTAACGCCTCTCCTGCGGTCACCGCATTTTTCAAGCTTGAAAAATCGTATGCCGCCAGGTCTTCTTTAATGAAAAATCTGTACATTGTAGGGGGCGCGCAGAATGTCGTAATATGGTATTTGCCGAAAAGCGACAGGATGTCGGCGGCTTCGAATTTCTCGAAATCGTATGTCAGTATTGCCGCTTCGTTGAGCCATTGGCCGTAAATCTTTCCCCATGCCGCCTTGCCCCAGCCCGTGTCGGAAATCGTGAAATGTATGCCGTCGGGGTCTACATTCTGCCAGTATTTCGCCGTAACGAAATGTCCCAAAGGATATGTATAGCAATGATACGCCGCGTTCGGGTAGCCAGTCGTACCCGATGTGAAATACATCAGCATCGCGTCGTCAATCGTAGTGCCCGATTTGCCCTTTGGTCTGGTAAATACATCGGACGCCTCCTCAATGCCCTTTTCAAAGTCCAGCCAGCCCTCTCTGCTGCCGTTTACCATAACTCTGACCTTGACATCTGGGCATTCAGGCAGCGCTAAATCAACCTGCTCGGCGACGGAATTTTCTCCCGTGCAGATAATTGCGGATATATCGCCCGCCTTGAATCTGTATACAAGGTCGTGCTTGGTCAGCAGATGCGTCGCCGGCACCGCCACCGCGCCAATCTTGTGGAGCGCAAGCAGCGCTATCCAGTATTGGTAATGGCGTTTTAATACGAGCATAACCTTGTCGCCTTTTTTTATGCCCAAGGATGTGAAGAAATTAGCGCATTTCGATGACAATTTCATCATTTCCGAGAAAGTGAAGCGCCTCTCTTCTTTATCCTTGGACAGCCAGAGCATAGCGAGCTTATCAGGCTTGACCGCGCCGAGATAATCTACTACATCAAATGCGAAATTGAAGTTATGGTTAGGATGAAAATCTATATCCATAAGTCTTCCCTCAGCGTCCTCGGTAACGGTCAGAAATCTTTCATATACGGGCTTTAAGACGGCTTTTTCAAGACGCGGATTCTTGATAACGGGGTATTTGACCTCTTCTTTATCCTTGCCGTTCTTGTCGTCCATGACTACGGCGATGAATTGACAATCGCTCCCGCCTATGGCGACCATTCCGTGCTCTTTGCCCGAATCTATGTAGATAGAGTCGCCTTCGTTCAGCACTTCGACGAAATCGCCGATCTGGACTTTTAATTTGCCTTTTATTACATAATCGAATTCCTCGCCCTTATGACTTGTCGTTGCGATATTGCCGTGCTCTAATTCCTTGCTGTATTTGGCGGTAACGAGAAAGGGCTCCGAATTGTCATGCTTGACCATAGCCGCAAGATGACTGTATTTAAATTCCATCCGCTTTTCTATGTCCATGCCCTGGTCTTTTCTCGTAACCTGATAATATTTAAGCCTCTGCGGCTCGCCAGATATGAGTTCGGTCAACTCCACGCCGAACGCTTTGGCGCATTTGTACAGGAATGTGAACGAAAGCGTATTCTCGCCCGCTTCAGCCGCCATATAATCTTCGGCGCTCACATCCGTAAGTTTAGCCATTTCGTTGACAGACAGCTCCATTAACTGCCTTAAGCCCTTTAGTCTTTCCGCAATTTCCTTAGCGCTACCTTTCATATTAACTCCTTTTTGCCGCGCTCGCGGCTGGTTTATTATAAAAATAACCCGTCCCATATGGGACGGGCAATTACCCGTGTTACCACCCAAATTGATACCTTGGTATCCACTCGTCAAGACCTGTCAGTCTATAAGCATATATCGGTGCTCACCGTAACGGCATACTCCGTTTCCGCCGTTCCGCTCATAAGTGATAAATTAACCTTTTTCGGTATCGCTTTGCACCAGCCGCGACTCTCTGTAACCTACCTTAGATTAATTGTTGTCTTAATCATCGCGTTATATTTTTTCTTATCTTATCAAATATGCTCATTTCAGTCAAGCATATTATCAATCATAACTTCTGACACAATCCCTGAAATTTATGGTCAGCGTATGACCGTTGAAATTAAAGACCATTTCGTCGCTTTCTCTCTCCGAGACGATATAATCCGAAGAAAACCTCTTATATTCAAGTCCGGTCTTTTCGTTGTTGATGACAAAATCGCCCTTGTATTTCAGTTTCAGGGTATCCTTTGAGCTTACATATGTCAGTTCGTCATTAATAAAACTTATCTGATTGCCTTTTATTCTCGACATAAAATCGCTGAAATTCTCTTTATCCGAATCGCTTAACTCGTAAATTGTATACTGATTTAAGCCGTTCTGAATAAGGTCAAAGCGTTTATCGGGATAATCCTTTAGCTCGTTTCTGAACGCGAGCGCTGACGCCTCGGAGTAATCTTTATATATGAATTCGCTCGCGCCCGTAAGAGCTATATACGAGTTGCCGACTCTTGCGAATGCGTATCTGCCCTCCACGACAACTTCGTCAAAAAACGCCTCCGGGAAATATGTATGCGTAAACTGCGGCACATCGTACCTTTCGAGAAAACCGCTTTTTTCGGGGAGCTTGTGAATCATCAGCAGGATATTCTCGTGCTGCGCCGAATGCGGCGCTCTGCCGTAACCCGCCCAGTAGCCGGGTATTGCGGTTACAGTTTTTTCGGATTCGTATCTTGCGGGATGCACGGTAAAGACCGCGATGTCGTCCGAAAGATTCGCAACGGACAGCATTTGTTGCGCGCCGTAACTGCCGGGGTGATACGCCTGCGCCGTAGCGAGCTTGTAGTTAATCGTCCGATAAGTGTATATATTCGCCCTTTGAATCGCAATACCATTAGGCATGGGATTAAAATTTTCGCTTATCGGCCTTAGTAAATGCAGAGTTTTCAGCGCGGACAAATTAACGAACTTAAAGTCGTTGATAAAGCTGTTATTGAGCATATTATACTTAGAAAAATACGTTAACGAATTCTGAATGACCTCGGGATTGGTGAACGCTTCCATCCCGAGCTGCATCATAATCTGTTCGTCGCTTAACCCTATATATCCCTTTTTCTCAAGTTCGTCTACATTCAGTCCGGAGGACGATTTGATAACCCTTGTCGATTTATCCTCGCCTATTTCTTTTATTACAGGCGGCAACTCGTAGAGATTAAGATTATTGCCCTGCCCGTCTTTTGCGTTCATCATAGAGACGAAATTAATCATCATATGGTGTCTCGTATCAAGGTAATTATCGTTTAAGCCGTAAAGATAATCCGTAAACTGTCTTAACCTGTCGCCCGTCGGGACCATATTGTCGGTATAAGCTCTACCCGAGGGCGCGAGAAAAGTATAATTATACATATTGGACGCTATGTCGTAAAAGAGCAGATCCAGACACATCTTCATCCTTTGGACCATATCTTGGTCATCCGCGGAAGCGAACTGAATGAAGTTTGCCGCGGGCGCGATATTCATCTGATAATAGTTATTGGAATTAAATTCCGAGAATCCGTAATAGAATCTGTGCTTCATCCAGTAATTTATGCGCCGCTTGCCTCTTTCCATATGCTCGATGCCTTTGGCTCCGTCGTTAGAGAATGTCTCGTCCGGCCATTTCTGCCCCGCGAGATATTCGCTCACCGCAAAGAGAATCTGATGGTTTTCAGACCAGAAGCATAGCGAATCCACGCCGGGCTCAGTCATCCAGTATTTGGCGTTGATGAACATATCTTTGAGCATTTGATAGCCTTGGGGCGTTATATAATTTATCTCTTCGCCGTATAAATAAACAATTCTTAACAGTGACTGCATTCTGAAATCCATGCAGTCGTATCTTGCGTCGATATATTCTTTGGCGGGTTTCAGCGCAGAGAGTATATACTCTTCGTTAATCGTTACATTGTCCGTAAAAGCGGCGTTAGGGTTTTCGAGATAATAAAGCAATTCGTGCACAAGTCCCGAGCCCTCATCGGATTCAGGCCTGTCGGGAATCTTCGCGTATGAGAAATTGATTAATAAATCAAGTCCCGCCCACATAAGAAGCGATACCGCTATTGTAAGAGCTATTATTCTGAACATTTCCTTTCTTGTCATATTTACCTCAATTAAACAGTTGCGCTATGCTCATCAACAAATTCATAGGCTTCAATCTTACCTTTAATCTGAACATCTTGTCTTTAAGCCTTGAATACTTGGGCTCCAAATCGTTAAAGCTCCTCACCGAAACCGCATTATCTCCGATTTTTAATCCATTCGGCGCGAATGTGATTTTCTTTGTTTCGTTGGGAATCAAATCGAAATAATTATCGGACAGCGGAGCGTCTATACCCGCGACCTTTACCATAACATATCTGGCATAAGTATTCGATTTCAGGCTTATTTCCGCAATGCCGTCAGTTTCTTTCACGCTTATATCGTATTCGGGCTTAGAAAATGCCGCGTCTTTTTCTTTGACGAACAGCGCCGTTCTTCTCGTCATAGGGTCGTTATCGATTTCCGCAATAAATACCGCCCTGTCTTTTACTCCCGAGACAAGCTCCTTATAATCCCTCTGATATACGGTCAAGGCAGACAGGGGCGGGATATTTAATACAATCTTTTCGATAAATAATTCATTGCCGTCAAAGCTCATTACGCGGACATTCAGGCTGCCTTTGAAAGGCTTGCCCGTATCGTTTACCGCTACTACCCTCATCAGCGTCTTATTGTCGTCGATTGATATCGCGACGGGAGCGTTGAACTTACGCGCCTCGTACATTAACGCTTTCCACCTGCCGTAATAATCGACTGAAGACCATGAGCTGACGGGCCAGCAATCGTTTAATTGCCAGTACAGCGCGCCCATACACCTGCCCGTATGCCTCCGGAAATGCTCGGTAGCGTCTCTGACGCATTCCATTTGCGAGATTTGGGAAAGGTATACGAGGTCTGTAAATTCTTGGGGTATAAAAAACCTCGTCGTAAGGTAATAGAGTATCTTGTCGTTGCCGCTCACGCATTTCTGGTGAGAGAGCATAACGGGGCTTTTGATATCCGAATCCTCTTTATCCGCGAATTTCTCTATTGTCTCTATATCGGGCAGGGATTCAAAACCGAATTCCGAGCAGAATCTAGAGAATTTTTTTCTGTAATAGCTGTATGGCTTCAATCCGTGCCACACCTGCCATAGATGCGTGTCGCCGGTATTATCCGAATTAGGGTTCTTTATATACGTTCCCGAGGACGGCGAGCTGTACCAATAAGGAGTCACGCCGTCCAGAGCGTTTACGGCTTCGGGCAGTATGCGGTAGAAAAAATCTTTTCCCGAACGGATAAAGCCGCGCCTTAATATCCACAGCTTGGACATCATCTCGATCTCGTTATTGCCGCACCACAGAGCGAGCGACGCGCGATTCCTGAGCCTTAGCACATTGTCCGTTACCTCATTAAGAACGTTTCTTATAAAATCCGTATTACAAAAGTCATACGCCATGCACGCGAACATAAAATCCTGCCATACGAGTATGCCGTACTTGTCGCACGCGTCATAGAATTCCTCGGATTCGTACCAACCGCCGCCCCATACTCTCAGCATATTCATATTCGCGTCGCGGCAGGATTTAATAAGATAATCGGTTTTTTCTTTACCAAACCTTGAAATAAAAGAATCGCCGGGAATCCAATTCGCTCCCCTCATAAATACGGGAACGCCGTTTACAACAAATTCAAAGCTCCTGCCGTATTTGTCAGGAAAGGCATTTAACACTATCGTCCTTAGCCCTATATTCAAGGATTTCGTGTCAAGCGCTTCGCCTTTATGCTTTAGTACGACTTTCACATTATAAAGCGGCTGAACTTCCCTGTCGCTCATTCCGTTGCATTCCCACAGCACGGGATTGTCAATATCAATCGTAAGCGCCGTATATTCGTCCGTAACCTTAGCGCTGTATGCGCTTTCCTTGCCGCCGGGCGCGGTCAGTATAACATCCGCGTCAAGATGATTCTCTTTGATAAAGTGTCTGACCGTAAGGGCGACATTAAGTCTGACCTTGTCGATAAGGTGTTCCTGCAACACCCTTACGTCTATAATCCTGCCGAGTTTTACGCCCTCGATAAATATATCGCCGCTTATTCCCGACACGGGCAGCACCGGACCCCAGTCCCAGCCGAAATGGCATTGCGGCTTTCTGATATGCGGCGCGCCGCCGATACCGGTATTGTTATAGGGGTATTTGACTATCTTCTGTCCTTCACGTATGTAATTTACGGGCGAGAGAAACACGACTTTGATTTCGTTTGCGCCCGCAGTAAGATACGGCTTAATATCTATATCGTATATTCTGAAAGCGTTATCGGCGGTAAGTACAGGACTGCCGTTAATGAATACCGAGGCGAGCGTATCAAGCGCGCTGATTTTCAGATATATGAAATCGTTATCAAGAAATTCCTTGTTAACCGTAAATTCTTTGAAATATTCCCAGTCCTTTTCGCCGACCCATAACAAATCTTTCTCGTTAACTCCGATAAACGGGTCGGGTATTACGCCGATATTCAATAAATCCGTATAATTACATCCGGGAACGGTTGCGGTAAGCCACTTGTCGGCGCCCGCTTCCCTGAATTTCCACTCCCCGTTCAATTCAATCCTCATAATATCCTCTTTAATTAAATATACCATTAATGAAGTTAAGATTTCAATAGTTTTTTCAAGATAGGGTTTTTATACGGGTATCTTCAAAATCCGTCAATTATCTTTATGCAACCGCTATTACCTGAACATTGTCATAAAACGCCGTCGAATTTTTTCCGTATGCTAATATGCGCAAATATGGCTATCCGGTAGAATTGTTATAAATTTATCTAATTTATAATTACTATGGCAAATGTTTGTAAAATGAGTTATAATCAGAATGTATGATTACAATAAAAGGAGTGCTTATGAAAAAATCTACATATCTGTTGATAATGATTATGGTTATTGCTTTGGCGCTTATAATAAGCGGCTGCAAAGATAATAGACCCATTTACAAAGTGGAGCTCCCGTCGGTAAATGAAGATAGCGGCTATGCGATTGATGTAACCGGTCAATTCGTAAATATAGACGAATCTATTTATGAGATTAGAGAAGGCGAATACTTTTCTTTCACAATCAGAACGCTTGAGGGCTATACATTTAATAATATCGAGGTCAAGGACAACGGTCAAGCAATGGATTATGAAGCCGAATTCCTTGAGAATGAAGAAAGATATACGTTTGAATTAGGCAATATTAATAAGGCGCATAAGATTACTATTGACGGTATAGAATTAAAGAAATTCAAAGTAACCTTAAACACTCCCAAATACAGAGTTGATGAGAATGACACCGAAGGTGTTCTGTATACGGACTATCGCGATGATATTATCAAGGTAAAATACAATAATCAAATCTTTCATAGTCTTTCTCAAGCGAAAAACTACATAAATAACGCGAACATTGAATTGAACCACGGAGACAGTTTCGAGATTTGGATAGGAGAAGAATATGCGAATTATTATTCGCTTTTCCCGTCTATACCCATCGTTGGCGATGATTTTGACGGCATTTTATACCAAAAGGAAGGCGACACATATCAACCGATAAACATGTCTTACCCTGATTCATTAATACTTGAAACAGTTAACGGTTTACATGTTTATGAAAACAATATGTATAAGTATAAAATTGACAAAGTTAATAAAGAAATGAATCTCTATTTTGACACCGTGTCTTTGCAGAAAGAATATTATTTTATGAATTATATAAATACAAAAGTATACCAAATAGAAGCCCCCTATTCACCGCAGGCAGATGAGAGCTGGACATTAACCGTAAAAACAAAGCTTGATCAATCCGTAGATTACAGCGATATAGATTATACTAATATGAAAGTATATATCAACGGGGAAGATATCACAGAAGAAATGTATTGGGTCGGCGATGATGCCAAATACGATGTAACCCGACCCACTCCCTCGGCTTATAATGAAAATATACTTAGCGAATATATCATTACCGTTGAGGGTATCGGCTTGCCGGAAGATTTATCAAGAATCAAGGCAGAGCCCAATGAAAATATAAATTATATTAGTTTTTCACATTCATTTTACTACGAAGACGGCTATTACTATTATGAAAAGGGCCCGCTACCGGTGGAAATCGGATTTCAAAAATATTCAGAAGCATACAACTATGACGAAACGACTATAAAAATTAACGGCGTACAGACTGATTATGAAGACGAAGATGAAAGAATCACGATAGAGGTTATCCCCGAACTGGACGAATACAATATTGAAATAACCGGCATAGTAATAAAATAATATATGGAGAGATGATATGGAAAAGGCAAAAGCTCCGCTGTTACGAATAAATTTTTGGTTTGGATATTTTGTTCTTATTTTGTTTCTTGCGGTAAGGTCAGAACATCCGTTTGTGGACGAAATGGCGTTCAACGGTCTTTCGCTTATTTGCGCCGTCCTTCTCATTGTTGATATATGCGTGTCCTTTGTCTTTCTAAAGATAAATATGTACAGGAGAATGGCGATAATCGGTTTGCTTATCTACAAAACTCTCATATTTATCTTGTGCGGTGTCATTTTTTATTTTGCGTTTTCTTATTTGAAATATTATGCCATCGAATTTTTAATTTTTCTTGCGGCGACGCTCCCGGCACTCTTTCTTATTAACCTTGCCGTCAGCAGGCATAAAAACGCGGTTATCGGCGTTGTCCTCTCCTGTGTTATCATTATGGGAGGAATACTCGCATTTGTCAAAACCGCACCGTCGGGCTTTAAAACGGGCGCAGTCGTCTATGCGGTAGGGGACGAATATCAGATTGTCTGGTCTACATATAACAGGGGCGTGAGCTATGTCGAAATCGGCGGTAAAAGATATTACGACTCCGAGGGCGGCAGCGCAAGAACGGATATGACCGTTCACAAAGTCTCTGTTCCTGTATCCGTTTTAGATGCGGCGAAAGCCTATACCGTACATACAAGGAATATGATTTATAGAAATGCCTACGGAGCGCTGCAGGGAAAGACGATTTCAAGATCATATTCATTCCGTCCCATCGACGAGAGCGACGGCATACAATTCTTTGCCGCTTCTGATATTCACGACTACAAGACGGCTGCGGTCAAGGCGGCAAGCTACTACGGCGACAAACTCGACTTTTTGATTTTGGCAGGCGATATCTCTTCATTTATCCCGCGCCAACATGCCTTGGATTTTATCAACAAGGTTGCTTCTGACATTACCGGAGGTACGCGCCCCGTTATTTATGCGCGCGGCAATCACGAAACGCGAGGCAATGCAAGCGGCGACCTTCACCGTTACGTCGGGGCAAACGGCACAAATTATTACTATTCTTTCCGTTTTGGATCTCTCTGGGGTATAGTCCTCGATATGGCGGAAGATAAGGAGGACGCTGACTGGGAGTATTACGGCGCGGCGGATTACGAAAGCTATCGCGAAAAACAACTTGCCTACCTCGATACTTTGCTAGATAGCGCCGATCTCGAATATAACGCTCCCGGCGTGCGGTACCGCATCGCGGTATCCCACATCACCACGGCGTTTACCGATGACGAGCGCGCCTTCGCCGACGTGTATCAAGCCTTCAACGAACGTCTGAACGCCATGAACATAGACATCATGATCTCCGGCCACCGCCACAGTCTGATGTTTCTTGACGGAGGCCACGCTGTAGGCGAGGAACATTACTATGATACTGCCTATAATAACAACGAGCAGGATAAGCCCGACATCGTCACTTTAGGCGCAGATTTTGCCGCGGCGCTCGTCAGCTGCCATAGCGACACCCAAATCTACACCAAAGCGGCGCCCTTCACCTCAAAGTTTACCGGCGGCGCGTTTGAATACAAAGATGGAGCCCTTACGCTCACCTACATAAACAGCCAAAAAGCCCCGGTTCCCGTCATCTCCCCTTGGTTCCCCATTGATTACGGCAAAACCGTCACCGTCAAAACCTTCAGTTAGAATAGCACCATAAAATAATAAGATAATCTATCATTATAGCTAAAACAAACCCCGTCCTCGCAAATCAAAGATAATTCAATAACCATATTAAAAAAATCTCAAAAAAATAACGACATCAAATGAATTTATAAGTTGCAAAAAAGTTGTATTTGGCTTATAATCAATAGAACCGGGAGAGATGGCAGAGCGGCTTAATGTACCTGATTCGAAATCAGGCGTACCGAAAGGTACCTAGGGTTCAAATCCCTATCTCTCCGCCAGACCTCGTCCGAAAAGTCCGGTTTTTGCCGGACTTTTGGCATGTTTTTGGACATTTTTGAGGGTTTTTAGGAATCTTTTAAATTGGAAAAAATGAGGATAAAGGGATTCTATCCCTTTATCGCCGCAAGCAGTTTGTCAAATCCCGCTATGTTAAGCGCTCTTTTAAGATTGTAGGCAAGAAAGCTCAGCCCCAGCTCCGCTGAGACCTTCTCTTTGCCTTTGCACAGAAGATAATATGCTCCGTGGTGCCATTTCACCGTGCCGAAAGGGTGCTCCGACAGGCATTTTCGCTCTTTCAGTTTCTTTCTATCGGGTTTGAGCCTGATTATCACCTTCTTTTTCGGCTTGTCCTTTCTATAAAAGCTGTTGTGAGGCACGGCTTTGAGAGGAGGCTTTAAACACTTGCAATCGGGACTCGCGAACATCCGCACGAGCACGACCTTTGTGTCAGGCCCGAAGCTCACCGTCTTATGTCCCCTTCCGCTGGTGCATCTGTTCGCGCACTGGCGGCAGGCATCCTTATTTGAATAAATCGTGTTCCTGCCGCGGGTTTTTACCTTGGTTAAGATATTCCCCATCGGACAGGTTACAGTACCGTCGGGGTTGCGGATAAAACAGCTGACTGTGCCTTCTTCTCTCACCTCGACGCTTATGGCGCTGCCCTTGTAACAATCGGGTAATACCCCTGCCTTTATACATTTCTGTATATCCTCAGGCCTTGTGGAACTCCTTTCCTCCTCGGTGATCTCGTTTTCCTCGTATTCTACGTCAAATACCCTTTCCTTCTTGTCATATTTCATATCCACGTTGGGTATTATGCCGTTGTATATGCAGTTTAATATATCGGCGCGGCTCTCGTAACCCTTGTCGGCAACCGCTTCTATCACTTCGGTATCCAATGCCTCTTTTGCCATGGAAACCGTCTCGTTCAATAGACCCTGGTCGGTGTTCTGGCCGGTAACATTGTACCCGGCAATCAGATGGCTTCCCCCGTCAACCGCTGTCTGGACGTTGTAGCAGCAGTGAAAGCCGTCCCTGCTGTGCATCCTGTGAGCTTCGGGATCAGTGGTCAGTATCTGGGTCTTGCCGCTCTCGTCAAGCTGCTTTAAATATCCCTCGTACTTCTCTTTGCGCTGCTTTAGCTCAGCGACAACTTCCTTTATCTGCTCCGCCGAAAGAGCGGGGGTATCCTCTTCGCTCCGGTCGTTTTCGTCAAGCCGCGACAGGTACTTTGATATGTTTTCATCTATGCGGGCAAGTTTTTTGCGCAGGATCTCGGCGTTGTAGCAGTTATCGTCGCTGTTTACCGCCCGGAACTTTGAGCCGTCAACCGATATCAGCTCCCTCTTATACAGCCCCAGCTTTACGCATACCTTGACAAATTCGCTAAACACCTTCTTCAGCGCTGCCGCGTTATCTTTTCGAAAATCCGCTATCGTCCGGAAATCGGGCTTTAAACGGTTTAGCAGAAAGAAAAGCTCGATGTTCCTCCCGCACTCTTCCATCAGCTTGCGGCTTGAGCGTATGCGGTTGAAATATCCGTATATGTACAGCTTCAATAAATCCCGGGGATTGTATGGCGGCCTTCCGGTGTCGTTTAGCGTGCTGTGGCGAAACTCGCTTATGTCCAGCCCCTCCACAAAAGCGTCTATTATCCGCACCGGCGAATTCTCCGGCACATAATCCTCCACGCAATCCGGCAAAAAAGTTATCTGCTCCCTGCTGCTCCCCTCTATGTATTTCATCCCTCTTTACCATCCATTAGTATACGTATATTATACCATATCTTGTGGGAAAAATCTTGCGGGAAAATGGGTGCCCTTTGACTTTTCAGACAGTCTCGCCATATAGCGACTGCGCTTGTAGTCGCATTGCAAATACGGGCGAAAGCCCGTGTTTTTGCTATGTCTCCCCTTTGCTTATCGCTTTATGGCTACATTTCCGGACACCGAATTGTGTTACGCGATGATATAGTTCAAGAGGCTCTATTGATTATAAGCAAATACAATTTTTTTGATACTTATAAATTCATTTGATATCGGTATTGTTATGAATTTTTTATTGATAAAAGGTTGAGCTGAAATAGATATGACAATCATAGTTTATCATCGCTCTTGAATAGGTCGTTCTTACTCCCTGCCTTTTAGGGCGTTCTCGACGGCTTTTAAGATAACTCTGCTTGAATAGGTCGCGCCGGTTATCGAGTCGACATCAAGCGATTGCGCTTCGATGATATCTTGGGTTATTTCTTCCGCAGCGCCGCCTCTGCCGTTATCATGCTCGACAATTTCAATCGCAGTAATCTCGTGACTGGTAACCGTAACCTTTACCTTGACGGACACGGGAAATACAGAATAATCGCCTTGATATTCGCCGTCGGGAATTTCGCTTAAATCAATATCTTCCAGTGTCATCTCATTGAGAGCCTTTAAGTTATTGTTTAAGTATACTATTAAAGATACGCCGGCAATTGCCGCGATCGCTGTTATTACGATTAAACCGATTAAGACTTTCTTTTTCATACAATTATTATATCATATCCGCTTTATCGATTTCAAGAGCTTTATTGTCAATATGCAAGCGAAAATATTACTGCGAGTAATATCCGACTAACGCTTATTTTTGTTTTTTATGAAGAATTTATTATTTCCTCATAATCCGCCGTAAGACGCGCGAAATAAATTTCGCGGGAAAAATGCAATTTAATGACCGACGGAAATTCTCGACAAAGAAAGCGGTATTAAGATAAAAAAAATTACGCTAATAATAACCGCCGCAGTATTTGTTAGATAATTACCATTACAAAAAAAGGGGCAGAAAAAAATTGTAATTCTTACAAAAGCAATATGGACAATTAATAATAAAAACCGGGCGTTTAACCCGGCTTATCTTATTGCGATTGGATTACTATTTGCTTTGCGATTTTCTTGAAGAAATGATTTATAATCATCAGCGCTATGCCCGCCCCGAGCGCGATCGCGCTCATTATAATTCTATCTTTCATAGGCGTGGAGAGCAACATATTCATCCCTGCATAAATTACGCACAGCGGACTTAAAATCCTGAATAAGAATATCAGAATAAACAGTATTATCCTGCCTAAAATTCTTTTCTTGCCTTTTTTTGCGGCTTTGGGACTATTAGCTTTTTTATCTTCCGATGTCTTTTTCTTATGAGCGTCTTTAGGCATTACCGCCGCTTTAGGTTTCGAAGCGGCTTTTTGTGCCTCCCCTGCTTCTGTGTTTTTAGGCGGTTTCGGAGCGGGCTCAGCTTTTCCCTTTTGCTTATCCTGCGAGATAAGCTCTTGAACGGTTTCTTTAAGGTTTTCTTTAAGCGCTTCTTCTTTTTTGGACGGAGGAACGGGCTGCTTTAAGGACTTGACGATATCTTTCGGGTCTCCGATTGCGATTATTACTTCCATATCCGTCATTCCCTTGTTAATCTTTTCGTCATAAAGGGCAATGTAGTCCGCAAGAACAATCTCGGAGTCGGGAATATTATTCTCTTCCAATTGGTCCGCAAGCTCGTCTATGAATTTATTGCGAATTTCATTCATATTTTACCTCTTAATAATGCCGGCTACCGAATACGCCGCTATCGCCTGATTGTCTCCTACAATGCCCAGCCCTTCCGTTGTCGTCGCCGCAATCGAAATCTTATCGGGGCTGACATTTATAACTTTAGCAAGACTTGTTATCATCATAGGGATATAATTACTCATTTTCGGCTTCTCTGCTATTATCACGGCGGAAAGATTATATGCCGCATATCCCTTTTCATATATCATTTTATACACTTTATCTAATAGAATCAAGCTATTAATGTTCAAATAATCATCGTCGTTGTCGGGAAAGAGCTTTCCGATATCGGGAAGCCCCGCCGCTGTCAGCAGCGCGTCCATTACGGCGTGCGTCAGACAATCCGCGTCCGAATGACCTAAAAGCCCCTTATCGTAAGGAATAGACACCCCGCCGAGTATTAATTCCCTGCCGCTTACGAGCCTGTGAACATCGTAGCCTGCTCCGATCCTGTACCCTTTCGGGAAAAACCTTGTCAAATCATCTTCAGTAGTGATTTTAACATTTTCCGGACTGCCCTCGATTGCCGTTACCGCGCCGATGAACTTTTCGTAAATCCCCGAATCGTCGGTGTAGCTTAATTCATCCGCCATATGATACGCTTTAATGAGATCCGCGGTCTTAAAGCCCTGCGGTGTCTGCGCAGCGCCGTATTCGTCGCGTTTAATCGTATGGTTTATCACGCCGTTGCTAATCCGCTTCACAGTGTCCGTTAAAGGCACTACGGGTACGGCGGCGCCCGTTTTTGCCGCCTGGTTAATTACGAGCCCGATAAGCTCGACGCTTACAAAAGGTCTTGCCGCGTCGTGTATCAAGGTTATTTCGGACTCGGAAAGCGACAGAGCTTTCAATACGCTTTCGGCGCGCGTATTGCCGCCCGTAACGATTAAGATTTCTTTATCGGATTGAAGATTGCCAATAATCTTTTCAATCGCCGCTTTGTCCTTTATGTTTACTGCGACAATGATTCTTTCAATCATCGGCGAGATTATAAACGGCATCAGCGAGCGCGTAATAAGCGGCATTGCGCCCGTATTGAACAGCGCCTTGTTAAATTTAAGATTTGTTCTCGCCCCGCTGCCCGCGGCGGGGATGATTACCGTTGCTTTACTCATCGCCTATTGCCTCGTACATATCCGCCGAATTTTCTTTTTTGATATGTTCGGCGGTATTTATAACCTTTACTTTCAGAGTCTTAGTGCCGAATGAAATAGCGATCTCGTCGCCTTCTTTTACGCTGTGTCCCGCCTTTGCCGGCTT
Source organism: Christensenellales bacterium (assembly GCA_050952545.1). Taxonomy (GTDB): domain Bacteria; phylum Bacillota; class Clostridia; order Christensenellales; family CAZKXV01; genus JBMNLD01. Next base: position 87,019 of record JBMNLD010000003.1, read on the forward strand.
GCCGTTAACGCTGACTCTCCCCGTATCGCACGCTTGGTTCGCTATCGTCCTACGCTTGATTAGGCGGCTGACTTTAAGGTATTTGTCAAGTCTCATTTATTACCTCTTGAATTATCAAGATTACGCCGTCAAGGTATTTACTGTAACGGCGCAGGTTATTAGTGTTCGGCTTTCTTACGAGTACGGCGCCGTCAAAACCGTTCTGCAAAGCGCCCGATATATCCGCCTCGTAATTGTCGCCGACCATAATATTTATCCCGTCCAAGCCCTCTAAAGCCCTGTGATATATCATAGGATTGGGTTTTTCCGCGCCTATATCTGCCGAGATGAACATTTTAACGAAATATTCTCCTATACCCAGCGAATTGATGATATCATGCGCTTCGGGCACATGGTTGGATAAGATATACAGATTATAACCTTGGCTTTTTAACGCTTTAAGCGTCGGCACGGTGTCCGGAAACACTTTCCAATACCTTATATCGATATAGCGCTCCCTAAAATTATCAGCTACCGCGCGGGCGCGCTTTATGTCGCATAAATCAAGTAGGCTGTCGTATATAAAGTCGCGCGTATTATCCCACCAGCCTTTGCCATTGAAAAATTCCTGATGAGTAAGCATCGGACGGCTCCACGGATAGCCTTTGCCTTCGTAGAAATTTCTGATTTCGTCGACGGATACAACAACGCCTTGTTCGAGCAGGAGCTCCCTTACCGTATCGCGCCACATAAGAATTCTGAACCCTAAGGTCATATCGAAATCAAAAAACACATTAACCATACCTTTTATCATAGCATATCGTTAAGGCAATGTAAATATAAGTTATCTCGCATACGGAGGCGTGATCGACGGGGGCGTAGGGTAAAGCGCGGGAAAAAGCGAGCGGAATTGGATTTCAGAGTAAACATTCTGGGTAATTAATTGCAATATCGCGTAAAGATTCCTAATCTCGTCAAGCGAAAGCCCTTTCATAAGCGCGGTAGCGACAGCCGCCGCGACAAATCGCTTACAATCGGCTGTTTCGGGCGCAACGCAATCGGTAAAGGACTTATCCGTCATATCTCATAATATGCAACGCGCCGAGATTTGTTTTTTCGGCTTTGATGGATATTATAGTAAGATAATGACATTTGTTGAGGCATATGATATAATTAATAATAGCTGACAGCTAGCAGAGGGTAATATGAAACGAAATAAAAAAATTAAGAAATCCACGCTTAAAATAATTCTTGCGGTCTTAATCTTAACGGTTATAGCTATAAGCGCGTATTTTGCGTATGATTTTATTAAATTAAAAGAAAAGACAATCACAATTAATGTGATGGGCGTTTCCGACGAGATTACGGTTAATGTCAAAACAGGCAGAATTATCAATCTCGACGCGCCTGAAAAGGAGGGCTATGACTTTATCGGCTGGTACTATGACGAGCAATATTATAAGCCTTTCGACCCTTTGAAAAATTTCGTATTCAAAGAACTTACGATTTACGCTAAAATGCAAATCAAAAGCTATACGATGACTTTTGTAACCGACGGCGGAAGCGCGGTAAACCCCGTTGAGTTTGAATACAACGACATTCCCGCCGAGCCTGCGCCGCCCGAAAAACCCGATTATATGTTCGCAGGGTGGTATCTGGATTCCGAGCTTAGCGAAAAGCATTCGTTTGACACCGTAATAAACGAGGACTTTACGCTATACGCCGCTTATACTCTTATTTCCGATTCGCTTACATACACGCTTAATTACGGCAAAATGACTATAACGGGAAAAAAGGCGGGAATTTCAACCTATGTGTATATACCCCGCGAGATTGAGGGGTACAGGGTCGGGAGCATTGGATATGAGGCGTTCAAGGACTTAGACACGCTAAAAGAAATATATATATTAGATAAGGATTTATCAATTGAATCTGGTATTATTAAGGGCTGTGACGCTTTGGAGAAAATCACGATACCCCTTGTCAACGCGGGCTCGTCCGGTCATAATATGATTGCGTTTTTCTTCGGAGGAGCGGCAATACCCGATAGTCTCAAGACAATTACGATTATAGAAGGGCTGACCTCTCTCAGCGAAGCGGCTTTCAATAACATATTAAACGTCGAGACCATAACCCTGCCGAAGAGCCTGACCATAATAGGAGAATACGCTTTTGTCAACTGCCAAAAATTAAAAAATATCGTCATCCCCGAAAATGTCACTTCAATCGGCGCAAATGCTTTCCTACACTGTTATTCGCTCTCTGAAATGAGCATTCCGGCAAAAGTTGAGGTAATACCCGAATACGCTTTCAGTAACTGCAATAACTTAACGGAAGTTACGCTTCCCGAGGGACTGCTGAGAATCAAGGACTACGCTTTCAATGAGTGTAATCTGCTTGAAAAAATCAATCTGCCCGGAAGCCTGGAGACAATAGGCGCTTTCGCGTTCTATGAAGCGAATGCGCTGAATAATATAGTCATTCCGTCAAAGGTTAAAGAAATAAAAAATTATACTTTCTACAATTGCAGTTCTTTAAGCGATATACAGTTATCCGATGGACTTACTACTATCGGAGAGGGCGCATTCTACGATTGTGCGAGCCTTAAGCGTATCGAGTTTCCCGATTCTCTTACGACCATTAAAATGAGCGCCTTCAATGATTGCAGTTCACTGGATAATATCGTGCTTCCTCCGGAGTTGAACACCCTTAATCCCGCGGTTTTTGCAAATTGCGCAACGCTTCGCAACATAACCTTAAACGAAAATTTGACAACGATTGAAACGTATGCTTTCGGTAATTGCGGAGCTTTAAGAAAAATCACAATACCCTCCGGCGTTGAAGAAGTCAAAGGAGCGGTTTTTGCTGAGTGCGACTTGCTCGACGAAATCGAATTCAAGGGCGAAGTTTCGCCTGAGATTGAGACATTCGTATCCATTAATCAGTACCTGAAAATCTATGTTCCCGACGATTCCCTGAACGCTTATAAACAGGCATGGCCGGAATATATAGATTATATTTATCCCGTAAGCGACAGGGATTCTTAATGCTTTAACGAGAGAAAGCAATTGACCTTGTTAAAGCCTGTACGGGTAAAATATTTTCATTAATTAAACGCTTACTTTCTTTATCCGCTAGATTAATGTAAGCGTTTATATTATAATAGCCGTTATCGGAGGCAAGGTGTACTCGTTACTGCTAGTCATCATTTATATTTCGTTTATCAGTCTGGGACTTCCCGATTCGCTGCTGGGCTCCGCCTGGCCCGTAATGTATTCCGAATTCAATGTGCCTATTTCGTACGCGGGAATCATAACCATGATTATCGCGATAGGAACAATTATCTCAAGCCTTATGTCTGAGAGATTGACCAGAAAATCGGGCGCGGGAGTTGTTACGGCGATAAGCGTAATGATGACCGCGGTAGCGCTTTACGGCTTTTCCGTCTCGAGACATTTCTTTGCGCTCTGCCTGTGGGCTATTCCGTACGGACTCGGCGCGGGCGCCGTCGACGCCGCGCTGAATAATTATGTCGCGCTTAAATACGCGTCAAGGCATATGAGCTGGTTGCATAGTTTCTGGGGAGTGGGCGCGTCGGTAAGCCCTTACATTATGGGCTTTTGCTTAACGGGCGGTATGGGCTGGAACAGCGGTTACCGCATTGTATCTGTCATTCAGATAATACTCGCGGCGGCGCTCTTTATCAGCCTGCCGCTATGGAAAAAAAGCGCCGCTAACAGCCCTAAAAGAGTTAAAGCGCCGATCGGTTTAAGGCAGGCGTTGAGAATAAAAGGCGTCAAATTCGTGCTCGTGGCGTTTTTTTGTTATTGCGCGTTGGAGACGACAGCGGGTTTATGGGCGAGCAGTTATCTCGTAGGCTTTCGCCATATCGGCGCGGAACTCGCGGCGAAAGCGGCTGCACTTTTTTTCCTCGGGATTACTCTTGGGCGCTTTATCTCCGGGTTTATCGCTGACAAAGTAAGAGATAGAATGTTAATCAGAGCGGGCTCGGTAATTATTATCTTAGGCACAATACTTGCGGGCATACCCGGAGGCAACAATATAAGAGCGCTCACGGGTCTTGTTATCATAGGGCTAGGATGCGCTCCGGTCTATCCTTCGATAATCCATTCGACGCCCCTAAACTTCGGCCGCGACAACTCGCAGGCAATCATAGGAATACAAATGGCGGCGGCGTATATCGGCAGCACCTTTATGCCGCCTCTGTTCGGTCTAATCGCCGACAAAATCAACATCGGACTCTATCCGTTATACCTGCTTGCTCTCGCCCTCATTATGCTGATAATGTCCGAAACGCTCAACAAAAAAGTTCCGGCATATATTGAAGAAAATGCGCCTTCTGTGAATTAAATATTGTATAACCGTATTATATGTTATTATTAATATAACATAAGCCGCTGGAGAGCATATCGTCGCCGCGCTCGGAAATACCGATTACGCCAAAGCGCGCAATTATTGGAAGTATCTTAATAACAAATTAAAAAACGAAAATAGCGAAGTGGTTAGTGTGACTAACCGGTTAAAACTTATAGCGCCCGACGGTAAAAGGCGGTTAACCGATACCCTCGACGACAAAGGAATTATAATGCTTGCTAAAGAGTTCCCCGGCAAAAAAGCCAATCGTTTTATCGAAAGGTTTACCTTTAATGAAGATACAATTGACAATAAGAGCAAGCAAAAGGCGTACACTTTATATGAAAGCGCGTTAATAGACGAAATAGAGACCGGCACAGTTAAAGGCTTAATACAGATACACTCTTATTTTTTCGGCGGATTATATGATATTGCCGGGAAAATCAGAACACTCAATATCGCTAAAGGCGGTTTTGCTTTCGCGCCCGCTATGTATTTAACAGAGAATTTGAAAAAGATAGAGCAAATGCCCGAAAACACTTTTGATAGATAATATATAAATATGTGGAAATAAACTCGTTTATGGAAGGCAACGGCAGGAGCACAGGAATATGGCTGGATTTAATTTAGAGAAAGCGCCTTAATAAATGCGTGGACTGGAGCAAGATAAATAAATACGACTACCTCGCCGCTATGAAAAAGAGTGTGACAGACAGCATTAATATAAAGAATTTAATTAAATCCGCCTTAACCGATAAAATTTACGACCTCGAAATTTATTTTCGTGGCATAGATTATTCCTACTATTACGAAGAAGAAACGGATTAGTGGCGCTAACGCAATAAAGAGTAATAATATCTATGAAAATTAATAAGGACTGCATAACTTGCAGTCCTTGTTCTGGATCCGGCAGCGTCCTATTTTCCCGGGTCGTCTCCAACCAAGTATCGTCGGCGCTAGGAGGCTTAACTGCTGTGTTCGGAATGAGAACAGGTGGGTCCCTCCCGCCATTACCACCGGAATGGTAAAGTGTGTTTTTACGCACACTCACAACTGCACAGAGTTATTGTATTCTTGATGCTTTGATCAAGCCCTCGATCTATTAGTATCGGTCAGCTAAATACATTACTGCACTTACACCTCCGACCTATCAACCTTGTAGTCTTCAAGGGATCTTACTATCTTATGATATGGGATATCTAATCTTGAGGCGGGTTTCACGCTTAGATGCCTTCAGCGTTTATCCCTGCCGCACTTCGCTACCCGGCGGTGCCGCTGGCGCGACAACCGGTACACCATAGGTGCGTCCATCCCGGTCCTCTCGTACTAGGGACAGCTCCTCTCAAATATCCTACGCCCACGATGGATAGGGACCGAACTGTCTCACGACGTTCTGAACCCAACTCGCGTGCCACTTTAATCGGCGAACAGCCGAACCCTTGGGACCTACTTCAGCCCCAGGATGTGACGAGTCGACATCGAGGTGCCAAACCTCCTCGTCGATGTGAACTCTTGGAGGAGATAAGCCTGTTATCCCCGAGGTAACTTTTATCCGTTAAGCGACGGCAATTCCATTCTCTACCGCCGGATCACTAAGTCCTACTTTCGTATCTGCTCGACTTGTCAGTCTCACAGTTAAGCTCCCTTCTGCCTTTACACTCTTTGAATGATTGCCAACCATTCTGAGGGAACCTTTGAGCGCCTCCGTTACTCTTTGGGAGGCGACCGCCCCAGTCAAACTGCCCACCTGACACTGTCCGTCGTCCGGATTACGGCACGGCGTTAGAATTTCAGCAATCAAAGGGTGGTATCCCAAGGGTGACTCCACACAAGCTGACGCCTGTGATTCGCTGTCTCCCACCTATCCTGTACATTAATTACCGAAATCCAATATCAAGTTGCAGTAAAGCTCTACGGGGTCTTTCCGTCCAGTCGCGGGTAATACGCATCTTCACGTATACTACAATTTCGCCGGGTCCCCTGTTGAGACAGCGCCCAAGTCGTTACGCCATTCGTGCGGGTCGGAACTTACCCGACAAGGAATTTCGCTACCTTAGGACCGTTATAGTTACGGCCGCCGTTCACTGGGGCTTCAGTTCAATGCTTCGCTTGCGCTAACACTTCCCCTTAACCTTCCAGCACTGGGCAGGCGTCAGCCCCTATACGTCATCTTTCGATTTCGCAGAGACCTGTGTTTTTGGTAAACAGTCGCTTGGGCCTATTCACTGCGGCCTGCTCGCGCAGGCTCCCCTTCTCCCGAAGTTACGGGGTAATTTTGCAGAGTTCCTTAACAAGGGTTCTCCCGTTCGTCTTAGGATTCTCTCCTCGTCTACCTGTGTCGGTTTGCGGTACGGGCACCTACGGCCATATTTAGCAACTTTTCTCGCCAGTGTGAATTCGTCAACTTCGCTACTAGTTTTCGCTCCCCGTCACTGCTCAGCCTTTTAACAGCCGTACTTCACTAACTGTCAGCCTTACAGCTTGGACGCACCTTTCCATCAGTGCGCCTTGACTATCCTCCTGTGTCATTGCTTCATTTATGCGACCCTCGGTGGTACAGGAATATCTACCTGTTGTCCATCGCCTACGGCTTTCGCCCTCGGCTTAGGTCCCGACTTACCCTGGGTGGACGAACCTTCCCCAGGAAACCTGAGACTTTCGACGGCGGAGTTTCTCGCTCCGCTTGCGCTACTTATGCCGGCATTCTCTCTTGTATGCAGTCCACCGCCCCTTTCGATACGGCTTCTGCCCGCATACATTGCTCTCCTACCAATACCTTGCGGTATTCCTAAACTTCGGTGTCAAGTTTTAGCCCCGTTTATTTTCGGCGCATCACCGCTCGACCAGTGAGCTATTACGCACTCTTTGAATGTATGGCTGCTTCTAAGCCAACATCCTGGTTGTTTTAGCGATAACACATCCTTTTCCACTTAACTTGTACTTTGGGACCTTAGTTGTAGGTCTGGGCTTTTCCCCTCTCGACAATGAAACTTATCTCCCACTGTCTGACTCCCTGTCATCAAGTATCTGTCATTCGAAGTTTGTTAAGGTTCGGTAAGCTGTGAAGCCCCCTAGCCCATACAGTGCTCTACCTTCAGTACTCTAAACAGAGGCTAGCCCTAAAGCTATTTCGGAGAGAACCAGCTATCTCCGGATTCGATTGGAATTTCTCCGCTACACACAGCTCATCCCCGAACTTTTCAACGTCCGTGGGTTCGGTCCTCCACTGTGTCTTACCACAGCTTCAACCTGTCCATGCGTAGGTCATCCGGTTTCGGGTCTATGCCATGCAACTATACGCCCATTTCAGACTCGCTTTCGCTTCGGCTCCGCAACTTAATTGCTTAACCTCGCTGCACAACATAACTCGCCGGCCCGTTCTACAAAAAGTACGATACCACACTATTGTAGTGCTGTATCTGCTTGTAAGCATAGGGTTTCAGGTTCTCTTTCACTCCCCTCCCGGGGTTCTTTTCACCTTTCCCTCACGGTACTATACTCTATCGGTCACTAGGTCGTATTTAGCCTTGGGAGATGGTCCTCCCGCCTTCCCGCCGGATTCCTCGTGTCCTGCGGTACTCCGGATTCCTGTCAGCTTCCACTGGGTTTCGTCTACAAGACTGTAACTTTCTTCGGTCTGCCTTTCCAGACAGCTTCGACTACCCCGTTTCTTGCCTTTACAGGTCCTTACCCCTTCATATATTTCTATATTAAGGTTTGGGCTCTTTCCTTTTCGCTCACCACTACTCAGAAAATCGATTCTTTTCTTTCTTTTCCTCCGGTTACTTAGATGTTTCAGTTCACCGGGTTCCCCTCCATATACTATGTATTCATATATGGATACCTGCCAGTTACGACAGGTGAGTTCCCTCATTCGGATATCTGCGGATCTATGCTCATTTGCAGCTCCCCGCAGCTTTTCGCAGCTTGTCACGTCCTTCTTCGGCGCCTAGTGCCAAGGCATCCACCCTACGCTCTTTGTAGCTTGATCGTCTTAGACCTCTCGGTCTTCTTGTTATTTCTTTTTGATGTTTCCTCAGCAAAATATCTTGTGAAAATATTGTATTACTCTTTTCTAGATATTTGTTTTCTTTACTCTATGCAGTTGTCAATGTGCAAAAATACACCTCAATTAAACAGACAGGATTTATGATGAAATTCCTCATACGGCATATAGGCTATGCTTGCCTGCGCTTTCACAGTGAGCGCAATAACTGTTGTACATAATGTACCGTCTGAAATATCAGACGCGACCAAGTAGATTAAATCTACTCCTTAAAAGGAGGTGATCCAGCCGCACCTTCCGATACGGCTACCTTGTTACGACTTCACCCCAGTCATTGATCTTACCTTAGGCGGCTGCTTCCTTGCGGTTAGCTCACCGACTTCGGGCACTCCCAACTCCCATGGCGTGACGGGCGGTGTGTACAAGACCCGGGAACGCATTCACCACGACATTCTGATTCGCGATTACTAGCAACTCCTACTTCATGTGGGCGGGTTGCAGCCCACAATCTGAACTGAGACTACCTTTTGAGATTCGCTCCGCATTACTGCATTGCTGCTCTTTGTAGTAGCCATTGTAGCACGTGTGTAGCCCAAGACGTAAGGGGCATGATGATTTGACGTCATCCCCACCTTCCTCCGTGTTGTCCACGGCAGTCTGGTCAGAGTTCCTAACTTAATATTGGCAACTAACCATAAGGGTTGCGCTCGTTGCGGGACTTAACCCAACATCTCACGACACGAGCTGACGACAACCATGCACCACCTGTCTATATGTCTGTATTGCTACAGAATTCCATATCTCTATGGCGGTCATACGATGTCAAGTCTTGGTAAGGTTCTTCGCGTTGCTTCGAATTAAACCACATGCTCCGCTGCTTGTGCGGGTCCCCGTCAATTCCTTTGAGTTTCAACCTTGCGGCCGTACTCCCCAGGCGGAATACTTAATGCGTTAGCTTCGATCAAGAGGGAGTCGATACCCCCTTAATCTAGTATTCATCGTTTACGGCGTGGACTACCAGGGTATCTAATCCTGTTTGCTCCCCACGCTTTCGTGTCTCAGCGTCAGTTGCAGGCCAAGTAATCGCCTTCGCCACCGGTGTTCCTCCTAATATCTACGCATTCCACCGCTACACTAGGAATTCCATTACTCTCTCCTGCTCTCAAGTCTGCCAGTATTAGAAGCAGCACCCGGGTTAAGCCCTGGGTATTACACTTCTAACTTAACAGACCGCCTACACACCCTTTACGCCCAGTAATTCCGGACAACGCTTGCCCCCTACGTATTACCGCGGCTGCTGGCACGTAGTTAGCCGGGGCTTGTTCTTTAGGTAACGTCATTTATTCGTCCCTAATCAAAGAGCTTTACAATCCGAAAACCTTCTTCACTCACGCGGCATTGCTGGGTCAGAGTTGCCTCCATTGCCCAATATTCCCCACTGCTGCCTCCCGTAGGAGTCTGGACCGTGTCTCAGTTCCAGTGTGGCCGATCACTCTCTCAAGTCGGCTACCCATCGTTGCCTTGGTGGGCTTTTATCTCACCAACTAGCTAATGGGACGCGAGCCCATCCTGTACCGCCGGAACTTTTACCTCAAAGCCATGCGGCCTCGGGGTCTTATACGGTATTAGCACAAATTTCTCTGTGTTATCCCGTAGTACAGGGCAGGTTGCTCACGTGTTACTCACCCGTTCGCCACTAATGTGTTTCCACATCCGTTCGACTTGCATGTGTTAGGCATGCCGCCAGCGTTCGTCCTGAGCCAGGATCAAACTCTTAAGTTCAATCTTAACTCATTAACTTCTTCATTACTGATTCGTTAATGTCTTGTCTTATTAACAAGGACATCTCACTTGCATAAACCTGTCTGTTCAATTGTCAAGGTGCTCCGCCGCCGCCCCAGGGCGACAGCTTTTATACAATACCATATAGCATGGTGCTTGTCAATACTTTTAATCTAAATTAAATTATAATTTTATCAAATAATTTAGTTCTGTTCAGCCGATAAAATCTGACTTTTTTTATAGTCCGGATTTTGTCGTGCACGATGTAGTATATTAATTTTTAAGCATAATGTCAACTGAAATACGACATTATTTTTTAGTTTTTTTTAGAGAGAATTAACGAGAGAATTAACATAATTAGTATGACCTTTTTAGCTCTGGTTATTCCGCTTGTCCATAACGGCAAGCGCAAGCGTCTTTTACCGTTGTCTTAACGGCAACGGACAATCAAAAAAAGTCAGGCAGCCCTGACTTTTTTGATAAAACTTTGTCAGCATACCAAATATATTATGTATATAACTATATATAAGTTACTGTTATAGTTTAACGCGCGAATTTAACTCCCTGATATCGTCCGGCGTGAGCTTCGAGACTTTGCGGTCGTAAGTTAATATTCCGTTGATTTCGTCTTCGACATCGGACACCTGCGTATACACCGTCGCCGATAAGCCCTTGTCTATCAAAGGTATTATCTGATTCTCAAAGAGCTTAATATAACCCTCCTTAAACGAATCATGATTCTTGTAAATTCTGTAACCGAAAATTCTCTCTTCGTTAAACACATGCTTAGTAACCTTATGCGAATAGCCGCCGAATTCCGAAAGCACTATCGCGCGGTCGCTCTCTTTAGGCAATGTAACCTTGGTAAAATATATATGAAGGCTCTTTAAGTCGCCGCCGCCCTGATCATGCCAACCGCTCGCGTGGTCTATTATCCTAGTCGTGTCCATATTCTTGATGAAATCAACCGCCTTGTTCGCGTCAAACTGTCCCCATGCCTCGTTAAACGGCACCCATACGCTCAAGGAGACCGTATTATAAAGGTGCTCAATCATTTCGCCGAGCTCGGTGTAATACTCCTCTCTTCCGGCCTCGTCCGTTCTGCCGAATAATTTATAATTCTTGCTTGAGTCTTTAAGATTAATTCCGATAAACGGCAGCAGACCGATTACCGCGAGGGAATATTTACCGCCGCCGTTAATCATATCCTGCCATACGAGCATGCCCTCTCTGTCGCAATGATAATACCATCGCAAAGGCTCGATTTTGATATGCTTTCTAAGCATATTGAAGCCGAGTTCTTTCATCTTGACGATATCATAGCGCATCGCCTCGTCAGACGGGGGCGTAAGTAAGCCGTCCGACCAGTAGCCTTGGTCGAGAAGCCCGTTATGAAAATACGGCTTATTATTGAGGAATAACCTCATAATGCCTTTATCGTCTCTTCCGACGGAGTATTTTCTCATGCCGAAATAAGATTTGACGCTGTCGCCGTCCGCCGTAACGACTATATCGTAGAGATACGGATTCTCCGGAGACCAGAGTACGGGATTATTTATTACGATTATGTTATCGTAATCCGCCTTGAGTTCCGTCTCGATTTTTCCGCCCTCTTTATCCGTAATCAGCGCCATGATTTTAGAGGCTTTACCGGAGATGAAGGGTCTTACGATTATCGCGTTGTTGTCGATGTCGGGAGTAAGTTTTAAGCTTACAATATGCGTCTTTAATACGCTTTCCATCCATACGGTCTGCCAGATACCCGATTGCGGCGTATACCAGATACCGCCGCGGTTAAGTTTCTGCTTGCCCCTTGATATATAGCCGGTATCCGTAGGGTCGGTAACGATAACTTCGATTGTGTTTTCGCCTGCTTTTACCGCCTCGGTGACATCGAGACTAAAGGCCGTAAAGCCGCCTTTATGTCCGCCTACATCAATGCCGTTCAGCTTTACCTTGCACTCATAGTCCACGGCTCCGAAATTAATTAGCGTCTTATCCTTAATAAAGGCTTTGCCGACCTTAAAAGTCCGCTTATAATACAAGATCTCATCGGGCTTTAATATGCGGTTAACGCCGGATAACAGGCTTTCGGGCGAGAAAGGCACGACGATTTCGCCCTGATAGCCCTTAAATTCCTGGTCTTTATTATATATCGCGTATTCCCATACGCCGTTTAAGTTGAGGTAGCTGTCTCTTATCAATTGCGGTCTCGGATATTCGGGAAGCGGCGCGTTAATATCCAGTTCCTCGCCCCATACCGTAAGGAGCTTTTCGTTGGGCAGGGCTTGTTTCATATTGAAAAGAATAAATACAATGGGTATAAAGGATAATAATGAAATTACGGCTCCTCCTAAGAATATCTCGGGATTGGGAATGGTCTGCTTGATATTATACAGCGGATCGGTATAGGTAAGTCCGCTGCTGCTTATAATACGGCTGCCGATAAACGGCCCTATTATCATGGGAATCAGCACGAAGAATATCATCCTGATGCCCGCATAATGCCCTCTCTGCTCGTCGGGTATATAATCCCTCGTGCCCGCGGTCAGCACGAGCATTAATACCAGACTGCCCGCCATCATGATTGTGCCGAACAATGTCAGCATTGCCGTGACAAAGGTTTTGTTGCCCATCATATATTTGCCGAGCAGAAACATCAGAATAAGCCCGACGGTAAATATCGCAGGTGAAATCAATAGGAATTTATGCTTGCCGTATTTATCGACGAGCCTGCCCATTACCACGCTTATTACAGACGCAAGTATCAGCACCACGCCGAGAATTATCGCGTAATCGGTTATTTTAAGATAATACTCGATATAAATGAGGAGATAAGGCATAAATACCTGCTGCGCCGTACAGAAAATCGCGGTCGCTATAAGCAGAATGTAAAGAGGCTTGTTTTTCTTGATAACGGACGGGCGGAAGCCGTAAATTATGTTCATAAAATAACTCTTATTCCCCGTCTGCTCAACGCATTTGTCCTTGATAATGAAAAGTCCCGCGAAACCGCTGAGAATTACCATTCCCCCGATAATAATGAAGAATTCTTTCCATTTGCCGTTACGCGTAAGCCCGTCAAAGCCTCCAAATACTATGAGCATCGCGATAAGCGGCAGCGCGGCCAATAATCCCTCCGCCTTGCCGCGGTTGCTCGGGACGGTTACATCCGTAACCCACGCGTTAAATGACGCGTCGTTCGCCGTCGAGCCGAAAAATGTCATCATGCAGTCCATTACGACAACTATCGCTATGGTCGCGGTAACGACATTCGCCTGAGGGAATAATTTCGCGGTATTTTCAGTAGTGATAAAGGCGAACGCCATGATAATTACGCCCCATATAAGGTAACCCGAGACTATGAAGACTTTGCGCTTGGCGACTTTGTCGGAGAGCGCGCCCATGATAAGCGTCGTCACAGTCGCGGTTATAGCGCTTGCGGACACCATTACGGCAATAGCGTCGATACCCGTCTGGTTGCTCGCGATTGTCTTGTAAAGGAATACATTGAAATACATATTCTCTATCGACCACGCTATTTGTCCGAAAAGTCCGAATATAAACAGAGCGAGCCATATCCTGCCGCTTAATTTGTTATCTTTCATTTAATCACCTCTTCAATTAATGGGAATTGCGCTATTCTGATATTTGTAGAGCCGTAAGGCACAAGGGTTATCGCCCCGGGCTCTGATACTTCGGGATTTACTGGATACGGCCCGGCGCTGTTTTTAGAAATCTTCCAATTAAGGACTTTTACGCCTTTTACCCTGACAGTCAAGGGCGGCGAAACGGTATCAAAAGGCATATCTGGTATCTTGTTTTTTATAATCTCGAGCACTTCCGCTTTACCCGAAGACAACAGCGGCGCGTAATTCCAGTCGGATAAGGGCGTGAAGCCTCTTAAATTAAACGGCTCCTCGCCCCTGATATTGATATATTTTTCTTCAAGTTTAAGCGCCAGCAACAGCGAGCCTTTTCTTAAACTGACGCTTCCGTCGGGATTGTTCACTACGCTGACGGGCGCATCGATATCGATTTCTATCGTGTCGCCTTTATTAAATTTTTTCTTGAGCTCGACTATTCCGGATTTGAATCCGCCTTCTGATAAGCCGTTATAGAATACCTCTGCCGTAGTCATCGCGGGAATTCTGAAAGTCAGGGTAATATCTAAGTCTTCGCCCTCGATTATCTTGAATTTCACTCTGTCGCCGAACGGATAATCCGTCGTCTCTTTAATGCCAATCCGCTTACCGGGCTTTACGGTTGACCGCACGGTGCAAGGCATATACACCATAAACGCAAGTCCCTCGTTAGTCCTGTAGCAGGCGTTAGCTGCAAATTTAGGGAAGCCCTGATGCATATTCGCGGCGCAACAGCCGAAATTCGGCTCCAGGCCGTACGCGTTGGCTTCGTTATCCGTATCAAAGAATTGCCTCTTTCTCTTGTCCGCCGCTATCTGATTGACTTGCTGCACATACTGGTGAGCGCACATATCCGGCGTAAAGGTCGCGGGGTATGTATTATACGCCATAAGCTCCAATATATCGGCGTATTTGGGCTCACCCGTAATCGAGAGCATTTCCTCTAGCGAATACATCATTTCCGCCACGGTGCAAAGCTCCGTGCCGTTTGAAGGATTCGCGCCGCTCAAATGCTCATCCGATGTCCATAGCCCGTTCGCGGTACCGTGATATTTCATCAGCTGATTGTAACCTTTAAGCGGCAGCTTGTATAAGCTCTTGTTGTCCGTAATCATACCGTAAGTGACGGGATATTTTATAGCCATTGCGATATTGACGCCGTGCGTCAGACTTATCGTCTTAACCGGCTTGCTATTATTGAATTTAATCACATTACCAGCGGGCGGATAGGGTTTTATTTTATGGCTTCGCTTGATTATCCTGTCTATGGGCTCGCCGATGTTTTTGAAGAAATTAAATACGGTTCTGTTCATATATTCGGTCATCGGCTTTTTATAAGGTAGTTCGTTAAAAAACGAAAACCAATCGTACATATATTCTTTAATCTTCGCTGTTAATTCCGTTAAATATTTCCTACCCGTGCGGATGTATACTATTTCGATTGCCTCGGAGAGCTCCATAGCGCGCGCCGACGCCCAGAATTTAGGCGGCATCTTATCGATATTATTGTAAAAGTATTCAAGGAACTTGTCCATAAAAGGAATAATCCGCTCGTCTTTAGTCGCTCCGTAATAGGGCACAAGCGCCTTTAAGACGACATATCTCGGCCACCAGTCCTTATTCCATACGGGACCGAAAAAGCCATTTTCGTCCTGACTTAAAATAATCGAATCAATCCATTTCATTGTATCTTTCAGCAGCTCTTCGTCGTTTAATAAAATCGCGAGAGGAATAAGCCCGTCAAGATAATAAGGACCTCTTTCCCACGCTTCGCCGCCGCCTCCGAGCCACGCCGAATTGTCGCTAAGGTCCTCCCAAATCTTTCTGATATTGCCGCTCAATCCTCGCGCCTGAATTTCTAATTGCCTTTTTATAAAGCCTTCGGGTCTGATGTTTTTGATAGAAATCTTCTTGAATGTTCTTTCAATCATTAATTACCTCGAGAAAATATACAATATAATTATATATGAGTTTCAACAAAAGTCAAGATTTACTTACTCGCCGTCCGTTATAGGACGGGGAAACAAGTATAATTCCCTCCTTTTTGAGCAATAATCAATTAAAAAAATCCGGAGGGATATCAATGAATAAAAGGTTTCTTTACGCTATATCCGCTTTGCTTTGCTTGATATTGATTATGTACGGCTGTAATAAAAAAGAAAATGAGAAAAATCCCGTAGGCGTTACCGGCATTGAGTTAAGCAGCGAGAGCGAGGTATTGATTATTGAGGATAATTTAAGGCTGACCGCAGGCATTATGCCCGAAAATGCGACAAATAAGAATATCAGCTGGGCGTCAAGTTATGAAGATATCGCAACCGTAAACGAGGAGGGCGAAATCAGGGCGTTAAAGGCGGGCGTAACGACGATTTCCGCGACCACGGAAGACGGCGAATTCACCGCTAACGCGGTTATATATGTGGGCGACGCCGTGGTGAGCAAAGACTATGACGAGACAAGCGACGGCTATAATACTACAAGATTTAATAGCGTGGCGGCCGCAATTAACGCTATGGACGAGAATTCGACAATTGTCGTAAAAGGCGGCGATTACAACGAGGCGCTGTCAATAGACAAATCCGTAATACTTATCGGAACGGATAAGCCCGTATTATCCTCCATTGTAATGACCGCAGACGACACCGAACTCAGAATAAACGGATTTGAGTTTATAAATTCCGAATTTCCCAAGGGCGGCGAAGCGACCATAAAGGGCGCTATTGACGGGCTGCTTGAGATTATCAACTGTAAGTTCTCAATTGAAAGCGAGGAGGACAGAAGCGGCGGATATGCGGTGTTTGCAAGCTCGGGCACAGATGAAATCACTATTAAAGGCTGCTCGATAGACAATTACAGGTACGGCTTTTATTCGCACAGGGCGGGAGCGGATTTCGATATAACGAACAATACTTTCACTAATCTCACCATCGGCATAGGCATTGATGTTAAGGCCGCAAGCGGCGCTTACAATGTGCCCGCGTCCGGAGAGATCGGCGATAATACTTTTGTCGATGTCAATACGCGCGCGGAATTTTTCTTTAACGGCGATATTTATAACGGCAATCTCGTGTTCCCGGATTTTCAGGCGTAAACATCTTATTCCTCCGTCCGTCGAGACAGATAGGACACATCATCGCTTAAAATGCCGCTTTGCTTGATTTGTCCGTTATTCTGTTATAATAATTAATATAATATCAAGCCATTACGATAACAACTCTATAAAACTATAAAGCAGCTATAACGAGCAGATTTTTCGATGATAGCGCCACAATCAGGTTCTTCATAGTATTATTACATGGAGGTTCTGAGTGGGGCGCCAGCGCGGAAAAGGCGCCGTTAAAGCGGTGATTACTTCCGCTGTCCTCGACGGACAGCGGAATAATCAAGCTTTTTTGTAAATAATAAATCCCGAGATTAGAGATACTGTCATTCCCGCGGTAAGCATAGCGGACTGACCGAGGTCAATATTCAATAAAAACAGAACAAGGCAAATAACCAGCATTATTATGAACGGATATATCGTCAGCTTGAAATACCTCGCAATAAGCACCAGTCCGAGTCCGCCGAAAATCGCGGGTATTACATAAGGGCTCACGGGCTCGAGAACTTTTATGATATCGCCGCCGAAGATTGACAGCGGGATTAAGCCTATAATGATTATCAGAGCGGTTACGATGCCGGATACGGCTATCGCGATAGTCGAGATTATCTCTTGTTCTTCGCTGCCCTGCTCAGTCTTGCATATCGTCTGCGCGTTAAGCGAACACGGCAATTTCAGGTTGCTTATATTGCCCGTGATAAACGCTAGATATTGCCCGCCCACTCCTAGAATGGGCGCGTAGCTAATAGCCTCGATAAGCCCTATCATAAGATATCCGAAAATAAACATCCCGGCTTTGGCGATTGCCGACCAGTCCGGCAATACTCCCGCAGCAAAACAATAAATTACCGGCACTAAAATAATCAGTATCAGCGAGATAATCGTGAATACTCTTCCAACTCTATGAAGCGCGTCGGTGTATGATTTCATATTACCCCCTTATGATGAAAGTTAAACCCCAGGCGCTACCCATTGAGAGCAGAATTGTAAAGGGCAGAGCGTAATTTTCAAGCCATTTCCAATCGAGTTTCTTTATCAACAGCCCGCAGACCGCCATAATTACCATACTGACGCCAAGCGTAATTAGGGTAATAACGCCGTTTGCGCCGCTGGTGACGCCGTCTCCGTCGGATGCGCCTGACGAAAAAATCGCAGCTATAATTATGTAGGACGCAAGCCCTGCCAGAATTCCGCCAAGCAGCGAGCCCGTTATAGTATCGAGCAGTTTCTTGTTGTTTTTCTCAAGCGATACGAGTTTTCCTTGAAGTTTCTTATAAGCTATCGCGTTAAACAGCGGGCCCGATATTATGCTTATCGTCATTATGACAAGCGCGGTCGCGACCATTTGCCGCGTAATAACCTCCGCAGTCGTGATATTTATCTGGTCCATAGCGATTAGCTCGTATTGTAGAGCGCCTATTACGGTAAGCCTTATCCAGGGGATAGCCAGTCCGAGGTAGCTCATCATAATTCCGATGCCGATTACTATGGGGATTGACGGCACGATCGAAAAAACCGCGCTGGACTTAATCGCTTTCATAACTTTTGCCCTTTCCATTCCGATTTCTTTAGCTCTTTTAAGGGATTTTATTAAAAAGAACAAGGACATAGCGATAATAGTGGCGGCGATAATTCCGCCTATAACATATAGCGAAGCATAATCCGTAGGCACAAAGACCTCCTCAAGAGTTTTTATAAGTATAGCATAAAAAAGCATAAATTATCAATTTATTACGGACAATACATGCTAATTCCTCTGTCCTTAAACGGACAGCGGAATAAAAGGCTTTTCTTTCTTTAGGTTGTTCAGCATAATAAATAATATCACCGACGCGATAATAATAATTATAAAATCACTCACGGTCTGCCCGTAAATAAAGCCGTCGTAGCCCAAATAATGGTTTAATAGATTGACTATAATCATATAGAGAATTAGCTGCCTTAGTACGGAAAGGACGAAAGTAATTAAACCCTTACCCATAGCCATGGCGCTGTTCATAGTGACCATAAACAAGCCTATTACGGGCTTCATCAGCAGCATAGCCCTGAGCCCTCTCGCGCCGTTTGCGATTACTCCGGGGTCGCTGTTAAATACGGATATCAGCTCTTCGGCGAATATAAAGAATGTTACGGACATTACCGTCGCAAGTACGCATATAAGGCTGATGTTAGTGAGAATTAAATTCTTGACTTTGTTGTAGTCCTTTTTGCCGTAATTATAGCCGATTAGAGGTTGCGCGCCCATTGAAAAGCCTAATAATATCTGAATTACAATGGTATGATTTCGCTGAGCAAGCCCCATTCCCGCTACGACAACTTCGCCGTAGGAATTGGAAATATTATTTGTAATTATTACGGAAATACTGATAAGCATGATATTCAGCGCGCTCGGAAATCCGACTTTTACTATCTCGCGTAAAATGCCGCTGTTTTCAAAAGCTGCCTTTAGCTTAAATTTAACGGAAGTAAGATATTTGTAACAAAAGAGACTGAAAATAAACGCCACGCCGTTGCCTATTACCGTAGCGATAGCGGCGCCTTTTATCTCCATTCCCAGAGTGAAAATAAAAATCGGGTCCAATATAAGGTTAATCGTTACGCCAATAATCATACCTATCGAAGCAAGCCTTGCGGCGCCTTCAGCGCGGATAAGGTCAATGGATACAGTATTGAGCATAATAACTGGCGCAGCGAGCGTTAATATCCCCACATACTGTTTGGTGTAGACATTGGATTCTCCCGTAGAGCCGAGCAGCTTAACGATTTCGTCAATAAAAATCTGCGAAATTATCACTATCGCTATACTGACAATAAAAGCCGTAACCAGCGCCTTTGATTGAGTTTTCTGCGCAAGGTCGTGCCTTTTCGCGCCCAGACTTCTCGACAAATACGACGCTCCTCCTATGCCGAATATGGCGGCAATGGATGCCATAATCATCATTAACGGATAAGAGAAAGTCGCAGCGGCAAGCTGTGCGACATCATTTAACTTCCCTATGAAAAACGCATCGGTAAGATTATATATTATCTGAGCTATATTGCCTAAAATTACGGGCAGCGCCATTATAAAAATAGACTTCAATACAGACTTATTCTCTATTCTTTCAAGTTTTGATAAAGACATTAATCTTGATTTTAGTATTAATAATATTAAATGTCAATATCTATGCGCCATTAATTACAAGCAAATATTAACAGACATTTATCTCTTTATACAGTATAACTGATTTTTTATGGTTATTTCCCATAATAATATATATAAAATTATATACAGTCTTACTATAATAATAAAGGAGTATTATAAGGAGGTGCCGTTATGGGACTGTTTTCAGGGTTTTCCAAATCCTCGCATTTTGAATTTAAGCCGATAAATCTTAAATCCGAATATTTGCTGGTTAAATGCCTTAAAGAAGACGAAACTGTCGAGATTCCCTCCGCGGTTAAAGGCAAGCCAGTCACGGTGATAGGCGAAGAAGCTTTTTCGAATAAGAAAACATTAAGAAAAGTTATTATCCCCGATTCCGTCGCTTCCATAGAATCAGGCGCGTTTATGAATTGTCCGGCGCTGAAAGAAATAATTCTGCCCGCTAAACTTAATTCGCTCGCAAAAGGCGTATTCAGCGGCTGCGCTTCCCTCGAAAAAATCGCTTTGCCCGCGCAAATCAAACATATTCCCAAAGATTTATTCAGCGGCTGTACTTCCTTAAAGGAAATAACTATCGGCAGCGATACCGAGATTATAGACGATAACGCGTTTAATAATTGTACTTCCTTAACGGAATTTATCATACCCGAGGGCGTAAAAGAGATAAGAAGCGAGGTTTTTAATAACTGCTCTTCAATAAAAAGCATTGTAATTCCCGAAAGCGTCGTCGTATTGGGGCGCGGCGCGCTGTCATTCTGCGCTTCGATTAAGAAAATCGATATTCCCCGGAGTATCGGCGTAATAGAAGAAAATTTACTCAGGAATTGCACATCGCTGGAAGAAATCAATATCCCCGAGAGCGTCACCGTAATCGGCAACAACGCTTTCAGGAACTGCAACCGCCTTAAATCGATAAAGCTGCCTGATAATCTCGAGAGCATAGGCGCGTCCGCTCTGAGGTCGTGTACGGCGCTTAAGGAGATTATCATTCCCGATTCGGTTACCTCTATAGGAGCCAACGCGTTTCAGGGCTGTAACGGATTGACTTCGATTATTGTGCCTCAGGGAGTAATGCGTATAGGTCAGGGCATCCTTGCCGAATGCAACAATATCTCCTCATTAACGGCGCCTTTTATCGACACCTACAATCCGTCCAATCACAGCTATTTAAGGTATTATTTCGGCGGCAGCGCGTATAACGCCGGCGG
Source organism: Christensenellales bacterium (assembly GCA_050952545.1). Classification (GTDB taxonomy): domain Bacteria; phylum Bacillota; class Clostridia; order Christensenellales; family CAZKXV01; genus JBMNLD01. The sequence goes on from JBMNLD010000003.1 coordinate 108,257, forward strand.
AGAGGTGCCGCCATCGCTAAAAAGCGTAACCGTATCCGATGGCACGGTAAGAATCGGCGCTTTCGCGTTCTGGAACTGTCCTAACCTCGAAAATGTCTCTCTGCCGCCGAGCGTTACGGCGATTAATAATCACGCGTTCTGGTACTGCACGGCGTTAAAAGACATTAATATATCCCAAAGCATTAAGAGAATCGGGGATTTAGCGTTCAGATTATGCACGGGGCTCAGCGTTCTCGATATAAAAGAAGGGCTTGAAGAAATCGGAAAAGAGGCGTTTTCGTCGTGCTCCGGCCTTACTTCGATAAGCCTGCCGTCCACTCTCAGGACGATAGGCGAATTCGCGTTCTATAATTGCCCTAAGATTAATCAAATCAAGATTAAAGGAAAGAGCAAGAATTTAATTGTGGACGGCGGAGTGATTTTGGACGCGGAGCAGAAAACTTTATATTTCTATCCCCCCTCTAAAGAAGACAAGGAATACAAGCTGCCGGACAGCGTAACCATGATAGTCAGCGGCGCTTTCGCTTTCAACCGTTATCTTGAAAACATAACGCTTTCTAAAGAGTTGAAATTTATCGGCGAAGCGGCGTTCAGAAATTGTGTTAAGCTAAAGAGCCTGGAGCTTTACGATAAAGCGGAATACATAGGCGCGCACGCATTCGAGGGCTGCGCAGGCTTAGAGAATATAATTATTCCCGCGTCCGTAAAAGAGATTAAGAGCGATATCCTGAACGGCTGCAAGTCCTTGACCTCGATGACCGTGCCTATTCTGTCTACCACGGACGATGTCAATAACAGCTTTTTAAGGTACTTCTTCGGCGGTACGGACTACAAAAGCGGGGGCAATGTGCCTATGTCGCTTAAATCCGTCGCAATCGCGGAAGGAAGCAAGGCGGTAGGCAACGATTGTTTCAGGGATCTCAATAATATCACCGAAATAATAATCCCCGAGGGCGTGGAGACTATAGGCTCTTACGCGTTTATGAACTGCAAGGGATTAACCGACCTTGTAATACCTAAAAGCGTTACTTTAATAGGCGTAGGAATTCTCTCGGGAGCGACTAACTTAAAGACCCTGACAGCGCCGCTATTTGAAATCTACAACACAAATAAACACAGTTATTTAAGGTATTTCTTCGGCGGCAAGTCCTATAATACCGGCGAGGATATTCCCGAGAGCCTGAAGACTTTTAATATAGCCGAGGGCACCAAAGCCGTCGGAGACAACGCTTTCAGGACTTGCAGAACTATCGTAAACATCACTATCCCCAAAGGCGTCAAGACCATTGGCGCGTGGTCGTTCGAGTCCTGCACCTCGTTGACGAGCTTAAAAATTCCCGACGGCGTAACGACAATAGGCGGCTCGGCGTTTCGGTCGAGTACGCGGCTGAAAAGCGTCGAAATCCCGAAAAGCGTTACAAGCATAGGTCTTTACGCGTTTCGTTCCTGCGCGAGTCTGAAAGACATGGTCATTCCCTCCAACGCCGCAAGCATAGGCGCTAACGCGTTCTCGGGCTGCGAAAGCATCGAAAGCGTGGTGATTCCCGATACCGTTACCGCGATAGGCAACGAGGCGTTTCTCGATTGCAAGGGCTTAAAGGAAGTGATTATTAACCGTTCTGTCAGAGAGGGCGTCATTACGGGCGGCTCGTATATGTTCACCAATTGCCATAAAGACCTGAAAATTTATGTTCCATCCGACAGCGTCAAGACCTATCAGGCTCTGGATGTATGGGAAACTTACTCGGACAGGATAGTGCCTAAGGAATAAAATTTTCCTATGATATAGATTTTAAGGGTTAATTTATGTTATAATCGTTTATCAGGAGTAAAAAGATGAACGATTATGATAAGAAATACCTGACGAAATTTAATGTGTTCTCGTTTTCGGCGTCGGGGTTCGGACAGAATTTAATTATCGGTGTGGTGAATTCGTTTATTCTGTATTTCTACACCGATATTTTTTTGATTCCCGCCTCAGCCGTGACCGCGCTGATGTTCTCCGCGAGAGTTTTCGACGCGTTAAACGATCCCGTTATGGGAAACATAGTGGATAAGACGCGCACGAAATACGGCAAACTTAGACCCTATCTCATTGCGACGGTGCTACCTCTAGCGATAATCACTTCCCTGCTCTTTTTGTCGCCCGATTTCTCTCTAAAGGGTAAGATTGTTTACGCGTATATTACATATTTCGCGTTCGGGATAATATACACTGTATGCGATGTGCCTTTCTGGGGGATGGCATCCGCTATGACTCCCAATCCTAAAGAGAGAATATGGTTTATCTCTTTTTCAAGGCTCTTTCATTCGATAGGCGGTGCCTTGCCGATAGTGATTGTGCCATTATTCGTCAAGCTCGCGGGCGACAACATAAAAGCAGGCTATTCCATAGCGGGCATTGTCATAGGCTGCGTGGGCGCGGCGCTTTTCTCGTTAGCGTTTTTCGGCACCAAGGAAAGATGCAACCTCGACGAGAAAAAGCCGTCGTTAAAAGAAAATTTCAAGTTCTTTCTTATCAACAAGCCTTTGCAGATAGTCGTAATATCCAATGTGCTCGGATTCGCGCGCGCTATGGCTATTGTGGCAAGTCTTTATATCGCTACATATCTTCTTAATAATCAGGATATGAATATGTTTATTCTCGGCGCCTGGGGCGTCGCCGGATATATCGGCATGATAATTACGCCAAAACTCGCATCAAAATTCAATTACCGCCAGATGTATCTGTTAAGCGCCGGGATAGCAATTACCGCCTTGCTCGCGCTTTATTTTATAGGCTATAACAAATGGTCGGTATGTATATGTCTCGCCGTTGCGGGACTTCCCTACGGCATAGTGACAAATATCAATTACGCCATGATCGCCGATTCCGTCGATTATGTCGAATGGAAGACGGGCAAGAGAACGGAGGGCATATCCATTTCATTCCAGACGCTTATGAATAAATTGATGACCGCATTGCAGGTTACCGCGGTTTCGTGGATACTAGTGCTGATTGCTTTCGTTCAGCCTGTTGAAATAAACAAAGAAATTATCATTCAGCATCAGTCCGAAAAGACATTAAACGGTATGTTTATGATGATAACGATATTGCCCGTTATCGGTTGGATATTAAGCGTAATTCCCATGCAATTTTATGATTTTACCGGCGAAAAGAGAAAAACAGCCCATATGGAAATAATCCGAAAAAGAGAAGAAGCGGGAATATAACGCATATTGCTTTTATCGCGTTAATATGATAATATAATGTTATGAAAAAGATTTATTGTATTTTAATAATATTATGTATAATTGTCGTTCCATTCGCGGGCTGTAATAAGGAGACGGATACCTCGTTCAGGGTAATGAGCTTTAACATAAGGACGATTGCGAGCGAGCCAAATCCGCTTGACAACTGGTCTAACCGTAAAGATTTCGTGCTTGAAGTGCTGGACAAATACGATGCGGATATAATAGGATTTCAAGAACTCATTATCCCAATTCAATTTGATGTCGTAGCGGGGCACCTTACCGGGTATGGCTCGTACGGACTGGTCAGAGAAGGCGGTTCTGTGGGCGAATGCACTGCGATATTTTATAAGAAGTCGAGGTTTGAACTGATATCGTCCGAGACTTTCTGGCTGTCCGAAACGCCCGAAAAAGCCTCAAAAGATTGGGATGCGGGAAGTTACAGGACATGCACGGTAGTTAAATTAAAAGACCTTATTACGGGCAAAGAAATAACGCATTATAACACGCATTTTGATAATCATAGCGATTTAGCGAGAACAAACAGCGTCAATTTGGTATTAGAGAGAATGGGCGACCTCGACGGCGTAATACTTACGGGCGACTTTAATTTTCACGAGGGCACAGATAATTATCTGAGGATTATTTCAGAAAACCTCTCCGACTCCAAATACCTTGCCCCCGAGGACTGCTCGGACACGGGCGGCACGACTCACGGCTTCGGCACTCATACGCGCGAGACGCCTATCGACTACATATTACTGACCGAATCTTTTTTCAAGGTAAATAAATTTCAAATCATAAGGGATACGGACGAAAACGGCAGATATCCTTCCGACCACTTCCCGATTTACGCGGACATAGATTATATAAATGGATAAAATACACCTCTATTCCGAACGGGAAGAAGCCTTAAATACGCTTTCGCATTTTGTCTCCGCGCTGATTGCTCTTGCCGGCGTGATTATTATGCTTATAAAGGTGTATGACCGCGAGCCGGTAATAGTCGGCGTGATGACTTTTTATACGCTTACGACTTTTGCCGTATATCTGTTCTCGACTGTTTATCACGGCACAAAGGATATAAAAAGAAAAATTTTCTGGCAGAAAATCGACCATTCAATGGTCTCGCTAATAATCCTCGGCACTGCGGCGCCCGCGTTGACAATCGTAGCAAGCGGCGTTTTTGCCTGGATAATGTTAGGCTTAGTCGTACTAGTAACGGGGGTAAATATCGCGCTTAATATGATAAGCGTATACAAATTCAAGCGCTATTCCCTCCCTCTTTACGCGCTCGGAGCGATTTTTATCGCGCTCGGGCTTGTAATCGATATCAAGATTATAAATCAGGGTTTTATAATACTTATGCTAATAAGCCTTGTCGTAATAGTGGCGGGCTCTTGCCTTTATATGGCAAAGAGCAGGCAGTATACGCATTTTATATGGCATATTACGGATATAACCTGCTCGGTATTGCATTTTCTGGCATTTTACCTTTATATCGTATAAAATAAATAATATTCATTTTATTGTAAATCCTAATTGCGTGAGATGATAAAATGAATAATTTTACGAAAAAACTTGATGAATATTTCAATGTGACAAGCAAAGGCTCCAATATCAGAACCGAGATTACCGCGGGAATAGCTACATTCATGACGATGAGCTATATTCTGCTCGTAAACAGCGACCTGCTACAGAGCGCGGCTACATTCAACGCGATTTTTATAGCGACAGCGATATCCTCCATTATAGGCACGCTGATAATGGCGCTGTACGCAAGGCTGCCTTTCGCGCAGGCGCCGGGTATGGGCTTAAACGCGTTCTTTATCTTTGCCGTAATAGGAGGAATGGGGCTTTCATACGGTAACGCGCTTATGGTCGTATTGATTTCGGGCTTTTTGTTTTTGATTTTAACGATTATCGGATTAAGAGAAAAAATCGTAACTTCAATTCCCGAAAGTCTTAAACTCGCAATTCCCGCAGGCATAGGATTGTTTATCGCGTTTATAGGTCTGCAGAACGCGGGAATAATACAGGACAACCCCGCGACCTTGGTTACGCTCGTTAAATTCTCGGATATTTTCACACGCGACAACCCCGTCGCAATGCATACGGCTATGAGCGCGCTGGTCGCGCTGATTACATTTATCATTATAGCCGTACTCAGCAAGAAGAAAATCAAGGGCTCCATACTTTACGGAATTCTTGCGGGCTCTATGCTCTATTACCTGTTCCAGCTCATAATGTTTAGAAGAATAGGAATGTTTATGCCGGACACGGGAGAGATAGGGAAATTAAGGTTTACCAATCCGTTTTCGGCGTTCGGAGAATTCTTCAGGCATTCGTTCTTCAAATTCTCTTTTAAGGGATTATTCGATGACGGCTTGAACAGCGTATTGACCTTTATCACTTTGGTATTATCTTTCGCTATAGTTGATATGTTCGACACTATCGGCACGCTCGTCGGCACGGCTAAAAGGGCAGGCATGCTAAGAGAAGACGGCACTATAGATAATATGAAAAAAGCGCTGCTCTCAGACTCCATCGCGACAGTTGCGGGCGCGGCACTCGGCACCTCGACGGTAACGACTTATGTGGAGTCGTCGGCGGGAATAGCTGAGGGCGGCAAAACGGGACTTACTTCGTTAACGGTAGCGGTTCTGTTTTTAATCGCGATGTTCTTTACGCCGCTTGCGGCGCTAATCCCGTCCGCAGCGACCTCCGCCGCTCTGATATATGTGGGAGTGCTTATGATAAGCGCGCTGTCCGAATTGGATTTTTACGACCCCGTCGTAATCGCGCCCGCGTTTGTCACCTTGATAGGAATGCCCCTTACCTATTCTATCTCGGACGGAATAGGGCTAGGGATTATCACTTATCTCGTGATAATGCTTATTACGGGCAAGATAAAGCAGATAAACTGGATAACCTATATTATAGCCGCGCTCTTCATCTTAAAATTCTTCGTATTATAATTTGCTCCGTCGTCCTATAACGGACGACGGAAGTCTTCACCGCTCTGCTTGATATGCCCGTTATCTGTTATAATAATTATCAATCAAGTCATTACGATAACAACACTATTTGATACTATAAAGCAGCTATAACGAGCAGATTTTTGGATGATAGCGCGGTAATTACTTCCGCTGTCCGTCGAGGACAGCGGAATACTAAGGTATATTTCCTTTTGATTTATGGCATACTTTTTTTGATTAAGGTGTAAAATGAGAATAGGAATACCCAGAGCTTTAATGTACTATGAATACTATCCGCTGTGGAAGAGCTTTTTTGAAGAGCTGGGCGCGGAAACCGTCTTGTCGGACACGACCTCGAGACAAATCCTGACCTCGGGATTAAACAGCTGCGTCAACGAGGCGTGTCTGCCCGTAAAGATTTTTCACGGTCATGTCGAGAACCTCAAAGGTAAGGCGGATTATCTCTTTATCCCGAGACTGAAAAGCGTATACAAAAAGGAATTTATCTGCCCTAAATTCAGCGGTCTTCCCGAGATGATAAAGTTTTCTGTTAAAGATCTGCCGCCAATAATCGATACTGAAGTTTATTTAAGGAAAAGTTACGGCAAATTAAAGCGCTCTTTTCTGGACGCCGGCTATTATCTTACATCTGACAGGAATAAGATTCTCTACGCGGCGGACTTTGCGATGAGGACACATCACGACTATATCGAGAAGCAGCTTCAGGGCAAAATGCCCTCGGAATTACTCGAAAGCGCGTCCTATCCGTCCGTAAAAAGCGGCGTAAAGGTCGCGGTAATGGGGCATATCTATAACCTCTACGACAAATTCGTCAATATGGATATATTCAAGAAATTATCGGGTATGCAGGTTAGCTTTGTCACGCCTGAAACGCTCGATATCAATCTAATTAACAGGCACGCGGACACCCTTTATAAGAAGATGTTCTGGAGTTTCGGCAGAAAACTCATAGGCTCGGCTATTTACCTAATCAATAACAGAGAAGTGGACGGAATTATTTATATAATGTCGTTCGGATGCGGCATAGATTCTTTTGTCAGCGATTTGATTGAAAAGAGATTAAAGCAAGCGCGTATACCCTTCTTGTTGCTGATGATAGACGAGCAGACGGGTGAGGCGGGATTTGATACGAGAATAGAGGCATTTACGGATATGCTGAGTTGGAGAAATAATGCTGACATTCCCGCATATAGGTAACATATATATTTTCGTAAAGGTCCTGCTCGATACGCTGAATGTCGACTATATCATTCCTCCGCCTTGCAGCAAAAAAACGCTGGAACTCGGCATTAAATACGCGCCCGAAATGGTGTGCCTGCCGCTGAAGATTAACCTGGGGAATTTCATAGAGAGCATAGAGCTCGGCGCGGACACGATAATTATTACGGCGGGCTCGGGTCCTTGCAGATTCAGCTATTATTGCGAAATGCACCGCGAGACCTTGAAGCTGCTCGGCTATAAAGATGTAAATGTTGTCGCGATAGATAATTCTGAGGGTATCCGGGAGCTTGTTAGACGGCTGAAAAGCGTATTTAACAACCGTTCGCTTATCAGCATATACGGCGCTATGACTAAGGCGTATAAGGCTATCCGGAAAATGGACGACCTGGACAGGCTGTGCTACAAATTAAGGGCAAGAGAGATAAAACAGGGCGAAACGGACAGGATAATGAGCACGCTTTACAACGATATCTTAAAGACCGAAGGCTATAAAGGCGTAATGCGGGTATTAGACGATAAAGAGCGGTTATTAAGAAATATCTCAATCGATAAAGAGTACAAGCCGATAAGAATAGGCTTAGTCGGGGACATCTACACGCTTATAGAGCCCTCGTCAAATATGTATATCGAGAAAATGCTCGGCTCAATGAGAGTAGAGGTCGACAAGTCGCTTTTTATTACAAAATGGATTGAAGAGCATATTATGAAATTCAAGATTAACCGTAAACATAAAAAGCAATTTGACAAGGCGGTAGAGCCCTATCTTAATAATTCGATAGGCGGGCATTGCAGGGAATCGCTCGGTAACAGCGTGCTTTACAGCGACGGGGGTTGCGACGGCGTCATTCAGATTTATCCGCTGACATGTATGCCCGAAATTGTCGCGTCCAGCATACTTCCGACCGTAAGCAGCGACCATAACATACCCGTGATGACTTTAATTATCGACGAAATGACGGGCGAGGCGGGATACAGGACGCGCGTCGACGCATTTAAGGATATCCTGTTAAGAAGAAGGCAGATATATGGCTGATAGGTATTATTTAGGAATAGATTTAGGCTCGGTGAGTACTAACTTAGTGCTCATTAACGCCAACGACAGGTTAATAGACAAGCTTTACTTAAAGACCTCGGGAAGACCCGTCTGCGTCTTAAAAGAAGGGCTTGCCGCCATAAAGAAAAATCTGCGCGGCAATTATATAATAGCCGGAGTGGGCGCTACGGGCAGCGGTAGACAGCTTGCCGGCGTAATGATGGGAGCTGATGTCGTAAAGAACGAGATTACAGCGCACGCGGTAGCGGCGCTGAAAATTTGCCCCGATGTAAAGACTATTATCGAGATAGGCGGTCAGGATTCCAAGATTATTATATTAAACGATGGCGTCGTAACGGATTTCGCTATGAACACCGTCTGCGCCGCGGGCACGGGCTCTTTTTTGGACCGTCAGGCGTCGAGGCTCAATATACCTATTGAAGAGCTCGGCAGCATATCTCTTAAATCCTCCTCCCCCGTCCAGATTGCGGGAAGATGCGCGGTGTTCGCCGAATCCGATATGATACACAAGCAGCAGACCGGACACCGTATAGAAGATATTATCGCGGGATTATCCGAGGCGCTGGTCAGAAATTATCTCAATAATTTAGCCAAAGGTAAGCCTGTCAGAAGCCCGATAGTATTCCAAGGCGGCGTCGCGGCAAATAAAGGCATAGTAAAGGCGTTTAACAAAGAACTGAACGCCGAGATAATTATTCCCGTCGACTACGATGTAATGGGCGCGATAGGCGCCGCGATTATCGCCAAGGAATCCGTAAAAGGCATTTCTAAATTCAGCGGATTTGAGATAATAGACCAGGATTTTATTACATCCAACTTTGAGTGTAAATTATGCCCGAACAGGTGCGAAGTCGTCAATTTTCTGAGAGCGGGCAAATCCATAGCGCGCTGGGGCGATAGGTGCGGCAGATATTCTGCCGAGAAAATTTCATAACAAATATTTGCTATTATTCATAAACTGTGGTATCCTTTATTAAAGTCATAATAATATGGCGGATTATTTTATCTCTTCCTCTATACCCGAGCAAGTGAAAGATAAATCCGGATATTGAGGAGGAAAAAAATGGCAGACAAAGTATTAAAGTGCAAGGAATGCGGAAGCGATTTCGTATTCTCGGAGAACGAGCAGGCTTTTTATCAGGAAAAAGGTTTTCTTAACGAGCCTCAGAGGTGTCCCGAATGTAGAAGAGCGAAGAAAGACAGGTCAAGGTCTTATGACAGGAGAATGTATCCGGCGGTATGCGCGGGTTGCGGCAGACAGACCGAGATTCCGTTCGAGCCTAAAGGCGATAAGCCCGTCTACTGCAAGGAATGCTATCAGAATAAAAGATAATTTTATTAAGTCAAGGCGGCGCCTTGACTTAATTTTTATACGGGGAACGGTATGAAAAACTTGATTACAAAAAGATTGGTGTTAAGAAAGTTAAGGATTACTGACCTTGACAATATGTGGGAATACTCGTCTAAGGATAATGTTACGAAATATATGACCTGGGACACATATACGGATATCGGGAATTTAAGAGAATACTTGCAATCCGTAATAGACAGGAATTCCCCTTACGATTTCGCGATAGCGTTAAAAGAGAGCGATAAGCTCATCGGCACAATAAACTTTGTCAACATCGACGAAACAAACCGCGTAGGCGTAACGGGTTATATCTTGTCCGATAAATACTGGAATCAGGGCTATATGACCGAGGCGCTTAGAAAAGTCATTGAATACGGCTTTAATAAATTAAACCTTAACCGTATCGAGGCTAGGCACATCGTCGAAAATATCGCTTCGGGACGCGTTATGCAGAAAGCGGGAATGAAATTCGAAGGTATACTGAGACAACAGCAATTCGTAAAAGGCGCTTTTCGCGATGTCTCCGTGTATTCTATTCTAAAAGACGAATTCCTTAAATAACAGCCGTCGACTCTGCGACAGCCTTACAATCGAACGCAAATACCGCATGCGGCATTTGGTCTGACTTTGAGATGACAACGGGAAAGGACGGAGCGCTTTATGCGTCCCGAGATAATACGACTATTCCCCTCAATGGCGATAACTTAGAAAGCGACCCGTACCTATGAATTCGAAAATGTCTACGAAAGAGAGATTAAATCAAAGTATGATATAGAGATATCAAGAATCCTATTAACCTTTGCTTTGCATTGATAAAATATCGCCAATAAATTCATTCCGTAAAATAAATAAAGGCTGGTAACCAGCCTTTACTTATCCCCCCATTACATGTATTCAGCCGCATTTGGAATACCCGCAATTTCTGCAGGTCACACAGCCGCCGTCATGTTCTAAAATTGTTCCGCACTCGGGACAAGCGTTGGATTTATCTTTTTCCTCTGCCTTATCGCGATTAATATAGTTTACTTTCTCGATTACTCTTGCGATTGCGTCGGGACAGCTTGTCACCTTGAGCGAATTATTTCTTACCGTAGAAGCGCAGCGTATTCCTTTAAGCTGCTCTATTACGGTATTGATATCCACGCCCGACCTTAACGATACGGACACCAGCCTGGATGTCGCCTCTGATTGCGAAGGACAACCTCCGCCTTTACCAGTATTCGTAAATACCTCGACTATACCCTGCTCGTCAGAATTTACCGTGATATATAAATTGCCGCAACCGATCTGAACGCGCTCGGTGAGCCCTTTTACGACCTCGGGGCGTTTTCTCGGCGTGTAGCTCTTAGGCTTATCAATGCTGAGTATCTGCTGCTGTCTGCTGCCGTCGCGGTATATCGTAACGCCTTTAAGCCCGTATTTTACAGCGAGCATATAGACCCTGTCGACATCCGCCCTAGTTGCGTCCGCCTTGAAATTAACGGTCTTGCTGACGGCGTTATCCGTGTATTTCTGAAACGCCGCCTGCATCCTGATATGGTCTTCGGGCGTTATATCATGCGCGGACACAAATACTTTCTTGATGTCGTCGGGTATCTCCTTAATATTAGACAGCGAGCCCTTTTCTGCGATTTTATTTATCAGCGCGTCGGTCAGCAAGCCTCTTTTAGTTAATTCTTCCTTTAGGATTTCATTCGTGTATATAAGCTCTTCCTTATCCAATACCCTCTTGATGTAACTGTAGGCGAATACGGGCTCGATTCCCGACGAGCAATCCGCGATAATGGAGAGCGTACCCGTCGGCGCGATTGTCGTAATCGTCGCATTCCTTAACTTAACGCCATTATTAAAGATGCTTTTATCAAAAGCGGGGAAAGCGCCGCGCGTCTTCGCGAGCTCCGCGCTTGCCGCCCTGCTCGTGTCGAGAATGAATTTCATAAGTTTTTCGGCGGTCGTAACGCCCTCAGGACTGTTATAAGCAATTTTAAGTCTTAACAGCATATCGGCAAAGCCCATGACACCGAGACCGATCTTTCTCGTCAGTCTGGTGTTCTCGTCAATCAGCTTTAGAGGATATTTATTAATATCGATAATATTATCCAGAAAATGTACGGCGGCAATTACGCGCTTTTTCAGCTTATCATAATCGATTTCATAACCGTCCGCGCCTTGCTTTAACATATTTTTCAGGTTAATCGAGCCCAAGTTACAGCTTTCGTAAGGGAGCAGCGGCTGTTCCCCGCACGGATTTGTCGCTTCGATTTCGCCGAGAGCGGGTACGGCGTTAGCTTTATTCAGTCTGTCTAAAAATACTATTCCCGGCTCGCCGTTAGTCCAGGCGGCGTCCACTATCATATCGTAGATTTTTCGAGCCTTAACTTTTCTCATCGCTTTATTTGTAACGGGGTCGGTTAATTCGTATTCGCCGCCCTTATGAAGCGCCGCAAGGAACTTATCGGTAAGCCCTACGCTGATATTGAAATTCGTAATATCGTTGTCGTGTCGCTTGCAATTGATAAATTCTTCAATGTCGGGATGATCAACCCTTAAAATGCCCATATTCGCGCCGCGCCGCGCGCCGCCCTGCTTGACCGCCTCGGTAGCGGCGTTAAATACTTTCATAAAGCTGACGGGGCCGCTCGCAACGCCGCCCGTGGATTTGACGGGCGCGCCTTTACTCCTTAATCTCGAAAACGCAAATCCCGTGCCCCCGCCGCTTTTATGAATGAGCGCGGCGTTCTTGACGGTCTCGAAAATCTCTTCCATCGAATCTTCTACGGGCAAAACAAAACACGCCGAAAGCTGCCCTAAAGGCTTTCCGGCGTTCATAAGCGTAGGGGAATTGGGAAGAAAATCCAAATTCTCCATTATTTCATAGAATTCATCCGATGTCTTTGAAATGTCGGCATCGGCGTCATAAATTAAGTCCGCCTTTGCCGCCGCATCAGCAACCCGTCTGAACATCATTCCGGCGTCTTCGACCGTTTTGCCGCTCTTGTCTTTTAGGAAATATCTCTTTCTAAGTACGGTCAAAGCGTTTTCAGATAGCACCATTTTCCCTCCGGTTTATTGAATAATATCCTATATGGTGTAATTTGTCAAGCAACCTACAATATATTGTGATGTTAATATTTATTTTATATTAGTATGCAAAAATCCCCGGGTTTAATGTTATTTGTGTATCCGGCGTGAATTTCAGAGCGTTTTTCAGGAAAATACTTGTTAAAAGCCGTTAATAATGCTAGAATAATTAAAAACGCGATGACCGGAAAGAAGTAGCGGCGTTTATGCCTTTCAGAGAGATGCCGTCGGGTGCAAGGCATTAAGGCGGACGAGCGAATACATTCCGATAGCGGCGCGCCGAAATAACAGTAGGACGCGACGGCTGAACCCGTTATGTTCATATAAGGCTCGTTACGAGCGAATTGAGGTGGTACCACGGATTAATTCGTCCTCTGCTTGCAGAGGATATTTTATTAAAGGAAGGAACTATGGCGATAACAGACTTTTTAGAAAAAAACGCGAAATTATATCCTAACGATGTAGCGCTTGTCGAAATCAATCCCGCCAATCAGCCCGACCATACGGTTACCTGGCGCGAATACAACCTGATTGAGACCACTTCGCCCGAGAAATACCGCCGCGAAATGAGCTGGAAGGAATTTGACATCAAGGCGAACCGCTTTGCGAATTTACTGCTCACCCGCGGGATAAAAAAAGGCGACAAGGTAGCGCTGCTGCTGATGAATTGCATCGAATGGCTGCCTATTTATTTCGGCATATTAAAGACCGGCGCGCTCGCCGTGCCCATGAATTACCGCTACACTTCGGACGAGATTAAATACTGTCTCGAGCTGTCCGAGGCGAATACGCTGATTTTCGGCCCCGAATTCATCGGCAGGGTGGAGCAGATTTTCGAAAAATTGCAGGGTATCGGCTCATTCTTCTATGTAGGCGCGAATAAGCCAACGTTTTCATTAAGTTACGACAAGCTCGTCACCTATTGCTCGTCGACCGCGCCCGCCGTCGAATTAAAGGATAGCGATGACGGCGCGATATATTTTTCCTCGGGCACGACGGGTTTTCCCAAAGCTATATTACATACTCACGGCGCGCTCGTGTCCTCTTGTCTTACAGAGCAGAATCACCATATGCAGACAAGGGAGGATGTGTTCCTGTGCATTCCCCCGCTCTATCATACCGGCGCAAAAATGCATTGGTTCGGCAGTCTGATTTCGGGCGGCAAGGCGGTCATATTAAAGGGTGTCAAGCCCCAATGGGTGCTTCAGTCCGTTTCAGAAGAGAAAGCGACGATTGTATGGCTGCTGGTGCCGTGGGTGCAGGACATTCTGGACGCTATCGAGAGAAAGGAAATACGCCTCGAAGATTATCAGTTAAAGCAGTGGAGGCTTATGCACATCGGCGCGCAGCCCGTGCCTCCAAGCCTTATCCGCAGGTGGAAGAAAGTATTTCCCGAGCACGACTACGATACTAATTACGGCTTGTCCGAATCCATAGGCCCGGGATGCGTTCATCTCGGCATCGAGAACATTCATAAGGTAGGCGCAATCGGCAAAGCGGGCTATCTCTGGCAGACGGATATCGTCAACGAGCAAGGCGAATCCGTCAAATGCGGCGAGGTCGGCGAACTCATCGTAAAAGGCCCCGGCGTGATGAAATGCTATTACAATAACCCCGAAGCGACAGCGGAGGTCTTAAAAGACGGCTGGCTGTATACGGGCGATATGGCGAAAACTGACGAAGACGGCTTTATATTCCTGGTCGACAGAAAGAAAGATGTGATAATCTCGGGAGGCGAGAACATTTATCCCGTCCAGATAGAAGATTTTTTAAGAGCGCATCCCGCGATAAAGGATGTTGCCGTAATCGGGCTCCCCGACGAAAGACTGGGCGAAATCGCCGCGGCGATAATCGAAGTCAAGGATGGAGCGGCGGTGACGGAAGAGCAAATCAACGAATTCGTAACCGAGCTGCCGAGATATAAAAGACCTAGAAAAATCATATTCGACAAGGTGCCGAGAAATCCTACCGGCAAGATCGAAAAGCCTAAACTTCGCGAAATTTACTGCGGCAAGCGACTTGTCGAAATCCAGACGACCATGTAACAAATTTAAGGCGGCGATTGCCGCCTTATTTTATTCGCTATGTAGCATATTAAGCAGTTTCTTGAATTCGTTTAAGTGAAGCTTTTCGTCCAATTGAATGCGCGCTATAATCGCCTTTACTTGCTCGTTATTAAGGCGCATCAGCATCCTTTCGTAATCTTCAATCGCATATATTTCAGCCTGTATGTCGTCGCGGAGCATTCTCTCAGGCGTTTTGCTGTAACTTACCTTGGATGTATTATAGTAATTCCGAAACGGCGGCGTTACCGAGAATATCGGGTCTATTCCGAGCCGAAGCAGCGTCTTGCCCAGAATTTCCTTATGCATCATTTCCGTAATGGCGATCTCCTCGACGGTGTGAGCGAACTCCTCCATCTTCATCGCGTCAAAAAAGAAATAATGATACATATACTGAAGCGCTGCGGTCATTTCGCTGACATAAAGGCTTGTGTACGCGGGCGAAATAATCCTTGCAGATTCGATATCCGTTGATAATCCGTCAAGCGGCGGATAGGGTAAATCCTCTCTTAACATATTTATCCCCCTGAGTGTTTATTAATTATATTATGAGATTTTTTTCAATATAGTTAATCCCAGGATTTTATTGAGATAGCTTGAAAATAACGCCGGCAATAAGAGTAAATCCGTTTGTTATTTAGTTGCAAATAAGCCGTAAATGCTATATAATAGCTAAGCAAAACCAAGGAAAGATGGCTGAGCTGGTCTAAGGCGCACGACTGGAAATCGTGTGAACGCTAATACCGTTCCGAGGGTTCGAATCCCTCTCTTTCCGCCAGACCTCGTCCGAAAAGTCCGGTTTTTGCCGGACTTTTGGCATGTTTTTGGACATTTTTGAGGGTTTTTAGGAATCTTTTAAATTGGAAAAAATGAGGATAAAGGGATTCTATCCCTTTATCGCCGCAAGCAGTTTGTCAAATCCCGCTATGTTAAGCGCTCTTTTAAGATTGTAGGCAAGAAAGCTCAGCCCCAGCTCCGCTGAGACCTTCTCTTTGCCTTTGCACAGAAGATAATATGCTCCGTGGTGCCATTTCACCGTGCCGAAAGGGTGCTCCGACAGGCATTTTCGCTCTTTCAGTTTCTTTTCTTGATTTCGCGACTTTCTCGCGTGGTACTCCGCCCCGCTGTTAGTGCAAAAAGGTATAGAGATTAGCATCCCCCTTCCATCTATATATAGTATAATAATGAATAATGGCATGTTTAAAGCCGCATATATTGTAGTTTCAATATGTGCGGCTATCTGTTTTCTATCGGCGTAAAAAAGTGCAATTTTGTTTTAAATAAAGTGCAATTTACTTTTAAATACTACTTAAATTTAATACACTTTTTAAAAGAACATCTGAAAACATTATAACATATTTTTGATATAATTGCTGTATCTAATTTTATATTAATGGAGAATATTTATGTACAGCATGAAAAGAATAAACAGGATACGCGAGATGTACTTCGACGAAGGTATGAAAATTGTACAAATTGCAAGACGCACAAACATTTCTACTAATACTATTCGCAAGTTTGTGAAATTGACAGATTTTAATATCGTTAACAAGCCAAAGCCAAATGTATCTAAAATACTTGCTTATGAGCCATACATCTTAGAACTTTTAAAACAAGAACGCACTTTTCACTACAAACAACGTTTAACAGCTAAAAGAGTTTTTGAACTGCTCCGAGAAAAGCACCCTGACTATCCTTGTTCATATTATCTAACACGAAAGTTTTTCCAGAATAAGCGAATGGAATTCTACTCTTTGTCAAAGCAATATATTCCTATAAAACATAATCCCGGCAATGCACAAGCTGATTTTGGTGTAATTTATTACAACCATCAAGAACAGAGGCTTAAAGCTTATTGCTTAACTTTATCCTTTCCCTATTCAAACGCATTCTACTGTCAGGTATTTAAAGGCAAGTCCTCTGAATGTATGCTGCAAGGGTTAAAGTCAGTCTTTAATCATATAGAGGGCGTCCCTTATGAAATAACATTTGATAATGATACCGGTATAGTAAAAATAGAAACAGATAAAATTACAAGAATATTTAATGACTTATTTTTAAAATTTAAAAATCATTATAACTTTAAAACTCACTTTTGCAACCTACTCTCACCAAATGAAAAAGCTAACGTTGAAAAGGCCATACACACTTTACGAATGAATATATTTTCTCCTGTACCAGAAATCGAGGATTTTGATTTTTTTAATGAGCAACTACTCGACATCTGTGAGTCTATTAATATGAGAAATCGCAAAGGGCACTATAAGACAACGGTTAATAAGATGCTTGCTGCGGATAAAGCAAATCTTATGCCACTCCCAGAACTTGACTTTGAAGTTTCAACCATTAAAAAGCGCCGCTGTAATGAAATGGGTTGAGTTTACCAAAGTTTTTTACAATAGTTAACTCGTCTATCATTTTTTTTCTTTCTATATCATTTAACTGGACCTCAATATGTTTAAAGTGAATTATATCATTACTACTCTCGTCTAGTTCTTTTTCTTTTATTAGGCGTACCCCATCCATGTCTTTTTCATTTGTCATTATGTGTCGACGCAAATCTGACACCAAATAATTATAACTGTAAAAAGTTTTGCTTGAGTCAGATACTAATTTTGAGTCCTCTACAAACTCTTTAAGAGCAATATATTTTTTAATATCCCAATTATCTGAATATGACCTATTTGATGAAACTAAAAAAGTCGCGGGAGACATATCAGAAAAAATGTTTTTAAAACGCTCTTTACATCCACCCTCAATGTGAAATTCTAATGCCGTTGCAGAGGTGCGCTCCTTTTCTTTATAAACAGGCAACAAAAGCTCGAAGTTTTTTTGAGAGATTTCAAAAAGTTCGGGGTGTTCTTCATGTAATACTATAGATTCTTTTACAGCTGATTTGCCGCTAAGCTCTATCATTGCTTCAAGTATAACCTTGACAGATTTTACATCAGAAGAAAATATAAAAAGCGTTTCAAGCAATTTATTTTTCCACGAATCATTTTGCGGCAACCTTTTTCTATTGCTTGTTATAAGGTGATTAATCGGGTTTTTATATTGTTGAAGTCCTTCGAGTTATTCAAGTGCTTTTTTTAAGCCTTAAAAATTGAAATAGTGACGAAATTCGTAAACGTTTCTGATCTTCCTTGTACATTCTCGCCCTACCTTGCTTTAAAAAAAAATAGGGATTATTTGAGCACAACTTTTATTCGCGATCATACTCAACTATTACCGCTTACTGTAATAAAACCCAGCAGAAAAATATTTCCACCGGGTCTGATAAATAAACTACATGATATCCTTAGTTTTTATGGTCATTAATCCATTTTAATAAATCTTCGTACTTCATTTCGCTTTGCGCTAATGATAGTCCTACTTTAATTATCTCATCGTTTGTTGCTTCAATTTTGATTCCATTAGCCTCTAAAAAAGTAATCATTATATAGAGTCCTATTCGCTTATTTCCGTCCACAAAAGCATGGTTAGTGACAAGGCCTATTCCAATCCGAGCGGCCTTTTCTTCCTTTGTCGGAAACAATTCTTTACCATCAAATGTGCGGTAGGCGCTTTCTAACGCAGCATCTAATAGTCCAAAATCTCTTACACCCGCGCTGCCACCTGTTTCTTGTGTTATAAGTTGATGAAGCAACAACACCTTATCTTTATCAAATTTTATCATTTTGCTAATTCGATAAATGCTGGCTTATATTTTTCTAAAACTCTTTTTGCTGCAATATCTATCTTTTCATCATCCGTCAAATCAAGCATGGGATTTGTAGCTATATCTACAATTACAAACTTTGGTTTATTATTTTTAAATATTACTGCGCTGCCGTTTTTTTCAACAACTTTAGAAACTTTTGAAAAGTTCTGATTAGCTTCTGTCATTGATACTATTTGATTTGTTTTAATTGTCATAAATATCACCTCATTGATATTATACTCGATTTATAGGATAAAATCAACCTAATATACAAAGGATGTATTAATTCCTTTTTGTTTCCCATCAAAAATGCAATAATATTTTACCAAAATTATCCCCTTTTTGTTCGCCATTGCCAGACTGCGACTGCGCTTATGGTCGCATAGCAAAAATACGGACTTTTGTCCGTATTTTGCTTTGTCTCCATCTTCATTTTCAAAAAAAATTTTTGAATCGCTCTCCGGTGAAGACTTCCGCTGTCCGTTTAAGGACAGAGAAATATCAAGTATACTCTATCAGCCTTTCCCAGTATTCCGTCTCGTAGTAGCTTGCGGTCTCATAGCCGTTCTCGATAGCTCCCGCTATATAAATCATCTTTGAGCGCACCGACGCGCCTATTTCGAGGAAATCCCAGCGCCTGCCCTGTCTGGATATCATCGAAAGCGTCTCGCAGATATCCTCCTGATATGATTTTCTGCTGTAAGTCGTAAGGAAATAGCCGTTATTCTTATCCCAATTGTCGCCGTTATAGACATAGCTGTAATATGTGCCCGTGGAGTAATAGGGCAAATTAGCGTTAAGTGCGCGCATTGAGGATTCGCTGAAATAACTGTTAGCGTTATATATAATTAAATGCGTCAGTTCGTGAAAAGCGAAATTCTCGACATCGGAATAAAAGATATTTCTGATAGACGCCGCGCTGTAAGGCAGCCAAATGTTGTTCGTAGACGCGGCAAGCCCCGCTATCGAGCCTGATTTAATGGTATTGACGACATAGATATTGACTTGCTTGGAGCTTATCAGGCGCATTTCTCGGAATATGTTGTCGGGGTATTTGGACAATACATTATCAATTATCCTGACAA
The DNA here is from genome assembly GCA_050952545.1 of Christensenellales bacterium. Lineage (GTDB taxonomy): Bacteria > Bacillota > Clostridia > Christensenellales > CAZKXV01 > JBMNLD01. Next base: position 128,042 of record JBMNLD010000003.1, read on the forward strand.
TGAAATAAATCTTGGTCTCGTCATGCAATTCGGTCATAGGATACTGGGAGTACGGGTCTATAAAATCAGATTTAATGTGCATATCCAAGCCGTAACTTCTCTCCATTCTGAGTAGCACTTCATTGAGAGTTTCGTAAGGAGGCTCGAACCATTCATGTTCGGAAAGAATACCGTTAGTCTGATATATGTTACCGCTCAAGATATTAAATTGATTATACGCGCATATAGCGGACACGATTGAGCCGTTTATGCCCGGCAATCCGTCATCTCCCTGCTTGCAACCGGGAATGGACTGACCTTTATTGCCGCCTCTGCCGCCCCTTCCGGCATTACCCGAAAACGCGTTTATTACGCCGCCTTGCTCCATATTGATCGTAATAATATTCGCATAGACCGCGTAACCGCCGTTGCCGCCGCTGCCGCCGTTGCCGCCGTTACCCGAATAAGAGTTAGGCTGCGCGTCTATGGGAAGATTAGCGCCGTTGCCGCCGTGACTTCCTGATGCGCCGTCGCCGCCCGAGATATACAGACTGCCGTCGCCGTAAATCTCGATTGTGTCGCCCGAAATACCCGTTCCGCCGTTAGCGCCGTTATAGCCGTCCTGACCGTTTTTACGGTAATCGTTTTTCTCGTACAATTCGTCATAGACACCGTCTACGGAATAATCATACGGATTTATCGCTCTACCTGCCTTTATGTAACAATTGCCCTCGACTTTTATCCGCGCGTTCGAGCCCTCGGGAAAATCAAATATCGGATTGCGATTAAAAAGCGTCGTCTCGATACCGCAATCCCTTAAAGTTAATTCTATCTCGGACGCTCTGTTGAAATAGAAGAATAAATTCCTTACCTTATTAGGCGCGACATAGCTATACGAGCCTACTATTACAAGTCTTCTTACCGTATAAGGCACGACTATTGTTGTAAGGCTTGCGTCTTCGGGCATATCTTTTATATTTAAGATATAATTGCTGTAATTATCGCCCTTGAACGCGTTTCCGGCGTAATCAAAGGAATCCCAAGTGATATTAGTCAGCGTATGATAATATTTTTTTGTATTGACCTTTACGGCGTTGCTCGTTACGCCGTCGACAATCGCAACGAGATTGACTTCGCCGTCCTCGTTGTTCTTGAGTACCGTAAGCGCGCCGCTGTTGCGGTTAACCGACGCATAGCTTGCGCCGCTCATAATAATAAATTGCGCGTTTTTGTCAGTAGCGTTATGCGGGAAAACCTCTATCTCGAAATTTATCACGGAGTCGGGCTCAAGATTTTCAATGTCATCGTTGGTAAAAAGGTTAACGGAGGTCACAGCGACTTTGTAGATAAATATCTCTATCTCGTTGCTTTGGGTATTTTCTATCTCGCCATCGGCGTTTTCCGCCCACGCTATGACCTTTACAATGCCGCCGCTGGGCGCTATGGGCAATATATTGAGTGTTCCATTCTCTATGGATGCATAAGACGCGCCGTTGGTTATACCGAAAGCTACGGTAATTCCTTCAGCGCTATATGGCAACACCTGAGCAAATAATTCGGTGCTTCCGCCGATCTCGACATTATATTTCTCGGCGGATAATTCAACTCCCGTAATTACCAGCTCGGTAACGATTAATTCATAGACCGCGCTGTCGACGCCGTCAGCCGTAGCAATTATCCGGATTATTCCGCCTACGGACGCGTCGTCTCTGACGCTTAAAAAGCCCTCTTCAGATATTGTCGCATATGAGACGCCCGAATCAATCTTATATTCCACATCTTTATATGTAGCGTTTTCAGGCAGTACGGTCGCGGTAAACCCGACAGAATCTCCCTGGGCTATAGAGGTTATATTCTCGAAAGTATTCAGCGTAACGCTCTCAACGGGGATTTTCACTATTGTAAACTCTATGGCATTGCTCTCTACGCCGCCGCATTCGCCTTTTATTACTACTTTAATCCCCGGCATGGCATTATTGTTTACATAAATAATGCCGTCCGATAATGTTATGTGCTCTCCGCCTTCTATTATTGTGTACTCTATATCCTTATCAATAGAATTATCAGGCAATATCGTATGATTTATCTTTATTGAAGAGCCCGGGCGGAATTCTTCGCTTTCAACGGATATTTCAAGGCTTTGCACCTCTACCCTCGTGACGGTAAACGAATAGATAAATTCCTCGGAACGTTTACTTACTTTAACCTTTATCAATGCGTTATCGGGCGCGTCATCGCTTATTATTAATTCTAATTCGTCCGTTAATTGTGCGTATTCTTCACCCTCGATAACGGCGAATTCATAACTCTCATTCAGATTATCGGGCGATATCTTCTCGTCGTTTATATAGAAAGAAAGTCCTGTGCGCTGCCCCGGACATAAATCAGCGTCAGCTATAAGTTTATATCCGTCTCCTGAACTATCTTCGGGACGGTCGCACGAAATCATTAGCATAGCAAGCGAAAGAATCATTATCATTAGTATTAAGATGTTTTTTAAGTAATGATTCATAAAGTCTCCCTATATGCCGTTATAATGCTATAAATACTTTTTCATACCATTGCCTCTTCACCCATATTTCTATCATATCACTGTTTTAATATAGCAAAATGCCTTTAATGACAAATTTAAGCAAAAATTAATATTATTTGTCATAACTATTAATTTATAGTTAATTAGTTATTGCATATTGTGATATTATGTCGTTCGTGCCAGTTTTAACATATTCATTATTGAATAAGATTTGTTAACAGCGAATATGATATTTACTTTTATTATTCTTTATGCTAAGATGTTTTAATGGAGGAAGTTATGAGAAAATATGTGAAGTTTTTGATTGTATTAACTTTAGTTATTGTATTAGCCTCGGGGCTGTTTGCTTTTTCCGGTTGCGCTAAAGAAAAGAAAGCTATACTTATTCTGCCGGGGCTTATGGGCAGCATTTACTATACGATAGTCGACGGCGAAAAATTCGCTATATGGAGCGGCGAGTCCGTTGAGGAATTCGGGTCTTCTCTTCAGAATATGTATCTTTTAAAATGCGACGACAACGGAGAGCCCTTATATGATAATGTGCATGTAGCGGGCTGGGACGATAAGGAATTATGGAGATACGGAGCTAATCTCAAAGTCGCTCCCGGACCCGGTCAGAAGATAGGCGAGGGAGATGTATTAAAGCAGCTTACCTTAGACCTGACTGAAGAGTACGGCGACGAATATGAAGTGAGAGTATATCAATACGATTGGCGTATGGATTTAAGAGGCCTCGGCGAAGAACTTGAAAATTTCATCGAGGAGCAAGGCTACACCGAAGTAGTGCTTATTACCCACAGCATGGGAGGTATGGTCGCTTCCCATTATCTGGCGAGAAGTCAGGAAAATATCGATAAAGTCAAATTATTTATACCTATCGCCTGCCCGTTTTTAGGCTCGGTCGAGATTTATTCGTATATGGAATCAGGCGGTTTTCCGGGTTTTGACGACCTTCAGATAGGCGGCTTGAAACTTGACCCGTCCGAAATAACGGGATTCGGCAACACAATAGTATCGGTATATCAGCTCTTTCCGCATCCCGAGCTCTATGAAAGCTATCCGGAGGGCAAATCGCCGCTTACAGTGCAGAATACGGCTTTAAGTTACGAAGAAGCAATGAATGTTCTCAAGACCAGAGAATGGGCGCAGAAGGATAATTCTCCGGGAATCAGACCGCAATTCAATTTAATTGACGAGTCCAGAAGCGCGCTTTATGACGACGAGGGCGTTCACGCCGCATTAAGGGCGAATACATTTATCATCGCGACGACCGGAATGAATACGAGATACATAATCAATTACACCTCGGGCGATATCGACGGCGAATACGATAATTTCAATGTCGTCGAATCAGAGAACAAGACGATTTCAGGCGATTCTGTCGTGCCGCTTTACAGCGCCGCGCTGGGTCTAGTTGACAACGACGGCAAGCCGATAAATGATAATGTGATGATAATCGACACAGATGTCTATTCTCATATGTACAGTCCGGTAATGCCCGAAGTTAAAGCTAAGATTATGGAGCTTGTCGGCGGATTAAATTAATTTTATCTGATTTTTAATATAATTAAGCCTCCTTTATGGTATAATTTGATATCAATAGGAGGCTTTTTAATTATGGATTTATTTAATTTCGACGATATGCCGCCAAGCGGAATAGATACGACGATACTTATTGACAACGCTATCCGTAAATACAGAAAGAGCACGATCTCGTTAATGGTTATATTCGGGATAATTGTAATCGCATTAAATTTAATATTGATACCTTACTTTATGAACGAGAGGATAAACGGAATGATTGAGGAGTTGGATTTATCCTATGAAAGACAGAGAAGCCTTCCCGACAATTACACTATGATAGGCGTTGAGGTCGGCTTGGCGACAATTGATTCGGTAATAGAAATCAACTGCCGTTCTTTCTTTTCTTCTAGTTCGGGGACGGGGCTGATAATCAGCGACGACGGGTATGTGCTTACAAACGCGCATGTAATAACATACGGCAACGGAACTTATCCCGCTATCGAGGGAAATTTCTACAAAGATAATAATGCCTTCGCGCTCGATGTCATCAGCTATGATAATATGCTTGATCTCGCGCTATTGAAATTCAATAACCCGCCCGATGATCTGAAATCCGTCGTGTTCGGCAATTCGGACAACTTGAATTTGGGCGAGGAAATCGTAGCCATCGGCAATGCGCAGGGAATGGGACTCGCGCTGACCGTAGGCGTTGTCAGCGATCCTTTGAAGACTCTGCCCACCCGCGCCATTCAAATCGACGCGGCGATTAATCCCGGCAACTCGGGAGGGCCGTTATTTAATATCTATTCCGAATTTGTGGGGATTACGACTTTCAAGATAGTGGACAGCGAAGCTAACGAAGGGCTCGGCTTTGCAATCCCCTCCGCGGATATAATAGAATTTATCGAAAAAGTCGAACGCATCGAGCGTATAAATATAAACTACAAACTATCCGAACAGTATAATCTATAATTCCCTCGTCCTCGACGGACGGCGAAATGCTGCACCGCTATAACGGTGTCTTTTCCCGCTAGCGCCCCACTCAGAACCCCGATGTAATAATACTATCGGGAACCTGATTGTGGCGCTATCATCAAAAAATCCATCCTTTATAGCTGCCATATTATCCTTATAAACACTATTATTATTAAACTTGTTATTATTTTTCAAAAACATAAAAAACTAATAATTATTACTTGATAATTATTATCATTATATCTAATAATGTAAATTAAAGTATTATATCAACAGGACAGAAAATGCCATTTATAAGTATCTAAATCGACTTTATAGTCGTCCGATACTTTTACGCCTTCTTTTTCAAGTAGCATCTTGTGAATTTCTTTACCGCCGAACTTAAACGCCTCGGAAAGAGAGCCGTCTCTTCTCACCACTCTGTGGCATGGCACAGCGGAATTATCCGGATTAACATGCAGGGCGTAGCCTACAAATTTAGCGTGCCGGGGTCTTCCTACCATTCGGGCTATATCGCCGTAAGTGCTTACCTTGCCCCTCGGAATGAGCTTCACCGCTTCGTATACGCTTTCAAAGAATTTCATAATTTCGTCAAGTAATTATAACTTTTTGTAAGACTTTCAAGCGGCTCAGAGGTAGATTGCTCTATCATACCGTATTTCGCGCCGCATTGTATTGCTTTACCGATGATTTCTTTAAAAGGCAGATTCCCCGCGCCCGCTTCGGCGTCCGTACCTAACAAATCGAATTTCTTGAATTTCAGTTTATAATCCCTTAAATGCAGGATATCTACTCTGCCCTTTAGCTTTTCTAACAGCACGAGATGATTTACGCCGCCTCTAGCTATCCAATAGGTATCGAGCACGAATTTGCCTTTGAAATTGTCTGCCATTATATCCATAACCGTTGTGCCGTCCAGGTTAATAAACTCATAATGGTGGTTATGGTGTCCGAGGCTGATGCCGTCAAGGGATAGCCTGTCGTATAACGCGTTTAAGTTATTGCAAAACGCCTTTATTCCCTCATACCCTTTGAGAAGCAGTTTTATATCGATTACGCTGATTGTCAGATTTTTTGCGTCTAGAATATTAAATATCTTAACCGTCTTGTCGTAATCTTTAATTACTTTATTGTATCTGATTTGGCAGGAGACCGTAGCAATGCCGCATTGGTCGGCAGTGTCCTTAATCAGTCTGAAAGTATCTTCCGTATAGGGAAATTTAAGATAATCGATTGCAAGCTCAATATGCTTAACGCCCTTGTCCGCAATAAGTAAAAAGGTCTCCTTAAGCGTTTTGGGCGTGGTGATAAGTTTCTTAACCGTGTATGTCTGCAAGCCGATTTCAAACATATTTCCTCTCTTTCTCCTCTAAATTAAGCCGCCATTTTCTGCCGTTAAAGCCTATTGCAATTGTATCCGCCTCCCGGGGCGCTACCGAATATTTGCTGTCAAGTCTGCGATAATCGGTATCTATATCCTTGCCGTTAATCTTAAACTCTCCGGGGTAAACAACAGTGAATTCTCTATTATCGGTATGGTATACGACGCCCGATCCGTTAAATTCGATACTATTTCCCTTGATTCTCTTAATAAAGGCGTCAAAGCTTTCGGCTTCGGTGTCCGAGACCTCGGTGATATAGGTATGATACCTGCCTCCTTTCAGCGTTAAGTCAAATTCGGATTCAATATTTATCTTAGGAATTTTCTCAACCAATTTATCGTGCTGAATGAGTAAAGACGCGGCGTAAGCGTCATACGGTCTGTAACTGAATTCGCCGTTGGTTATCATCGCGATTATGGTCCTGCCGCGCCTTAAGAATACGCTTCCCTTTTCAAGGATTATTTCGTCGTATTTCTCTTTAGGCACAAACGCGTGCGTGATATCGGATAAATGGAATTCAAGAAGTCTTTTTTTATCCGGGATTTTATAAATCGTAATATTGACATTCTTGTCTTGGACGCTCATAGGCTGTCTGCCGTTGCCTACCCAATAGCCGGGCGACGCGCCGTGCTTGTCGCGGGAATCATCATCACGCGCGGGATGCGTAGTATAAAGGCACAGATCGGGCGCAATATTCAGCGTCCAGATATGCGCCTGAGCGCCGCACGAGTCCACATCCATTTTCATAGCGGTCGAAAGCATATAATGCGCCGTCCTGTAACAGTAGACATTGCCGCGGTTTAACGCTATTCCGTTAGTCATTAAATCAAATTTACGGCTTATCAATCGGGGAATTTTCATCATCCTTAATAGCGTAATGTTAATGTATGAAAACGGGTGCACGAATTTATTATGAAACATCTTATTCTTATTAAGATATTTCAGAGTATTCTCTATAACTTCGGGATTAGTGAACGCCTCGCTCCCGAGCTGCGCCATTATCTGATTATCCTTTTGCCCGACAAGCCCTTTATTATATAGTTCGCTAACATCAAGTCCGGACGAGGATTTGATTTCAACAGGCGTATTGTCGAGCGCGATTTCTTTAATAATATCCGGCACTTTGTAAACGCCGGTCTTATACATAGCTATGAAATTCTGCATCATCTGCGCGTCCACGCCTACAAGTTTTACGGTCGTATCTATATCCGTTCCGCCGCTCATTATTCTTTCTTCGATGTCGGATTTAGCTTTTAAGAGCGTCTTTACATCCGCAACGCCCCAGACGGCGTCCATCGCCGCCTTGATTCTGTTGCCGAAAATATCGCTTGATTTATTGTCGCCGTACATTCTGCTGCTGACGCTTACGAAAGTGTTAATTACCGAATGTGTCGCGATATCGTACCACAAAAGGTCGAATACTATTTTCATCCTCTCTACGGAATCGGCGTCTTCGGAATACTGTATGTAATTGGACATCGGCGCTATATCTTCGGCGTAATAGTTATTGGAATGCCATTCGAAAAAACCGTATTTAAATCTCTGCTCAATCCATATGTTAATGCGTTTAAGCGCCTTTGTCATATGCTCTCTTCCCGTTAGACCCGAATTAGTAAACACCTCGTCCTGCCACTCTTGACCGTGCAGATATTTGGACACGGCAAATAACAATTGATGGTTTTCAGACCAATAGCACATACTGTCTTTACCGGGCTCGTCCATCCAATACTTGAAGTCAAGACAGGTCTTTTTTATAAGCTGTCTGACACTGTCCGGCAAAACATCGTAAAAGTCCTTATACAGCCTGAACAGAAGCTGCAGCCTGAAATCGGCGCAATCGTAGCGGTTATTTATATATTTAATCGATGGCGCAAGGCAATCAAGAATGTATTCCTCGTCCACTTTTACGGGCGCTTTATCGGGCTCGGCGAGATAATGATAGATTTTCGAGAGTCCCGACGGGTCTAAAAATTCTTCTGGCAGGTCGGGTATAGGCTTAATCATCAGCGCCCTTACAATATCTATAATTATCCATAGCAGCGATAAGCCTGTAACTGCGAGTACTATGTATAAAGCAATCATGTTAATCCTTTATCAGAAAAGCTCTTCCTCGATAGCCTTTAATTCGCGCCAATCTTCTTCGCTCATATGCTCATTATCGAGTTTACCCTCATTCTGCAAACCTATATAATAAGTGACTTTACGGCTTCTTTTGGGATCGAGTTTTAATTTCTTGGCATAAATATAGGTGATAGATACGAATAAGACGACGGTTACGAGTATCATTATCCTTAACCCGAGTACGGCGGATAACGGCTGTGTCACGGACGACACAATCCCGTCCTGATCCGCAACCGGCTCGATAAATCCCGTTAGGTCAAGAATCAGACCCGTTATTCCAATCGCGATTGCCGAGGTCGTTTTCTTAATAAAAGTCATCAATCCGCTGAATGAGCCCGTGGGGCGGTCTTTCAGCTTCAGCTCGCCTACATCTATGACATCGGGGAATATTATCCACGGCATCATCTGACAGCCGCTCATACCGAGACCTATCATTACGCAGAAGATAAGTATGGGCCATTCGGGGATGTCAAACCATATCGTCGGATAGACGGTTAGAAATACAATGCCCGCTATGTATAAAGGTATTCCCGTTCTCATTAGCTTGGGTTTAGACCAGCCTTTGGACATTAACACCGAAAGAAAAGGTACCGTAACGGCGTAACTCAACATTATTACCGCAAGAAGTACGGTAGAGGACATTTTAATCTGCAGTCCGAATTTGGTGAAGAAGACTATATTCGCTGTAATGATATCCATACAGGAATAAGAGAACAGATATGCGATTAACAGATATACGAATGCTTTGACTTTTAACGGTCTGACAAATTCCTTAAAGCTGAATTTCTTTTTCTCCTGGGGTATATTCGCTCTTTCCTTGCATTTAATCGCGGCGAGCACCATAGGAATACAGTAGAAAGTACCGAAGACGCATATCATTATTATACTGAATTGGGTAATCGTCATAGTGCCGTTATTTAATCTGTCCGCGAGCTCGGTGGGAATCAATGCGGATATACCCGATGACGCCATTGAGAAAATGAGCCTTATAGTATTGACCCTGGTTTTTTCGTCGTAGTCGGTTGAAATCTCGGTCGACATCGAAGAATAAGGCACCATTATTATCGTGGAAACCGTACAGTAAAATAAATAGGAGAACAGATAGAAAGAAAATTTTAACACCTTGTTGCTCATGCCGTGAAGCGGTATAAACATAAGCAGCAACGATATAATTATCAAGAAACCGCCGGCAAACATATACGGTCTTCTCCTGCCCCATTTAGTTCTTGTATTATCGGATATAATACCCACCATAGGGTCGGACACCGCGTCCCAGAGCTTGCTTATCATAACAATTACTCCGGCAAGTTTCAAATCTATTCCGACATTTACAAGAAATACCAGAAATACCGTAGAGATCAATGCTTGCGCGCCGCCGCCGAATATATCCGCAGCGCCGAAAAATAACTTCTCTTTAAGCGGCACTTTCTGCCCGGGGTCAAGTTTTAGGTTGTTTTCATTCATTTTATAATTCTCCGTTTTGTTCAAGACATCTTTTGTACTGAAGCGCGGCAAAGAACGCCGCCGCGAGTCCGTAATGCCAATCGTTCCCTCTGGGGGTGATTTTGTATGCGAAATAGGGCATCAAAGGTATTGCGGATGTCGGCGCGGAGATTTTCGGCATTGAAAGAAGCCCGTCTTTTATCTCGAATTCGTCCACTACCGCGTTAAACGCCTTGACCGCCGCCCTGTAATACTCTACCGAGAGCCAACCCCTTTTGTAACCGTAGAACCAGCCGCTTGCGATAAGCATTGTCGCGGAGCTCTCGGTATAAGTCTTGCCGATCTTGTTAAATACCGTCTCGAAATATCCGTCCGGCCTTTGGTATTTCAACAGCGCGCCTGAGAGTTTCTTGAAAAGCTCTATCGTATACTCTTTATCTTCGCCCTCGTCGAAATTTTCAATAAAGAGAGGAATGGCCGCCATTACCCAGCCGTTGCCTCTGCCCCAGAAATATTTCTTGACGGGGTAATGCGTCTTCAACTTTGTCCAGTAGCTGTGATAAAAGAGGTTTTCGTCGCTGTCAAGCAGATATTTGGCGAAAAGTCGCGGCTGCTTCATAGCGAATTCCATCAGCTTCTTGTCGTCATTGACCTTAGCGTACCAGCTGGTGAATACGCCGTACATCATTAAGCTGTCTATCCATATGCTGCTCGGGTAGATATAACTCTCTATCCCGCTCCCTAAATGATTGGGCATATCCTCGACGACTTTGGGCGCCTCGTCAAAATACTTTCTTACGCGGTTGACCACATCTATATACTTCTGCTCTTTGGTCTTACCCGCAAGATAAAAAGCGCCGAGCGCGGGCGCCGCGGTATCCGATGTGTTCACCCTGTAACCTTTCCCTATATGATAATCGTAATACCTTTTAATATAATCCGTGTATTTATCTTCATTAAATTCGCTGTCTATAAGCGCAAGACCGTAGATATAGAGCGCCTGTCCCCATTGCCAGTTAAGTTTTTCGGGCTCAAAGCGTTTGGCGGACGCGTCCGCGAGCTTAAATACTTTCTCTATTCTGTTATTCATAATCCTCCTTAATAATAACCTATAAATATTTAATATTCAATTTACAATTTTTGTCATCTCGCGAGCCAGCCGCCGTCCACGGCGAGCGTATAACCGTTGACATAGTCGGACGCTAATGACGCTAGGAATATTACAGCGCCTTTTAAGTCGTCGGGCTCGCCCCACCTTCCCGCGGGAATTCTTTCAAGGATTGCCTTGCTTCTTACGGGGTCTGCTATAAGCGGCGCGGTGTTGTCAGTATCTATATACCCCGGAGCTATCGCGTTAACACATATGCCGTATTTAGCCCATTCGCACGCAAGCAGCCTGGTAAGTCCCATTACGCCGCTCTTGCTTGCCGTGTAGCTGGGCACTCTTATGCCGCCCTGAAATGAAAGCATGCTGGCAACATTGATTATCTTGCCTTTGATATTATTCTTTACCATTTGTTTCGCTACCGCCTGCGAGAGGAAGAAAAGGCTCTTCAAGTTGACATTCATTACGTCGTCCCAGTCTCTCTCGGTAAATTTGAGAGAATCCTCGCGTCTTATGATGCCTGCGTTATTGACAAGGATATCTATATGCCCGAATTCGTTCAGCGCAGCGCTTACAATTCTCTCTACCGGCGCGGTGGTCACTAAATCTTCTATCAATTCAAGGTACTTTCTGTTGTGTGCGCGGACTGATTCAGCCGTTTTATCCGAAGCGCTCCTGCTTACTCCGACGATATCCGCGCCCGCCTCGGCAAGCGCTACGGCAAAAGCCTGACCTATACCTTTGGACGCCCCCGTTACAATCGCGACTTTACCCGTGAGGTCGAACATCTTCATTATTTTATCCTCCCCGCGCTAACAGCGTCCATATCGTCAAACGCCTGATTCTCGCCGCACATTCCCCATATAAAGGTATAATTGGATGTGCCGCAACCGCTGTGTATCGACCAGCTCGGCGAAATAACCGCCTGCTCGTTTCTCATTACGATATGTCTGGTCTCCTCGGGGTCTCCCATCAGATGAAATACATTCGCGTCCTCTTTCATATCGAAATACAGATACACTTCCATTCTCCTCTCATGGGTATGCGTGGGCATTGTGTTCCATACGCTGCCCTCCTCGAGAATTGTCAGACCCATTACCAATTGACAGCTCGGTATTCCGCCGCCGTGAATGTACTTGTAAATAGTTCTCTCGTTGCATTCTTTCTTGCTGCCGAGCTTTACGGGCGTGGCTTTAGCGTTAGGCATATGGGCGTTGTCGTAATGCTTATGAGCGGGACAGCTATTGAAATAAAATTTCGCGGGACTCCTTGTATCGTCAGAAATAAAAGTTATATCCTTAGCGCCGCGCCCGAGGTACAGGCAATCGTACTTGGACATCTCATAGCTTACGCCGTCTACAATGACTTTGCCGCCGCCGCCTATATTGATTATCCCCGCTTCCCGTCTTTCCAGGAAGTACTCCGCGCGGAGCTCGTCGCCCGCAGCGAGTTTAAGCTCGCCTTTAACGGGCATTGCGCCGCCCGTAATTATCCTGTCGAAATGGCTGTAAACCAGCTTGATTTCATCTGGAGCAAATATATCCTCGATAAGGAATTCTTCTCTTAATCTCCTTGTGTTGTAATTAACATAATCTTTCTTACTTACCGGTTGTCTGATTTCCATATTTTCCTCCTTTTACTAAATTAACGGTTCTGATGTGTTTTCCCAATCCGTAAAGTCTATCATCTTGATTTCCTCGTCGCCCGACTTGATATACGGCGGGTAAGCGAAAAGCATCGCGTCGTTTATCATCTTGTCTGCGACACCGCCCTTAAACGGCGCAATCATCAGCGAGAATTGCTGTCTGCCCCCTCTGTACGAAGTCGCGGACGGCAGGAATTGCTCTGCTTGAGACATTGTGACTTTCATCGTAATTCCGCTGTATGCCGCGGCGTAATCCAGCTGCTTGCCGAAATATGTTCCGAACGGATTGATATATAATATATCCTCTTCGCCGTCCTTTCTCATTCTGACGGGACAGAACGCGAACTTATTATCCGCCGCGACAGTCTGGGCAAGCATGAGTCCCTCGTTCCCCGCCGAAAACGCGACAAATCCGCAGGTTAAGGCGTTATTGGACGAGTCAAATTCGTCGTTATTGCTGAAAGTGCCGTAATTGTAATCGAAATAGCTTATATCTCCGAAGAAATTATGCTTTGTTACCCTCACGGGCTTGGACGGTCTGCCCTTGAACGCGGGGATTATCTCCAGCGGTACGATTTCTTCCCATCTTAAATCATAGCCTCTTTTCAGTCTTAATAATTTCGCCTTTTTTACCTTATAGTCCTCCGTCATCGGATAAGAGATATCCATATCGACATAGAGATACGGAAGGTCGTAGGCAATCATATATTTTTTCTCGTAAGTCGCGACTTTATTGCCGGTAGCGTCTATTGTCAGGTTGCCCTTTTCCGTAAGAAACGCCGCAAAGCCTTTTATCTCTGATGTCTTAAAGCTTACATCATCGGCGGATACCGTCCTTCCCTGATACTTAATCTTGGTCTTGAACGAGCCGTTCGCCGACCATAATCTGTTAAGATAATACAATTCCAATTCGTTATCGGCGTTTACGGCAAGTCTGACGCTGCCGTTATAAACGGAATTATCGTCCGCTCCGACTTTTGCGGGCTTAAAATTCGCGGCTTTTCTCTCCAATAAAATTTCGTTATCCGTTCCCGAGTACACGAGATTAGTCTCGGTTTCGCCGAATACCTCTCTGGTAAATACCGCCTTTACTCCCTTTGCGCTTATATTATTAACTGCGCCTTTAATTCTTATAAGACCGCTCTTTCTCCCCTCGCCGCGCTGATATTTCTTGACGAAATATGCCTTGTTTTCATCTGTTGAAGCGACGGAATTTAATATTTCCCCGGAGTCTTTCAATGCGACTCTGACCTTATCGAACGCCTGTAACAGTCTGGGCTTGCACATAACGGGCGTGGACAGCCCGAAATGCGTCGTGGACAGCGTAAGTATTCTGTTCTTCATACTCTTGGCTATCAGTTCGTCGGTTTTTTTGTCATAGCCGCTCGCCGCTCTCGCGTATTCGGCTATTGTTCTCGCCCTCTCGATTCCCGACCATAATTTGGTGTTCTCGAGCTTGTCCGACCACGGCGCGAACCCGTCGAAAGAGCCGTCCATAGTGTCCTGTCCGAATTCTACCACGCCTACGGGTTTATGGCTTTTCAGGTACTCATACGGAGTCGTGAATTTGACATAAGGCATTTTCTTGAGTTTATTGATAAATACATTGAGTCCGCCCTGCCATAAAGTCTTTTTACGCTTCAAAAGGTCATACGAGAGCGCGGTATTCAAGTAGCCCTCCCAGAAAAGGTCGTCCGCGTCCATATCCACGGTAATCAGTAAATCCACGGGCCTTTCCATATTTAGTTGCTCTTTTCTAAGCCTTTTAATCAGCGCTTTCAAGCCGAAATTATCGTAAGTGTCCGCGGGATTAATGCACGGCATCAGGATAATTTTGTCGTCTCTGCCGGGCGCTCTGTACCATAGCGGATTGTATCTTTTCTCTGTCGGCAGCAGCGGTATGAAATTAGAAAAGCCGTTAAAGGGTATGCAGCTGTAAAACATCGTTATCGCCTCTACGCCCTTTAGCTTGTACAGCTTAACGAGCGCGGGAGTCATCATGCATTCCTGCGACCTGACAATGGGAGCGAAATCGCCGAATATATCTTTTAAGCCCGATTTATTCTCGTTCGAATAGGTATAATCCATCATCGCGAGGAATTCTTCTTCGGTGTGGGCGGAGACCAGACCGTTATTGTAGCTCATTATCTCTATCTCGTCCGCGCCTTTAGCAGCTCTTTGCTTAATGCGCTCTATAAGCTCAGGGCAATGCTGTCTCATAAGCTGCTCGAGGGAATAATAATTTTCTATATCCCAGGTGCCTTTAACGAGCACGCCCTCCGCGTTATGCTTATCCAGAATATCGAGAATGTATTTTATAATCCTCATATCCTTGCCGATACCGTATTCGTCGGGCGTATCGCCGCGGTACGAATGGTAGAAGTTCACATGAAATCTGAACGCCACATAAATTGATGCTTCTTTTATACTCATAGCTACTCCTTTATACTAACATTTTTCCTATGCTTTCAAGCTCTTTTCTCGCCTCGTCCGGCAATAAGACCGGCTCGATATTCAGCAGCTTGCATTCGAGAATTTTTGCGGCGGTAATCTCTATTACCTCGGTAGTATCCGCCGCGCGCCTTACGCTGTTGCCGCATACCACGAGCCCGTGATTCTGCATAATCGCCGCCGAGCCCTCTTTGCCTATTGCTTCCGCTACCATTTCACCGAGCTCGGGCGAGCCGGGTATAACAAAGGGCACTATGGGAATCTCGCCTACAAACGCCGCATCTGTAGAAATGGGCTTGATATTTAATTTCGTCAACGCCATTAAAGTCGCTTTAGGCGCGTGGGAATGAATTACAGACATTATTTCCGGTCTTTTCTTATAAATTGCGAGGTGTACCATTTTCTCGCTGCTTGCGGACAATTCCACACTGCCGACATTATTGCCGTCAAGGTCTATTCTTACCATCATATCCGCCCTTAAATCGCCCTTGAATACCGAGCTCGGCGTAATCCATACATGGTTGAGATTGTCTTCGCAGCGCGCGCTGATATTGCCGCCTATTCCGGTAATAAGCCCTTTGGTGTAAAGCTCGTTGGTTACCTGAAGAATTTCGTCCCTTACATCGCCGGTCTTGCCGGGGCGCTCATTCACGCATATAATCTGCTCTTTGGGTCTTATAAAAATACTCCTCAATTTACTGAAGAAACCCTCGGATTTTTCGGTAGTCGTCGCGGCGACTTCCTTTACATTTATCTTTTCTTCGGGTTTAAGATTCTTGACATCTATATCTCCGACGGTATTAAGCGCCTTTTCGTACGCGCCCATCATCAGTTTCATAATGGACTGCATACTCATAGCCTTTCTGACATTACCCGTAAACGACATCTTGCCCGTCATCGCCGCTTTCGCGCCGTTTACCTCGCCCCTCATCATTCCGTCAAAAATCTCAATCGGCATCCTGAGATTGACCTCGGCGGGCCCATTCGGGAATTCGCCCAGGTCCGCCATAACCTCGCCGCCCTTAAAATACATATAACAGGATTCTTCGTTGTCCTTGAATGTTATCTGGAAGCTGATATCTTTGGATTTGGTCTTTTCTCTGACCTCTGCGTCGCTTGACAGACAATCCAGAAATTCAGCTATTAATTCCATATATTTTCCGTAAGCGCCGCCGGGGGTTGACCTTATTTTCTTTTCTTTGGGAAGCGTTACGGTAACGGATTTTTCCTGCTTGTCGGCGTCGAGGTCGTTTACGCCTACGCTCCTCCCGCTTAATTTCTCCAGCGCGTTGCCGTCTATGACTTTTTCGCCCGTAAACGAGAAACTCCCGATTCGGTCTCTGTTAACCACATCCGCGGTCATTTCGCCTCTTAACAGGCATTTTATGTTCTCTGCCATAATCTGTCCCTGATGTATGCCGACCTGAACGGTGTTTCCTCCGATATGCGGAGTGCACAGCACATTCTCCGCCTGAACGAGGGGATCGTTCCACGAGGGAGGCTCGACTTCGAACACATCGAGCGCCGCGCCGCGTACTTTGCCGCTTTTTATAGCCGCCCTCATCGCATTGTAATCCACGAGCGCCGCCCTCGCCGTATTTACAAAGTATACGCCCTGCTTCATCTTGTCGAAAGCGTCGGCGTTTATCATATTCTTGGTGCTTTCGGTCACAGGCGCGTGCAGCGTGATGATGTCGCTGTTTTTCAGCAAATAATCAAATTCGACTTTCTCGGCGCCCATAAGTATCGCGTCTTCGCGCGAAAGATACGGGTCGTATACAAGGATATCAGCGTCAAATCCCGATAGTCTTTTCGCGACTTTCTTGCCTATCGCGCCGCCGCCTATTATTCCCACAGTTTTATTCCACAATTCCATTCCCTGATATCTGAAATACGCGGCACCCATTCTGCCCATATCGCCCGCTTCGCCGCCTTCTTCTTTGAGAAATCCCGCCGCTTGCGGCACCATTCTGATAATGTTCAGTATCATAGCAAGCGTGAGATCCGCGACCGCGTCGGAATTTCTGCCCGGCGTATATACTACGGGTATGCCCGCCGCGGAACACGCGTCTATATCGATATTCGTCGGATTGCCCCTGCATACGCCTATCATTCTGAGATTAGGGAGCGCTTTAATTATCCGCGCGTCCACTATGTCGACTTCGGTAATAAAGACATCGTAATCTTTAAGCGTCTCTATCATTTCATCGCCTTCGAGCATTTCGCCGTCACGGTAATTCCTGAAAGTCACCCCGCCGAATTCTTCCAATAATTTTATCGACTCCCCGGACAAATCGGCGTCCACATAAATTCTTAATCTGACATTATCCGCGGCGCTTACGGATTTGTTCTCGCCCGCGCCGGATTTTAATTCCGTAATAAGCGCGCCTATTCCCATATTCGCATCTTTGGACGAGTTATACATTTCAAGCCATTCTTCGTAAATTCTGTCGTAAATGTCGTTATCGCTTTCGATTTCGCCCGTTACGGCAATAGCCGCCGCCGCTTCCTCAAGGCTGTTATACAATTTCGCTCCGCAAGCCGCGCATATTACGGCTCCGATTAAAGATACCTCTTCATTAAACGCCGTTGTTAACTTCCTTCTAGAGACCGCGGACAAAATCTCGCCGAATATTCTGTCCCTGCTCATACCGCCGCCGAGACCGACTTTTGCGGCTTTTTTTCCGGATACCTCTTCGAGTTGCTCGATATTAGCTCTGATTGCAAGGTTAATTCCCTCTAAAGCCGCCCTTGACGCCTTGTATCTGTCGCTTATATCGGGCGTATGATTGGTTGTCGCGCAAATCAGGCTGTCAATCGGAAGAGATAATACCGAGCAATTAAATACTGACGCGCCGATAGTTGACAGCACGCCTCCCGCTCCCGCAGACGCCTTGCCCGCTGACGCCATAAGCGCGGCGACAGGTCTCGGATTGTCCTTAAAAAGCAGTCTCGATATCCATTCGAGAGACATTCCCGAACCGCCCGCGTTGCTCTCTATGACATATTTGCCCGCTATCGCGGAAACGCCGGTCCAGAGCCTTTTTTTGCCGTCGATTAAGGGAGTGGGCACCGTCATTTGAACGGGAGTGGTAGTGCCCGCGACGACGCCGATATCGTAATCGCTAACGGCATTAAGCCCGAGCAGAGCGCTCTGCGTATCCCCCGCGCCGGAGACAATCAGAGTAGACGCGCTAAGACCCAGCTCGCCCGCAATATCTTTTACGATATTCCCGACCGGCGCGCCGCTTTCGATAAATGCGGGGAAAAAATCTCTTTTTATGCCGAGTTTTGTAATAATATCATCAGACCAGCAGTTATTCTTTAAGTCATAGAGCATGCTTTCCGCGGCATTCGTCCTTTCGGCGAATACTTTGCCCGTCAGCTTCATTACTATATAATCGTTAAGAGTAAATACCGTCCTGATTTTATCGTACAAGCCTTTATCCGTATCTTTAAGCCACATCAGCTTACACGCCGTAAGGATGGGCATAGGTCTTTTTCCCGTTACGGCGTAAAGCCCGTCCGCCATATCGTTTAAGCGCATAGTCTGGTCGACCGCTCTCGCGTCGCGGTTAGCGGAGGCGTAAAGAACTTTGCCGCTTTCGTCAATCGCTACGGCTGAATGCCTGAATGTCGTTATCGCCATTGCGGCGATATCTTCAGGCTTGCTTTCGCTCTTTATAACGCACGCTTTTAATGTCTTTACAAGATTGCTCCAGATTAAATCCGTGTCAATGCCGTAACCGAATTCGCCTATTTTATAGACGGCTTTATCTAACATATCAGTCTTTACTATCGTGAATTTTCGGGACTTTAGCTCGTATATAATACACCGTATCGAGCCGCCTCCGATATCAATTCCCGCTAAGCGCTTACTCATAATATCCTTCCTGAAATATTAAAGAATTCTTTAGCGTTTTCAAAGCATATGCCTTTTATTATTTGCGAAAGCAGAGCGTAATCGTTGGGATATTCGCCCCTTATTACCAAGTCCGCCAGATAATCGCACAGCAGTCTTCTGAAAAATTCGTGTCTTGTAAAGGATATAAAGCTCCTGCTGTCCGTGAGCATTCCGAGACAATTGCCGAGTAGAGACAACGACGCGTAGTCTCTCAGCATATTGATTATGCCGTACTTGTTATCGTTAAACCACCACGCGGCGCCTAATTGCATATCTGCGCAGCCCGCGAAATTGCCCAGCATCGCGCCGACTAAATAATTATCGGAGGGATTAAGATTATATATAACGGTCTTTTTCAGCGAGCCCTCGAGACAGAGCGTATCGAGCAATTTGCCGACAGCCTTAATATACCCCCTGTCCGAAATCGAATCAAAGCCCGAATCAGCGCCTATTAAGGAATACATCTTGGTGTTATTATTCCTGCTCGCGCCTATGTGCAGTTGCACCGCCCAGTCTCTTTGGTAGCACAATCTCATCAGATCTATTAACAGATATGTCTTAATACCGCGCTTTTCTTGTTCCGTCGGTTCCTGCCCCGATACCGCCTTATTGAAGATTGCAGCCGCATCTTCCCCCGTTACGGGCTCAAATTCCAGACCCTCCGTCGCTATATCCGCCGCGACGCAACCCGCCTTATGAAAACGGTCGAGCTGCGCGTTAAGCGCCGCGGACAGTCCCGCTAAGTCTTTTATTTCCACGCCCGTTACTTCGGACATTTTATTAATCGCATTAAAATCCAGATTAATAAGCGCGTCGCCCCTGAACGCGGGCAGCACTACGGTTTCGAACCCCGAATCTTTTAGGAGTTTATGGTATTTAAGCTCCGCGTATATTTCTTCGGTTGTAACGATAGTATGGACATTGAATTTCTTAACCGCCGCTCTCGGCGAAAAGCGGTTATTTATTATATATTCGTTCGCCTTATCCCAGATAGCCCGCGCATTTTCGCTCTTAATCACCTCGTCGATTTCAAAGCATCTTCTAAGCTCCAGATGCGACCAGATATACAGCGGATTGTCCGCCGCCTTTTCGAGCGCTTTTACATAGGCGAGATAACACTGATACGCGTCTTTGCCAGAAATAATCTCCTCGCTTGTCAAGTTAAATCTCATCAGCCGCCATTTATAATGGTCGTGCTTTAACCAGATTTCATAGAGGTTATTATAAGGCTTGTCGAGATAGAGCTCCTCAGTCGAAAGATGGCAATGGTAATCGAAAATCGGCAGTTTAGTGCAATAATTATTATATAAATTTATGCTCAATTCGCTGTTTAAGAGAAAATTATCGCCTATAAACTCCATACAATACTCCTTATAACCGTAAAATTTATTATAACATTAATATTAAAGGGTGTAAAGTACATATTTTACGCTCATTATTTCAAATTTTGCACTGTCTCGATTGACAAATTATATGTTTATTTGCTATATTTCAAGTAATATGGGAAAGAACCTCATTTATTACGAAACCGCGGACAAAACCTTTAATTTTCATCATTCGATAGGGCTTATCGAGGGCGACGACAAATTTTACAGTCATCTTCATAAACACAATTGTTACGAGATAATGTATGTGCTCGACGGCTCCGTCGACCACTACATCGAGGGCGAGAAATACCGCCTTACCAAGGGGAACGCGCTGATTATCAATTACAATGAGCTCCATATGCTGAAAAACGTATCAAATAATTTCGAGCGTATGGTAGTGCATATTTCACGGGATTTCATCACGCCGTTTATCTCGGTAAATGTCGATTTGTTCAAGTCCTTTAAGGCGAGAGAACAGGGGCGGGATAACGCTTTAACCGCTGAAATCACTTCAAGCAATAACTTCAAGGAATATTTCAACCGTATCGAGAAACTGTGCAGGGATGACACCCCCGAGAATGAGATTTTAATAAAGTGCCTGATAACCGAAATACTCGTCATGTTAAACAAAATTCATTCCGAGGGCGGCGCGACGAGCGCCAAGGAATACAGCAGCGCGGTAAAAGACGTGATAAGATATATAAATAACCACCTGACAGAAGATTTGTCGCTTGACCGTATCACCGGCACTCTATATGTAACCAAGACATATCTGTGTCATCTGTTTAAGAAAAAGACGGGAATATCAATAGTACGCTATATCACATACAAGCGTATATTATTGGCGGACGAACTGTTGTCGAGCGGCATGTCAGCTTCAGAAGCGTGTTACAAGTCGGGATTTAACAATTATTCTAATTTCTATAAATCCTACGCCAAGGTGATGGGGCATTCGCCTACGGGCAAAAAACTAAAACCCGAGTTATACGACAAAATTAACAAGACGGATTTAATTAAATACAATGAAGGAGTATCATTATGACTAAAGAACAAATCATAACCAAGATAAAAGAAAGCGGGCTTGTCGCGGTGATAAGGGCGGCTACACCGGATGAGGCGTTAAAGATTACCCGCGCATGCATTGAAGGCGGAGTGTCGGCAATCGAGCTTACATTTACCGTGCCGGGGGCGGAAAACATTATTCAAGCGCTGATAAAAGAATGCAGCGGCGGGATAATTATCGGCGCGGGCACGGTATTAGACCCCGAGACGGCGAGAATCGCCATACTTAAAGGCGCGGAGTACATTGTCAGCCCCTCCGTCAACCTCGACACAATCAAGCTCTGCAACCGTTACAGAGTACCCGTAATGCCCGGCGTTATGACACCGACCGAGGCGGTTACCGCGCTTGAAGCGGGCGCGGATATACTAAAAATATTTCCCGGCGGTCTTTTCGGCCCTAAAGTCATTAAGGATTTCAAAGGCCCTCTGCCCCAAGCGGATTTTATGCCGACGGGCGGCGTAACCGTTGAAAACGCCGCGGAATGGATTAAGGCG
This sequence comes from Christensenellales bacterium, assembly GCA_050952545.1. Lineage (GTDB taxonomy): Bacteria > Bacillota > Clostridia > Christensenellales > CAZKXV01 > JBMNLD01. The sequence continues at coordinate 150,028 of JBMNLD010000003.1, forward strand.
GGCGCGGTAGCCCTGGGCGCGGGGAGCGCTCTGACGGCCGGCTCATACGAGGATGTCGTAAACCGCGCGAAAGCGTTTATCAGCGCGATTAAGGAGGCAAGGAGCAAGCTATGACATTTGAATTTAATAAGAACGCCGGATACGATTTAATATCCATGGGCGAAGTGATGCTAAGACTGGATCCCGGCGAAGGCAGAATAAAAAACGCGAGAAGTTTCAGGGTATGGGAGGGCGGCGGCGAATACAATGTCGCAAGAGGTCTCAAAAAGTGCTTTAACTTAAAAACTGCCGTGATTACCGCGCTTGCAGACAACGAAGTGGGCAGGCTTATCGAGGATTTAATAATGCAGGGCGGCGTCGATACTTCTTTCATAAAATGGTTTGACTACGACGGCGTGGGCAGAAGAATAAGAAACGGTCTCAACTTCACCGAAAGGGGTTTCGGCGTGCGCGGCGCGAAAGGCGTATCGGACAGAGGGAATTCCGCGGCTTCCGAGCTAAAGGCGGAGGATATAGATCTTGAATGCATTTTCGGCGAAATAGGCTGCAAATGGTTTCATACGGGCGGAATTTTCGCGGCGCTGTCCGATACTACTCCCGCTCTTGTCATAAGCGCGGTCAAGACCGCGAAAAAACACGGAGCAATCGTATCTTACGACCTCAATTACCGTCCGTCGCTATGGCAGGATAACGGCGGTAGAGACAGGGCTCGGGAAATTAATCGCGAGATTAGTAAATATGTGGATGTTATGATTGGCAATGAGGAGGATTTCACGGCATGTCTCGGGCTTGAGGTACCCGACAGCGATTTGATAGGCGGTCTCAATATCGAGTCATATAAAAATATGATTTCGGAAGCGGTGAAATTATATCCTAATTTCAAAGTCGTGGCGACTACTTTAAGAGAAGTCAAGACCGCGACAATAAACGATTGGAGCGCGATACTCTATACGGATGGCAATTTTTATGACGGAATGAAGTTTAACGCTCTTGAGATTATGGACAGAGTCGGAGGCGGCGACAGCTTTGCGGCGGGGCTTATTTACGGTCTTATGAAAGGCTTTGAGCCTAAGAAAGCGCTTGACTACGGAGTGGCTCACGGAGCGCTTGCCATGACTACTCCGGGAGACACCTCTATGGCGTCGCTTAAAGAAGTGGAATTTTTAATGTCCGGCGCGGGCGCAAGAGTAATAAGATAATCAGTATTGCTGCTTAATAACTTTGCTCTTATTCGGAGGATATAGCGCCCAAACCAAAGCTATCAGATATCCTAGGAATGTCCATCCGAGAAAAATATTTAACAGTAACAGAGCTATTTTATGCGGATGCTTTCTCTTAAACGCGAGATAGCTAGGAATAAAATATATCACTACCGCAAGTATCGCGCCGAGCACGGTCGCGAGAACTACATACGAATCACGCCAAACCATATTATCCTCCAAAGAATAATATGGTTTTTTTATAGCTAATTTATTCCAAATGTATATATTTAAGCGCAAATTACAAAACTATTAATAATAAAATAAAAGGAGACAGCATTAACAATGAAAGAAAAAAATAATGCCAACAAAAACCAGGAAAAGAATAAGCAGAACAAAAACCAGAACAAAAACCAGAACAATTGCAGAGAGAAGAACAAGAACGAAAACAACGAAAGGAACTGATAAAATGATAAGCCCTTTCGATCCGGAGGGCTCATATACGGGCAACTCAATTATAGGAGATATAGAGCCCGTTCAGGATCATGACGATTTATAAAGCGGCATTTTGCCGCTTTATTTTTTCCGCTTGCCTATAACGGCATGCGGAATTTTATTGAACTGATACAGATTAACTTTCATACAATGGTATTTAGGGGGCTAATAATAAAACAAAGGAAGTTAATGTATTATGTGTAATTCAAATTTAAGGAGAAGATTCCACAACGATTGCGACCCCTGCTGTGACAAAGATAAATTCCGCGATTGCGATTTCGACAAAAGACACGATTGCTTTGACCCTTGCGACAGAAAAGACTTTGATGACCTTAGATGCCATAAGAGTTGGCGCTGCGGCTTTGATTCCTGCGACAGAAATGACGGTTGCGACAATAAATGCCGTTGCTTTAATCGCAGACCTTTCAGCTGCTGCTGTCTTGCCCTGCTCTGTTGCTGTTTCAGAAAATGGTGTTAATACTCAATCGTTAAATTCAGGCTGTCTTACGACAGCCTTTTTTTTTACCGTTATTCGTAATTTAAGGCAAGATATTTTCTTAATACTAATATTATCCAGGGTATTATTGCAAGCTGTATGATTATCCCGGGAAGCGCGGTAATAAAAGCCGCGGTAATAAACGCTTTCATCGAATATCCGTTACCTATAAGACCTATAAAGATTACGGACGCGGCGCCCATAATTATTCTGCCCGCTAGCATTGCCGCAATGAGCGCGGTATATAACGCTGCGATTTTATTAATTCTTACAATCAGTATTTTAGTGAGAATTCCCGCTACGGAGGCGTAAGTTATTAGCTCGAAGATCATTATAACTCCGACGGGATATATAGGCGGCATACCCGTGACGATACTTGAAATAAACGCCGTAAGCGCGGCGCAAATCATGCCCCGGTAAGGCCCCGTAATCATAGCGCAGACTATTACCGTAATGTGCATAGGCAGAAACACCCTGCCGAACATGGGATTGGTATGAAACACTATTGGAATCAGTATGCCGAGCGCCGTAAAAAGCGCGGTTAAAGTGATTTTCTTGACTCCGGTCATGGATTAAGTATATACATTTAACCATATCTAGTCAAGAAATTGCCTTCTAGTATTTAAATCCTCATAGAGCGCTTTATGAAGAATTTATAAGCGGGAATTATAATTATTACGCTGAACGCCGCGCCGATAAGCATATATAACGTGAAACTCAGATCCGCGTTGCCGGCGGGCATTAAGGTTGCCATAAGAGCTTTAACTGACCAGAAATTAGGCGCTATACCCAGCGCGTACTGCAATCCGCCGGAGAACGCTTTCAGCACGAGCAGCATAGGTATAAAGATTAAGAACCCGCTGAATTTCATATAGGCGAAGCCCTCGATCTTGTTGTTGGACAATCCCGCGAGGAACAATCTGAAGGACGGCATATAAAGGCTTGACACTACGGAAAACGCAATTATCTTATCATATGTCAAATCCTTAAACAGGCTGATTTCAATCAAACGCTTTAGTCACTATTAACTCCTTATTTTTATAGCCTCTTCTATTAATTTTATGTAATCCGTCACATATTTTTCAAGACCGGCGTTATCCTTAATATAAGCGATAAGAGAATTAAGACCGTTTAACGCTGCCTCAAGAAATACCTCTATCGTCTGAGTACCGACATCTTCTCTGATTTCCCTATTCCTTATTGCCTCTTCAAGCAGAATTTTCATATAATCAGGGGCGCTATTTCTTAACTTTGATATTACTTCCCGCCTAAATTCTTGTTTTTCTTTCATAAACTCCAAATAGAGACTGTTAAGTCTTGGCTCGGACAGCATAAATTTAAGCGCCGTAATTATCATAAGTCTCAATCTGTCAATAAAATTTCCCGGCAAAGATTTGTCCGTTATGCCGTTTAATATTCGTGCTTTTTTGGAGGCGACAGCGGACAAAAGCATTAGATAGAGAGTATATTTACCCTTAATGTTATAGTAAAAACTTCCCTTGCTCATACCCGAATTTAATAATATTTTATTAAGCGAAGCTTTTTCGTAAGAATTTACGGAAAATTCATTCAGCGCCGCTTCATACAGAGCGGGAAAATCTTTATATAATTTGTCGAATATTATCATATATCTTTCTCTTTAGACCGCACGGTCTAGACTGTCCGGTCTAATAATAAATCGATTTCTCCATTTTGTCAATTGTTATATTTTATTGTAACAATTTATACGATTATTATAAAAACCTTTATTTATAATGGTTTCAGAAGAATTCTATAACAGAATATTGCAATTTAATTATAAAAAAATAGACAATATATTAAATAATTTCTTGACTATATTTAATATATTAAGGTATTTCTTTAATTCTTTATATAGCGATATTGACAAGGCTATAATGGTGATGTAAAATAGAAAAAACGGCGCAATTGCCGATGGAGGAAAGGATTATGAATAAAAAACAACTTATTGCTGCAATGGCAGAAAAAACCGGCTTAAAGCTCACCGAGGCTGGCAAGGCGCTCGACGCTTTTGTTGATGTTGTAGTAGACGCATTAAAAGAAGGCGACAGCGTTCAGCTGGTCGGATTCTGCTCATTACAGGTCGCAAAGAGAGCCGCAAGACAGGGTATTAATCCTCAGGACAAGAGCCAGAAGATAACCATTCCCGCTAAGAAAGTGGTTAAATTCAAGGCAGGCAAGGCTCTCGTTGACGCAATCCAATAAGGAATAGTTGTAAAATGAGTAAAAGCGGCTTATTAGCCGCTTTTTTCTTTACTAGCTTGCTTTTTTACTTATTTATTATGGCCATCTGCGTGCATTGAATCTATGGCATCCGCCCTGAAACGCTTTCTGATGACATAACCGAGCAGCCATAGACCCGATAGTCCGACAAGAGCATAGATTATTCTTGCTATAACAACATAATCGCCTGTGATAAAAGACACAAAGTTCCAATTAAAGATTCCTACAAGCAACCAATTGATAGCGCCTATTATGCTCAGGATAAGTGCTATTAATGTAATAACCATTTGTATACCTCCTTTATAAAAATAGCATACCGATAGTAATAATATTTATTCATAATTTTTTCAGCCGTCTTCGACGAACGGCCGAATAAATATTCTTGACTGGTATATATATTAGAGTTATAATATATTTATAAATACCCCTGAAAAATCAATGTTGAATTTCAGGGGTGTAATTTTAAGAGATTTTTATGAATAAGTTAGTGAAATTTTTGTTGCTGATTACAGTTTTGTTTGCGGGATTATTCTTTGTCAATTCAAATAGCGCGACGGCAAGAGCCAAAGAAATTCAAATACGCATATCATATGACTCCGTCGAACTTGCGTATTATGTCTATTTAGACGGAGAGCAAGTCGGTGTTTTCGCAGATTTTGACGATCCGACGCATGAGGTTGACGCATTAGGATGCGCGTATCTATATTATCTTGAAAACCCCTTGAAAAACATATATTTAGATGATCTGGTAATTACTACAGATGAGGCGGGAATTACGCTTCACGACGCAGTATATTCGGGCAATATTACTTTACAGGGCAATAAAGGATTTGTCATCGACGGCGAAAGTGTTACATTCAATGATATCGATATTTACACTTCAGAAAGCATGACCGCGATAGAGGTTATAAACTCGGGATATGTAGAAGGAAGCGACCTTAGGCTGCATATAGGTTATCAGACGGAGGATCCCGAAGACCCCGTTCGGGTTAATAATTCCGAGTTTATCATTGTCAATCCGGATACGACATTTAATTATTACAGCGGCGATATCAATATTTTGGGCTCCGGAAACAAAATGATTACATACGGTGATGTAATGGCTGAAAGCTTGACGGTAAATATAATTGGAGACGGTAATACTTTATTTAATGTCAGAGGAGATTATGTATATGTATATGTATATAATTGCAATATTTCGATTGACGGTGACGGTAATACCGTAATGTTAAGCGATGAGGAGTACATTAGACGCGAAATCGAATTTGATTCTACTAGCATTACAAACACTGCCGAAAGTACCGATAATACTGCTTTTAATAACTGCGAAGAGTCTACGCTATTGCTTAATTGGGTAACGGTTGAAACGGCATATGTGCTTGAAAATTACGGTCAAACGGAAATTAACGGCGGCCAATTCATACGCCTCGGAATCGCTACATCCGATCATCTTATTTTTAATTCGGGAGATCTGTATATATTCGAGGGATATTTTAATAACGACGACGGAACCGCGATTGTAAATGAAGCTTTTGTGGAGATTTACGATGACATTTATATAAGCGCTAAGACCTCGGCGATATATTGTATTAACGACAGCGAAACATATTTTTACGGGGGCATAATTGAAATGACCGGAGATGACGCCGTCGCGGTATATGTCGAAAAAGGATTTTTTGGCGCTGAGGGCGGAAGTATATATAGCGGTTTCGAATGCATTAATATCGGTTGCGACGGCGAAGTTAATCTATGGGGCTATTGCACTGTTGAATCGGACGGCGCCGACTGCAGCGTAATAAATGTTTGGGGCAATCTTAACTTATTTGAAGATGCTTCTGTAATAGCGTCGGGAGGCGGTACGGGCATATCGGTTAACGATTCGGGGGAATTATGGATTTATTCGAATTCATCTGAGACTGTTGACGCCTATGGAGGAGCGGACAGTTTATGTATTTACAATGAGGGCTGGGCTGAAATAGATTCCGGAATATTTACGACTACGAATAAGGGTTTTTTGAATAATGGGTATATGAATATAGGATTTGATAACGGTTATGAATTGATAATTGAGTCCGAATCGACGACGGAAGGAGATTATGTAATTAAGAATACGAGTGAAATGTATTTCTATAAAGGCGTCGCTTCAGCCTCTAATGAAGGAATTCCCTGCGTTATCAATAATTATTATATGGTTATTGACAATGGACAAGGCGAAGTTGATATTTGCGCGGTCAGCGTAGGGATCGATAATGCAAATACAGAGGAAAGCGATGCCAGTTTAGAAATGTTCGGCGGAACCGTAAACGTTATCGGCGCTAATAGCGTTTCTTTATTAAATAAAGGGGTCGCTGAAATTATCGGCGGAGAGATAATAAATTCGGGCGAATTCGGAATATGTATCAAGAATCTTAACGACCCCGAAACGCCGGGCATTGTCTTTATTAGCGGATACGAAGACGCCAGAATAGAATGCAAAGGAGACGAGCTATATGATACTGTTTCGTATACTATCGTTAACGAAGCGGAATACATTTCTCCCGAGCCCGGCTCAGGCGGATTCGGAGAGGGCTTTGTATGGATAACCGAAGGTTATATTAATAATGAGTCCGTAAACGGTACCGTAATATGGAATAAAGAGCAAGCATATACACTGGTTGCGGGCGGCATCGTAAACGGCGTTAATTACGCTATTAAGAATTTTGGAATATTAAATGTAAGAGACGGCGTAGTTCAAGCCGGTCGATGCGCTATCGAGAATTCGGATGAAACTTATGTTTTTGATAATACCGCTGCCGTAAAGATTATCGGCGAACAGAACAATGCTGTAACTATATTGAATTTAGCGGGACTTACCTCGCTTTCGGGCGGAACGATTACCAATGAGGGTACTGGAACGGATAGGAGAACTATCGTCAATTACGATGACGCCATCACGCGTTTATCCGAGACGGTCGCGGTTGCTATAACCAATAACGATCTCGATAACAGTTCATATTGCGTATTGAATAAAGGAGGAGGCAGTTTCGAAATGAGCGGCGGCAATCTCACCGCGTCAGGTCGCTATACTCCCGTGATAATTAATGAGAAAACAGGCGAAGAATCGGGCGAGGTATTTATATCGGGCGGCTTAACTGCCGGAGATTGTTTCTTGCTATATAATTCGGCAACCGTTCAAATCGAGGGGGGAAACTTTACCTGTGATACCGCAGGGCAGAACGCGATAACGAATCAAGGAAGCATGACCGTAAGCGGCGGTATCTTCACTGCGGTAAAGAGCTGTATATCTAATACCGGCGATTTGAATATTACCGGAGGAAATTTCAGCGGAATAAATAATGCCATTAATACATCGGGCTCCTCATCTTTAACGATAGAATCGGGCGCTTTCTCGACCTCGGGCGACGGCAGTACGATAATCATATCGGAACAATCTGACAGCGAAATCTCAAATATATCAGGCGGTACATATTCCTCTACTGGCAGCGGATATAAGGTAATCGAAAACAAAGGACAAGGAAAGGTAAATCTTACCGGTGATATCGATGTTTCAGAGACAGACTCTCAGGCGGATACCGTTATTTATAATGATACGGGCGAGGTATTTATACAATGCAAAATTAAAGCAAAAGACGCCACATTGGTTGTTAACATATCGGGTGATATTATTATTGACGCCTTATTCGATACTCTTGAATGTACTGGCGCTGGTAACATAGTCAATAATAGTTCATATATCGAGATATTGTCGGGAAATTTTTATGCCGTGTCCGATGCCGTTATCAATTCCGGCATCGCGAATGTAGAGAACGCAATAATTCAATCATTTGGGGCTGCGGCAATAAGCAATAGCGGCGATCTGTTCATAGACGGCGCTCCGACAATAAGCTCGGAGAGTGCAATAACAATTAATAATACCGGCACGGGAAATATAAATATAGGTACGGGCGGATTGCCTTTTAATAATATTATTATCGTTAATTCAAACGTCAACGGTAAGGTAATCGACAGCTCCTCCACCGGTAAAATTACATTGTCAAGCGTAAATATGAGCGCATATTCAGCCGTAATATATATGACTGAAGGCGAGCTTGAAATGAACGGGGGGAAGATAACCGGTATGGGTGTTAACGGAAAGGGCATTTACTCCGCCGGCGGCATTATTACAATATCGGGAGGAGAGATCGAAGCGTCGGGACTGGGTGATTCGACTGCAATATATATGGCTTCAGGCATCCTTAATCTGACCGGCGCTACATTAAGCTCCCGGGGCGAAACGGCGGATAGCTATGTGATTTACGCGGAAGGAAACACTGCTGTTTCATTAATTGAGGATGAATCTATCGCCCTTTCGGGTAACAGACCCGTATATATTAATTCAAGCTCAAAGGCTATAATTGAAGGTCTTACAATTCTTACGGGCTATTACGCGGTAAAATGTGTCGGCACGGGCGGGATTGCTCTTGAAGATTGTTTATTCGATATGACCGAAAACACCGTGGAGGCTTACGCCGTATTCTGTTCCGGAGATACGACAATAATTAATTGCGGGATTTATAGCGATAAAGGCGGCGTTTATTCAGAAGGCGAGTTATTATTATCCGAAGCTATAATTGACGCTCAGGAAGCGGGAATCCGTTTGCAGGGCGAAGCAAGTCTTTCTATGTTGTGCTCCGAAATATCGTCCGCTCTTTGCGGCATATACGCCGATACAACGGGAAATATTGTAATTTGCGGCGATTTTAAAGTGCCGATGAGATCATCCATAGCGGTATCCGGATATGCCTCTGATCTTGAAGATATCCAAGCGGGAATCGGAGGCAGGGGAATTCTTAACCTTAACGATAATGCGGTCGAGATCATATACAGCGAAATTAATGTCGAAGTAACGGCAGAGGACTGTGAAGGCGCCGCGATAGATATGAGGGCGGGTATTTTATATATAACCGACAGTTCGCTGATTAACGCGGATATAGCGGTTAACGGTAAGGCAAGCGCAATATATCTTAAGGGTACTTCAGCAATGCAAATGTCCGACGGTACAATAATTGACGACGGTACGGTAATTTGTTCGGATGATATCGGAATAATAGCGGCTGATTCTTCTTCTTTTGATATTATAAGCGGCAGTATTAATTCAGAGGGAAGCTGTTTTGTGTTAGATACCGATACAATTGAAGGTTGCCAAATAGGCGAAGGTCAATTTACCGCAACGGGCTTAACGTCTGGCTGTATCGAGGTCATTAACGGAGCAATTAGTATTTGGGACGGATCTTTTACAAATAACAGTCTGAAGGAGACAATTACTATAAACGACGGCTTAATATTCATTGCCGCGAATGCCGAGATCCGTAATGAGGGCAGTGAAAATATTATAATGATTACCGATCGCGCAGATGAGGAGCTGATTTCAATATTCGGCATCGTTATTTGTAAAAGCCTCGCTGCCGATAAGATTTGTGTATCCGGAGTATATGACGGCGATACAAATACATACAAGATGAACGGCGCTAATATTACATATTGCACCGTTGAGGCAATTATTAATGACGGTTATTCCTTTGTTAATTGGATTGATGAATACTCGGAGGAGATAAGCTCCGAACTATCCCTTATGATAGGAGATAACACTTTTCTAAAAATTGTATATTTAATAATTGTCTCTTTTGCCCCCGCCCCCGAAGCATCCGCGATAACTTACGGCGATACCTTAGCAATCACCGAATTGTCGGATTGGAAGGTTCTTGACAATATTAATTCGGACGAAATCAGCGGTACCTTAGCGTTTGTTTTATCGGATAATACCGTCTTGAGCTCGGGAGTGCATGAACTGACCTTACAATTCACGCCTGATAATGAGATTTATTGCGAAATAACCTGTAATATTTATCTTACGGTCAACCGCCGCCCCATAACCGTCAGGGCAAATAGTTTCAGCAAGACCTACGGCGACGCTGATCCCGCGGGGTTCAGCTATTTCTTGGCAAGCGGAAGCCTGGTTGATTCAGACGAGCTTAATGGAAGCCTATTAAGAGAGCCGGGAGAAAGCAACGGCGACTATTCGATTTACACTACTAATCTCAATAACGCGAATAATCCCGACTATGATATCACCTTTGAAGAGGGCATTTTCACGATTGATAAGCGGCCATTAATTCTTAAAATCAATAATGATACCAAGATTTACGGCGATTCGGATCCCAATCCTGCCTACGAAATCAGCGGTTATCTCACGGGCGATGAGCCGATTACGCCGGATACGCCCGTAATTACAAGAATTCAAGGAGAGTCGGTGGGCGATTATCTGTTTTTAACCGAAAGCGAGCCCTCTAACGCTGATTACCGTTATGAATTGTCTCTTGAATCCGGCGCTCTTACAATTACTTCAAGACCGCTAACCGTTACAGTCGAATCCAAGCAAAAGACCTACGGCGATCCCGATCCCCAACTTACGGTAACTCTTCAGGAGAGCGAACCCGGCGCGGGATGGGTCGAAGGCGATATTTTCGAACCGTCGACCATATCGAGAGAGGAGGGAGAAGCCGTCCGAACATATCAAATCAATTGCGATTATGTCAATGACAATTATGATATTACCGTTATAAAGGGCGTTTTTACCGTTACGGTTAAAGAGCTTACGATAAGCGCATTACACGGCGGCAAAGTATACGGGGATGAGGACCCTGTATTGGGGTACAGCGTAGAGGGATTAGCCTTTAATGAAACTCAAGCTGTAATCGGCAGCGTTACCGTAATAAGAACCGCGGGAGAAAGCGCGGGACCATATACCGTTACGGTTTCGTCCGAGGAGCTTTCTAATAATTATATTTATTACTATAACGAAGCTGTTTTCACTATCTCGAAAAAGGCGGTAACGGTTATTATCAATAACGCTGCCAAAGTATACGGAGATAACGACCCCGTTAATTTCACATATACCGTCTCCGGTCTGGTCGGAAACGATACTTTTTCCGGCGCTGTTACAAGAACGACCGGAGAGAATGCCGGAAGCTATGAAATCTCGGGTGATCTATTAAATGATAATTATTCGGTTTCGATTCAAACAGGTTACTTTACTATTACCAAGAGACCGCTTAATGTTGTCGCCGATAACAAGTCAAAGTATTTCGGAGCCGCCGATCCCGCTCTGACATACACTCACGGCGCTCTGGTCGGTAACGATACTATTAGCGGGAACTTATCAAGAGCCGCCGGCGAGAATGCGGGCAAATATGCAATTAATATCGGTACGGTCAGCGCGGGCGATAATTACGAGATATCCTTTACGGCGGGTGAATTTACGATAATGAACAATATCGGCTGCGATATCGCTTGGTTAAAGGTGAACGATATTGAAGCAACGGTTGACGGGCTTAATATAACGGCGACTGTAAATGCCGTTGTATCAGCCGATATTACCCTTGAATCAAGCTCTTATTCGGCATATAAAGTGTATAGTGACGCCTCTTGCGCGAATGAGATTTCTCTAGACGGTATTGACCTTGATACGGGCGAAAACACCGTTTATATCAAAGTTACGGCGCAGGACGAAACTGCGTATTTAATCTATACGCTTACTATTACGAGAACGCCGTCAGGAAATTGTATACTCTCGCCTAAAAATGATTCCTTGACGGTTAACGGCAATAATTTCATAATTACGGACTTTGAAGGAGATACGCTAAACTTCGGCAGTATGTTTAATGTGCCGGATTACGCGACCTGCAAGATTTATACCGACCCGGAATACAAGAACGAATTTACGGGCGATGAACTGATTTTAGAAAAAGGCAGGAATATATATTATATCAGAGTGATTGCCGAAGACAACACCGTAAGCGAATATGTGCTTGAAGTCAAAACTCCGTCAAATTCCTGGGTCTTCATACTCTTAGGCTCGCTCTTGGGACTTGCGGCAATAGCATATCTGGCATTGATGTTAAAGAAAAAGCTGAAGAAATAAAACGCTTGCTCTGCCCGTCTCTGCCTTTTGCGACCTTTTCCCCGACTCTGTTATTCCGTTGTACCTCTACGGCGGAATAACAGGTATTTACATTTTAAGATAAATGATGTAAAATAATAATATTAACTCTTTGGGAGGTAAAAATGAAAAAAGCTATCAATATTTTAATCATATTATCGCTCATTATATCTATGGGCGTAATTATGTCTTCATGCAGAAGGGATGTGGAATTATCCACAAGCTGGGAAGTGCCCGATTATATTGGAGAAGGAGAAGTCGTCGAAGGCTTGAACGCGTTGGAAATTTTCGACTTGGCGCTTGAAAATTATTATGAAGCGGAGTATATGGTATTTGTCAGGTCAATGGACTTTAGAGCTCCGCTGATCTCTACTACGCAACAGACAATCGATATTACCAAATGCTACGGCGACGAGGTTTTCACTCAAGGCACCAAGCAGGGTTCGGGATTCGGCAAAAGCCATGACGCTACGAGATTTTATTATGACGGCGCTAACGCCTATGAATTAAAAATCAGAGGCAAGGACGCCGAGCAGCGTTTTCCGGCGCTTGAGCAGGAGGACTGGAGCGATCTTACATATTCCGAATATGACGACAGCGAAAAAGACCTTGAAACCAAGCTCGAAGAAATAAGGAATTTCACGCTGTATGTAATCAATGAAGATACGCTGGCCGACGACCATGACAACAAAGTATACGAAATGGACGACAAATACTATATCTGCCTGACAATAGACTGCATGGATATCGAGCTTGGCACTACGCAGAAAGCGGTCGAGGAAGATATTATGAGAGGTCTCGGCGATACGGCAAAAGAGGGTACTTTCGAATGGAAATCCAACACGAAACTCTACCTTGAAATTACCGAGATTGACGACAAGTATTATATTACGGCTAGGAGTCTTCAAGAAAATTATTCCGCGGTTCAGGCGGTATTACCCGTAACATGCGACCAGATAACCTCGGGCACATATTCATATGACGCGGATGATGCGGCGATTACCGATAAGGAGAAAATGGATAAAGCGTAACAAAATATGCGGATTATTAAAGGGACGATTATCGTCCCTTTTTTATTTGAACAGAGAATGAAACTCTATATGTTTATTGATGATTTTCATTAACGCGGTCGCTATCGGACTGATTAAAACCGCGAAAATCAATGTGCCCACGCCTACGCCGATAATGCCTTTGGTCAGTGTAAGAGACAGAGTTAAGGCGGTAAGTACACATACGATATCGAATATCCATTTGAATTTCATAAATTTGATTTTTTTCGCCTCCGTTATCTCCCTTATGAAGATATCGTAAGGCATAAGCGGCGCTTTGCAGGTAAAAAACAACGCGACGGCAGTAACGGCGGTGGTGAATCCTATAATGTAAAACAGTATACGCGCAACCAAGCCGTCCGCGCTGACATCTTTGAGAAGATATACAAATAAATCCAGCATACCGCCGTAAACAAATCCCGCGATAAACGAAAATATGTAGCTTATCTTAAATCTTTTTACAATCAGCAGCATTACGATAAAGAGCATACTTTGGATAATAAAATTCCATACGCCGATCGATATAAATGTCAGCGCCTCGGACAGTACATATACGGGAGCTTGCACTACCGTCATTCCGAGATTTGCCTTAATCGTGAAAACCATTCCGAAAGCGAGTATCATCAGCGCGAAAATCAAAGCCGCCTCGCCGTTAATTCTGATTTTTTTCATTTCAATCCAGCGTGAAAAACAATGAATCACCGGTGTGATTCGATTCAAAATTCTTCTTTAGCGTATTATTTAATTTCAAAGAGATATCGTACTGGATTATCCCTACATTTATCTGTTTTCTGATAAGTATCAGACCTATAATGCAGATTACAACGGATACGGGCAGGGAGCCGAATAAATTCCAGATAGCGTGTATTACGACAAATAACAGCAGGACTTTCAGGTAATTTGAGCTTAACAGGTCTTTGGTGTGCGCTTTATTGTTGCCGACAATCATAGTCAGCGCGCCCGCCGTTATCGCAGCCCAGATGATATGTCCGCCGCCTATGGAGAGCAAGCCTCTTATAAGCGCCACCATTAATTTACGGATTGTATCGGGATTACCCGAAAATACATACAGATAAGTCTCTATTATAGAAAAACCCGTGCCTACGGCCGCGCCAATCAATATGCCTGACAGGATATACTTAGGTTTAAGCTTGCAAATGTAATAGAACGCGACAATTCCCTTGGCGCCCTCTTCGATTATGCCCGTTAACAGCTGTCCGAAAAGTCCCCAGCCGTAACCTGTGAAAAACCTTACGATAAACACGAACAGCACGGAGAATATGCCGCCTATAATAACCATTGACAGCAGCTTAAATAGGCTGATGTTTCTCGGATAATTGACTTCATAAATATACAGCAGTATCGAGACGGGAAAGAGCACTACACTTAAAATTACACCGATTTCGTTAAATCTCAGCATAAACGCCGCGGATATTACGATTAGGACGATAATAAAGAATCTGATAAATACCCAGGGCGCTTTGATTTCCAGGTCTTCTTCCTCGTTGGTTCTTAAAGTGAAAATCTCCTTAAAGTCTTCCTTAGAATGCTTCTTTTTCTTGTTCTTGAAGACATATTTATGCTTTATATCGTTGCCGTTGTTGAGTTTATTATACGCGTCAAGCAGCTTATAGGGTTGAAAGAAATCGCGGACATTCATTGAGAGGTAAGTATTCTTATATCTGTAATTTATATATCTTTCATCTAATAAGTATTCGTTTTTGATTTCTTTTACATCGTCGTCTTCGTCTATCGTGGCGGTCAGGATTTCCTCGACGGGAACGGAGAATACGCCGGCAATTTCTGTAATTAACTTCTCGTCGGGGATATGATTGCCGCTCTCGATTTCGAGCAGGAGGTATTTAGAGGTGTTTACTCTTACAGCAAGTTCTTCGGCAGTCATATTTCTCTTCTGCCTTTCGAAATATATTTTATAACCTATACCTTTATAATTCATAACACTCTATATATATTCTGTAAATTTTCCTTGGATTAGTCTTTTTTCGCTATCCATAATTTATCAAAATTCATCCCCGTAATTTTTTCGCATTCTTTTATTTCATCCGAGCTCATTTCAGTATAACCTTTTTGGCGCTTAATGGCAATTTTTTCTTTAATCATTGTATGATTAGCGGCGTTTATTTTATAGGTATACGACACTATGATAATAAGAACGGACAGCGCTATCGGAATTATCGAATATATTATCTTGACGCCCATCATAGCTTGGGCGGTCCTCACCACATTTTCGGGGGTGTCCGCGCTTAATCCCGACGCCGACAATATCGCGCCCGAGACCCAAAAAGCTAATCCCTGCGAGACCTTTCTGCCGAGCGTGGAAAGCCCGGAGCAAATTCCCTCCCGTCTTTTACCGGATATCAATTCATCGACATCGGTTAAATCTGGTTGCAGCGTCATAGGCACGAACATCAGGCAGGATACGCCCATTCCGAGCAGGCTTATCGAGATAATAAAGAAAATAGGAGAGCCGCCTAACGGAATGAACAGCGCGATAACGCAGGCAATAATTATCAGCGGAATATCGGTCTTGTACGGCATATGCTTATTGAATTTCTTCATCAGTACGACATTTACGGGGAAAAAGCCTATTTCCGTAGCGCCTTTAATTGTAAGCACTATCGTTATTACAGTAAAGCCCATTATAAGGTCCTGAGAAAGGATTATGAAAGTAAAAAAAGTCATTCCCGTAATCACCAAACCCGATATAAAAGCGCTCATGAAATATAAGATAAAGAACTTTCTGTAAGAACTGTTCTTAAAAAATTCGCCGTACTGAATTATTATATTCTTAATCGTATCGGAGGTAACCCCGGTAGTTTTCTCTTTGGTGCCGTAAAATGTAATCAGGATAGGCAGCGCGAAAAACAGACCGAGCAGCACGCCCATAAGTCCGAATTTGCCTTTAAGCGCGGGAGAAAGGCCCGTATTGCCGCCACCGTTAATAATAAATTCATAGATGTAAGTAGTCAGAAAGCATCCGACGCCCGAAAATATCATCCTGAAAGTAAAATAATCCGTTCTCTCGCTGTAACTGTCAACCATCTTGGGCAACAGCGCCTCATAAGGAATCATAGTGATTGTGTAAGCTGTCGAGAATAATATGTAAGCGAACGAGTAATAAACGGCTTTTGCTGCGGGATTTACGAGGCCGAACGAATACCACAGCATAAAATATGTAATAAATACGGGCAATATCCCGATAAGAAAATACGGTCGTATCGAGCCGAAGCGCGTCCGAGTACGCATTACGATTACACCCATAATCGGGTCGGTAATGCCGTCCCATACTTTGCCTATCATTATACATAGTCCCGCGATCGCAGGGTCTAAGCCTTCTACAAAGGTCAGAAACGCGAGAAAATACGAGGATATCAGCATATTTACGCCGCCGCCGTAAATATCCGCAGCAGCATAAGAGGACATTTTTCTGAATTTAGCGTAATTTATTGCCATATAACACCTTCAAGCTATACTACTATATAATAACGGATAAATAATGTCAATTTAAGATAAGCATTCTTGTAAAGAGCGAGTATATATGTTATTATTTTATTAGGAGTAGGCTTATAATGAAATACATACTATACTTTCTGTTTTATCTGATACAATTTACTTGGGGTATTATACAGAATCTGTTGGGATTAATATTGTTTATAAGATACAAAGGTAAAAGGGAATTTTTCTTTGGCTCGGTAATCACTTACCATAACGAAAACTGGGGCGGCATATCGCTCGGAATATTTATTACGATATCAAGCGTCAAAGGTCCGGAATGGATAGCCGCTACAAAGGTGCACGAATACGGTCATACAATCCAGTCTTTGATACTGGGTCCGCTGTATCTGTTTATCATAGGAATACCGTCTATTATATGGTGTAACGCGAAAAAATTCAAAGCGCTACGGAAAGAGCGAAACATTAGTTATTTCGATTTCTATCCCGAGAAATGGGCGAACCGTCTGGGCGCCAGAATCAGCGGCTTGAAAGCACCTGAATAATTTTTCGCTTACCTGATAACGGCAAGCGAAATGTGTCACCGCTATAACTCGTCGCAACGCTACCTTTTTTCCGACAATACCCTTAAGGGTATTGTCTTTCTTTCGGCTCCATATCTTAGACCGATCATTTAATATTTTGCTTTAATTACAATCATCGGAATGGCATTTATGAGATTTACCTAAGAGTATCCGAGCCTTAAATTTTCTGATAAGGCTGATAAGCAATAGAACGGAGAAAATTCCCGCGACAATGAGCATATATACCGGCAGTTCGGAGCGTTCGACTCCGGCATTAAGAAGAATGGATACATTAAATCTGTTAACAATAAAGTCCAATGCTGCGCCCGAAATAAGCGCGCATACTATCGCTGAAGAGATTAACACCGCGGTCGCCTTCCTGCCGAAGAATTTCGTCATAAGCATAATCGAGGCGATATTCATTATGGGACCTGCGAATAAGA
Source organism: Christensenellales bacterium (assembly GCA_050952545.1). Taxonomy (GTDB): domain Bacteria; phylum Bacillota; class Clostridia; order Christensenellales; family CAZKXV01; genus JBMNLD01. The sequence goes on from JBMNLD010000003.1 coordinate 167,966, forward strand.
ATACAAACGCCGCTCCGGGCGACAGCCCTTTCATTATCAGCGCGACGGCGACGGGAATGGAGGAAGTCGAGCATATATACATAGGCAGTCCTATCGCCAGCATTACAATCATCGCTATGAAATTGTTGCCGAGCGCGGTATTTAAGAAGTAATTATCGGGAATTAAAGTAATTATCAATGCGGCTACGATAACTCCCCCGGTAAAAGGCAACGCCAAGTCGTCTATAAATTCGCCGAACGCGTATTTTAATCCTGAAACGAGTTTACCGTTATGCGGAGTATGCTCATGATCGCATCTTGAGCAATGACCTATATCTTCGGGCTCGTTATGCGTTTTGATTAGTTTACCGCCGACGATGCCGCTGACAATTCCGGATATAAAAGCCGATACCGCTCTGAACAGCGCCATGAAAGGCCCCATCATTCCGTATGTGGCTATTAAACTGTCCACGCCTACCATAGGCGTCGAAATAAGATAAGACGCGGTAGCGCCGAACCCCGCGCCGCTCTTTCTTATCTCTATCGCGGTAGGCAGAACGCTGCAAGAACAAAGCGGCAAGGGCACGCCGATAGCGGATGCAAGCAATACGGATTTGTATAAATTGCCGCCGAGGTACTTGGATATAACCTCGGGATTAATAAATATCTTGATTATAAAGACCATTATAAGCCCGATAGTCATATAAAATGCCATATCTGTGTATAGCATATATAAATTTACAAAAAAGTCTTTCATAATCCTAATTCCTACTATTTTAGTCGGATTTATTATGACATTAATTTTGCCCTGTGTCAAGCGTTAAATAATAAAAATTTGGTTATAATAGATAATCGGTTAACTTAATTCACCGGCTGCTTAGGAAATTATTAAATGTAAAGAAAAAATAATTAATTTACTTTAGTAAACTTCCGAGAAATTATTAAGACACATTAAAACACTAAAGATAAATTATCTTCTTTTCGCCTTTGAGTATATAAGAATCGATAATCCGTAAAAGACCGCGATTACGCCGAGCATAATCAATATCATATGAAGCGCGCTTAATTCATACGAGCCTATATGCATATTGACGCCGTAAAATATTTTTATATTATCCGCTACCGACGGTGGCGCGCCTTCAAAGACCTTCTCAATAGAGTCTTGCATAAGAATCTGTCTTAATAATGACGCGACATGCGCAAAGGGCAGGAATTTGATGACCGTGCCAACCGTACCAAGGAGTCCGAGCGGCACATAAATTCCGCCCAAAAAGCCTGAGAATGTACCGACAAGCGTATTTGCCGCGCCGACCTGAGACGGAGTGGTGAGAAACATTATCATAAGATAAGACATCCCCGAAAACATAATAACGGCAAGCGTAATGATTCCGAGAACCTGCAAGATACCGATAATACTTAACAGCTTGCCTCCTTTAAGGAGTATATACGCTTCGCCGAGCGCGAAAACGACAACGGAAGTGATAATGCCGATTATCCATGCGGACACGATATACCCGAATACGATATGATAGCGCTTTGCGGGCGTGGCGTTGAAGTCGTAATCTATCTTATTGTGCCTGTCCTCCACTTTCATAGAAAAAATTATTACGGGCATCGTAATAGAATTGACGGTGAGAAGTCCCGCGACAAGCCACGTGTTGACCATATATTCAATATCGTTTTCTCTGTTCAAATAATCGGGTAGATTGCTGATTGACTGCATAATAGAGTCAACTTGCATATCCGCGAGGAAGAAAAGATACAACACCAATACGATAATGATTGACAAGAAAGAAAAGAACACCGTCATTTTATCGCGTAAATAATTCTTCAGATTCCTGATTACGAGGTTATATATTACTTGCATTTTCGCACCTTAAATTAATATTGATGAAAGCGTCGTCCATATTGCCGCGTATCACTTCGAACGCATTGATATACTCTTTTACCTGATTAAGGATATCAACAGCGGACATGGAATCGTCGAGGTCGACGATTATCTTATCCCTGTCTTCTCTGTAAGCGAATTTCTTAATTGCGCTCTTTAACTTTTTAAGCGCCTCTTTCTTGTAAATTAAATGCAGTCTGTCGTTCGAAAATTCAAGTCTTAATTCTTCGGGCGTTCCCTCGGCTACGATTTTTCCTTTGTTAATTACTACGATCTTGTCCGCAATCGCGGCCTCCTCCATATAATGCGTGGTCAGAAATATCGTCAGTTCCTTTTCTTGCTTGAGTTTTTCGATAATCTGCCATACTTTTCTTCTCGTGCTCGGGTCAAGCCCGGTCGTAGGCTCGTCGAGGATAAGAATTTTAGGATAATTGATAAGCGCTCTGACCATATCCGCTCTTCGTTTCTGACCGCCGGAAAGCGTGCCGTACCTTTGGTTAAGAAAGTCCTTGGTGTCGATAGCCTCCGCAAGATAATCCATGCGATTAAGTATTTCGCCCTTTGTTAAGCCGTACAATCTGCCTCTTACCAATAAATTTTCCTTTACCGTAAGCAGCGGGTCTAACAAGTTGTCCTGAAATACGACACCTATATCCTGTCTGATTTTCTCGTCTTCGCTGTCAATCAGCTTGCCGTTAACTTCGACCGTGCCCGATGTTTTTTTAAGCAGCGTGCTGATAATGCTTATCGTCGTGGATTTGCCCGCGCCGTTAGTGCCTAAAAAAGCGAAAAGACTTCCTTTTATCACCTCAAAGGAAATCCCGTCAACCGCCTTGATATCGCCGAAATATTTATGTAAATCCGTTACTTTTATAATATTTTTTTCTAATACGGGTTTTTCAGCATTTTCCGCATTATTGGTATCCATATCTTTATTATAATATCTTAAACGGATATTGTAAAGAATTATCTAAAAAATTCTATTTCGTAATGAAACGCGTTTTCAGATGGAAGATTGTAAAATGAAGTGCAACGGATAAAAAAAGATTCATAGTGAAACTTTTTCTTTGTATAATAAGTTTGTCATAACAAAATTATACAAAAGGGAAAAGCCACTATGAATCAAGAACAGTATACCACAAAAAAGAGGAAATATGCACATTTAAATTTATATGAACGTAAAGAAATTGAAAGATGTTTTAAATTGGGGTACAGTATAGGAGCTATAGCAAGAGCGTTAGGGCGAAGTAAAAGCACCATAAGCCGAGAGATAAAGAGGGGCAGCGTAATACAACGCAAGGCGAAGTATTCAAAGCCCATTAAGAAAGAGCATTTAGAGAATTGGCTGCCATACAAAGAGTTTAAAGCCTACTTTGCTGAAACAGGCAATGAGGTGGCAAGGGCAAACAAGTCACATTCGGGTGGTAAATACAAATTATTCAAGGACATGGAACTTGTAAAATACATAGAAGAGAAAATACTGATAGACAAATATTCTCCCGATGCGGTAATAGGCAGTCTTCCTGAAGGCAGATTTAAGATAAAGGTATGTACGAAAACGGTGTACAATTATATAGACAGAGGCCTGTTAAGAGTAAAAAACATAGATTTATTGATGAAAGTAAGGTTAAAACCTAAAAAACGAAGGATAAGAGCATATAAAAGGCAATTGGGCAGAAGTATAGACCTTCGCCCTCCAAGTGTTGAGATCCGAGAGGAATTCGGGCACTGGGAAGGAGATACAATAGTAGGGAAAGACCATAAAGGTGCAATCTTAACATTGGTTGAGAGAAAGACAAACAAAGGCTTTATGATAAAAATTAAGGATATGAGTGCATCATCGGTATCAGAGGCATTTAAACAGCTAAAAGATAAGATGTATTTGTTTAAAACAATAACCTTTGATAACGGAAGCGAATTTGCAGATTGCAGCCAGCTTGAGACCGAGATATATTATGCTCATCCATACAGCGCTTATGAGCGGGGCATAAACGAGAATTACAATCGAATGATTCGCAGATTCATACCTAAAGGCAGGAGCTTCGATTCAATTGATCAGGAAACATTAAACCGTATAAACAATTGGATTGACACCTACCCCCGAAAACGACTTGGCTACAAATCCGCAGAACAAGTGTTCGCTCAAGAATTAGAAAATTTTTCCCTTTACCCCGAGGGGTAAAGGGAACTGAAAGAACTTATTATACAAACCGTTGCACTTGTAGTTGCAATTTAAGCGCGTTTTCAGATTGACTTACGCCGGTTGCTGAAAACTTTTTTTGCTACCGCCGGACATCCGAGGGAAATTTCAAGTAAACGGGATAAAAAATCCGCAACAAATATTTTTACGCTTGCAAAATAAACGCGCTTATGTTAAAATACATTCTGCTGCGGGCAATTAACTCAGCTGGTAGAGTGCCTTCTTGACGTGGAGGAAGTCAGGGGTTCGAGTCCCTTATTGCCCACCATAGACACACGGCGTCAAGGCAGTCATCGCCTCTTTGGCGGGTTGCGGTGCGGTAGCGTCCTCACCCTTGCATATCCGCAAGCGGATATGACGGCTCGGAATTACGCCGTGTTTTTATATGCAAAAAAGCCCTGTTTTATCGCATTTTTGACAGGGCTTCTTTCTTTTCTATCGGATATTCTTACTTTTGGTTGTTCGTCTATCTTGCACTATGTTTTACGGGATTTGAACTTAATGCCATTTCTTACTTTTGGTTTTCCTACTTTTTGTTCGGTTGGTGTCAATCTTGATTACCTCGCAAAATCAAGTTTTTATTCAAGATTTTATTCAAGATTTAGTTGCAATCCGCTTTTACCTCTGTCCCATCTTTGAATAATCGCTTCAATTATGCAAGAGATGACAAAAACGTAAATTAGCATAATCAAGTTCACAAACTTCTTGCTATTTAAGATATGTCAATAATTCTTTTTCCTTAGGCACTCTGCCCATGCATTTTATCCTACCATCTACCTCCAATGCCGGCATTTGCATAATACCTTTACCGATGATTGTTTTTAGATCTGTTTCATAGATGACTTCAGCATCAATTCCGTGATTTTTAACCGCATCCAACACACTTTCGTGTAAGGCATGACAGCTTTTACATCCTGTACCGTAAACTACAATTTTCATAATTATATATCCTTGTATGTTCTATATAAATAAGAAATTCAATGCGTTAAACACATAGCCGATTATTATAATTCCGAAAACCACTATTGCTAAAAATGAAAACAGCAATTTCGGTTTAATAGCTTTTGATAACATTATCATACTGGGTAACGACAATGCTGTTACGCTCATCATAAAGGCTAATATCGTGCCTACTCCTACACCTTTTGCAAATAAAGCTTCAGCGACCGGTATCGTTCCGAATATGTCAGCATACATAGGTGTGCCTACAAATGTAGCTATTATTACGGAATACCATTTATCCTGTCCTAGCACGGCTTGAATCCATATTTCAGGTATAAAATTGTGTATCACTGCTCCGATTCCTACGCCGATAATAATATACGGCCATACCTTTTTCAAGGTTTCCAACATTCTATCTTTAGCAAATACTAATCTGTCTTTCTTTGTCAACTCTGCTATATCAGCTTCAATATTTGCACCCTGTGTTACAAACTCGCGCACGTTCTTTCCTACACCTGTTTTTTCGATAATCGTGCCTCCAATAATAGCAAGTATTAGACCTACTGCCACATAGGCGATAGCTATAGGAAACCCAAAAACGCTTATTAGAATAATCAGCGCACCTAAATCTACAAGCGGACTGGAGATTAGAAAGCTGAAGGCTACTCCGCTTGAAAGTCCTGCGCTCGTAAAGCCCATGAATAGTGGTATTGATGAACAGCTACAGAACGGTGTTACAGTGCCCAGCAGCGCACCCATTGCGTTTGCCCCTATTCCTTTATATTTTCCAAGTATCTTTTTTGTTCTCTCCGGTGGATAATAGCTTTGTATAAAAGAAATAATAAAGATTAACAAACATAGCAAAAATATTATTTTAATGGTATCATATACAAAAAATTGTATAGCTTTTCCCCAAACAGTAGCCATAAAAGCGTCGCCGAACATTCCTGTAAAAGCTAAACCTATTAAGCTATTGAGCCATTTCATACCAAGAACCTGACTAGAAACAAACTTAAAAACTGCTTTGATTGAATTCCAGCCTCCGATAATACCTGTAATTGTCAGTATAACCGCGATTATCAAAATTATTGAAAGGAATATCCAAAGCTTTTTATGTCTATGTTTATGCTCCGCATCCTGAGTTTTATTTTGCACATTGTTTTCTTTTAATTCTGTTTTTTCATTAGCTTTCATATACACCTCTTCTATAGATATATTGCAATATGTCTATATATAAACCAAAAAATATTAGTTATTAGTTCTCTTAATTTTCACAATTTACGCTACTTTTATATAAAAGCATTGGCGATTTTCTGTTTAGAAAGGCGGTTAATTCTTCAATAATCGGCCAGTTCAAACTATAGTAATTCCATTTTCCATCTTTTTTTACCTTTACTAAATTACCATCGGAAAGCATTTTCATATGATAACTCAAAGTAGGTTGCGTTATACTAAAAGCGTCAAGAATCTTGCAAGCACACATCTCTCCGCCTTTTAACATGTCAAATATTTTAGCTCTGGTGGGATCTCCTAATGCCTTGCATATTTCTGTATAATCATCATATGTCATTATAATCACCTCATATAGATGTTTCCTTCACTCATATAGACAATTCTCTATGTATGTTAGCAAAAATCTTTATTCTTGTCAAACGATTAAGGAAGTTTAAAAGCTCTTTAGTTCTTTAACTTCTCTTCAAAATTTTTCGTCGCCCTGTCGTCTAATCCCCTTAGCTTTCTAACCGCCTTTTTTAGTCTGGGGTTGGTTGTGCTTGTTCCGTGATTTAGTATGTTTGCAATCTTAGCATAAGTTGTGCCGTCAGGGTAGCTACCTTCATATTCAAGGCGGTAGCCGTATAACGCCGTCAGTAATTACTATATAAATACATTATCCGTATTATTCCGATTACTTTAAGCACACTAAGATTATCAAGTTCAAGGAGGAAAATATGACTTACGATAAGCTGTTCGAGCCGGCGTATATCGGCAATTTGAAAATAAAAAACAGGATTGTTTTCTCGCCCGTCAATCCGCAGTTTACTATAGGCGAACCGTCCGTTCCGGCGGAGAGATTTTACGAGTACTATAGAGCGCGCGCTAAAGGCGGCGCAGGGCTGATTATCACCGGACATATCAAAGCGGAAAGGAGCGTTGACCCCTATCCGTTAACCTACGGGTATCCGGTGCTGGATTCACCTTCTATGATAAAATACTTTTATGAAATTACGGAAACGGCGCATATGTATGACTGCAAAGTCGCGATAGAATTATCTCCCGGCAGCGGGCGCATAGCGGATGCCGCGCTTCCCGGCAAGCCGCCCGTAGGGCCGTCCGAAAACGCCGTCTTTATGATGCCCGACGCAAAGACGAGAGAATTAAGCGTCGACGAAATCAAGACCCTCGTAGCCGCTTACGGCCGCTCCGCCGCGCTTGCAAAGCAGGCGGGGTTCGATATAATTTATATTCATTTTCTCGCGTATTTAGGAGATCAGTTCCTGTCTTCGGCGTGGAACAGACGCGGGGACGAATACGGCGGCAGCCTTGACAACAGAATGAAATTTCTGACGGAGTGCATCGCAAGCGTAAGACAGAATGTAGGGATAGATTTTCCGCTTATCGTAGGGCTGGGTCTCGACCACGGTTTTCCCGGCGGCAGAGAGCTTGAAGAGACGATCGAGATAGCGAAAAAACTTAAATCGGCGGGTATTGACACCCTGCATTTAAGGCGCGGCAGCTATGACAATATGAATTTATTAATTCCCACCGAGTATATGAAAGACGGCGTCTCCATAGATTACGCGCAGAAAGTCAGGGAAGCCGTGGGCATTCAAGTGATAACGGACGGCAATATCAGCGACCCCGACTATGCCGAAAGTCTTATTAACGAGGAGAGAATAGACTTCGTCGGAATGGCGAGACCGCTACTTGCAGACCCCGAATGGCCCAATAAAGTTAGAAGCGCCAAAAACAAAGAAATCATTCCCTGCGTCAGGTGTATGCAGTGCATTAACAGAGTACTGTTCGGTCAGTACTCCGCCTGCAGCGTCAATCCCGTACTAGGCAAAGAATACCTCGGACCGCCCGAACCCGCGAGAGTAAGTAAACACATTCTGGTGATAGGCGGCGGCATGGCGGGTATGAGCTTTGCGCTGTTCGCCGACAAGCGCGGACACAAGGTAACGCTGTTAGAAAAATCCTCTGAACTCGGCGGGCATCTTATCGAGGGCGCAGTAATGGACCATAAGAAGGAAGTACGCGCATTCTTAGAGCACCTTATATACGAGATAAAGAATTCCGGCGTGAGAATTCATCTTAACACCGAGGCGACCAAGGATAATATTAAGAAATTCAAGGCTGACGCTGTGGTTATCGCGACTGGCTCCGTGCCCGTTAAGCCGCAAGTGACGAAAATTGACAGAACTAATGTGTTAATTGCAGTGGATATGCTGAAAAACAATCAAGACACGGGCAATAACGTAATCGTAGTAGGCGGCGGACTTGTAGGCTGCGAGAGCGCGCTCCACTTAAAGAAAAAGGGCAAGAATGTGACAATTATCGAAATGCTTCCCGAAATCGCGTCCGATGTAATCTTTATGTCGAGATTTTCGTTGCTTGCCGCGCTCGAAGAAAACAAGATAAAAACGCTAGTCAATACGGAATTAATGGAAATCTCTGATAAAGGCGTTATTGTAAAGGACGGCGACGGCAAAAAAGAACTTACGGCGGATACCGTGGTAATCGCCGCGGGATTAAGAGCGGACGATACGCTTTACGACGAATTAATGAGAGACTACAAGGAGATATACAAAATCGGCGACGCGATAAAAGCTCGAAAATTTATTGACGCGACGCTGGAGGCGTATCGTATAGCTATGGATATATAATTCCGCTGTCCTTGAACGGACAGCGGAAGTAATCACCGCTCTAACGGCATCTTTTCCGCGCTAGCGCCCCACTCAGAACCTCCATGTAATAATACTATGGAGAACCCGATTGTGGCGCTATCATCGAAAAATCCGCTCGTTACAGCTGCTTTATAGTATCAAATAGTGTTGTTATCGTAATGACTTGATTGATAATTATGAAATATTGATTTAATCGTAAAATTCATATATACTAATCCTGTGAAAAGAGATTTCAGACTATATCTGACGCTTTTTCTTACGACCTTTCAATTAAGCGCGTTTACTTTCGGAGGCGGCTATGTCATAGTCTCGCTCATGAAAAAAAAGTTCGTCGAGAAACTGAAATGGATAGAAGAAAAGGAAATGCTGGATATGATAGCGGTCGCGCAGTCCTCTCCGGGAGCTATTGCTATCAACACCTCGATAATTCTCGGTTACAAAATGGGGGGTGTGTTAGGCGCGCTCGTTACGGTATTTGGCACGGCATTACCGCCTCTGATTATTATCTCAGTTATCTCTTTATTTTACGATAGATTCCGCAACAATACTATTATCGAAGCCTTAATGCGCGGCATGCAGGCAGGCGTAGCGGCGGTTATAGCGGATGTGGTGATTTCTCTGACATTAAAAGTCGTAAAGACTAAAAACGCCGTCTCCGTTATAATAATGACCGCGTCGTTTATCGCCGCTTTCTTCTTCAGAGTAAATGTGGGACTCATAATACTTGCAAGCGCTTTGATCGGCTTGGCGATGCACTTTATCAATCGCAGGAAAATCAGGAAGGAGACTCAAAATGCTGATACTTAAATTGTTATTTAGTTTCCTTCAAATAGGCGTGATGAGTATCGGCGGCGGGCTTTCCGCCCTGCCGCTTATCCGGCATCATATAGTCGAGGTCAACGGCTGGCTTACTATGAATGAATTCATTGACCTTATTACAATTGCGGAAATGACGCCGGGACCTATAGCGATTAACGCTGCTACATTTGTCGGAATCCGTGTCGCGGGAATCCCGGGAGCTATCGTCGCGACGCTCGGCAGCGTGCTGCCGTCATTTATTATAGTCATTGCGCTCGCCGTCCTGTATAGCAAATATAAGAACTTAAACGCCGTAAAATCCATCCTTAAAGGTCTGAGACCCGCCGTCGTCGCGCTCATTGCTTCCGCGGGATTGACGATTTTTATTATGGCGCTGTGGGGCGTTACTAGCTTGAAGATAAATATTAAATCAACAAATATTTTCGCCTTGTCGCTGTTTATTACGGGCGTTGCGGTAATGAGAAAATTCAGATTAAATCCGATATTCATTATCCTCGGTGCGGGAGTGATCGGAATGATATTTTATACGGTTTTTCCGGAATACGCTAGCGGGCTTTAAGCATACATAATTATATTGTTTTTTACAGATGATATTATCTATGGAGGCAAGAGATGAAGAAGTTTAAGCCCGGCGAGCTCGCGCCTAAGACGGGAAGATATAAAGCCTGCGACAACAAAGGAAAGGTGCGCTACACGGTGGACATTAAGCGCGGCGAGCATTTGCCGCCCGTTCAGGGCGACAGCAGGAACTGGTATTTTATCCTTGACGAAAGCGATTGATTTTATTACGCTGCCTGTCGAGAGCGTTGGAATAACCATACGAGCAGATTAGTGGATAAGAACAGGGAAAAAGGTTTTTTCTTTATGAACCGTTACAACGAATATTAATTGTGATATAATGATAAAAAAAACGGAGGGCATTAATGAAAACTTACAGAAAAGTGTTAGTGATGAATACCGAGACTAGAAGAGCTTTTATCAATATCACAAGCGATGTTCAGGCGGCGCTTGAGGAAAGCGGAATAAAAGAAGGGCTGGTACTTATTAACGCGATGCACATCACGGCAAGTGTTTTCATCAATGATAACGAGAGCGGTCTTCACAGGGATTTCGAAAGATTTCTCGAGCGCCTCGCGCCCGAAAAGCCCTATAACCAATACGACCATAACGGCTATGAGGACAACGCGGACGCCCACCTGAAGAGGACTATAATGGGAAGAGAAACCGTGGTCGCCGTCACCGAAGGCAGACTGGATTTCGGACCGTGGGAACAGATTTTTTACGGCGAATTCGACGGCAAGAGAAACAAACGCGTACTTATTAAAATCATAGGAGAGTAATATTAACGCCATCCCATAAAGGATGGCGTTAATCAATTACTTGTTCCGCTATCCTCGACAAAGACAACGAAACAAGATTATTTCTTAATAATGTTAAAATTATCTTCTAACAACAGCCAATTCTGCGGGAAAGGAAGACCAAGCTTCCAATAGCTAATTCCCCTTAAATTCAGGCGCTTTAACAGATTGAATTTCGCCTGTATGCTCCTTGCGTCCTCGAACCATACGATATGTCTTGAGCCGTCGTCCGATGTATAATTAAAGAACGGCGCCTGCGCCTGATTATCGTACTGAATGGACGCATTGTTGTCTCTCGCGATATTAATTGCAAGTTGCGGACTGATTGCCCTCGCGAACCTTTCGCCGGGTACAAACGGAAGCGTCCAGTCGTAGCCGTAGAGATTTTGCCCCATAAGGATTTTGCTTGAATCCATTTCGGTCAGGGCATATCTTAACACCTGCTCTACGGGACCTATCGGCGATACCGGCATGGGCGGCCCTCCCGAATAGCCCCATTCATAGGTCATTATGACAACGAAGTCGACAATTCCGGCAATAAGACCGTAATCATGCGCCTGATACCACTGCCCCGGCTGGTCTGCCGACGTCTTAGGCGCGAGCGCGGCCGAAACCATAAGCCCCAAAGGTCTCAGTCTTGCCGTCGCGCGCCTTAAAAAATTAGCGTACGCCACTCTCTGGTCTACGGGCAGGAACTCGAAGTCGAAATGCACATCAGTGTATAAGCCTACGCGGTTAATCTCGGCGACTATATTATCAAGCAGCAAATCCTGTACGGCAACGCTCTGCAATATATCTCTGCCGAGCTCTCCGCTGAATCTGCCGTCCTCGATATTCGTTATGACCATCATCAGCGTCGCGCCCGTCGCTCTTGTAATCTCTTCAAGCCCGTTTAACGGCACCGGTCTCAGCGTGCCGTCCCGCCTCGCCTGATACGAGAAAGGCGCAAGATAAGTCAGCGTGTCCGCCGCCTGTCTCGCGTCGTTTAGCAAGAACGCGCTTATCGTATTGCCCACGGGCTCTAGGTACGCGTTTGATTCAATTAAGGTCTTGGATTGAGGCGGTATGTAGAGCCTTAATCCGATTCTTAACGGCTGCGCGGGATTGATATTGTTAATCTCCGCAAGCTCAAGATAACTTATCGAGAATCTCTGCCCTATGCTCCAAAGACTGTCGCCCGGCTGGACGAAATAATAACTGCCGACAATCGGTATAACCAGCGCCTGACCCACAACCAATCTGTCTGGCTCGGGTATTTGATTAGCCTGAACGATTTCGCTGACCGTGGAATTAAAGGTTCTCGCGATCGCGTAGAGCGTATCGCCCGGTCTTATTACATAAATCTGCATTATGTACTCCGAATTATAGATATTTTATTAAAATGTATGTTATAATTTCTAATTATGTTACGGCATCCGGGTATCGGCAGCGTATTAAAGGAATATAATAATTAAAAAATGGGTTTTTTCGAAATTCTATCTATCGCTTTCGGGCTTGCAATGGACGCTCTCGCCGTATGTGTCGCTAACGGCGTCGCGTTGAAAGAGGCGGGGTACAGCCAAGCGCTCAAATTCGGCGCGTTCTGCGGCGCTTTTCAGGCAATAATGCCCGTCCTCGGCTGGCTTGTCGGAATGATATTTGCAAGCTATATCCTGGAGATAGGACATTTCATAGCTTTTATCCTGCTCGTTCTAATCGGAGGCAATATGCTCATTAACGCCTTTAAGAAAAGGAAAACGCAAGCGGTGTGCAACGATAAGGAAATAATGCGCTGGCAGAATCTTACTATGCTCGCGCTCGCGACGAGCATAGACGCCATGGCGGTCGGGGTCTCGTTCGCGGTAATAAGTTCGGTCAATATCTTTTTATCCGCGTTGATAATCGGCGCCGTGGCGTTTATGATGTCTTATCTAGGCGTACTGCTCGGCAAAAAACTCGGCAAATTATTCAAATCCGGCGCCGAGGTCCTCGGCGGAATAATCCTTATAGGAATAGGCGTAAAGATTTTAATCGAGCATCTTATATAACAATCTTTATCCCGCTGTTTCGGACCATTTTTGCGTAAAGCGTTAAATCTTCAGTAATCTCGGTATCGAAATCAAATAATTCAGCGTAGCTCTCGTCGGTATACCAGCCTACGAATACATAACCATCCCATACGGGGTCTGCGGGTCTTGCGACCGTTTCCCCCATATCACCTCGACGGAATGGATTTCAGAACCCTCTCCCGTATCAAATACGACTGTGAACCACTCTCCTTCAAATGACCACAGCGCATATAATGTTATATTTTGCGCCGGCATCTTGGTTAATGTGAATTCCGTTTCAAAGGTTTCGTCAAGATACCAACCGTCGAATGCATAATCATCTTTTATCGGGTCTGCCGATAATACGATGTCTGCGTCATAGTCAAATTCTATCGGGTCTATGACGCTGCCGCCGTCCGTATTACCAAGAATTTCAAGACCATTTAGGGTTTTTATAGATTTTTTTCGAAAATGATTAAGCCCTTATTTAACTAATTGATTAACCCATTATTTAACCAAAAGATTAAGCCCTTATTTAACAAATAAACCGCCCGAAACGGGCGGTTTGTATCCATAAAATATATGTTTTACGCTTTGTAGTCGCCGGGCTTAATTTCGTCTCCGAATTTTTCACGCGCCGCCGAGATTTTTTGTATTGCCTTATTCCAGTAATCGAAAATTTCCTGAGGGGTTGCGGGATCCATCTTCTTATAAAACGCCTTGGTGCGCTCTAACTTGTCAATCCATTTAGCACAACGGAATGTGAACAGGTAGATATAATCTTCCTTAGAGAAATCTTCGTTGAGGTATTTATTAAACAGCGCCTTTAAGTCCTCGTACTTGGGAATCTTGCCGGTCGGCGTGTCGTACGCGTCATATTCGTTATGAATTCTGCCCTCCGCCCAATGCAGCCAGATTTTCTTAGCGAGCTTGCTTGTGACGAAAGAGCCGTCAGGTCTTCTCAAGAAGTAATTGTTGCTGAACACTTTGGGCGCAGACTTAACGCTTTCGCCGAACCTGATATTATTCATCGTATATTCCCCGAGAGGATAAGAGACGAAATCCAGATTAGCCATGGGGCTCGGAGTTCTCACGCCTTCCGCGCCTAATGTCGCGCTCGTCGTCTCGGATTCGAGAGTAGCGGCTTTTAAGAGTATTCCGTCTCTCCAGTTAAGGGATTCCTCGACCGGCACAGTTATGTCGCTGTCTCTTCCGCCGTATAAAATACCCTGGACGGCTACGCCGTTCTTGGATTCAAAGCCTTCTTTATCAATATTGTCCAGATAATCCAGACGCATCGTATAGCGCGCGTTGCTGTGGGCAAGAGGAACTTCTTTGCCGGACTGGTCTTTGATGCCCTTTTCCCATTTGCCGTAATGGTTATAGCCTTTGTCGGGGGCTTCCACGCCCATTCCGAGCCAGTAAGGATTATTATCGGGACCCATTAAGACATTCGAGAAAATTACTTCCTGATTTTTCATTAAGTTCTCGAAAATCACGGGATCGTCTTTCGCGTTGACATCTTTAATGATACCGAACATTCCGAATTCGACATTAACCGCTCTGAACTCGCCGCCTATATTTCTGAAATACGCGATATCGTCGCCGACAATCTTCTCGCCGGGAATCATCGCGGTAGAGGTCTTGCCGCAGGCGGACGGATAAGCGCCGCAGAAATATGTCTTCCTGTTCTTGTCCTGGTCAATCGCAGCCATAATGAACATATGCTCGCACAGCCAACCCTCTTTGCCGGATTTGTTAATCGCAAGCCTCATCGCGTGTTTTTTAAGTCCCACGGAATTGCCGGCGTATTGGTTGTTCATGGAATACACGATATTGTTCTGCGTATCCATATAAACTCTTCTCTTGCTAAGATTAACGGTATTGCCTCTCTCGTCGAGTTCGCCCGCGGAATGTACGAAACGGAAGAACTCGCCTTTCTCGGACTCTTTCATTTTAAGGAAATGCGTATACGCAGCCCGATAGAGAATTAATTCGGAATGAGCGACATACCAGCTGTCCGTAAACTGAACGCAGGGGATTGTGAACGGGCTCTCCGTAGGGCCCTCCGAGAAAAACAGCACAATCGCGGACTTGCCTTTCATTATGCCCTTTGATATTTCCGTTATCTCTTTAAGACCTTCGTCATAATCAATGGAATTTAATGTCTTCATCCTTTCGAGATTTTCTTTATATACCATGAAGCGCGTATTATTCTTGTCTCTGGCTTGGTCAAGATATGAATCCCAGTGTATGGTCTGCTTGGTCTTAGCCATTACTTTTTCTTCGCCGAGCTTCAACGCCTGGTCGCGCACGAATTGGATATCTTCTTCGCTGTCTCCGGCTACGAATACCGATTCGGGTTCGCAATGCTCTACAAAGGTCGCTATAAATTCGGTTACTTTGGGGTTATTAAGTACAGCCAGCTTTTTGAAGCTGTTATCGTCCATTTTAGCCTTCAATATTTTATCGTAATTTGTGTCCATAAAAACTCCTTTATTTTTTAGGTCTATTCTATAATACTTTACACCTTTAAGTCAAGTTGATATAGAAAACCTTTAATTATAAATAATATTATGCTTTCTTATAGTTTTCGCTGTCCTCGTCGCATTGAGACTTAAGATGCCGTTAGAGCGTTATAATATTAACCCTTAAATATTCGAACAATTTAACCTTTCAGAATTCATATTACGATAATATAAAATTCGACACCTTTGTTTTAATCCTATGGGGCATAATTATATGCGCCTGAATTAATACTAATCCTGTGGAGGGTTATTATGCATACGACAGGCATTGTTAGACGGATAGACGAGCTCGGAAGAGTGGTTATTCCCAAAGAAATCAGGCGCACTCTGAAGATAAGAGAAGGCGAAGAACTGGAGATTTTTACCGATGAGAATAACACCCTCGTATTAAAGAAATATTCCGCGGTAAAGTCGCTTATTGATTTCGCGGAGGAATATGCGAAGGCAATAAATTCTACTACCGGCCATACCGTGCTTATTGCGGATAAAGATAATTACGCCTATGCCGCGGGAGCGCTCGGGAAGGAATTCAAATCAAAACCTATCAGCCGCGCCGTCGAGCAGATTATTATGGACAGAAAAAAAGAAATCAGGAACGGCGGGGATTTCATTAAACTTCTCACGGATGACGACACGCCTTATAAAGGACAGCTTATCGCCTCGATTATCGTGGGCGGGGATGTGTTCGGCGCGATAGTGGTTTTCTCTACTACAATGGAGATGAGCGAGGCGGATGTTAAGTTATTGGATACGGCGAAGGCATTTCTAGAGCAGCAATTGTAATGGCGAAAAGGGATATTTATATAAGAAGCGCGGCGCTTCTTGCCGGGGGTATGCTGATCGCGAAGATTATCGGAGCGATATACAGAATACCCCTTACAAATATCATAGGCGCTGAGGGGATAGGAATATATCAGATGGTATTCCCCGTATACGCTCTGCTAATCACCCTGACGGCAAGCGGTATACCCATTGTAGTGTCCAAGATGGTCGCTGAGATGAAAATTAATGGAAATTACGCGACCGCTAAAATTATGTTCAGAAAATCGGTCGGCGTTTTTTTCGTAATAGCGCTTATCGCCGCTGGCGCGCTGTCGGCGCTATCCGGGGTATTGGGCTCGATTCAGGACATGAAAGAATTAACTTACGCGTATTTGCTTATCGCGCCCGCGATAGTATTCTCCACTCTTATTGCCGCTTACCGCGGTTGGTTTCAGGGCAATATGAATATGATGCCCTCCGCGCTCTCCCAGATTATCGAGCAACTCGTAAAGCTGATTACGGGGCTTACGCTCGCAAAAATCTTTATAAAGCAAGGGACGATGTACGCGGTATGGGCGGTGCTTTTCTCGATTACGCTGTCCGAAGCTATCGCGCTCTTTATGCTATTGATTTATTATATCATCAAGCATGACAGGTCTAAAGAGATATCCGGCGCGGACTTAAGAGTTAACGGCATGTTCAAGGAGCTGTCGCAAGCTCTCATACCCGTTACTCTCGGCGGGCTGATGCTGCCGCTGGTACAGTTTATCGACAGCCTTATGATTGTCAATCTGTTGAGAAACAGCGGCGTATCGCAGGTTATGTCCACTAAAATGTTCGGCATTTTATCCGGTCCCGTAGGCTCTTTGATTAATATGCCCGTAGTCTTGACGCTCGCTTTCGCCGTTACCGTGATACCCGTGGTAAGCGGCAGCAAAGCGCGCAGGGATATCGATTCCATAAGGGCAAAAAGCCGCTCGGGCGTAAAGCTGACTTTTGTCATAGGCGTGCCTTCGGCGCTCGCGCTCTTCGCGCTTTCCGAGCCCGTAATGAGCGTGCTTTACCCGAACTTTGACGCATTTGAATTACGGCTTGCCTCCGGACTGTTAAAAATCACCTCCATAAGCATTCTGTTGATGTCCGTTATGCAGATTTACACGGCGTTGCTCCAGGCTATCGACAGAGCGTATACGCCTTTTACCAATATGGCTTTGGGCGGCGGGATAAAGGTAGCGCTCACTATAATACTAATCAGGAGTGCTGGCATTTACGGCGCCGCTATTTCCACCATTATCGCCTATGCGGTCGTAGTAACTCTGAATGTCGCCGCGCTTGTTAAATGGATAGGCAGGAACGAATTGTTGGTAAAAAACATTTCCGTAATTCTTCTATCGGGTGTTATAATGGTCTTGTCCATTATATTGATAACGAATTTCAATACGGGCAATCTCTCCAAGCTGATATGGGGCACAATAGTCGGGATTATCGTATACGGCGTGCTGCTCGTGCTACTGAACGCGTTCACGAAAGAAGAGCTCAAGGGGATGCCTATGGCGAATTTTCTTATTCGGATAAGGGACACGATAAGATTCTGGGAGAGAGCTGATGATAAAGGTGATAGGGACGGGTTACAATGAAGGCGATTTGACGCTTAGAGCGCTGAAAGCGGCGCGGGATGCGGATATCGTCATCGCAAAGAGCTCTTTTATTCCGAACTTTAATTATTTCAAGGATTTGCAAGTCGTTACTTTAGACGATATATGCCGCGCTGTTCAAGACCCGGATGAATTAAACGCGAAAATTTTAGAAACGCTCCTGACCTATAAGGACAAGGACGCCGTTTACGCCGTCGGAGGCGCGGGTTGTGACGATATAACGGTAATTAATCTTAATAAAGCCGCGGACATAGAAATCATAGCCGGCGTAGGCGCGGAGTGCGCGGCTTTCAGAGCCCGACCCGATACCAAATATATAGCGGTATGCGCCGCGGATTTTGTCGATATGAGAGCCTTTTATCCCGATACAAGCCTGTCTCTTATTATAAAAGGTATAAGTAACAAAGACTTAGCGGGCGACGTAAAGCTGAAATTGTTAAAGCATTACGACGACGACATTAAAGCGCTCTATATATGTAACGGCGAGACCAAAGAAGTCAAAGCCGTTGAAATCGACTCGTTGACCGATTACAATTACTCGTCCGTTATGCTCTTGCCGCCCGTTGACAGATACGGTAAAACAAAATTTAATTTCAGCGACCTTATGGAGATCACATACAGATTAAGAGACCCCGACGGCTGTAAATGGGACAGGGCGCAGGACCACAAGTCTATACGGGGCAACGCGATTGAAGAGGCGTACGAGCTCGTCGAGGCTATCGATCTTAACGACATAGCCAAAATGACAGAAGAGACGGGCGACGTGCTCCTGCAAGGCGTATTTCACGCGGTAATAGGCGAGAGCGATGGAAGCTACGACATTAATGATGTGTTAAATACGCTGTGCAGGAAGTTAATCGACAGGCATACGCATATATTCGGTGATGTCATAGCCGAAGACAAAGATGCGGCGCTTAAAGCGTGGGAAGCGGCTAAAGCTAAAGAAAAAGGGCTTAACACCTATTCCGAGAAACTAGACGCGATAGCCTCCAACCTGCCCGCGCTGATTAAAGCGTACAAGGCGCAGAAAACGGCAAAGAAATCAGGCTTTGACTGGGAAGACATCAGCGGCGCCGTCGATAAGGTGGGCGAAGAATTACAAGAGCTGCTTGAAGCGGATAAGGCGCGCCGTGAAGAAGAAGGCGGGGATTTATTGTTCGCCGCGGTGAATGTGCTGAGGTTTTTTAACATCAACCCCGAACTAGCCTTGAACAAAACGGTGGATAAATTTGTCAGGCGCTTCAGGTATATGGAAGACAAAATCAGAGCTAAAGGCTTGAAACTCGAGGATTGCGCCTTAGCGGAAATGGATTATTACTGGGAAGAGAGCAAGAATGAAGATAGGCACAGTTGAAACGGGCAGGCTGTTTCTCGCGCCTATGGCGGGCTATACCGACATAGGCTTTCGCTATCTGTGCAGAAAATACGGCGCCACCCTGACTTATACCGAAATGGTCAGCATTAAAGGGCTATTGTATAATAATGAGAATACCGATACCCTGCTCGCCGTACACGAATCCGAAAAGCCCGTCGCGGTACAGCTGTTCGGCTCGGATGTCAGCGCGTATCTAACGGTTACCGGAAGAAAAACGCTGGATAAATTCGATATTATCGATATCAATATGGGCTGCCCCGTCAGAAAGGTCGTAACCTCCGGAGACGGCTCCAAGATGATGACAAATATTCCTCTCTCTATGGAAGTCGTTAAAGCATGCTTAAAGTCGGACAAGCCCGTTACGGTCAAGATAAGAAGCGGTTATGACAGCGTCAACGCGCCGGAATTCGCGCGCGCTATGGAGGACGCGGGAGCCTCCGCAATCACGGTGCATGCGAGGACGAGAGAACAGTTTTATTCGGGAGCGGCGGACTGGAATGTAATAAAAGCGGTAAAAGCCGCGGTAAATATCCCCGTAATCGGCAACGGCGATATAAGCTGTTATCAGGATATAGAGAAGATGTTAGACCATACCGGCTGCGACGCCGTGATGATAGGCCGCGCGGCTCTGGGTAATCCTTATATCTTCTCCGATTGCGAGCCTATAAGCCTTAAAGCGGACATACATAAGCATATCGGATTGCTAAAAAACCTGTATTCAACGAGAACCGTCGTTAACCTTATGAAGAAACATATCTGCTATTACGGCAAGCATATCAGTAACAGCAAGAGCCTGAGAAAAGAGATTAATTCCGCGCTGACCTTAGAGGAGATGTGCTCGATAATAGAAAGCTACTTTTTATAAACAAAGACGCGCAAGATACATATTATGTTAATAAGGCGAGTTATGATGAACATAGTATGTGTCACCAATTGCGATTACGATAGCATAGAAGATACGGTAATAGACCGCGACTCTTTAATGGTGATAGCGCACGGCGTGCTAAAGGGCGTTAATCTCGTAAACGAGCTTGAGGGCAGAACTATCACCTTGAAAAAACTGGCGTTATGGTCTAAACGCGACAACCTGCTGATTATCGCGGGGATAGACGCGAAGATTAACGACGATACATATTGCTCGGCGGTCGTTGTCGATAAAGGCGCGATATTGGGGATATCGGATATGACGCATATTTTAAGCGGAGAATATACCGCCGGCAACAGCTTGCGGCTGTACGATACCTCGGAAGGTCTTATCGGCGTGATTATCGGCGACGACATATTCTATCCCGAATGCGTAAGGGCGCTGATTCTCGCCGGAGCGAGAATACTCGTATATCTTGCCAACAAGAAATCCACGAGAAAAGCGATGATCAGCTCGTCCGCGGCAAGTATGCTCAACGGCGTCTACTGCATAGCCCAGACGCTGGATAAGGTAACGGTATTCGATTGTTACGGCAAAATGATAATCCGTAGCGGTGAGAACATTTACCGCGACACAATAGAGCCTGAATTTAACGATACATACTTAAGCTCAAGGCGGGAAGAAGTATACAGAAGAGTGTTTATAGAGGGAAACAATGATAAATATAGTTTTGATTGAGCCGGAAATACCTGCAAATACCGGAAATATCGGCAGAAGCTGCGCCGCCACCGGCTCGCGGCTTCATTTAATCGAGCCGCTCGGCTTTCAGATATCGGACAAGCACTTAAAGCGCGCCGGGCTGGATTACTGGGATAAGTTCGAGATGAAAGTATATCCCGACCTCGAGGATTTTTTCAGGCAAAATCAAGGTCAGTACGTTTTCGCTTCGACTAAAGGCAAGCTGAAATACACCGATATACATTACGATAAGGACTGTTATATCTTTTTCGGCAAGGAAACCAAGGGAATAGACGAACAAATACTATTAAAGTATTACGATTTAACCGTCAGAATTCCTATGGGCAGGAATATCCGCTCCCTTAACCTTTCGAATTCCGCCGCGATTATCCTCTACGAGGCGCTCAGGCAAAATAACTTTTTTGACCTTGAAACAGAGGGAAGCTTGATTCCGCCGTCCTAACGGACAGCGGAAATAAATAATTGTAAATATTTTACATTTATAATTCATAATGCTATAATTAGATTGTTAATAATTTTACAAGGAGACTTTCCATATGAATAAAAAAACCATAAAGGATATAAATGTAACGGGCAAGAAATGTCTGGTCAGAGTGGATTTCAATGTGCCTGTCGCCGACGGCGTCATTACCGACGACAACAGGATTAAGGGCGCGCTTCCTACCATAAATTATCTGATTGAGAATAAGGCAAAGGTTATACTGTGTTCTCACCTCGGCAGACCAAAGGGCGGAATAGCTAAATTCGAGGAAAACAAGAAAAAGTATTCCCTGAATATTGTAGCAGAAGACTTAATAAAGCGCCTTAATACCAAAGTCGTATTCGCAGAGGATGTAATAGGAGAATCCGCTAAAGCGGCTGTATCGTCAATGAAAGACGGCGAAGTCGTATTGCTCGAGAATTTAAGATTTCACGATGAAGAGACCGCTAACGATAAAGAATTCTGCCGCGCGCTGGCAGAATTTGCAGACATATACGTAAACGACGCTTTCGGCACCGCGCACAGGGCGCACGCGTCGACCGCGGGCATCGTTCAATACGGTTTCGTAAAGGATGCGGTTGCGGGCTTTTTAATCGGCAAAGAGCTTGACAATATGGCAAGCGTACTCGAAAACCCCGAAAGACCTTTTGTCGCGATTTTAGGCGGCGCTAAGGTGTCGGACAAAATCGGCGTAATTAATAACCTGCTTGACAAAGTGGATTCTTTGCTTATAGGCGGCGCTATGGCGAATACTTTCCTGCTTGCGGAAGGTCACGGCATCGGCGATTCTCTGGCGGAGCCCGACAAGACCGAGCTCGCCGAGAGCCTTATCGCCAAAGCCAAGGCAAAAGGCGTTAAAATGTTGCTTCCCGTAGACCATATCATAGGACGCGAATTCAAGCCCGACACGGAAAGCAAGACAGTGGGCTTGGATATTCCCGACGGCTGGCAGGGACTGGATATCGGCTCCGAGACGGCGAAAATGTTTGCCGAAGTAATCGCGGGAGCCAAGAGCATTGTCTGGAACGGGCCTATGGGAGTGTTCGAAATGGAGAAATTCGCGGAGGGTACCAAAGCGGTCGCTAAAGCTATGGCGGCTACCCGAGCGATAACCATTATAGGCGGCGGAGACAGCGCTGCGGCGGTCTCGGCGCTCGGTTACGCGGATAAAATGACGCATATTTCTACTGGAGGCGGCGCAAGCCTTGAGCTGCTTGAAGGACTTTCGTTACCGGGAATAGAATGTCTGAATAACAAATAATTACTAAGGAGTATAAAATGAGAAGACCTATTATTGCAGGAAACTGGAAAATGAACAAGACCAATAAGGCTGCCGACGAATTTGTCAAAGAGCTTATCTCTCTTGTCAAAGACGCGGAAGCGGAAGTGGTACTGTGCGTGCCGTTTACGGATATCGTAACCGTGAGAAAGGCCGTAAGAGGCACGAATATCAGGCTCGGAGCGCAGAATTTGCACTGGGCGGAGAGCGGGGCTTATACGGGCGAGATTTCGGCGGAAATGCTCAAAGAGCTAAAGGTCGAGTATGTTATCATCGGCCACAGCGAGAGAAGACAGTATTTCAACGAGACCAACGATTCCGTTAACAAGAAGATAGGCGCGGCGCTTAATTATAAGTTAAAGCCCATTGTCTGCATAGGCGAGACGCTTAAAGAAAGAGAAGAGGGGCTGACCGAAAAAGTGCTGTATACACAGGTCATCGAATGTTTAAGGGGTTATAAATCCTGGGACTTCGACCGTATCGTAATCGCTTACGAGCCCGTATGGGCAATCGGCACGGGCAAGACCGCGACCTCGGAGCAAGCTAATGAGGCAATCGGATTCATCAGAAAGACAATCGCGAAAAAATTCTCGTTAAAAATCGCCGACAAAGTGCGCATCCTATACGGCGGAAGCATGAATGAAAAGAACGCAAGCGAACTTATGGCGCAAGAAGAAATTGACGGCGGATTAATCGGCGGAGCAAGCCTTGTACCCGAGAAATTCGCTAAAGTCGTCAAATACTGATTATGCCTAAATTAAACGCTTTAATCATACTCGACGGCTTTGCTATAAGCGACAAAAGGGAAGGTAATGCCATTTATAAAAGTGGCATTCCTCATATTAAGGCGCTTCTTGATACCTATCCGAATACCCTGCTCGGCGCGAGCGGCATGGATGTCGGGCTTCCCGACGGCCAGATGGGCAATAGCGAAGTGGGACACTTAAATATCGGAGCGGGCAGAATCGTTTATCAGGAATTGACGAGAATATCCAAGTCTATAACCGACGGCGATTTTTATAATAACCCCGCTCTTCTGAAAGCCGTGAAAAACGCTAAAGACAAGGATAAATCCCTGCACCTGATGGGGCTTTTATCGGACGGCGGCGTACACAGCCATATCGAGCATTTATTCGCGCTGATAAGGCTTTGCAAGCAATACGGGCTTACAAAGGTATATGTCCATTGCTTTATGGACGGCAGAGATGTGTCGCCGGTAAGCGGCGCGGGCTTTATCAAAGAGCTGTCGGATTATATGAAAGCAACCGGCACAGGCAAAATAGCGACCGTCATGGGCAGATATTACGCTATGGATCGGGATAACCGCTGGGAGAGAATCGAGAAAGCGTATTGCGCCTTAACGCTCGGCGCGGGCAATGTCGCGGAAGACCCCGTAGAGGCGGTAAGGAAAAGCTACCGCGAAGATGTGACCGACGAATTCATCTATCCGATAGTCGTATACGAGAACAATAAGCCCGTAACCAAAATCTCGGAGGGCGACTCGATAATATTCTTTAATTTCAGACCGGACAGGGCAAGAGAATTAACGCGCGCGTTTATTGAGGAGAATTTCGACAAATTCAACAGAGTAACGGGCTTTTTAAGACCGCAATATGTCTCCATGACGCAGTACGACGAGAAATTCACTGGACTGGATATAGCTTATCCTTTAAAGCCGTTAACGGATACTTTCGGCGAATATATCTCAAAGCTCGGTCTAAAGCAATTAAGGATAGCCGAGACCGAGAAATACGCGCATGTCACATTCTTTTTTAACGGCAATGTCGAATTCCCGAACGACGGCGAAGACAGAGTGCTTATTCCCTCCCCCAAAGTGCCGACCTATGACCTTAAACCCGAAATGAGCGCTTACGAGGTAACCAATAAGGCGATTGAGCTCATAAGAAGCGATAAATACGATGTGATGATACTTAATTTCGCCAATTGCGATATGGTGGGGCATACGGGTGTATTCGACGCCGCGGTCTCGGCTGTAAGCGCCGTGGACGAATGCGTCAATATGCTCGTCAATACCATTCTTGAGACGGGCGGCGCGGCAATGCTTACGGCAGACCACGGCAACGCAGACACGATGCTTGACGAGAACGGCGACCCGTTTACAGCGCATTCGCTCAATCCCGTGCCCTTTATCTTAATCAATAACGACCTCAAAGCCGTAGGACTCAGAAGCGGCGGAAGGCTTTCGGATATCACGCCTACCATGCTAGATGTAATGGGCATAGAAAAGCCGAAAGATATGACGGGAGAAACTTTGATAATCAGATAATATTATCGTATTAAATTAAAGCCGCCCGTAAGGGCGGCGATTTCATTGCGTCGTCTTAAACGGACGGCGTTTATTATTAAATAGGCGTTTATCTATCATCAAGACGAGGAACCGTCCCCTGTCTTACTGTCTTACGTTATAGCTGTTTCAGGATTTCCAAATAAGAGTACTTATTATTTAGGCGCTTTATGTACGGTAAAAATATTCTCCTATGCCTCTTAATATACAGACCCTGACAAGAGTCCGACAATGCCGCTTGCGGCATTTGCGACTGGTCAAAGATAAGGAGCAATCGACCGAAAGAAAGACAATAGCCTTTAGGCTATTGTCGGGGAAAAGGTTGCATTGCGACGAGACAGCGGAATTATAGTAGCGGGATATATTTACCGTAGCCTTTTTCTTCCATTTCTTCCAAAGGGATGAAATTTAATGCGGCGGAATTAATACAGTACCTCATTCCCCCTTTATCAATCGGGCCGTCGTCAAATACATGTCCGAGGTGCGAATCGCTGCTTTTAGACCTTACCTCCGTCCTTAAAGCCAGAATACTCTTTTCTTCCCTTTCTTCGATAAGGGATTTCTCTATCGGTTTTGCAAAACACGGCCAGCCGCAGCCCGAATAAAATTTATCAGAGGAAAGAAACAGCGGGGTGCCGTCCACAATATCGACATAAATGCCCTTCCTGATATTCTTGAAATACTCGTTGGTAAAAGGCGGCTCTGTCTCATTCTCCTGCGTGACGCGGTACTGAATATCCGTCAATCTCTCTTTTAATTCTTTCTTTCTTGCTACTTTTTGCTTAATTTCAACGACTTTCTTTAAGTCCACATGGCAATACGCGCCCGGATTTTTTCTGAGGTATTTCTGATGATTTTCTTCGGCTACTACGAAATTCTTTACGACAGCGACCTCGATTGCGAGTTTTCTCGAGTAATTTTTCTGCAATTTATCAAGCGCCGCCTTAATAATAGGCAAATCAAGTATATCGGAATAATATATGCCCGTTCTGTATTGTCTTCCGACATCGTTGCCCTGCTTATTTACGCTTAACGGGTCAATAACGGCGAAATAGTATTCCAACAAGTCCTCGAGCGCCAGAATATCTCTGTCGTACGCGACCTGCACGGTCTCGGCGTGCCCCGTAGTCTTTAAGGCATTATAGGAGGTTTTAATTGAATTGCCGTTGCTGTAACCCGCTACCGTATCGATAACTCCTTCAATTCTAAGAAAATATTCTTCAATTCCCCAGAAGCAGCCGCCGGCAAGCCATATTTTACTTAAATACATTTATTTTATCTCCTATGCGGATATATCATAATATTATATTATGATTTTTTTGTTGTCGGTATTGTCTAGCTTCCCTAGATTAATTTTAATATATCATAATCGGTAATAAATATCAATATGTCAAGAACTCAGCTTTTTCATTATCTCGAACGCGTCAGTGACTTTATTTGTCGTAACGTTTCTGACATCTGCCTTAATAATCCTTTCAAGCTCCGCCAAATTATCCACGGTGTAGATTGAAAGGGGAATATCAAGCTCTTTGGCTTTATTAATAAAACTGTCGCTTGTCAGCTGATAGGGAAGATTCAGCCCTTTAATATGAGGCGAGCCGCCGGAAAAAACTATTTCTTTAATCTTTTCAAGGTTTCTTACCTTAGGCAGCACGGGGAAATAATAACTCGCGTTGACATACACTTCCCCCGCGGTAATTTTGTCCGTATCCGAGGGTCGGACGGCGCCCGTGAATATCAGCTTGTCTTTGACTCCTATTTCTCCCGCGAGTTTAATTACGTCGCCTATTATGCCTCTTTCTTTTAAATCGCAATTCACCTTGAAATTATGCTCCTTAATATACTCGAATACATAACTTAACTGTATAGCTTTCCCGGGAAACAGAGATTTCATATGGGCTATGTACAGCCTGTCGCCGCGCTTTCTTACATCGACTTCGATTACATCTACCTTGTGCGCTTTTATTGTATCGAAATACAATCTGCTGTTTCTTCCCGTATTTAACGCGCCTCCGTGCGCCGTGAGCAGCATAATATACCTCCTATACGACAAAGACAGGACTTGTTATCAGTAACACAGCCTCTTTGTCTTCGATAATACCTTGAATTTCTATTGTAAAATAGCCCGGATTTACTTTAAGATTATTGATGTTGATATCATTTCCCTCAACGGGATACGAAACCGTTGTCAGCGCGCTGCCTTTAAGAGTGATTGAGCTAGGGCGCACCCCGTATTTAACGCAGTAATCGCTGCCCGCGTCCAATATAGCTTTTATTGCGATTGCGCCGCGCCCGATGCTGTCGCCTATCATAAAAGAACCTTTTTCATTATTTATGACAATATTGACCTTTAATCCCGTTGAAATATAAGTACGGTGTTTCCTTAACGCCTCCATTGCGCTATGCGCGTTAACCTCGCCGTTAATTCCGAGATATGTTATTGCGTACTGCTTTCTGTTGTCGTTTTTGCCGTGCCAGTCGTCGCCGTAAAGGCAAGTTAATTTATAGCCTTTACTTAACAATTCTTTGTATTCCGCCATAGCGTTTAAGTTGGTCGGATTAAAATACGGGCGGTCGTTAGACCATACCTCGTAGCCGGTTATAAGCGAATAGTCGACGGAGTATTCCATATAGCATCCCGTGCATATCGGCGAGCCCGTGCGCTTAGGATGCGCGATGTTTACGATGTCTTCAGAAGCCGCGGCAATTGAAATCATCTCATTGATATTGTC
This sequence comes from Christensenellales bacterium, assembly GCA_050952545.1. Classification (GTDB taxonomy): domain Bacteria; phylum Bacillota; class Clostridia; order Christensenellales; family CAZKXV01; genus JBMNLD01. Next base: position 195,825 of record JBMNLD010000003.1, read on the forward strand.
GGGCGTAATCTTTCGCCAATCGATATTGCTATTGCCTCCGAGCACGGTAAAATGCCCGTAAAATGTCGTCCATTCAATGCCTTTAATCACGACCAGCCCTTTCTCTAAACCGAGTTTATATACCTCGTCCGCCGCGGAAGTCGTATTATGGTCGGTTACGGCGATACCTTTAAGTCCTCTTTCGAGCGCCTTTTCGACAAGGCATTCGGGGCTCATATTGCCGTCGCTGTGGAGCGTGTGCGTATGGAGCTCAAAAGGATAATAAATCATCATACGCCTCCAAGGATAAATAGTAATCGATATTATCCGTAATTATCGAATGCACGGATACGGTTACATTCCATTCGCCCTTAATAATTTCGGCTGGCATAAATCCTCTCGATGCCTTACCGGCGGAGATTATGTGTTCCTGCTTGGCCTGATGCCTGTGCGCGGTGCCGAGACACCCCTTAGGAGAGTCAACGGACAATGTCAGTAAATTCTTCAACGGAATATAGTTTTTTACTTTTTCTTCGTTTACGCTTCCCGTAAATTTAACAAAGCATTCTCTGATAAGCCGCTCCGAGTATGCTTTGTTTTCAAGATGCGCAGGGTAATAGTTAAATATGATTTTAAGACATTTACAAGGCTTATCAACCCTGAAAATATGGTCGATATGCGACCGGGCGTCCTGTCCCGTTATTTTCCCAGTTATGTTAATAAGCTGCATCGTACTTTAATAATATACCATTATTATCAATAAAGAAACTAATATTTATTATCCTATACAAAATACAAGTCCTTGGTCGGGAATTCGGGCTCGGAGGTGAGGTTTACCATAAGCCGCCTGAACACATCCTCGTCCGCTTTGCTTATAATATTAGAAGAATGCGCTTCAGAATTTATTAACATCGGGAGCTTATCCATAGCAAGTTGCGCGGTCGGATTAATCGCGGCGCTTAATGACAGCGCTATTAACACCTCGTGAAGATTTAATATAGGATTCTTGTGTCCGAGGCCCTTCTTCAGCTTGACGATAGGCTCAAGCGCGATAGGCGATATCAGATGTATCTCGTCGGATATATCGGCGATATGCTTTATCGCGTTCAGTACCACGCTTGCCGACGCGTCCATAATGCCGGTAGTCTTGCCGGTGGCAATAAATCCGTCGGCAAGCTCAAGCGCCATTGCGGGCACTCCGGACTGCCTGGACTTCTCAATCGCGGGCTTTACGACCTTTCTTCCGGACGGCGTCAAGCCGCATTCGTTCATAATGAGTACGATTCTCTCGGCTATATCCTTGCCGATAAGACCTTTTTTATAATCGCATTGCGCGTGATAATATCTTCTTATAATCTCCTGCCTGCTTGCCTCGCATACGGCTTCGTCATTGACAATTCCGAATTTCGCCATATTGACGCCCATGTCCGTCGGCGACTGGTAATAAGATTCGCCCGTGATATTTTTGAGAATAGTCTTGACCACGGGAAAGACCTCGATATCCCTGTTGTAATTCACCGTAGTTTCGCCGTACGCCTGAAGGTGAAAATAATCTATCATATTGACATCTTTCAGGTCTATCGTAGCAGCCTCGTACGCGATATTGACGGGATGCTTGAGCGGCAGATTCCATATCGGGAATGTCTCGAATTTCGCATAACCCGCTTTGACGCCTCTCTTGTATTCGTGATACATTTGCGAAAGACAGGTCGCGAGCTTGCCGCTGCCGGGACCCGGAGCCGTAACGACGACAAGCGGCATCGTTGTCTCTATATAAGGATTGGCGCCGTAGCCCTCGTCCGAAACGATTGTCTTGACATCCGTAGGGTAGCCTTTGGTGTACGCGTGAGTATATGTTTTGACGCCGCGTCTTGATAATTTCTCTCTAAAGATGTCGGCGGACGGCTGGGACGCGTATCTTGTAATGACGACGCTGTTGATGTTTAATTCCCAGCTTCTTAAATTGTCGATAAGCCGCATTACATCCATATCGTAGGTAATACCGATGTCGGCCCTTATTTTGTTTCTTTCGATATCGCCCGCGTTAATGCAGAATATTATCTCCGCCTTGTCCTTTAATTTATGAAGTAATTTTACCTTGGCGTTCACATCAAATCCGGGGAGCACTCTAGCCGCGTGATAATCGTCAAAGAGCTTTCCGCCGAATTCGAGATATAGCTTGTTGTTAAATTTGGCAATCCTGCTTAGTATATGCTCCGTCTGTTTTTCCAGATAAATTTCACTGTTAAAGCCAATCATTTGTATTCTCCTCGTTTTTAATGATTATACAACTTTTACATAGCTCTGTAAATGATTATCCTAGTAGAATAACTTATACATTTATTAATTAATCTTGATAAATAAGTTCCTCTATGCTAGAATAATCGTAATGTCCGACAGGTTTAACAGATTAATAAAAGTTATCGGCGAGAGTGGTTTAAGCGCTCTGACGCGCTCTAAAGTCATCGTATTCGGAATAGGCGGAGTAGGCTCTTTTGCCGTTGAAGCGTTTGCGAGGGCGGGAGTGGGGAGAATTGACCTGGTTGATTCGGACACTGTGGATATCACCAATATCAACAGACAGTTAATCGCTCTGAACAGCACCTTAGGCAAAGCAAAAACCGATGTGATGAAAGAAAGAATTCTTGAAATCAACCCGAGCGCTTATGTCAAGACATATCAAATATTTTACGGGGAAGATACCGAGAATTTAATTGACCTGTCCGTTTACGATTATGTAGTTGACGCGATAGACAGCGTCAAATCCAAACTGCTCCTTATCAGTAACGCCAAGAAGTGCGGCGCGCCTATAATAAGCTCTATGGGTTTCGGCAACAAATTAAATCCATCTATGATAAAAGCCGCGGATATCAAAGACACTTCGGTAGATCCGCTTGCAAGAATTATTAGGAGCGGCGTTAAGAAATTAAATATTGATTCTCTTAAAGTGGTATATTCACAAGAAAAGCCCGAACCGGTAAAGGGCGCGCCGGGCAGCGTATCCTTTGTCCCCTCGGTCGCCGGGTTAATGATTGCCGGCGAAGTGATAAAAGCGCTGATTAACTCCAAATAATCCAGATTAATATATATCCCGTTATTACCGCGGCGAGCGTAAACGGCACGCCTATCTTCATAAACTCTCCCGTAGTTACTTTAATCCCTTGCTTTCTCAGTATTCCGAGCGCGGCGATATTAGCGGACGCTCCTATAGGCGTTAGATTGCCGCCCAGAGTCGCTCCGGAAAGCAGTCCGAAATATAATATATACGGCTCGACATTGAGCATCGCGGCGATTCCCGCCGTTACGGGAAGCATAGCGGCGACATAAGGGATATTGTCGATAAACGCCGAGATGAACACTGACGCGAATACGATAATCGTATATGTGGCAAAAAGATTGTTATTGCCCGCGCGCGCGAAAATCAGGCTTATATCCGAGATAGCGCCTACTTCGGTTATGCCGCCCACGATTATAAACAGGCAAGCGAGCAGTCCTACGGTTATATAATCTATTTCTTTAATGTTTATTACACATTGTTTTACACCCTCTTTTGCCGCTTTTCTGATAAGCCCTATTATAAACAATGCCATACAGATTAAGCCGTTGATTATCGAGGGTTTTTCGGGCAATAACGATGCGCCGATAAGGAGCGTTACCATTCCTACAAGCAGCGCCGTAGGGAAATAGTCTTTGACCTGGACGCTGCCCATATGATTAATACCGCCTTTGGTTTTTCTAAGCAAAAGCAGCAGGCATATTGTCGCGGCGACCGCGCCCGCCTGAACTACAAAGAAAATCCCTAATTTGCCTTTAAAGATAAAGAAATCTAGAAAGTCAAGCCCCGCGTGTCCTCCCAGCAGTATGGAAGTCGTATCGCCTACCAGCGTCGCGGCTCCCTGAAGATTAGAGGAGACGGCAATGGCTACTATCGGAGTTACGGGCGAAATATTTAGTTTTTTCGCGATATCCAGCGCTACGGGCGCAATCATCAGCACTGTTGCGACATTATCTATAAACGCGGAGATAAACCCGGCAAAGAGCGCGAGCATTATCGTCGCCGCTTTAATGCCGCCCGCCCTGTTAATGAGCTTATTCGCCAGCAGCGAGGGCATATTAGATTCGATAAACAGCGACACGATTCCCATTGTACCCGCAATCATCATGATTACATTATAATCAATTATCTGAAGAACCTTATTATAAGGCATTATGCCCGATAATACAAAAACCGCCGCGGAAATCAAGGCTACGTTTATCCTGTAACGCGGCAGCGCGAGCAACAATACAAAAGTCAATGCAAAAAGTATTAATGCTATGATTTTTTCCAATTATTCACCCTTTAATCTCTTTAATGTCTGCTCGTTTAATTCATATGTTTCGTGAGGCATTGTCGTTGGCGTATTGTTTAAGTTCTTAGGTAAAATCAGATAACATGGATATACGAAGCCGCTGAACATCAAAGGTATTTCGGTGTCTTTTACATCGATCTGCATTTTGAGATAATTCTTGCTGTCATAAGTAACGGGCATCTTGGACGCGTCGTACCATACGCCGATAATGAAAATGCCGAAGTTGACATATTCGCCTTTTACGCCCGTAACGGGGTCTTTATCTTCCACTTTAAGTATATCGTATTTCTCTTTTTTTAATTCCGTTTTTACAATTGTATTTATCTTATCGTTGAAGGCGTCGTTAAGGTAATCGGGAAGCACTCCGGGCGGCACGACATCCGTTCTCAACTCGGACACTTCTTTCCAGTTATATATATATATCGAGCCCTCTAAACGCAATTTGGACACGCCGTCTATTTCTTGATCGGGGTCGGAAAGATTGAGATAATTAGAAGACAGCATTACGGGACCTACGATATTCGAAAAAATACAATTCCGTATCGTTATATCGGGATTCTCCCTTGAATAGTTATTGGCGTTGACGGCGGGACCCGCAGCGTTTCTTAACACACAGCCGTCGACTTCGACTTTGCCGCCCCAGGTGTACACAAGACTGAAAGCGTATTGAATAATGCAGTACTTCAAGCTAAACACTTTATCGAGATACTTATCCCTGTTCTCGCCGATATCGAAAATCGTACCGCCGTTATTCATATATTCCATAAAGTCTTCGGTCGGGAGCGCGCCGTTAATTGTAAGATTTCTGATAAAAGTCAGTTTCCTGTCTTTTTCGTATCTGAACCGAAATGAATTGGTGCCGTAATTTTTGGATACATAACGCGCGTCGAACTTGTAACCGTTTCCGTATATGTCGCCGTAAAGATATATCAAATCCCCGCCGTCTTCCGCTCTCGGGACATATACATTTGAATGGAATACGGCGTTCTCGGTGTTATCTTTATTGCCGACGGTATTTCTTAATTCGTTAAACACCTTGAATACGGGCGCGTCGTCCGTGTTTTCTTCGGGCATAAGATAAGAGCCTATATTGACGCCGTCTACAAGATTAAATTCATAATAATCCATTACCGGCCTGACTGATACGGGATACTTGGCCATTACATATATTATTACGCTCTTTCCGATTCCCGCTTCGCTGAAAGCGATTAAGCCGTCGCTGCTAACCGTTGCGTATTCGGTATTGCTTGAACGGTATTCGTACGACTGTTCGGCGTTAGCGGGACTGAAAGAATCAATCATAAGTTTATAAGTATTGTCTATATAGCCGCCGCCCGATTCGTTGTAATGCCAGGTCTTTACGCCGAATACCTTTACTTTCTCTATCGCGCCTTTGCCGTCGTCGGCATTATCTAGCACTAGCGAGAGCCTTTCCATAGGGGTGCTGACGCTGATTCTTATAACGGCGTCAACAAAGCCTTGCGCGGATATAGTAATATCCGAAATCCCGCCCGAACGCCCTATCAGCACGCCATTATCGACTTCAAGATTATCCTCGTCCGAGGAATTAAATGTCACTTTAGGAATCGCGCCCGTATAATCGTCGTTTAACACCGTGGGCGTCAATACATAGCACGCGGAGCCCGACCATACTGTATTGCCTTTATTCCAGACCGTTTTATTAAGGATATCCAGATTAAGATAGCCCAACAGCAAATCGCCGTCCGTAAAATGCACGGTCATATCCTTAACGATACCCGAATAATTCAGCCTTACGACGATATCTGCATGCCCCGTGCCCGTATAGATAAGTTCGCTGCCGTTAACTGTCGCCTCCGTATTCTCGCCCACCACGCTCATTACAAAGGATTTATTTATCGTATAATCCGAAATATCTACGGATTTACCGCTTATATAAATTTCGTCTTTTATCAGATAATTATAGCTGTTTATTACATTTACGGTCACCGTATCGCTATGAATTATTCCGTCTTCCTCAATAGACATGGTAACTCGGGATTTTCCGGTCTTAATGCCCTCGATTACGCCGTTAGCGTCCACGGTAAGCACTTTTTCGTTCGAGCTCTCCCACATTATCCGCTTATCTTTAAGCGCATTTGCGGGAATGATTATCTTATCGAGCAAAATTCTCTCGTAGACAGCGATGTCAATTGTCTCGCAAGGCTCTTTCATGCCGAATTTAGCGATACCCACGGAATAAATCGTATCGCCCGACACATAGAAAGTACAGCGCGAGAAAACATTGACATTGTCCTTGGAATAACAGAATATCTCGACTTCGCCGTAACCGACGAAATAAACCTTGCCTTTCTCGACATACGCGACGCTCTTATCGCTAGATGTCCACACCAGATCGGGGTGTGCTATCTTAGGGTAGCAGACGGCGTCGATTTTGTAATATTTATATTCGTCGTACTCGTTGAAATTAATATCGACATAGTCTATCTCTTCGCCTCTGTATTTTAATATGATTTGCTCGACGGAGATATTTACGGCGGCGCTTATTATTATGCCCGACACATTGACGGTCATAATTATAATAAGAGGTATTAAGAATAGAATCGCTATCATTAACTTCTTCATAACTACCTCGAAATAATTTGCTTATACGCCGTGTCGAGCTTATAGTACAGCAGGAACACCGCCAAGCCGGCAAAGACGAAAGAAAACGCCAGTACTATAAGCATTGTGAAGTTTATTTTGATAAAATAATTTAAGACCATTCCGCTGGCGCCTATAATCATCGCAATCATAAGCCCTATAAACAGCGACAGAAAACTTGCGGGAGTGCCTTGCGTCAAATCGCCGTCGCCGCCTACGGCAAAGGTCGGGCGCTTTATGTCCAGCTTTATGGACAAACAGGTCTCGCCTACCGCTAAAAGCATACACGAAAACAGCATAATGATACCCGTTAGCGGAACAATATACTTTAATATCATTAATATCATTAGAGATACGATTATGGACGAAAACGCCACTACAAGATAGAGCGTAAGCTTGACCGTAACAATCAGCACATAGGACACGGGCGCAATCTTGGTAATGTAAAAGTTATCGCCCTCTCTCGAAATTGCGGACGAGGCGAACGACACGATTAAGGATATAAATATGAGCATAACGAGCATTGTCAGCGAGGGCAATACGCCCTGACCGACATTGGTCTTTCCTATGTAGGCCGCCAGCCTGTTGCAAAAATACACCATAATCGGCGCCCCGAACGCCATTGCAAGGTACTGAAACGAATAATTTGTCGACCTGAAAATTTCAAGGAATTCCCTTCTTATTATTGTGTTGAAGTGATTTCTCTTAATATTCTTGGTACTCCTTTCAAAGCAGGAGCCGGAAGCCTCGATATTTTTCAGCATCGTCATCAGATACATTTTCTTGACTATAATAAGCGCGATCAAGCTGAGCGCCGTAAAAAGCAGCAGCGACAATGCAAGACTCAGCAGCACATCCCTGCCCGTAAGAACATTGACGAATTGTCTGAAAGGAAACGCGTAATTTGTGATATTAGAGAGTATCACCATAAAATTATTAGAAAAGAAGTCCATAGCCTCTTCTTCCATAAACGCGAGAAGCCCCTGAACGCTCAGCATATATACCGCAAATCCGCCCGCGACAAACGCTATAAATATTATCAGAAGCGCTGTGTATTTATTCTTGAGGAAGGACTGTATGAACATAAACGGAATCGCGAAAATATTGGACAATATAAAGGGCAGCAAGATATTAAACAGCAGTATCAGCGGCATAATCAGATAAAATCCCGCCCCTTCGCCGGTTATTATGCCGTAAGTGATGTATACGGGCAATATCAGCACCAAAGTAACTATGCTCTCTGTTATCAGCACCAGTAAAATTTTGGAAACAAACACCTCCGAGCCTTTAACCGGAAACCTTAACAGGATTTCGTTATCGCCAGAGAAAAACAGGCTTTTAACCATTGTGCCGATACCGGCAAAAATCAATATCAACTCGACCAACCCTGTAAAAAGCACGAGAAACAGATACTGCATATCATAGATATAAAAAGAAATCAGAAAGCTCCTGGCGCCGTATATGTATACGCCGTAAACAAAAAGCGAAAATACGGCGATTATTATGTACTTGAAGAAATTTCTCGTGTCTTTAAGGTTTAACGAGCCGATTTTCGCTTTTAATTCAAGCCTTAACAGCGCTTTGACGCTATTCATCAAACGCCTCCATTTCGTTCATCGTATAATCCATAAATACCTTTTCAAGACTAATACGGTTTTCGGGCTTTGAAAGGTCTATAATCTCGCATAATTCGCCGTTGTTAATTATCGCGACCCTGTCGCAGAGCTTGGATACCAGATCTATATTATGAGAAGAAAAAAACACGGTGTTTCCCTCGGCGCAGTGCTTTTTCATCTGCTCGATGATTAAAAATATCGATTGCGGGTCAAGTCCCATCAAAGGCTCGTCAAGCACCCAGACTTTAGGATTATGAATTAGGGCGGCTATAACGCAGATTTTTTGCTTCATTCCGTGAGAATAACCTTTTATCTGCTTGTCCGCCGCCGCGGTCATTCTGAAAATTTTGAGATATTTGGTTAGTCTTGCTTCTCTGTCTTCAAGATTTACGCCGTAGAGGTCGGCGACATAATTTACATATTCGCGCCCCGTCAGCTTCTCGTACACCGAATGATTATCGGGCACATAACCAATGTTCATCTTGGCTTTGATGCTTTCGGTCACGATATCGTAGCCGCATACCGTTATAGAGCCGCTGTCGAAAGGGTATATTCCCGTAAGGCATTTGATAGTCGTGGATTTGCCCGCGCCGTTTAACCCCAAGAATCCGAAGAGTTCTCCGGGGGATATTTCGATGTTTAAGTTCTTTACCGCGTATCTGTCCGAATTTATGTATTTCTTAAAAAAATTTTTAATCGATATCATTTTAAGCACCCGCATTCATTATACACTACATTAGTATTTAAGTCCATACTTTTGATTTCGGCGCCTTATTGAAGCATAACCTCAGCAAAACGGGCGCAAGAAGCGACGAGACGATAACGAGCAGGACGACTACCGCAAGATAAGCGGGCTCTAAAATACCGCTGTTGACGCCTTTTTGCATAACTACCAACGCGACTTCCCCTCTCGCAATCATACCTACGCCGATAACAAGCGCTTCCCTGTTGTCAAGTTTAACAACTTTTGACATTGTAAAACTTCCGACAAATTTTGTTGATATTCCGCACGCTACGAATGCCGCGGCGAACCAGATCAGATTCGCGTTAAAGCCGTCTAGCGACGCCTTAATGCCTATATAAGCAAAAAATACGGGCGCAAAGAACATATAGGTATTGACATCGATTTTCTTGTCTATGTACTCCGAAACGCTTATTCCCGAAAAGATTATTCCCGCTATATACGCGCCCGTAATGTCCGCGACGCCGAAAAACCTCTCCGCGGCATACGCGTATAAAAGGCATATGGCGAGCGCGAATATCGGTATGCGCCTGTGGCGCGGGTATTTCTTGGATAAATACCTGAATAGATAATGCAACCAAATTCCCACGCCTATCGACAGCATAAAGAACGCCGCGGTCTTATACACCGTAAGCGCGGGGTCTGTGCCCGTCTTATTAAATCCGAGCGCCACGCTAAGCAGGATAATGCCTATTATGTCGTCCATAATTGCGGCGGAGAGAATGATAGTCCCCACCTTAGACTTCAAGTAACCCATTTCCTTTAATGTCTCGACTGAAATCGAAATGCTTGTGGCGGTAAGAATTACGCCGATAAAAATATTCTTCATCAGCGCGGTTTTATCGAAGTCAAAGCCGCCGTGAAACGCCGCAGATATCAAAAAGCCTCCGACAAGCGGCACTGCTACGCCGCCCAATGCTATGAGTATTGCGGCAATGCCCGTTTCGCGTATCTTTACTAGATCCGTCTCGACGCCTGCGCTGAAAATTATCATTATAACGCCTATCTCTGCTATAATGGTAAGCACTTGCGAAGGCCGGACAAAATTAAGCAATAGCGGTCCGATTATGAGCCCTGCCATCAGAGCCCCGACGACCTGCGGCATGCCGATTCTTCTCATAAGTAATCCTAACGCTTTAGTGCATATAAGTATTATTGCAAGCTCAAGTAAATAACGCTCCATGATACCGAGTCCATTGTATTCTTGATTTTATATTAAGTCAAATAAACAGCGTCAATTAACACATAATAATCGGGGTGAAATTATGGCTAATTGGAAAGGCTCGATATCTTTCGGATTGATATACATTCCGATATCGTTACAAATAGCCGCGCAGGAAGAGCGCGTAAGTTTTAATCAATTGCATAAGGATACGCTCAAGAGGATAAGATACTTAAAAACCTGCGAGGGTTGTAAAGATGTCAGGCAGAGCGATATCGTCAAAGGCTACGAATACGAAAAAGACAAATATGTGATTTTTTCCGACGAGGATTTTGAGAAATTAAAGACCGAAAAGAACAAAAGCATAATGATAGAGCAATTTGTCAACTTATCCGAGATTGACCCGATTTATTACGAAAGGGCTTATTATGTCATACCTCAAGGCGCGGAAAAGGCGTTCGAACTTCTGAAAAAAGCTATGAGCGAAGAAAACAAAGTCGGCATTGCCAAAGCCGTATTCGGCGAAAAGGAAAACCTCGTTGCGTTAAGGGTAATCAATAAGGAAATGGTATTAAACACGCTATTCTTTCATTACGAAATAAAGAAATCCCAGGCCAAGGAGATAAACATAAATCTTGACGACAAGGAATTAAAGCTCGCCAAGCAAATCATCGGCAGCATGACGGCGCCGTTCGAGCCCGAAAAATATACCGACAGCTACCGCGAAAGGCTGCTTCAGGCAATAGATATGAAAATAAAAGGCGAAGAGATCGTCAAGACCGAAGACAAGAAGTTAAATATCGCGATAGACCTTATGGACGCCTTAACAAGAAGTCTCGAGGCAGCAAGAACGCAAAACGCGCTGCAGTGATTAATCGGTATAAGAATAAAAAATTTGAATAGGTCAATAATTTGCTAAGGAGGTTATCAATATGGCAGAGGTTAAGAAAGAAAAGCAGAAGCAAGAAAGAAAACAAGACGCAAAAAACAAGAAGAAATAACGAAAGTCCGGAAAAATCCGGACTTTTTATTAGTAGTGCGGTCTTATTAGGTTTTATTAATTAGGTATTATTATGTCCAGATAATATTGCCATGCTTGCTGATAAGCGGTTAATTGAGACTCGGGTACCATCAACTTTACTTCCGAAGTAATATCGAATACCATTTCGCCCAATTCGCACGGCGTTAGCGAGCTGAAACCTACGCTGGTGAGTGCCTCGCAGCCGTAAAACGCCTCATGGTCAATCATGATTAGGGAAGACGGAATAATAACGGTAATGAGACTGCTATTCGCAAACGCCGCTATGCCTATATATTCTAAGTCGCTATTTAAGATTATCATAGTTAAATTGCCGCAGTTTTCGAAAGCGCCCTCTTCAATTTCCGTAAGACTTGCCGGCGCTATGAAAGACATTAACGAGCATCCCTTAAACGCGTATCTGCCTATACTCTCCACGCTATCGGGCAGAGTGATAATTACAAAGGACAGACAATTTCTGAACGCTGATTCGCCTATTTCTCTGATTTGAGAGCCCGCTTGGAATATCACATTATCAAGATCCGTGCAATACCTGAATGCGTTGTCCGCAACCCGGGTAACGGGCTTTCGGTTATGGTAAGCGGGAATATAAATACTTCCCGTCACATCGCTTTCGCCCTTGGACACTTCATATTCGGAATCGTTAATCAAGGTATAGTCAAGATTCTCCGTGCCGTCCCAGTATGCGTAAAGCGTAATATCCGTAAGCTCCGCAAATTCGGTGCCAGAGGTGTATTCGTCGCCGTTACCGCCCTGCTCGCTATACCAACCGAGGAAAGTAAAGCCCCCGTATTCAGGCGTATCCAAGACGCCTACGGCTTGCTCATAATATACGGTTTTGCTTAATAACGCCGAGCCGCCCTGCGAGTCATAACTTATAGTGAAAGACATCGCAGCCCATTGCGCGTATACAGTATAATCGCCGTCGGTTGTATAGACCGTTAAAGCGTCGTAATCGGCGCCGCTGCCGTCGGATTCGGTATTCCATTTGACGAAATCATATCCAGTCCTTGTTACCGCGGGCAACGCGCCTATCTCAGAATCGTATGTTACCTCGATATAACCGGGGTCAAGTTCGTCTCCGCCGTTAGCGTCAAGATACAGCTTGTATTTATTGGCAGTCCATTTAGCGTATAGCGTTATATTGCCGTATGTACCCTTTACTATTTGAGTTACCGCCGAGCCCGTAAATTCGGCATTTTGATACCAGCCACTGAAATCATAACCCGTCTTGGCGGGATCGTTTAATATGATCGTATCGGTCTCTATCGTAAATGTAGCGGGATTATCGGGATCGTTTTCGCCGTCGTTTAATATATAAGTCAGATCATACGCAATCGGATTCCATTGCGCATATACAGTATAATCGCCGTCGGTTGTATAGACCGTTAAAGCGTCGTAATCGGCGCCGCTGCCGTCGGATTCGGTATTCCATTTGACGAAATCATATCCAGTCCTTGTTACCGCGGGCAACGCGCCTATCTCAGAATCGTATGTTACCTCGATATAACCGGGGTCAAGTTCGTCTCCGCCGTTAGCGTCAAGATACAGCTTGTATTTATTGGCAGTCCATTTAGCGTATAGCGTTATATTGCCGTATGTACCCTTTACTATTTGAGTTACCGCCGAGCCCGTAAATTCGGCATTTTGATACCAGCCACTGAAATCATAACCCGTCTTGGCGGGATCGTTTAATATGATCGTATCGGTCTCTATCGTATATGTAGCGGGATTATCGGGATTGTTTTCGCCATCGTTTAATTCATAGGTTAAGCTGTATACAATCGGCATCCATTTAGCGTATAGCGTTATATTGTCGTATGTACCCTTTACTATTTGAGTTACCGTCGAGCCCGTAAATTCGGCATTTTGATACCAGCCGTTGAAATCATAACCCGTCTTGGCGGGATCGTTTAATATGATCGTATCGGTCTCTATCGTATATGTAGCGGGATTATCGGGATTGTTTTCGCCATCGTTTAATTCATAGGTTAAGCTGTATACAATCGGCATCCATTTAGCGTACAGCGTTATATTGCCGTAAGTGCCCTTTACTATTTGAGTTACCGCCGAGCCCGTAAATTCGGCATTTTGATACCAGCCGCTGAATTCATAACCCGTCTTGGCGGGATCATTTATTATGATCGTATCGGTCTCTATCGTATATGTAGCGGGATTTTCGGTCACAGGGCTTTCGCCGCCGTTTAATTCATAGCTTATTGTGTATTCTATCGGCAGCCATTGGGCGTACAGCATTTTTTCGCCGAAAGAGCCTTTGGTAATATTTGCAATCGCCGCTCCCGTAAATTCCGCATTATCATACCAGCCGCCGAAATCATAACCCGTCCTAATCGGGTTTTTTAATATTATAGTATCCGTCTCTACCGTATACATTGCGGGATTATCGGGCACAGGGCTTTCGCCGCCGTTCAATTCGTAGCTTATTGTGTATTCTATCGGCAGCCATTGGGCGTATACTATGATATCCTCATCATTTTTATAAATTATCGTTTGGGTATAAGTCGTTCCCGATCCGTCTTTTTTGGTATTCCAGCACAAGAACTCGTAATGCTCCCTTGTAGCTTCGGGCAATTCGCCTACTTCGCTGTCGTATGTGACGGTTTTTTCTTCTGATTCGGCTACTCCGCCGTTGCCGTTGAAATGCATAGTATAATTATCGGCGTTAAATACTGCGTATAAGGTAATATCCTCTGCGAGAGCGGTATCGAATACATCGTATTCGTTGCCTTCGTCATCTGACCAGCCGATAAAAGTGTAACCCGTTTTTGTCGCGTTTTTAAGAGTGAAATCCTCATCTTCAACCGTATAAGTATCGGGGTTATCGGGATTGTTTTCGCCGCCGTCAAGCTCGTAGGTTATAGCATAGGTGATTATTTCGTATTCCGCGTACAAAGTAATATCTTTTACTTCGTATGTATCTATAACCGTTAGGGACTGAGTGAATTCCGCATCTATATACCAGCCCGTGAATCTATATCCGCTCTTGGACGCGTCATTAAGAACGATATCGTCGTCCTCTATCGTATATCCGTCGGGATTATCTCCTTTATCGCCGCCGTCAAGTATATATGTGATCGTATATTCGATAATTTCCCATCTGGCGTAGAGAGTATGATCTTCAACAGAGCCGGGAATGATTGTAGAAGACAGCAGTATCATATTAAAACCGCTATCCATGTACCAGCCCATAAATTCATAGCCGCGCCTTGAAGGATTCTGAATAACAACCGTCATCTCTGTATTGTATTGCGTAGGGTTATCGGGATCGTTTTCGCCGCCGTTAAGCACATATATAATATCGTAATCGATAGGTATCCATACGGCGTAAACCGTACAGTCGTCGGCTGCCCAATATTCGGTATTCTCATTAATGTCCGGCTCCTGACCGGAAATATCCCTGCTCCAGCCGAGGAAGTCATATCCCGGCTTATTCGGCGTAGGAAGTCCGCCGACAGCGTTATCATAGAATACCTCCTTGCTGTCGTCTTCACCTTCGAAAATGCCGCCTTTAGGGTCGAAAGTCAAGGTATATTCGTTCGGAGTCCATCTAGCGTATAAAGTCATATCCCCTTCTACGGGCGCGTCGAAATCCACTTCTTCGGTAAGCGATTCGTCATAACACCAGCAATAGAATGTATAGCCGGTCTTTGTCGGATTGTCTGGACGAGCGACAAGGCTGTTATACTCAATATTTTGGGAAGCGACACCGTCGCCGCCGTTACTGTTAAATACCACCTCGTAAATATTTATCTCCCAGATAGCGTAAATTGTATATTCATCCGTAAACTCGAACAGCGTTTCCGCGTCGTATGTATCTCCGCTGCCGTCGGGCGCGCTGTTCCATTCAATGAAGGTATAGCCCGTCTTCTCAGGCATCGGTAATTCGCCTATGGGCAGATTGTAATATGCCGTTACCTTACTGGGATTTACTTCGCCGTCTATAGCGTCAAGGAATAATTCATACGGTATTAAATCCCATATTGCGATTAACTCTGTATCGTCGAGTATTAGGAATGTTACAAAATCCACTTCCTCGCCCATATATTCCCAATGCGAGAAAGTAGCGCCTATTTTTTCGGGAGCTTCGGGCTCGTCAATCGTAGTCCAGTATTTGGTTACAACGGGGTCTATTAAATTCCCGCCGTCAGTGTAAAAGTATACGGTGTAGTCGTTAACGCTATATTTAGCGTATAAAGTTATATTGCCTGTAAGAGGCGTATTAAAATCGTAAATTTCGCTAAATTCATCATCAATATACCAATCAATGAATGTATGTCCCCTCTTCTCAGGATCTGCGGGAATATCGTCGGGAGATACGGGAGACAGATACTCGGCGCTTATGGGGGCAATTTCGCTGCCGCCGTCCGTATCGAAGGATATCGAGTAATGCGTGTATTTGTATTTCGCGTAAAGCGTAATATCTTCCGCGATCTGGTATACGCTGTCGGAATCTAACGCTACTCCCCCGCCAAGCGGTTTTGTATACCAATTTACAAAATCATGATGCAAGCGCGTCGGAATGGGCATTTCGCCTATCGGCTTATCGTATTCGACCTCAATCGAGACTGTATCCGTACTGCCTTCGCCCGCATCGAATGTAATCGTGTAAACTTTATTTATCCACAGCGCGTTCAGAGTAATTTCCTCGATTATAGGCGTGGTAAAATCGTAAAGCGTTCCGTCTAAGAGCCAGCCGACGAATGTATAACCCGTCTTTTCGGGAGACTCGGGCGCAGATATAGTCGTATTATAATCCGTATCCGCATAAGATATGTCGGCGCCGTCGTTAAAGGTTACACGGTATGTATTTATATCCCATTTGCCGTACAGAGTGAATTCTTGGGTTACGGGTTTATCAAAATCATAAATTTCCTGATATTCGAAATCGGTATACCAGCCGTTAAAAGTATATCCGTATCTTACGGGCGCGTCGGGAATTTCAAGCTTGTCGTCGGTGTCCGCCTGCACGATTTGCGTTCCCACGACATAGTCCAGAGTGATATTGGTCTTTAAGGGCTTCCATTTGGCATACAGCGTCATATCCGAAGTGACGCGGGAATTAGTGAAATCATAAATTTCAGCAAATTCGGGATCAAGATACCAGCCGACGAGCTTATATCCCTCATTATCAGGATTGACGGGCTGAGAAAGCGGATTATTGTATTCCGCTATGACATCTTCAATATCAGCTTCGCAATTAGTGTTAAAAGTAATCGTAAAAGTCTTAATATCCCATTTAGCGTACAGCGTAAACGCGTTCTTGACTCTTCTCAAGAAATTATACTCAGTCCGGAAATTTTCATCCAAGTACCAGCCGCGGAAGCTATATCCCGTCCTTACGGGATCTTCGGGCTTATTAAGCAAGGAATCATATTCGACCGTTACGCTGTCTATTTCATCGCCGCCGCGGGCGTCAAATACTATTTCGTAGCTTTGAATAGCCCATTTGGCGTAAATATTAACGGAGCCTCCGTCTTCGGTTACGGAAGAAGCCGTAAAAGGCGTACGGTATTCAGGATCGGAAAACCAGCCGATAAATGTATAACCCTCCCTCTCAGGCACGGGCAGTTCTTCAAGCAACTTGCCGTTCCTGATTCTTACATTATCAAGCGTGAGACCCTCTGCGTTTAACATAACGGAAGTCGTCTTGGTAAGCTCAAAGATTACGGCGGATAAGATAATAACTACTAGCAGTACAGCTATTAATATTGCTGATCCTATGTAAACCTTGTCTTTTTTCATACCTTGCTCCTGAATTTAATGGTTAAATTATATTATACACTATTTTTTATATAAATGGAACACACTTTATTATAATTCCGCCGTCGTCAGGACAGCGGAATAATTTAGCTCCTTAAGCTCCTTAATAATTAATATATATAATCAAGCCATTACGATAACAAATCTATTTGAAACTATAAAGCAGCTATAACGAGCGGATTTTTCGATGAGAACAAGGAAAAAGGCGATTAGGCAAAGACGGGCAATAGAAAATAACCCCGAAGCGCTTTAAGGAGCGAATGCTTGGCAACGGGCACGGAATAACGGACATATCAAGCAGAGAGCGGTAAACGCGAGGGAAGAGGAGCAATCGGCTAATAATAAGAGATTAGGTGTTAGCCTAATCTCTCGTAAAAGAAGCCGCGTTGCGACGAAGCATCGGGGTTATTTTGACTCAGTTAGCGCGGAAAAGACACCGTTAGAGCGGCGATTACTTACTCTGTCCTTACGGACAGCGGAATTAATTATATATAGTGCCGTCCAAGGTCCAGTCGAAATTCGCGTTTGTCGTCTCGGGCGCTTCAAGGAAATAGTTAAGGGTTCTGGACGCGCCGTTGAAATTGTGAATTGTCGAAGGCAATCCCGCTTTTCTGAACAAGTACTGACCTTTACCGTCCTCTTGCTCGTACCTTACATTATCCGCGACCACTATGCCGCACATATCCTGCTCGTTGACCTTATCCGTTTTGAATGTTATTCCGTTAATGCCTTGTCTTTCGGGAGCCGTTCTTCCGTGAGGCATATACACCGTCATACGGCAATGCACTCTTCTTAGGACCATATTGTTATTGCCGCCGATTCCGATAAAGAAAAGTCTGGGGCCCGTTGATTCGTAATTAGGCGTGCCTAAATGCTCGCCGTCGTCCATATATATGCCGTTGTTGCCCATCATATATATGAACACTCTGCCGCTGCCTCTGACCTCTATCGTGTTATCGTCGTCACCCCAGGTATTAAACATATAATTCTGCGGCATTACGATATGCAGATCCTGATCGCCCGTCTCAAATCTCAAATGCACTTCGTCCGCGATACCTGCCCAGTTAGACCCCGTCTCAATCTTAGTGCCCCATTCGCTTCCCGACATTACGCCGCTGCTATAACAAGTCCATATCCAGGCTGTGTGTGTTACTTTAGATTCACTGTGCTTGGTTACAGTCGCGGTAGTATTTAATTCCGGCCACAAATCAAGCGGATTCTTCCACCTGTACGCGTCCGCGGGCTTCTTTGCGCTGCTGAACGATATGGTTACCGTGCTGACAGCCGATGCGGATGTTGCGTTATGAGGCGTTTCGATATACGATGAAGCGGAGGTTCTCGAATATGCCTCGGATTCGGGAGAAATCGTCGCTTGACCGGGAGCGCTTATCGAAGACACCGATGTAGCGGATATACTCGGGGCTCCCGCCGCTGAAGCTGTCGTATGCGTGCCGTTTACATATGTGGGCGCCGTTACAGATACAGAATAAATTGTCGGTGCCGAGCCTGATTGCGAGCTAATTCCTGTTGCAGACGGCGTTAAAGGCCCGTTACCGCAGCCCGCGCCCGCCGATCCCGTCATCTGGCCGCACCAGGTCTTGCCTGCCAATGTGGTAGCGTCAGGCTCGTATACTCCGGAGTCGTCATTATGTTCGGGTCTGTTATATACATTAACGGTAATTCCCGACTCTGAACCCGAATAGTGTCCCGCCCAATACTTGGTGCCGCATAAGAATCTGTACCAGGAGTTCGCGACCTGTATAGTGCCGCCTCCGCCCGTTGAGCCTACAATCTTGGTGTCGAGATGTATTCTGCTGTTACTGCTCAGCGATAAATTGCCCTGAACGAATAACCCTTCGTACGAGGCGTTATTCGGGCCTCTGTCCAGCCAGCCGCCTTCGCCGATATTGGATGAATTTACAAGCGTGCAATTGCCGTTTACTATTGTCAGCGTTTCCCAGTCGGGATAATCATCGCTTGCCGCGTCTTTGGACTGCATGGTCGTCCCGTCCAGCTTCAGATTGCCGCCTATATAATGGCATATCTTATGCGTCGCGTTATTTGTCTCGGAGCCTGCCGTCGTGCATTGCAACAGATATACATTGCCCTTTATCTGTGTCCTGCTGTATACAGAGCAGCCTTGAGCTACGAACGAGCCGTTGTCGCCCGCGGAAGCGCCAGTTGTAGTAGTTACCTTGTAACCTACGGAAAGCGAGCCGTAAGATGTGCTTGTCGCGATATTGCTAACCGAAGTCCAGCCTCTTGCGTAGAAATTACAATCCCTTGCGGCAAGGTGTCTACCCACATATACCGAAGAGCCGGTGCCGTTAGAGGTCTGACCGTAGAAAGTCGCGCCGAGCACATACGCGTTCTCAGTTACATGCACATCGTTGTAAAATCTTACCGTCTCTCTGCCTCTGCCAGTCCACCCTTGTATCGTCGAGTAATTCATTATTACCGTATCCGAGCCCGTATAATTAACTCTTAATCTATTACAAATAACTCTTCCGTATACATTTACATAATAGGAACTGTTGACGAGTATGGTTAAGGTGCCCGTTACATTAATATCGTAACCGTTAGTACCCAGCTGACCGTAATGGTTAGTAAAGTCCAGAGTCAGGTCTCCACTTAGAGCAAGACCTCCATTAAATGTATAGATATTATGCGGTACATATCCGCCGTCCAATTTCATTGAGCCGCCGATTGTTCCGTATTGATGGAAAACACCTTTTACATAAGCGTTGCCGCTGACCGTACCCATAGCCTCGACCGTCTTGGTACCATCGCTGAATACATAGAGATTGCCGCCGATATTGCCCGTTACCATGGTCTGATTCCAAGTCCTTACCGTACCCGTTACCGAGCCGTATACGGTCAATGTTCCGTTCGGGCATTCGATGCTGCCCTGAACGGTGTTGGCGTTGTATGACGAACTCCCTATTGTGATGTTTCCGGTCGTATTATTAATATTGCAATACAGATTATATCTGTAATCAACCGTTAACGCGCCGTTGCACCTTATCGAATTAGTAATGCCGCTCGTGCCAATTCTCCTCGCGCCGCCCGAGCCGGACGCCGCTGAAATCGTCAAAGGTCCGTTAGCGTATACATTGCCGTATACCGACCCCCTTATCGTAATCAGTCCCGTACTATCCGTCTTTAAGTTGCCGCCTATCGTCACATTGTCAGCCGTCGTAAACGAATTCGGCGCGTACACGCTGCCCGACACATTCGCATTGAGGTTAATTGCGCCCGATTTGGAATACACATTCCCAGCAACCGTAGACCCCGAGCCTGTGGTTACATTCATCCTGACGCCTATGCTTCCGCCTACGGGCGAGTTAGAGCCAAGCGTTACGCTGCCGCCGTAAGTCATATCCGTGACAATGTCGCCGCCTACCGCGGAATTCGAGCCTATGGATATATTGCCGCTGTAACAGCTGACCGCGCCGCCTATCCTGGAGTTGTTGCCTACCGTAACTCCCGAGGTCGCGTACAGTATACCGCCGACCGCGTAAGGTTGAGACGCGCTGTACGAAAGATTAGACGCGACATTTACAAGCGCGCTGTGTTGCAGGAATACATTCCCGAGTATCGCCGCGTTTATCTGTATCGTTATACCCGAAGCGTTGTCTACTCTCAGTCTCCCGCCTATCTTGGAGCCCGAGCTCTGGGTGAAGTTACTGCTGCTCCATACATCGCCCGATACAGGACTGTTGCCCTGCAGGTTCACCCAATGGCTTGCGCTGCCCGAGCCGTCCCTTGTAGCGACCTTGCCCGAGGGCGTGTTGTTTAATGTGATATTCGCCGGACCGTATACCTCGCCCGATACCGTGTAGTTAGTGATATTTATCGTTCCGACGCCTCTCACATATGTCGCGGTGCCGTTATTTGTCACGGCGTCGTATATCGTAACGCTGCCGTTGCAGTATATCCCATTATACGAGCTCGCGCCCCAATTATCCGTAGTCGAGGTATGATTGATATTAACGCTTGTATTGGCGTACAGGTTGCCCGTTATCGTGTTCTTGCTGCCCTCAAGCGTGCCGCTTGAGTAGAAATTGCCGCAATACACATTGCCGTAAGCTATATTGCCCGCCGAGAAATTCAATTGCCCGGCGCAGTATATTACATTTGCGCCCGATATGCTTTGACCTATTGTGCAATTGCCGCCGAGCCGTATATTCCCCGATGACGAGCTCGTATACGCCGAGCCTCTGATATGCGAACCTTCCAGATTCATAGTGCCGCTTCCCGTAACCTGAACATTTCCCGTTACCGTTGTATTCCAGAAATTCGCCATTACCGCTCTGACATTGCCGCTCACGGTCTTGGTATACGCGCTTTCATACATATCTAGCGTGCCGCCTACCTGGATTGAGCCGTTTACAGACCTTCTGATATACGATGTGCCGGTGCCGTTCGCCTTTATATATCCGCCTACCGCTACGCCTAAACTCTCGACCGTAATGTTTCCGAGCGTGTATATATATCCGCCTGCCTGACTTCTGACCGTTAGTTGCGCGGAGCTGTTGTTGTAGATGTTCGCATTGATTGTAGCGCCGCCGTTATCCGTAAGTCCCGCTCCGGCATATAATTGCTTGCCGCTGCTTCCCACCGTCGCGCCGCTGTTCACCGTTACCGTCGATGTCGTATTAAGATTACCCAGAACGCTTCCGTTTACGGTTATTGCGCCCTTGGTCATCACATCTCCGCTTACCGTGCCGTTTATTGTAAGCGCGCCGGTGCTCTGGGATTTGAGATTACCGTTTACCTCGGCATGCGGATGAATCAAAGAAAAATTAGTTCCCGCGGAGACAATTAAATTGCCGACGGGACCGTAAAGCTCGCCGATATGATATCCGCCGCTTGCATCATAATATCCGATTTGGCCGCTGACATAGAATGTCCCCTGTCTTGTATATGTCGTATCCGCGTCTATGTCAAGCCTTGTAGGCGTATATACTTTGGAGCCGGCATAAAAATGTGTGTTACCTCTGATTCTAACCGTTCCCGTGCTGTATATGTTGCCGCTTATTTTATTCGCCGAACTGTAAAAGTATATATATGTGCCTTCATATTTACCGCCCGCGGGTTGCGTAATCGCGTTAAGGTACAGGCTGGAGCCGTACATATTCGTTATTGTGCCGTTATGCAGATATGTCAATCTCGCCGTACCCGAAGCATTGACAAGGTATAAATTCTTTATCTCGCTGCCGAATAACCTTATATATGCGCCTAAGCTGTCCGAATATCCGGCAAGCCTTCTGTAATCGTGATGCACATATAACGTGTCGATTATGGATTTCGAGCCCGAATCGACGGTGCCGTCTTGCTGAAATACCGTCTTGTACGGCGTCTTTACTTTGCCCTTGACATTGACGCATAAAAGTATCAACGCGTCTTCGTCGCGATCCCATTTCGCCGTAGGCTGTTTTACGGATAGCACATTGCTCGAACTTGAGCCGAATGTATGATAATAGCCCGAAGATAATGTCGCCATTTTAAGGCTGCCCTCGATTATGCAATCGCCAAGCACATTAGAGGGACTTGTTGAAGATGTTACCTTTATCTCAAGGTTTTCTAATGTGTTAAGCGTGCCGTTTATCGTCGAACCGGTCATTTCTACATTGCCGTCCGCGTTAACCGAGCCGCCTACAGTGGAATTTATTAATTTAAGATTGCCTTTGCAGTGTATGGAGCCGTTTACCGTACTGTTAGTGATTTCTATATCGCCGTTCGCTCTTATCGTGCCCTTTACCGTGCTGCTCTCTACCTCTACAAGGTCGCCGTATGTGTTGATTCCGTTATTCAAGACGGAATTATTTACTAATACATTGGACTTGGTCGTTACCGAATAACTGCCGCTGTAGCCTATTGTCGCGCTGTTAATCGAAACCTGACCGGTAGTTATCACGCCGCCCCCGATTACGCTCGTCGTTTTACCGGGTCCGTTTACCGTAACATTGCCGTATGCCGTGACATTACCCTGAACATACGACGAACTGCTCATCGTCAGGTTATCCCTTATATACGCGCTGCTGTTGACCCTGACCGTATTAAGGTTAAGGCTGCCGTACGCCGTAAGCAACGCGTTATATATGCCGCCCGTCATATCGAGGTCGCCCGATATCGTTACCTGGGTCGTTCCCTCGCCGTCATTTGCCGGGAACGCTTCAGAGGTATTCCTGTTGAATGTATGACCTATGTCGTCCGCGGATATATAAAGCCTCATTCCGCCGCTGTCCGCGTTCATATTCTGGAACGAATATGAGCCGCTCGGGGATGTTATATAGATATTGTAATCGTCAAGCACCTCGTCGAGCTCAAGAGGCGTGCCCCTTAATACCGTCGTAACCGTGCTCGCGGATTCGCCTATCACTACCGTGTATGTAATGTATATCGTGCTCTTGTCCGTGCTCGGATAGTACGCCTGAAATTCTGCCGTATAATTGGGAATTCTCTCGCTTTCGAGCGTGCCCCTCAACATTCCGCCCGGCCCCGCCGTATTTAATTGGTTCACTATATTAGATACAAAAGACTTTTTACTCTTTTTCTCGCCCTCGGACAGATCATCGTCTATATAGAATATCTCCTCGTATATGACATTCGCCACGGACTCCGCTTCGTATGCCGCCTGCTGCCTCTCTACCTCGGTCTGCGATGATTGATATGTGTTAAGAGCGACCATTGTAAACGCAAAGGCGAGTCCCACTAGCAGTATTAATATGAATAATACTACCAGAAGAACAGCGCCTTTTCCATTACAGAAAACACTCTTAAATCTCAACATCACTTCCTCGCAAGCGGATTCATATCAGGTTAAGCCTGCTGTTACCCGCTCGGGTGTACTATAATTGTATCACATCCTATTCAAAAATCAAGAGGGATGTGTAAAAAAATAATAAATTAATGATTAATTTATTATTAATAATCTTTATTGTATCTTTATGGAGACCTTTATTCATACCAAAAGTTTCAAGCGATTATCGGTAAAAATTTCACAACGGATCCGAAAGATTTGCCGGCAGGATTATGCCGGCAAACTGATTATCTTGAAAAGCCGCCGCCCCCGCCGAAGCCGCCGCCAGAAAAACCTCCGCCGAAACCGCCTCCGCCGCCGAAACCTTTGCCGCCCGAGCCTTTGGGAGCGGGAGTGGAAGAAAGCGCCGTGCTAATGGAATTTACCGACCTTCTGAAAGAGTTGTAAAACACATAGAATCTGAAAGGTCTGTTGGTGTAATACCATGAAGGCGGCTCTAATGCAAGGGATTTGAATTTATTCATCCAGATGTCGGATACGCCGAGAACATTCGCATAAGGCAGGATATCGTAATAATATTCGGGGTTATCCTTTAACAGCAGTTCTAATCTGTCTTTTTCGGCGTTCAAGATGAAATTCTTAAAGCCTATTAGCTGATTTAATTTATCGTTATAATAATCCGACCTTAATTGAATAAACGGAGTGATAGCCAAGGAAACGGCGAAGCCTATCGTCAGAAGAACATTATCGGTAAAGGGCAAAAATCTTCCCTTAAGGACAAAGAACATTATCATAGCCGCCAATGTCACGACCGAAAAATACAACATATAATATTTGTTCTTTTTCTCGAGAATTTTAGGCTCGTACCTTATCAAAGCAGTGGCGCCCGCCATGATAACCAATGACGCAATCAACGCGGTTAATAATCCGCCGAAATTCATATAGACTTTGCTTACCGCCATGCTTGCATAAAGCGCATAAACCGTCACGGCTATTATATTAACCAGCAGCACGGCAACGCAAATAATTAAATTTCTAGTTTCGTATAACAGTCCCGCGTAATCTCTTTTTAACATATTTCTCGCTGAATTAAGCGTTAGATAATACTTCTCTTTAAGCGAATTGATTTTTACGCTGTTGCCTTTATTAAACAATTCGTTGAACATCTTATGCTCATAGTCTTTATGGCTATCGTCAAGGTCGGAGATTTTTACCAATTCGATATTTTTCCCGTCATTCATATCCTTTATGATAAGGTGCTTATCGGACGCCCAGTAATATATCAACGAGGTCATATCCTGCGTACTGATGTTGCTGTCAATAAGATAGCCTACGGTAGCGGGATTCATTCCCTCGGGCGCTTTGAAATTCATCACGGGCGTTATGTCTCTTTCCTTACCGAAGAAACTGAATATCAGATAAACGATAACAATATACGCGGCGACGCCGAGGATTTTTATTACAAGATACGGATCGATATAAGACTTCATCGTTCCCTCAGGCATATCATAGCCTACCGTGATACCCTCGTACGGATTCAGCGTATCCTTGGTTGTTATAGTAACCGAATTTTCATTCGAAAGGACATTTAACCTGTTTCTGCCGCCTTTCTCGCCCTCTCTCCCTACATAATAATAAGAATCCAGCGGCGTGTCGGGAAGCGTTAAGTTAATTTCGGCATTGAGAATCTGCACCGTCCAACCCGTGCCGATTACATTAAGAGGAATTGTATTCGGCGCCTTGAAATTATGATTGAACGCCTTAGAATAATCCAGAATATAAGATATCACATACCGCCTGCTGTTCAGGCTGGACTGAAAGTTATCCGCTTCAAGGTCTACGAGAAGAAAATTATCATATTTTTCTACCGAAAAGACACGGTCTTTGACCGTAATGTCCCTGATTTCGATTCCGCCGCTTACGGGGATATTCCGTATAATTGCCGCCCTTGCCTTATAAAAATCCACATCTATGGTTTCCGTTATATGCGCAAGGCGCTTGTCCGTCACCTCTACATCGACGACATAATTACTGATTACATATACATCCGTCTCGTCAAAGGCATAATTGTAATCATTACCGCCGCCTCCCGAATTAGAAATCGAGAAGATCATATACAGCAATATTGGGACAAAAGCAAAAAAGAGTCGGAATAACTTCTTAATATCCATATATAAATATAATCTTACTCGAAAGATATCTTGACATTCTTTCTCTCGACTTCGCTGTCAAGCTCGAAATAAGGCCTTTTCTTAAGCTTCATCATATTGGCAACGATATTTCCCGGAAAGAGCTGTATCTTGGTATTGTAATTCTTTACGACCGCGTTGTAATATTTTCTCGCCTGAGATATCTCCGTTTCGATTTTGCTTAATTCGTCCTGAAGTTCGCCAAATTGCGTGTTAGCTTTAAGTTCGGGATAATTCTCGGCGAGCGCGAAAAGCGTTTTTAATGTCCCAGACAGATTATTCTCCGCCTCTGCCTTGTTCTCGGGAGAAGCGTTCATAGCCGCCGAGCGCGCTTTAACTATGCTCTCGAAGGTGCTTTTCTCGTGCTTCATATAGCCTTTTACGGTCTCAAGCAAATTGGGTATTAAATCATATCTTTTCTTAAGATATACATCTATTGTCGCAAAACCCTCGTCTACGGTGTTTACCATAGTGACAAAGCTGTTTCTCTGACCTATTGCCCAAAGGAAAAATATTAATGCCAATCCGCCCAAAACCAATAATACAATAATAACCGGGTCCATATTATCCTCCGTTTTTTATTATTATATCATAATTTACGCCGATTACAATAATTTAGCGTTATTATTATAATTAAGCATTTTTATGTCAAATAGCCTAAACTTCAAAAAATTTATTGACATTTATTTCATATATAATTATAGTATTTATAAAAATACGATATAAAGAGGATAATATGACCAAAGACGATAAAGCGCTTTATCCTATCGGCGAAATAGCTGAATTAATCGGCGAACATCCCGAGACATTAAGAGTATGGGAAAAGTGCGGTCTTATCAGACCGGACAGGTCGGGATATCAGAGAAGATATTCGCGAAACGACCTTTTAAGGCTTAGCTTTATCAAGTATTTGATTGATGAAAAGGGCTTTAACACCGCGTCCGTCAAGCACCTTCTCTTGATGTATCCATGCTGGTACAAAATAGGCTGCGAGGGAGGAAAGCATAAAAGCAGCCGCGGCATTAACACAAGCCGCCCGTGCTGGAAAAAGCAAGACACCTATTGCACGGTAGTAACGGACAAGGCGGATTTGTGCTGTTGCTGTAATAAATATAAAGAGGACTGATATGAGAAACATACCCGAAGAATTCAGAGCTAAAGACAACGAGAACAATAACATAAAAAATGTTATCGGAATAATGAGCGGCAAAGGCGGTGTGGGCAAATCGCTGATTACGGCGATGCTCGCGCTGTTCGCCAACGGCAAAGGCTTAAAAGCCGGCATAATGGACGCGGACATCACGGGACCGTCAATTCCCAAGATGTTCGGCATAAAAGATAAGGCGGAGAGTACGGAATTCGGGATTCTTCCTAAAATAAGCGGCTCGGGCATTAAGATAATGTCGATTAATTTACTGCTCGACACGGAAGATACGCCGGTTATTTGGCGCGGACCAGTTGTAGGAAAAGTCGTTAAGCAATTCTGGTCTGATGTGCTGTGGGAGGAATTGGATTATCTCTTTATCGATATGCCCCCGGGAACGGGAGATGTGCCGCTGACGCTGTTTCAATCCCTGCCGATAAACGGCGTAGTAGTCGCGACCTCGCCGCAGGACTTGGTCAGCCTTATTGTGAAAAAAGCGTATAATATGACCAAGCAAATGGATATTCCCGTGCTCGGCATTATCGAGAATATGTCCTACTTCAAGTGCCCCGATTGCGGAGGAACGCATTATATCTACGGCAAGAGCAAAATAGACGAAATATCTTCCGGGCTTAACATTCCCGTGCTCGGCAGGATTCCTATTGACCCCGAAATTGCCGAGCTTACGGATAAAGGGCAAATCGAACTCGTCAATATAGACTACATTAAGAGCGCCGCTGAAATTATTAAATAAAAAAAACGCCGTTCCCTTCAAGAGCGGCGGAAGCTGTTAATTATCAAGATTTATTTCGAAAGTCTTGATATACTTATTGTCAATGGTGTTCTTATCAAGGTTAAGGCGCAGTATTGTCCTTATGACATCTGGGCTTGACACTATGAAATCGCGCATTATTATATTGGTCTTATTAAGCAGTTCTTCGTCGTCCGCAATGGACGCTACATACGCGTTCATTTCTCCAAGATGCGTATCGTTAAATGCCTTTATATTGCCGCTGGTAGGCTGGCATTGCAGCACGAAGAACTTTGTCCCGTCATTTAAGGCGTAATAATTGGGAAAGTAATTTCTTAACCTCTCGAAGTCTTCCTGATGCTCGGGTTTATTATAGGGCGAACACAGATATTCCTCGCGAGGGAATATGTAATCTTTATTAAGCGCGCTTTCGTTATCTCTTCCCCAGACGATTATGTACCTTGCGCCTTTATCCCTTATATCTTTCATAGTGAGCTTTGATAAATCAACGGGTTTTTTAAGAGCATACTCCGAAGGATTTAATTTAGCGCTAATCATCGCCTCGACATCGATTTGCTGTTCATCTATCGTACAGTAATTATTGCCCTCGAAATGCTGAAAGTCGAGTATCAGAAATTCGGTCGGATAAGCGTCGATAAAAGTTCTAATCTCGTCCAATACATTGCTGAGAAGCGCTCCGGTCTGCGCGCCGTGGTACATCGCGAGCTTATCGTCGGTGTTGTATTTCGCCCGCATATCAAAGTACCTTACTCCCGCCTTGAGTTGCTCGTAAATCGTGCTTTCCTGCGTGTCCATAAAAAATAACAAACCCTTTGAGCCCGCGTCATGGCTACCGGGTATTACGGTGTCTATTATTAAAGTCTCGTCTGAAATACAGCGCATCCACTCAGAATAAAAATCCTCATCGATACGCGCGCAGCCGCCGGCATTAACAAGCGAGAACAGAATTATCGCTACAATAATTAACCTTGATATGCACTTCATAGAGAAATTATAGCATATAGGCCGGGCTCTTTTACAATAAAAACCAAAAACTCTCAAAAACTTATCAATTAGCTTAACAAACGCAGGCGGTCTTTATTTATCATAATCGGTGAGCGCTTACTCATAGGAGGGATATTATGTCAAGATTTTTTACCGAAAAGAAAATCAAAGAAAAGACCGTGTCACTTTTAATAAATAAAGGCTATGACGCGATGAGGACAAAGGAAATAGCCGTTGCAGCGGGCGTGTCGGAGGCGACGATATTCAAATACTTCATATCCAAAGAGAATTTATTTAATAAAATTCTTAATGAGATGCTTAATGAATTCAACAATATGACCAAGCAGAATATCGGCAAACTCATAAGGCGCGATTTACGCGGAAGAACGCCGTATTACAATCTGCTCGCGGATATTTTGTCCGAAAGACTTGAATTCTTTCTGGAGCGCGGCGTCTTTATGAAAATTGTCGTCCGCGAAATGCATGTGAGAGAAAATGTCTCGGAAATCTTCAAGACCGTATATAATAACC
Source organism: Christensenellales bacterium (assembly GCA_050952545.1). Classification (GTDB taxonomy): domain Bacteria; phylum Bacillota; class Clostridia; order Christensenellales; family CAZKXV01; genus JBMNLD01. Next base: position 225,501 of record JBMNLD010000003.1, read on the forward strand.
TTGCGGGGATTATCAATGTAATACTCATAAAGGGAATAAACAACGGCGAGTTTTCTAAAAGGGCTAACAGCCTGAAAAACACTCTGGCGGGATTAATCATATTCAACAGCGTAAGCGGCGTTAAAATATCCGGTCAAGAGCTTGTTGCTCTGCTTCAGGGCGCGCTTATTAAATCAGTTATTGACAACAGAAAAGCCGTGTGATACTCTCATTCTATGGTTAAGATACATAATCTCGGCAACTTTATCGTCAATTGTTTTGTCATTGAACAAGATAAGGGATTAATAATAATCGACAGCGGCTATCCGGGCGGTTTCTCCTCTTTTATTAAGAAGTTTAATAAAAAAGGCTTTAAGAAAGAGGATATTAAATTCCTTTTCCTCACTCATTGCCATGACGACCATGTCGGATTTTACAAGGAATTGACGGAATTTACCGATGCGCCGGTTATTCTGCATCCTATTGCAGCGAAAAGGCTGAAACTCGGACATAATCCGCATACGCACGGCGCGTCATATAAGTTAATGCAGAAAATCTGTATTATGCAGAAAGACAAAGAAAAGCGTTTTCCGCCCATTGAACTGCCCGACAGATATCTGCTATTCAACGGCGAACAATTCATATTAGATAGCGGTATGCAAGGCAAAATCGTAAATCTGCCCGGTCATACCGCGGATTCAATCGGAATAATGCTTCCCGACGGGCGCCTTATAGCGGGCGATACGGCAATGAACATCCTTCTTGCCGTAAAGTATCATCCCCTGGTGCTCGAAGACCTTGAGGCGCTTTATAACAGTTGGGATTATATGATAAATAACGCGAGGTTAATTATCACCTCACACGGCAGACCCATAAAAACAGATAAACTTGTCAAATGCCGGCATTATATGGACGGCAAACAGATTCTGAAAATTTATTGATTTAATAAATTGATAAGATATTTATATATAGCGGCCTCATCAAAGGCGTATTTCTTTACATTCTCGTATGTGAATTGAATACTTTCGGCATAAGACGCCATTTTATTGATATCGTAGCCGCCTTTTATCTTTATCGCGTTAGCAATGGCGCCGCCTATCGCTTGCTCGGGGCAATTGTAGACGCATTTCATACACAGCGCGCAGCGCCAACCGAAAACCGGCGCGTTGTCTTTCATAATTATATTGTCCGCAGGACAATTTTCGGCGCAAAGAGCGCAGCCGGTGCATTTAGAGTCGGCTTTTAGCGTTTTGCCCGACACATTGGCAAATAGCTTAAACGGCTCTAATAAAGTCCTTAATACGCTGTCAATAAGCCTCGGCGTCTTCTTAAGACTCTTTCCCGATATTAAATCCTTTGTTACATTTTCAAGTTTAACGCTTAGCGCTTTGATCAGCAGCGCGTTCAATTCGTCCGGATACGGAGTAACGAAATTATTGGGCATTATCAGCATATCCTCGTATACCGTCTTATAGCCCTTTTTTAATAATTTTCTGATTACCTTTGAACGGCAGGAGGTATTCGATATCGCCTCGCCTCCCGCCGAAACGGATAAAATAACGAGGTCTGTAAGCGGCACGGGCACGGAATCGAGCTTTTTAATAAATTTATAAACGAGAGCGCTCGCATCGCCCGCGTGCACGGGATACATTAAAACCATTACATCGACAGGCGCTATTTTCCCTCCGTCAGAAATTGATTTTATATATGTATCGACGCCCTTATCAATGAGTGTATCCGTAAGTATTTTCGCGGCATACTCCGTCGAGCCCGTACCCGAAAAATATATTACTCCCGCGGTATTATAACGCATAATTTATCCTCTTTAGATATTATATCATATAGATTTTACTGTGTCATAAATGTAATTCATCTTAGGGGGCATAGAGTTATATACCCTGTCAATTTTAACCGACGCGATACCTTTATCGAAGCCGCTGAAAACGCCCTTTACAAGCACATTTTCCATTTGAAGATTCAAGCCGAATACCGCGACCCGCGCGCCCTTATTAATTTTACTTAATTCACCAGCGTAAGGCTTGTCGGACAATACTATTGTATCGGGCGAGGACGCCTGCGCGGGAATTTGCGGAATTATCACGGGATATCCCTCTTGGTTTATGTAGCTTATAAAGGTAAGCGTGTCAATCTTCTTCATAAGATTATACGCCCACGGCTTCAGCGCCTGCGTATTCCCTTTAACGCGGCATTTTCTTATCAGTACTTTCAGCGCGTTTATAATGATATCTTTCATATTGAGAACGCGCTTTTCGGACACATCGACAAGGTCCAGATAATGCACGGTATGTATGCCGAAATAAGAATTATATCTGTATTTAGGCTGCATATTATACATTATATAATCTTCGCCTTCGGTCTTAGAGTGCGTCCATTTCATCGTACCCGTCCAGAATTCTTTCTGTAAATTCATTATGAGAAAGCCGGATTTGTTATTCTGCCTGATATATTCCTTGCTCAGTCCGGTAATGAATTCTCCGAACATCATCTTGTCTTCGCTTTTAGCCATAATCGTCGAAAGAATGGTTATATGCGGATCGCCTATATCGTCTACGGTTGAGACTAATCCTACTTTAATAGTCTTTTCAAATTCTTTCATAGTTTCCGCGGATATCTTGTTCATACTACCTCCTCATTGAGCTTTACGGCTCCCGTCCAGAATGTTTCTATACCTGACGATTTTGCCGCCTGAAGCAGCAAATCCATTTGCTCTCTCTCCATAAGCGGACTGTCGTAAAATTCCCATTTCATATTAAGCCTTGAATATTTATCCCTGCATAGATTATTAAACGCGCACAGCTCCCACCTGTCCGCTCTGCCCGAGATAAGCTTCGCTATCGCCTCTATATTTTCGACTGTGTCCGTAGCGCCGGGAATTATCGGCGTTCTGATCCATATTTTAGCGCCCGTATCTTTGACTTTTTCAGCAAGATAATTAAAATTATCGAGTATTCTGCCGTTGGACTTGCCGGTAAATTCCTTATGCAGCCCGTCGTCCATCAGCTTGATATCATAAAGGAACAAATCCGTATACGGCAATACCTTGTCGATATCCTCTTTACCGCAATAGCCCGATGTGTCCACGGCGGTGTTTATACCCGCGCTTTTTAATTTTCTCAGAAGCTCAGCCGCCTCGCCGGCTTGCGACAGTATTTCGCCGCCCGATAGCGTAACGCCGCCGTCCGTTCCGAAATACGCGCGGTCTTTTATCAGTTCGTCGTACAATTCGTCCGCGCTCTTACTCTCACCTTTGACCTCGATAGCAAGCGTAGGGCACTCGCGCGCGCATTTAAGGCATAGCTTGCATTTATCCCTTTGTATCGTAATGCCCTCGCTCTCCGTTATCAGCGCGTTGTTCGGGCAGTTTTCAGCACATATCCCGCACCCTATGCATCTGACTTTTATCCATTCGATCTGCTTATTAAAGGAAATGCTCTCTGGATTATGGCACCATTTGCAGGCAAGCGGGCAGCCTTTTACAAAAAGCGTAGTTCTGAGCCCCGGGCCGTCTTCGGTCGACATCCTCTGAATATTTAATATCAGCATCAGAATCTCCCGTGGCTTTCTCTCGCGATAATTTCATCCTGTAATTCCCTGCCTATGCTCGTAAAGTACGCGTTATAGCCCGTTACTCTTACGAGCAGATGCCTGAATTCGGACGGATGTTTCTGCGCTTCTTTCAACACTTTGGGGTCAAGGATGTTAATCTGGAGCGCCGTGCCGCCGTTCTCGATATAACCTTTTAAGAAAGACTTGAATTTCTGCTTATGGTCGCTTGATTTGACGAGAGCGGTATTAAATGTGATCGTATGGCTTGCGCCGTTCGGTAGGTTGTTGAGATAATCGAGATAATCGCCTTTTTCGCTCTTGCCGCCGAGCACCGTACCCACGGAATTGCTGTTAGCCGTCGGCCCGTTGATGTCCGCGCCGTTGGACGGGCAAATCGCGTTGGACAGGAACTGACCCTTGCATCTGCCGTTGGGGCTTGCGTTCAGGATATATCCCGAGCCGATCCAGTAATTCCAGCTGAGCATGCCCGGTCTGAACTGCCTGTCAGTGGATTGGGTCTTGTATTTCCATACCTCGGATGTCCATAAATCCATTACTTTCCTGCCCATCTCGTCCGCCTCTTTGTCGTCTCTGCCGTATTTCGGAGCGCGATTTAACGCCTTTGCCTGCAAGACCTCGTAGCCTTTCCAGTTCGCTTTTAACGCCTCGACGAGCTCGGTTAAAGTGCATTCCTTATTGTCATATACGAGATATTTTACCGCAAGCAGAGAATCCACCGTAGTCGCGAATGTAACTCCCTCAATCGTCGTAAACGACAATTCCGCGCCGCCCTCGGTGATATCCGCGCATTTTTCGATACAGCCTTTGACAAGCAGCGACAGATACGGCGTAGGATTGTATTTCGCCCTGATAGCTTCGCTTAATTCGTAATTGTCGACGATTTTCTTAACGATGAATTTCATCTGTTCTGCAAACGCTTGATAGAATTTGTCAAAAGTATCAAGTTCGCTAAGTTCGCCCGTAACTGGTCCCTCCTGCCTGATTTCGGACAGTTTGCCCGTCATCTCGTCTTCGTAGGGGAGCAAATCCTTACCGTTATTGAAAACGAGTTCGAGCGCCTTTAACAAATTAAGGTTATTGTCCACGGTGCCCGAGCGGTCATTGCCGACCATTGTATTCTCAAGGCACCCTACGGACGCGTAATCGTGTACATTGTCGATATTTATCAGATGAGTAACATTAGCCTCTTTGGCTTCTCTTAGCATACCCGCCATAGAGCGTTCGTCGAAATTAAGCAGAAAGGGCGCGCCCTGGCTCACCGAAATCATATCCACGACCTTATCCAGCAGCTTGTCGGGGGAATTCCTGTGCAGCCTGACATTGGGCTTAGGCTCCAATATCGGGCTCATGTCGTTTATCACATCGAGCAGCAGATAAGTGAGATCGTTGGTCATATCCGCGCCGCCTTTGCCCATGCCCGACAGATTAAAGAGCTGTCCGAATCCCGCCGTAATGCCCTGATTGCCGCCCACTCTGATTTGCGCGTCGTACGCCGTATTGCAGTGCACCCAGAAGCATCCGAGTATTTCTTTCATGAACTCCCTGCTCATCCCGTTTTTTACGGAAATTTCATAATAGGGGAACAGATACTGGTCAAGCCTGCCGAAAGATACGCCAGGACCGGGGTAATTCTCGTCCGCCATAACGAGCATATGAGTAAACCACAGCGACTGCACCGCCTGCCAGAAGTCCTTGGCGCCGCGCCACGGCACGGTCTCAAGATTGACGCTCATAGTAATAAGCTCTCTCTTGCGTACTTCGTCCTGTTCTTTCGCCGCCAGCTCTTTAAGCAATTCGGAATATTTCTCAGCGAGCTCCTTGGGCATTTCAGCCGCGGTCATCATAGCGCGTATGACCGAGCCCTTATGCCCCTTTTTCTCTTTATCCGTTAAGCTGTCGTAGCGCTTGGTAAGTTCGGCGTAAACGCCCTCGAAACCCTCTCTTAAAATCTTCGCGTAATCGGATATCAAGTGTCCGCTCGTTGCGCCGCTGTTGCCGTAACCGTGCTCGTAGAGGAATTTCATATTTTCCCGCGCTTTCTCGACGAGCTTCTTTCTCTTTCTCGCCTCGCTCTTGTTAAGGCACATCGACGCCTGCATATTGAAATTCGAGCCCGCGATTAAATCGCCCTTTAAGACATATTTCGGCAGATGATTAACAACCGTTTCTTTTATAAACAGCGCGCGCCTTTCAATCAGCGACTTCTTGAAGAAATCCTCGCCCATATCGATATTTTCAGCCGCCTGAACGCAGGACGAGCCGAATGTGACTAGAAAGGAATACATCTCGGGCACTATGTAATACGATATCTCGTTAAACTGCGTATCCCAGGGCGTTCCCGTCGAATAAACGCTGTATTCGTTATTCCATTCTCTTTTTATGCCCTCGAAATAATAATCTCTTAAATATCTCACTCTTTCCGAGAGATTGCCGGGCTGCTTAATTGCTTCTTTAGGATTAACAGCCATACTATACCTCCTTTAATACCTTATTGACGACTTTTTCGCCGTGGACGAGAAGCTCCTGCATGATATTCTTAGCGGCGTCCGCGTCTTTTTCTTTGATTGCCTTATACAGCCTTAAATGATGGTTATACACGAATTGATAGACATCCTTTTCGCTGTAAAAGTCGTGTATGAGCTTGTATGTCGAATGCTCGAAAGATTTCAGCATCAGCGGATATACCATATTGCCGGACGCGACCGCTATTGTGTGATGAAACATCAAGTCCGTTAACACGACTTCGTCTATCGTTCTGTCAGGTCTCTGTTCGCTCTGGATAATTTTCTTAAGTTTATAAAGGTCTTCATTAGTGCGGTTTGCTGCCGCCTTGTACGCGCATTCGCACTCAATGAGCATCCTCGAATCAAATATACTCTTAAGCAGCGTCTCGTCATAGATGCGGTATTCCATTATGCCGTTAACGACTGCGAGCGTGCCCTCTCTGCGCCAGTTGTTGACCACCGTCCACTTTCTCGGAACGGTCTTCAAGTAGCCCTTGTTGATAAGCTCGACAATCCCCGCGTTAATGACCGAACGGCTCAAATTCATGCTCGCGGCAAGCTCTCTCAGTGTCGGCACCCTCTGCCCTATTTCCCATTCGCCTTTGAGTATCTTCAACTCAACGGCCTTGACAAATTCCTGCGTAAGTGAGAGTTTACTGATAATAATCACCGCCTTTTAATCGCTGTGGTATTACCACAGAACCATTATAACACTATATTTTAATAAATGCAATACTAAATTTTTAAGAATATTAATATTTATTAGGAAATGAAAAAGCGCCTGTATCCGGCGCTTTTTATTATCTTGCGAGTTGTTCTCTTTCGGGGCCTACCCCGACATATTTTACGGGCACTTTTACCGTATCTTCTATCAGTCTGATGTAGTTTAGGGCGTTTTCGGGCAGCTCGGAGATTTTTCGGATTTTAGTAGTGTCGCACAACCAGCCCGGGATAGTCTTATATACGCATTCCACACGCTCGAGCTCTCTTGTCGAGGGCATATAGTCTATCACCTTGCCGTCCAGCTTATACGCGACACAGACTTTTAGTTCATTGAAGTTGTCGAGCTTGTCGATTTTCATCAGCGCAATGTCCGTAAAGCCGTTGATTGTCGCCGCGTATTTGACCGCGACTAAATCCGGCCATCCTAGCCTTCTCGCCCTGCCTGTTCTCGCGCCGTATTCGTCGTCCGCCTTCTCGCCCGTGCCGCGGAAGCGCTCCGCTTCGTCGTCTGGCATCTCGGTCGGAAACGGGCCTTTGCCCACCGCGCTCGAAAACGCTTTCATAACGCCCGTGATATCCGTAATCTTGTGGTGCGGGAATCCGCCGCCTACCGCCGCGTACGCCGCCACGGGATTAGAGGATGTGACATAGGGATAGGTGCCGAGGTCGAGGTCCTTCATCGCGCCGAGCTGACCCTCAAAGATGATATTTTTCCCTTGGTCAATCGCCTTGTTTACAAAGGACACAGGCTCGACTATCCGCATAGATAAAACCTCCGCCCACTTCGATATTTTAGCTTTCAGCTCATCAATATCGCACTCCGCCGCGCCCTGGGCTACGAGTTCGCGGTTAATAGTGTCGAGGATGATACTCAGCCTGTCATATGCGTATTCAAGGTCAAGCAAGTCCTCGAATCTTAACGCGAGCCGCCTTGCCCTGTCCTGATACGCGTAAGCAATGCCTCTTTTCGTGCTGCCGATTGAGCCGGTGCCCGATTCTTTGATGTTGTCGAATGTTATATGATGGGGCATAAGGATTGTCGCCTTAGACGAAATCAGCACATTGTTCACATCCACCCCGGCGCCGCTTATCATTTCGAGTTCTTTAAGCAGTTCGTCCGGATTGATGACCATTCCGGTATTACAAAGGCATATGCAGCCTTTCTTGAATACGCCGCTCGGAATCAAATGCGTCTTGAAAGTGCCGTATTCGTTAATCACGGTATGCCCCGCATTGTCTCCGCCCTGAAAGCGCACCACCATATCCGCGGTCTCGGCAAAATAATCCACCATTTTGCCCTTTCCCTCATCGCCCCATTGCGCTCCGACAATAACTCTTACTGATGACATTGTTATTCCATCCTTAATTTGTCTATTTTATTTATGCCGACCTCGATCGGATATTTGCCTGAAAAGCAGCCAGTGCAAATGTCGAGATTTGCCCCGCCGCACATCTCGCGTAATTCCTCTATGCCTAGATACTCCACGCTGTCGCAGCCTAGGATGGCGGCAATCATCTCCTGGGTGTTTTTCGCGCCGATAAGCTCCCCCTCGTTCTGAATGTCTATTCCGAAATAGCAGGCGAACTTAACGGGAGGGGATGTAATGCGCATATGCACTTCTCTGGCGCCCGCCTCGTAAAGCAGGGATATAATATTCTTGCAGGTCGTGCCTCTGACGATAGAATCGTCAATAAGTATTATGCGCTTGCCCCGGACATTGTGCTTTATTGCCGCGAGCTTTATCTTGACCATATTTTCTCTCTCGGATTGCTGGGGCTGGATGAATGTCCTGCCTATATAGCGGTTTTTAGACAGCACCTCGGTAAAGGGTATGCCCGAATAATCTGCATACGCCTGGGCCGCAACCGCCGCAGTGTCCGGTACGGACGAGACAATATCCGCTTCTACCGAATGGTTTTTAGCGAGCAACTCTCCCGCCTTTCTCCTTGCGTTATAGACCGCGAGTCCGTCAATTACCGAATCCGTTCTCGCAAAATATACGAATTCGAACGAGCAAAGCCCCTTTGGCCTTTCGCCGTCTATGTTGTATGAATGTATGCCCGTAATGTCGACAATCAGAATCTCGCCCGGTCTGATATCCCTTGTAAACGCCGCGCCTACGACATCAAGAGCGGGAGTCTCGCTCGCGATGACTACGGTGCCGTCGGGCTTTTCGCCCATGACGAGCGGTCTTATACCCGACTGGTCTCTGACAGCTATCAGGCGGTTTTTATCCATCATGGTGAAGGCGTAAGAACCTTTAAGGTCTTTCGCGGCGAAACTTATCGCCTTTACAATATCGCCGTCGTAATAGAGATTAATGAGCGCCGCGATAATCTCGGAATCAATTGTCGTCTGCAGGAGAATTTTCTTATCGGTAAGCCGTTCGCGCACCTCGCCGCTGTTAAAAATATTGCCGTTATGCCCGAGCGCGATTTCGCCGCTTCTGCCCGATATCAGCAGGGGCTGGGAATTGACTATATTCGAGCTTCCCGTAGTCGAATATCTGACATGGCCTATCGCGATGTTGCTTTTCGGAAAGCTTTTCAGGATATTATCGGACATCACCTGGGGCACCATACCCATATTCTTGTAGCAGCTCACTCCGTCCGCGGTCGCGTACGCAAGCCCGGCGCTCTCCTCGCCTCTGTGTTGAAGCGCGAAAAGCCCTAACTGTACGTCATAGACTATATCGTAAGGTGTCTTGCTGTAAATACCGAATACGCCGCAGGCTTCTTTGATTTTATCCGATGTCATATATTATCCTCTTAACCGATTGCAAAAACATTATAACAAATAAATGCTTAAAAGTCAGTTAAAAGTAATATGTTTTTTCGGTCGACTCCTCTTCCCTCGCGTATACCGCTCTGCTTATTTGTCTGTTATGCTGTTATAATAATTAATATATAATCAAGCGATTACGATAACAACTCTATTTGAAACGATAAAGTAGCTGTAACGAGCAGATTTTTCGATGATAGCGCCCCAATCTGGTTCCTTATAATATCTCCGGCGCCTCTTAATAGACTGACCCGGACAATAGTCCGACCAAATGCTACATAGTAGCATTTGCGACTGGTCTAAGATAAGGAGCAAGCGTCTGATAATAAGAGATTAGGTGTTAACCTAATCTCGTAAAAGAAGCCGCATTGCGACAAGGGTTCTGAGTGGGGCGCCGGCGCGGAAAAGATGCCGCTTGAGCGATGACAACTTCCGCTGTCATTACGGACAGCGGAATTATAATATTTTATCCATTCTATCTATGGATTCGAGGGTGTTTTCGTATGTGTTGAACGCAGTCAATCTGAAATAGCCCTCGCCCGCCTTGCCAAAACCCTCGCCGGGCGTGCCCGCGACATAGGCTTTTTCAAGCAGGTAATCAAAAAACTGCCATGAATTCATTTTATCCGGACATTCGAGCCAGATATACGGTGAGTTCTTGCCGCCCGTATGGTAAATGCCTTTAGTATCAAAGAACTTTGAGAGCGCAAGCGCGTTCGTCATATAATAGTCGATATTTTTCCTGACCTCGACAAGCCCCTCAGGCGAAAACGCCGCTTCCGCGCCTCTTTGAATTACATAGGCTACGCCGTTGAATTTGGTCGTCTGGCGTCTTAACCACATTTTATTTACGCTGACTCCGTCGTAATTCAGCTCATCGGGAATTACGGTATAAGAGCACCTTACGCCCGTAAAGCCCGCTGTCTTTGAGAACGAGCACAGCTCTATAGCGCATTTTCTCGCGCCTTCTAGCTCGAATATCGACCGCGGCAACGCGGGGTCTTTAATATACGCCTCGTAAGCGGCGTCGTACAGGATTATCGCGTTATTGGAAATTGCGTAATTTATCCATTTCTTCAGTTCGCCTTTAGTATACACCGCGCCGGTGGGATTGTTAGGCGAGCAAAGGTAAATTATATCCGCCCTACCGCTCAGACTGTCGGGCATCGCCTTGAAATCCCTGCCTCCCCGCGCGAAAATTATCTTCCTGTTAAGCATTAAATTGCTGTCTAGATATACGGGATATACGGGGTCCGAGATGCATATTACATTGTCGTCGGAGAAAATGTCCGTGATATTAGCCGAATCGCTCTTCGCGCCTTCGCTTACGAACACCTCGTTGCTTTTTATCAAGACGCCGATTTCAGCGTAATAATTTCTAATCGCGTCTATTAAAAAGTCATATCCCTGATATGGGCCGTAACCGCGAAAACTCTCCTTTACGCCCATCTCGTCAGCAGCTTTTTTCATAGCCTCGACTACGGGTGCGACAATAGGCAAAGTTACATCGCCGATTCCCATTTTTATCACCTTTTTGTCGGGATTTAAGGCAATGAATTTCTCGATTCTCGACGCGGTTTCGGCAAATAAATAATTCTCTTTCAATAAACTGTAATTAGCGTTTAGTTTCATTTTCCGTCTCCTTAGTTTTTCTGGGCTCATTTGCCTCCGTATTCATCCAGAGCAAGCGTTGTCAGGTCTTTATCGCTTCTCGTCATAATGAGCGCTCTGATAAGCGCCTGCGCAGTGTCTATAGAAGTCAGGCAGGGCACGCCGTTATCCGCGGCGAGCCGTCTTAGCTTAAATCCGAATCTCTTGCTGTTACGACCCTTTGTAGGGGTGTTGATGATATATTGCACTTTATGGTTATCAATAAGATTTTTTACGCCCTCGTATGCGTCGATTACGCGTTTTACGGGGATAACGCCTTCGATAAGGTATTTTTCCAGATACGCCGCCGTGCCCTCGGTCGCGTATATCGTAAAGCCGAATTTCTTAAACGCGACGGCTACGGGCAGTATTTCCCATTTGAATTTCTCGGAAATCGATAAGAATACGCCGCCGCTGAAAGATATCTTCATATTGCTTCCGAACAAGCCCTTTAACAGCGCTTCGCCGATATCGGAAGACACTCCGAGCACCTCGCCCGTGGATTTCATTTCGGGCGACAAAGAAAAATCCATTCCCGTAATTTTTTCGTTAGAAAATACCGGCACCTTTACCGCGTATACTCCCGCCTTTCTGTATAGTCCGTCGCCGTAACCCATGGAAAGCAGTTTTTCGCCCATAGCGCACCTCGTCGCGAGCTCAACCATAGGCACGCCCGTAACCTTGCTGATGTAGGGCACCGTTCTGGACGACCTAGGATTGACCTCAATTACGAAAATCTCAGAATCCTTTAAGATGTATTGGATATTGACCAGTCCCACCGTATTCAGGTTCAAAGCGATATCTCTTGTAATTCTTATGATGTTTTCTTCGTCAGCCGGAGTAACATTTATCGGCGGATATACGGCGATTGAGTCTCCGCTGTGTATGCCCGTTCTTTCAATATGCTCCATGATGCCGGGAATAAGGATATTGCTGCCGTCTGAAATCGCGTCTACCTCGAGCTCTCTGCCCATTATATACTTGTCGATTAATATCGGGTGCTCCTGTTCGTCCAGGTTTATCAATGACATATACATCTTAAGGTCGGTAACATCGTAGCAGATTTCCATTCCTTGCCCGCCGAGAACATACGAGGGACGCACGAGCACGGGAAAACCCAGCTTCTCGCTCGCCTTCACCGCGTCATAGACCGTAAAGACCGTCACGCCCTCGGGACGCGTAACGCCGATTCTCTCAAGCAGTTTATCAAAAAGCTCCCTGTCTTCCGCGGCGTCGATATCCTCTAAAGAAGTGCCCAGAATCTTATAGCCGTAATTCTTCACCGCCTGTGCGAGCTTAATCGCCGTCTGTCCTCCGAACTGGACAACCACCGCCTCGGGCTTCTCGATATCTAATACATTATACACATCTTCGGGCGTTAAAGGCTCGAAATACAGCCTGTCAGACACATCAAAATCCGTGCTGACCGTCTCGGGATTGTTGTTGATAATGACGGCGTCGTAGCCTTTTTTCTTAATCGCCCTGATGCAGTGAACGGAGCAATAATCGAATTCTATTCCCTGACCTATTCTGATTGGACCGCTGCCGAGTACGAGAATTGTCTTTCTCGGGCTTTTTATATGTTCGCTTTCCTTTCTGTAAGTCGAATAATAATACGGACTGACCGCGGTAAATTCCGCGGCGCAGGTATCGACCATATTAAATGCCGGCAAGATTTTGTTATCCTTTCTCATGCGCCTGACGCTCATCATATCCGAGCCGGTAAACTTCGCTATCGCCTCGTCCGAGAAGCCGTATTTCTTGGCTTTTTTAAGCGTTTCGGCGTCAATGCATTTGTCTGAAATTAATTTGCTCTCCAGCTCGACGATGTTTCTTATTCTCCTTAAGAACCATTTGTCTATCCGGGTTATATCATATATTGACTCGATATCCTTACCGCGGCGCATTAGCTCGGCAATTACAAATATTCTGTAATCATCAGCAGGCATAAGCCTTGTCAGCAGTTCATCGTCGGAAATTCCCTCAAGGGTATCGTCTTTAAGGCAATTTTTACCGATTTCTAGAGACCTGACCGCCTTCATCAACGCCTGCTCAAAATTCTCCGCTATGCTCATCACTTCGCCCGTCGCTTTCATTTTGGTGCCGAGCGTTCTGTTTGCCTGGGTGAACTTATCGAACGGCCACCTCGGGAATTTTGCGACGATATAATCAATCGCGGGCTCGTGCGCGGCGCAGGTCTTGCCCGTCACTTTGTTTTCAATCTCGTCAAGATTATAACCTATGGCAATCAGCGTAGCGACTTTGGCTATCGGATAACCCGTCGCCTTGGACGCGAGCGCGGACGAGCGGCTCACTCTTGGATTGACTTCAATCAAAGCGTATTCGGACGAATCCGTCTTGAGCGCGAATTGCACATTGCAGCCGCCTCTTACGCCGAGCGCCTTGATGATCTTAATAGCCGCGGACCTCAGCATATGGTTTTCCTTATCCGTTAAGGTCTGCACGGGCGCGACTACGATGCTGTCGCCCGTATGTATTCCCACGGGATCGACATTCTCCATGCTGCAAATCGTGATGCAATTGCCGAGATTGTCGCGCATCACCTCGTATTCAATCTCTTTCCATCCCTGAACGGATTTCTCGATTAAACATTGATGCACGCGGCTGACTTCAAGCCCTACGGTCGCGATTTCCTTTAACTCTTCCTTGTTATTGGCAAATCCGCCGCCCGTGCCTCCGAGAGTATATGCGGGTCTTACTATCAGCGGATAACCGACTTTTTTGCCAAATTCAAGCGCGGTCTTGACATCGTTTACGATAATGCTGTCAATTACGGGCTCGCCGATATCGAGCATTGTCTGCTTAAAGGTCTCGCGGTCTTCGGCGCGCTTAATTGTCTCCACGCTTGTGCCGAGCAGGCGCACTCCGAATTGGTCGAGAAAACCCGATTCCGCAAGCTCGGACGCAAGATTTAATCCCGTCTGTCCGCCCAGCGTCGGCAGTATGCTGTCCGGTCTTTCTTTAATGATGATATTCTTCAGCACTTCGATTGTAAGAGGCTCGATATAAATCTTGTCAGCCATCTCCCTATCCGTCATAATCGTCGCCGGATTGGAGTTTGCTAAAATGACATTGAGCCCCTCCGCTTTCAAAACCCTGCACGCCTGCGTGCCTGCGTAGTCAAATTCCGCCGCCTGACCTATGACTATCGGGCCGCTGCCTATAACAAGTACTTTTCTTATCGTCGTATCCTTGGGCATAGCTTATTGTCCTTTATATGAGTTTATCATTTGCTTAAAGCGCTCGTAGAGTATCTTGGAATCATTGGGGCCCGCGGCGGCTTCGGGATGAAACTGCACCGTAAAAACCGCTTTGTCCTGATAATCGATGCCTTCAAGCGTATTGTCGTTGAGGTTAATATATTTGACTCTGCCGCCTTGAATGCCCGTGTTATCCACGGCGTAGCCGTGATTCTGCGATGTAATGTATATCTCGCCCGTATCAAGGTCTTTTACGGGATGGTTGCCGCCTCTGTGGCCGTATTTCATCTTGTAGGTGTCGCCGCCGCAAGCGAGCGCTATCAGCTGGTGCCCCATACATATGCCGAAAATCGGCAATTTCCCGAGAAGTTTTGTAATACTATCGATAACGACGCCGTTGTCTTTGGGGTCTCCGGGGCCGTTTGTCAGCACCAGACCCTGATAATCCGATTTTAATATCTCTTCCGCGGGAGTGTCGTAAGGGTATAAGGTGAGGTCAAAGCCCTGTTCGAGCAGGCAGTTAATGATATTCCGCTTGACGCCGAGGTCAATGACGGCGACATTACCCTGCCCCGAGCCCTTAATTGTAATTACTTCGGTACTCGAGACCTCTTTGACGGGGTTTACGATCTTGTATTCCTTAATGAGCTCGAAATCAGCCTTCTCAGGGGGTCTGTTCAATATCATTCCGTTCATCGTTCCCGTTTCTCTGGTCTTTCTCGTTATCGCCCTGACATCAACGCCAGTAAGCCCCGCTACTCTGTTTGAGACGAGAAAATCATTGAGAGCGCCCTCGCTTGACCAGTTGGACGGGTCGTCGGCAAGCTCGTTGACGATAAAGCCCTTTACCCATGAACGGTCGGACTCGTTATAGAGCGCGTTCACTCCGTAATTTCCTATCAGCGGATATGTCAGCATTACTATCTGACCGAAATATGACGGGTCGGTCAGTATCTCCTGATAACCCGTCATACTAGTGTTAAAAACTACTTCTCCAACGCTGATTTCTTTTGTTCCGATTAAGACGCCTTCATATACGCTGCCGTCGGAAAGCGCAAGATAACCCTTATCGCACATCAATTTCTCCTTCGAATACCGTAGTCGCGGGGCCTGACATATACACATCGCCGTCATTAGAAGCCCAGCTGATTTTTAGGTCTCCGCCTTTCAGCTTAACGGTCGCCTCTCTGTCGCTCCTGCCGTTCAATACCGCGGCGACCAGAGTGGCGGACGCGCCCGTGCCGCACGCGAGCGTCTCTGCGGCGCCTCTTTCCCATACTCTCATCCTAAGCGTTCGCCTGTCGATGACCTCTACGAATTCAACATTTGTGTAATTTGGAAAAATCGGATGCTTTTCTAAAAATGCACCCGTTTTCTCAAACCCTTCAAAATCCACATTATCTACAAAAATTATACAATGGGGGTTGCCCATGGACACCGGAGTTATCTCGAAATCGCCGAGTTCGGTCTTTAATAGGTACCCGGCCTTATATTCATCCAGCTTTACGGGAATCTTCACGGGATCGAGCACGGGCTTACCCATGTTGACGACCGCGCCCTCGCACACTCCGTTATTGATTATCAGATTAAGCGTTTTAATACCCGCTTTGGTCTCGATTGTAATTATTTCTTTATTCGTCAGTTTCTTGTCGTAGACATATTTGCCTACGCACCTTATGCCGTTGCCGCACATCTCGGCTTCGCTGCCGTCGCTGTTGAATATCCTCATCATAAAATCGGCTTTATCCGAACGGTCTATTAAAATCAATCCGTCCGAGCCGATAGAGAAGTGAAATCTTGATAATTCTTTGCTGAGACGGGACGGATCGTCAATTCTCTCTATCATAGCGTTGACATAGATATAATCGTTTCCCAGTCCGTGCATTTTAGTAAATTTCATAGCGTTTTTTTCTCCGGCAATTATAATAGCTTAATTCCGTGCTCATTGCAAGCGTTAATCATATCGTCGGGCCATATCGACACCTGAACCTCGCCGATATGCATCTTTTCAAGCAGCAGCATACACAGCCTTGACTGACCTATGCCGCCGCCTATTGTGAGCACCATTTCGTCGTCTAATATCATCTTGTGGAATTCGTACTTTCTTCTGTCGTCGTTACCCGATACGCTTAACTGATAATCGAGCGACTCAGCGTCTACCCTTATACCCATCGAGGATAATTCAAGCGCCGTGTCAATAAATTCGTCATAGAAAAAGATATCTCCGTTAAGCGTCCAATCGTCGTAGTCCGAGGCTCTGCCGTCGTGCTTTGCGCCGCTCCTTAATACGCCTCCGATTTGCATAATAAATACAGTCTTGTACTGTTTTACAATCTCATATTCCCTTTGTTTGGGCGTCTTATCGGGATAGAGGTCTTCAAGCTCCTGTGTCGTGATGAATTTGATGTCGTCTGATAATTTCAGAGTAATTACGGGATAATTCTTCTTGACTTGGTCGAGCGTTCCGATTACCGCGCCTACGATTTTTGTAACTATGCTTTTAAGAAAGTCGATATTTCTTTCCTGCTTGGTAATTACTCTTTCCCAGTCCCATTGGTCTACATAAACAGAATGGAGCGAATCGATAAGGTCGTCGCACCTTATCGCGTTCATATTCGTATAAAGCCCTTCGCCGGGCTTGAAACCGTATTTATTAAGCGCGTATCTCTTCCATTTCGCAAGCGACTGGACGACCTCGCCCTTGATTCCTTTTATCTCTTTTATCGGGAATGTTACTATTCTCTCAACGCCGTTAAGGTTGTCATTAAGACCGCTTTCGGCGGAAACGATTAAGGGAGCGGAAATTCTCTCCAGATTAAGCGCGTCGGACAAATTCTTCTCGAAAACCGTCTTGATAAGCTTTATCGCCTTTTCGGTCTCTCTGACGCCAAGCAACGGTTTGTAGCCTTTCTTAAGTATTAAGTTCTTCATAATCCTCCTAATCGCTTATGTTCTCGGAAGGTAATTATCTATCTCCCATTGACTTACTCTTGTCCTGTAATTATAACACTCGTCTTTTTTCGCAATCAGCATCTTCTCGAATATATGCCTGCCGAGCACTTCTTTTAACAAATCGCTTTTCTCTAAACACTCCACCGCCGCGTCAAGCGTTTCGGGGAAGTTATAGACGCCTTTGCTTATTCTCTCTTCTTCGCTCATTTCGTAGATGTTGGAATTCACGCTCGGAGGAGGAGTAAGCCCTTCCTCAATTCCCTTTAATCCCGCCGCGATAATTCCCGCGAACGCAAGGTACGGATTGCAGGACGGATCGGGGTTGCGAAGCTCAATTCTCGTCGAGCGGCCTTTGGACGCGGGTATTCTGATAAGCGGACTCCTGTTCTTGCAGCTCCACGCGATATATACGGGCGCCTCGTAACCGGGAACAAGTCTCTTATAGGAATTTATCAGCGGATTGGTTAGCACGGCGAGTTCTTTAACATATTTCAGCACGCCGGCAAGGAAGGAATACGCCGTCGCCGACAGCCCGTAAACATCCTTTTCGTCATAGAACGCGTTAACGCCGTCTCTGGATAAAGACATATTTACATGCATGCCCGAGCCGCAAACGCCGTACTTAGGTTTAGGCATAAAGGTCGCGAACAATCCGTGTCTTTTTGCGACGGACTTCGCCGCGAGCTTAAAGGTCATTATCTTATCCGCCGCGTCAAGCGCCTCGGAATATCTGAAATCTATCTCGTGTTGCGCGGGAGCGACCTCGTGATGACTCGCCTCGATTTCAAAACCCATTTTCTCGAGCGAAAGGCATATGTCCCTTCTGCAGTTGCCGCCCTGGTCTACGGGCGATATATCGAAATATCCGCCTCTGTCGTACGAATTCAAGGTCGGCGCGCCCGTCTCATCCAGGAAGAACAGGAAGAATTCCATTTCGGGCCCCGCGTTTACGGTATATCCCATATCGGCGGCTTTTTTAAGGACTTTTTTCAATACATATCTAGGGTCTCCCTCAAAAGGCTTATCGTTAGTATCGTATACATCGCATATAAGCCTAGCGACCTTTCCCTCCTGCGGACGCCAGGGGAATATGACGAAAGTGTCTAAATCCGGCTTTAAGTACATATCGGATTCTTCTATTCTTACAAAGCCCTCAATGGACGAGCCGTCGAACATACATTTGCCGTCCAGCGCTTTTTCAAGCTGGGAGGCGGTTATGGCGACATTTTTCAACTGACCTAAGATGTCAGTGAATTGTAAACGGATGAATTTAACGTCTTCTTTTTTTACAAGGTCGATAATTTCCTGTTTATTGTATTTCATGTTTACCTCCCATATAAGGCTTTCTTCTTAAAAAGCGTTCAAGGTTTTGCTGTTAGGAAAACTCTGAACGCCTTTATTCGTAATTTATTAAGTTAAGGCACAAGCTACTTAACATTTAGAATATTATAATTACTCGGATTAAAATTGTCAAATCATTTCTGCTAATAGCCTTAATATTTTTTTAGCGGCAGCTTTCCGCGCTTGATAAAAGCGCGTTGAATTGCTATAATCAAGAGATGATTTTACAGAATTTACGCTTTAATAACGACTGGGACAAGACGCTTGAAGCGGAATTTGACAAGCCCTATTTCATTAGACTTTTGTCCCGCGTTAAAGAAGAATACGATCTGTACTCCGTATATCCCGATAAAGAGGATATATTCAACGCTTTTAAGCTGACGCCGTATAGTTCGGTTAAGGCTGTCCTCTTGGGGCAGGACCCGTATATTAATCCCGGGCAAGCCGAGGGGCTCGCTTTCTCCGTAAGAGAGGGTTGTCCGCCGCCGCCTTCTCTAAGGAATATTTTGAAAGAACTGGGGTCAGACCTTGAAATATCTGTTAAATCCAATAATCTGAGAGCCTGGGCGGAACGCGGCGTATTGCTGCTCAACAGCGTCCTGACCGTGCGATGCGGCGAGCCGGATTCCCATAAAGGGATAGGCTGGGAAATATTCACGGACAATGTCATTAGAGCGCTCTCTGACAGAAAAGAGCCACTCGTATTCATCTTGTGGGGGAAAAAAGCGAGGATGAAAAAACCGCTCATCGCTCCCCGCCATTGCATTATCGAATCCGCTCATCCGAGCCCGCTTTCGGCATCAAGAGGGTTTTTTAATTCAAGACCTTTCTCCAAAGCCAATGAATTTCTCGGCTTAAACGCGATAGATTGGCGTCTGCCTTGAAAAAGCCTCACTTTCGGGAGGCTTTATATCAGTTTAATCCGTCCTTATCGAAAAGCGTTACCGCCTCGACTGCGACATCCAACGCAAGTCCCAGAGTTTCGGGGTCAAGATTATCGTAGCTGTCCCTTCTAGTATGATAGTAGGGTTTTAAGTTATGGTCCATTCCGCCGATGCATACAGCCTTAAAGCCCGCCTGCGTAAACGCCGCGGCATCCGTCGAGCCGAGTTCGACCACGGATGCGGGTAAATCCACGCCCGCGTTTTTAGCCGCTTTCTGAACAAAAGAGACAAGTTGTTCGTCCGCTTTAACGGTCATATTCAAATCTCTCCTGAATACGGATAAATGATCTTTTTCCCTGATAGTCTCGAACGGAATTATAATGGTCTCGATATCTTTTAATTCCTGATGCGCTGCGGCAAATCTCTTGGCTCCTCTGAGCCCCGCTTCTTCAGAGCCCGATAACACGACCATTAATTCGGTGTTTTCAAGCTCTACGCCCTCTTCCTTTAACGACTTTGCGGCCGCCATAGGCACATAGCATCCCGTAAGATTGTCGTTAGCGCCGTCTACGATCGTCTTCTCGTCGCTGAACCATATAAGCGCAATCCAGAAAGGCATAAAAATCAGTCCCGAAAGACCTAAAATCAGAAATACCGTTCCCGGAATATCCATAACAAGACCCTCGGCAATAATAGAAATAACCGCAATTGTAAGATAATACAGCACTCCCGCCACAGCTCCCAAAAATACCGCCTTGAAAGCGTTGAAGCCGTATTTATAGAGTATTGTCCATTCCCAGGTCGCGTCCGCGTGTCCGTTAAGAATTATCCTCCTCTTTACTTCGCCTTTAGGCTTTCTTACCGCGACTACATTTACTGAAGTCTTCTTGGGCCACAGGGGGTCGAATACTTCTTTATAGAGTATCAGTTGCGTAACCATGGGCACTATTGCAAGCGCGATAAATATTACGGTCATCAACCTGTTGAACCAGAAAGACGCAAACGAAAGCAGCAGACACGCTACGGTTATGTAAATCCAGCCCATAAAAGCCCCCGGATGCAGGCTGAATTCTTCAGTCCACACCTTATCCATATACTTTTCAAGCTCGGACGCCATATAGTTCTGGGCGTCTTTCTCTCCCTTGCTGCCCGGAGGGCGTTTCTCGAATGTCTTGATTATATGGGTGATACCGTCTACCATATAATTAACATTCTCTTGTCTGGTCTTGTTTTTTAACTTCATTCATTATTCCTCCTTATTTATTATAAACTAATTTCTTAACTATTTTAATGAATGTCTTATAAAAAGGCAATTCAAATTCCTTTCTCACTTTGATAAGTTCGCTCCTTATATCTATTCCCTGCGGACATCTGGTCTCGCACATTCCGCATTTGGTGCATTGCGACGCATGCCCCGGCTTGTCCGACAACACGGCGAGGTCGGAGATATATTTAATACGGCTTTTTCTTGCCTTTAAGCTGTGCTTGTTGTTATATACCTTAAAGCAACTCGGAATATCGACGCCCGAGGCGCAGGGCATACAATATCCGCAGCCCGTGCATGGAATGGCTTTGGTGTTGTCGATGATTTCCTTAGCCTTTTCAAAGTATTTTAGTTCGCGCTCGCTCAAGCTGTCCGGGTAAGCGTCCTCGACTATAGCGCAATTTTCTCTGATTTGCTCTTCGGTGTTCATTCCAGAGAGCAGCAGCGTCACTTCCTTATGGTTAAGCACCCACCTGAGCCCCCAATCGGCAATAGACCTCTTAGGCTCCGCTTTAGACCACATCTCCACAGCCTTAGGCGGCTGGTTATTGACTATCATTCCGCCCCGCAAAGGCTCCATAACAAATACGGGCACGCCCGCGCTGTAAGCCGCCTTTAACCCCTCTGTGCCCGCCTGATATTCCGTATCCAAGAAATTATATTGTATCTGTGTGAAATCCCAATCGTAATCGTGTAAAATCAATAAAAATTCTTCTAATTTGCCGTGAAAAGAAAAGCCCGCGTTTATTATCTCCCCTTTATCTTTCTTGGTCTGAAGCCATTCGATAATCCCCAAGGATTTCATCTTCTCCCACTGGCGGTAATCTATCATGCTGTGCATAAGGTAATAATCGAAGTAACCTGTGCCGACGCGCCGTAAAGATATGTTAAATAACCTTTCGATATCCGGGCTCTTTCTCACATAAAAAAGCGGCAGCTTATCGGCGATTTTTATCTTGTCGCGAAACGGCGCTACCGCCTCGCCCAAAATTTTTTCGCTTTCGCCGCCCATATATAAATAAGCGGTGTCGTAATAATTAATCCCAAGCTCGTAAGCGAGCTTGACAAGATTAACTGATTTTTCCCTGTCAGGCCTCGGCTTAACGCCCGCGGTTGTAGGAAGACGCATAAATCCGAAACCCAACGCCGACAATTTATCTTGGTTTTTGCCGTTAACTCTGTACTGCATAAAAAATTACCATTAAATATTGTACCATTAATTAAAATAATATTCAAGTATAAATTTTGTGGCGCCTTTTCTAAAGCCCGGTTATTAGTTTAAGCAAAATCTTCATATTTTTGCGCGAATTGAAAAACATAAGTACTGCATACTAATTCGGGAGGGCAATATGAAATTCTTAGCAAACAAAACAGATAAACTTTCGGGTACAATTACGATACCCGGCAATAAATCAGGAACGGCGAGAGCGCTGCTGCTCGGCGCTTTGGGCGACGGTGTAACTACTATAAACAATCCGCTTACGAATATCGACAGCTATTCGATAATCAAGATGCTTAAACTGCTCGGTATTGAAATTGATTATTCGGACAACAGTAAATGGATTGTATACGGCAAAGGCGGCAGATTAGACCAGCCCTCAAATGTTCTCGACGCCGAGAATTCGGGCACGGGTTATTATATTATAACCGCGCTCGCATGCCTTATCGAGGCCAAATCCGTTATATCCGGCGATTATCAGATATGCTACCGTCCGGCGGGACCGCTTGTAAACGCGTTGAACGACCTCGGTGCAAAGTGCTTTTCGACGAGAAATAACGGCCTTGCGCCACTTGTTACGGAGGGCAAATTAAAGGGCGGCAAGACCTCTCTTCCCCACAACAATTCCCAGTGGCTTACGCCTGTTCTTATAGCGAGTGCGCTTGCGGAAAACGATACCGAAATCACGATATCGGGCGGCGAAATGATGGAACAGCCCTATATTAATATGACTATCGGAATGCTCAAGCAATGCGGCGTCACAATAGAGCATGACAACCATCAGAAATATTATGTCAAGGGAAGACAGCATTTTAAGGCGACTGAATTTACCATTCCGTCCGATTGGGGTACTTCGGGTTATCCGCTTGTAGCTACGGCAATTACAGGCTCGTCCGCAACTTTTCTAGGTCTTAACCGCAACGATTATGCGGGAGAAAGAGCGTATTTCGATATATTAAAAGCCGCGGGTTGCGACATCGAGGAAATTCCCGGCGGCGTAAGGATAAACGGCTTAAAACAAGAACTCATAGGTCAGACCGTGGACTGCTCGGGCACCCCCGACGCCGTACCGGCGCTTGCAGTGCTCGGTTGTAACAGCAAAGGCAAGACCGTCTTGAAAAATGTCGGCGCGTCGAGAATGAAAGAAACGGACAGGACGGCGATTATCAAGAAAGAACTTGAAAAAATGGGCGGCAAATTCGAGGAGACACCGGACACATTGACGATATATCCGTCCAAATTACACGGCGCGTTTATAGACGGTCATCATGACCACAGGATTGTAATGGCGACTTCGGTTGCGGCATTAAACGCCGACGGGCCAAGCGTTATCGATAACGCTGAATACGCGGGTGTCTCTTATCCGAACTTTTATGAAAGTCTAAAAAGCCTAGGGGCTAATATAGAAAGGTTAGATATTAAATAAAAAGGAGAATGGTATGAAAAAGATATTGAGAACAGGTATCATAATAATCGTTATCTTGGCTCTCTTCACATTAATCGGTTGTGAAAAGGATCCGAATATCAAACGATTTACTATCGGTACTGCAGGAACGGCCGGCGCTCTTTATCCGATGGGCGTGGCAATGGCAGAATGTATCACTAAGAGAGCAGAGGGCTTTTCGGCAACGGGAGAAGCTACCGCGGCATCCGTCGAGAATCTCAGAAACCTGCATAACGGCACTATGGGCTGGGGAATTTCTCAGACCGAGGTCGCGTCTCTCGCGTATAACGGCAGAGGTGATTATGAGGATAACGCGTATACGGATATAAGGGCGTTATTTTCGACAATCAACAATTACCTGCAAATCTTCGTCAGAGCGGACAGCGATATAACATCCGTTGCGGATTTTAACGGCAAAACGATAGGTGTCGGAGCGTCGGGCAGCGGCGGCGAAATGGCCGCAAGAATACTTCTTGAGGGCTTCGATATGGATTACGACGACATCAATCCGCAATTCTTACCCGAAACCGAAGCGGTATCCGCGCTTAAAGACGGAACCATCGACGGCTTTATAGCGACACATCCCTTAAAGTCCGCGGCAATGGTCGACCTTACGACATCTATTGAAGCAAGACTTCTTCCCGCAAATGACAGATTCTACGAATTAAATCCCGCTTATTCGAAGTATACGGTACCCGTCGGCACTTACAACAATATCGACGAGGAAGTGGAAATCCCCAAATCCAGAATCATTATGTGCACCTCTACCAATGCAGGCTTTACCGACGATGAAATTTACAGATTGGTTAAGGCAATCTGGGAATACCGCGACGACTGGGCGAATACCAATGCAACTATTCAGTCTCAGGTTGTACTCGAGACCGCTCTTGATGAAATTGATATACCTCTTCATCCCGGCGCAGTAAGGTATTTCGAAGAGAAAGGAATGACAATCCCCGACGCCTTGCGTCCCCCTCAAGGCACTTAATAAGTGCCTTTTACATAATAAGAGGTAAAATATGGAAGAAAAAGTTATGAAATCCAAGTCCGTGCGTTCGGTCTTAATCGCTCTAAATGTTATTATCGGCATATTATCCGTCGTATCGGCGGCATTTCATATTTTTATTACTTACAATAAAAGTATCAGCATAATCCAGCAAAGAGTGTTTCATGTCTTTCTGTTTATCTTTCTGTTTTATCTGTATTCGGTAAAGAATAAAATCAAAGAAGGCAAGACGCTCTTTCTTATTATTAACCTGATACTGATGGTAACCGCGCTTGTTACGGGCATTCATTATCTGACGCATACCGACCTCGAGGGAATGCGACAAATCGGCATTCACGGTATAAACGCGACGCAGGTTGTATTCGGAGTTATCTTAATGCTTATGATACTCGATATTACCAGACGCACAATAGGCTCCGCTCTTGCGATAATAGCGATTGTATTCGTCATATATTCTATGCTCGGGCCGTTTATGCCCGAAGTGATTGCTCACCGCGGCTACAAAATACCGTATATGACGAGCTATGTCGCATGGACGCTCGAGGGCGTATTCGGCACGCCTATCGGCGCGTCCGTGTCCTTTGTCGCGCTATATATAATTTTCGGGGAATTGCTTGACAAATTCGGCGCGGGAAAATTCTTTATCGATATAGCTTACGCGTTAACGGGTAGGATGAAAGGCGGTCCCGCCGAGGCGGCGGTACTGTCCAGCGCGCTTATGGGCTCGATTAACGGCAGCGCGGTCGCCAATGTCGTTACAACGGGCACTTTTACAATACCGCTAATGAAGAACGTCGGATACTCACCGACCTTTGCCGGCGCGGTTGAAGCAGTCGCGTCTACGGGAGGGCAAATTCTGCCGCCCGTAATGGGCGCCGCCGCGTTCGTAATGGCGGACATGACGGGAATTTCTTATTCCAACATTATCATAGCCGCGTTCGTACCGGGTCTGTTATATTATATCGCTCTCGCTATATCCGTATATCTTGAGGCGGATAGGCTGGGCATTAAGCCGGAGCCTAAGGAAAAATTACCCCAGGTGCTTAAAGTACTGAAAAGGGGCTGGTACTATCTGATACCGCTTATTGTGCTTATACTTGCGCTGCTGGCGTTTAAGCTGTCCGCGAATTTATCCGCGATATACGCGATTGTCAGTCTTTTTATCATAGGCATTGTAAAGGTGATAGTCGAAGAAAAACGCTTTCCTATTAAGGAATTATACGAATCGGCGGTCAGCGCCGCAAGGACGACTATTCCTGTAGCAATCGCCTGTGCCGCGGCGGGAATTGTTATCGGTATCGTCTCTATGACGGGTATAGGCGTTAAATTCACGCGTATTGTATTCGATTTGGCAGGCGGCAGAATTTTCTGGATGCTCTCGTTTATAATGATTGCGTGTATCGTGCTCGGAATGGGTCTGCCTTCGACGGCGGCTTATGTAATAGCCGCGACTATCGGAGTACCGCCGCTTGTCGCAGCGGGCGTTCCGCTGTTGTCCGCGAATATGTTCGTGTTCTATTTCGCGATAATATCCTTTATCACTCCGCCCGTTGCGATAGCGGCGTACGCGGCGGCGGGATTATCCGGGGCAAACGCGATGAAAACGGGGCTTAAGGCTTTTATGCTCGGATTGTCGGGATTTATAATACCTTTCGTGTATTCATATAATCCCGCGCTCTTGATAATAGATTCGTCCCCATGGCAGATAATTTATATAATTTTAATCACTTTATTCTCGATATTCCTGCTAACGGTGGCGATCAACGGCTGGTTTATGGGCAAGATTCATCCTGCTCTGAGAGTATTATTAATAGCGTCTTCCGTGCTGATTTTTGTTCCCGGGTACAGGACGGATATCATAGGTATTATCGCCGGCGCGATATTAATAGCGCTTATTATATTCATTAACCGTAAGAAGCCTGCAAAGGAAAATGCCTAAGGGTATAATAATCAACAGCCTGTCTATTTTTATAGGCGGGCTTCTCGGATTGCCGCTCAAGAAATTAGTATCCGAGGACTTAAAAAAAATCTTTATTACAATTTTGGGTTTCGGCGCGTTTGTAATAGCGATTCCCTCAATAATTAAGCTCGACAGCATTCCTATTGTAGTGCTGTCCTTGATATTAGGCACGGTAACCGGTGAGCTGATAAGACTTGATACAAGACTCAGAAATTCTCTCGCAACTCTACTCAACAAAACGGCGATTGGTAAGGATAAGGTTAAAGAAAACCATTTAATAACGCTTATTACGATTTTTTGTTTCAGCGGCGCGGGATTATTCGGCGTGTTCTCCGAAGGCTTTACTGGCGACAGCTCCGTTCTTATCGCAAAGTCCGTACTGGATTTTGCGACCGCGCTGATATTCTCGTCTTCAATAGGATTTATGGCTTCGTTAATTGCCGCGCCGCAATTTATAATATTTATTATTCTTTATCTATTGTCCTCGTATCTCGGACACCGTATTTCAGACGCGGCCGTAAGCAATTTCATATCGATCGGCGGCGTAATCACGCTGATGATAGGCTTTAATCTGACGGGAATAAAAGAAATGAGGGTGTTAAACGCAATACCCTCTTTCGTCTATGTTATATTGTTCACTGAATTATTGCCGGTATAAGCCCAAATCCAATATTTTAAGAAAGCCTTCCATATTGTCGCTTTCACTGACGGTAACGCCGTCTAGACCTATATACTCCGCAATTGATTTGAGTAGCAATACTCCGCCCGTAATTACCGTTCTTCTCATAATGGGCAGCCCTTTTATCTTGGATAAATCTTTGGTATTGACGAGTAAATCCAGCACCTTTTCGATATCGTTAAGGGTAAGACGGAAATTATCGACTAGTTTTCTCTCATAGCCGCCGAGCAATATCGCCGCAACCGTGCTAGCCGTGCCACCTATTGATACGGCGTAGTCGGGAACGGGCACACTGCCGAATTCTACTAGCTTATTGGATATATATTTGGCAAGCATCGGGATATCTTGCCCGCAAAGGTCTCTTAACCGCACAATTCCTATATCCACGCTTTTGGAATATTTTATCGAATAATTCTCTCCGACAATAATTTCGGTGCTCGCACCGCCTATATCGATTACGGCGGTATTTCCGCCCGTATACGCGCCGTAAAATCCCGCTTTTGCCTCGATGTCGCCGCTTAGAACCTCCGCCTCAATGTCGTACTTGTTAAGGTAGTTTATAAAGTCCTCGCCGTTAATAGCGTTTCTGACCGCGCCCGTTGCGAACACATAAATTTTATCGACATACGCCTGTGCCCTTGAATAAAAATCTATGACCGTGTCCGCGGTTCTCTTTATCGCGTCATCGTTAAGCCTGCCCGTTAGCGAAAGCCCCTCCGCAAGCTGCGTGGTATTTATTAATTTGTCTTTATTATGTTCTATCATAAGGCGCACCGAGTTGCTGCCTATGTCTATTACCGCTCTTTTCATTTATTCGCCCCTGCCCATTAAGCGCAGTATGTTCTTGCGTTTTGCCTCATATCCGCCCGGGGTCTCGTCATAAAAATTTAATTTAATCGCTGTTTCCGTAAGCTGCAGCGCCGCCTCGAAATTTTCTTTCTTGATATAAATTGATATCAGCCGCTTTATTACGGGAACGGTCTTTAATAAATCTTTTTTCATCATCAGCTTGATTTCTTTGATACACACTTCCTCCGCGATATCCGCTATGCTTGAATTCACACTCTCTCTGACCTTGGCGGCATCAAGCAGCTTTCTATTGCATTCGGATATAAACGCCTTGTCCGCGGCATATAGCTTTACCACATATTCGTACAGTATCAGCGTAAGCTCGAAACTTACGGATTTGCCCATAATATCTATGTATTTAATGACATTCTTAAAGAATTCCGTATTATCACCGTTAAGAACATATTGCGGAAATCTCGATATGCTCACTCCCACGGGATTCATAAATAATTCCTGAAATTCCTGTCTTAATTTATAGGGCAGGGTGTTATAGAAATCGTCAGCTATGACGGATATCCTCTCTTCAGGCTCGATATCGCCGCCGCTTAGCTTTTCTTCAAACTCGTTATTTATAACCTCTCTATTAGCGTGATTGGTTTTGCTGACATAAGCGATAATTTCCTCGTCTTCGCCTTTTTCTAGCATTTCAAGCATTTTTTTGTAGGATATAGCCGCTTGGTGTTGAGCGGGTTCCCGCTCTTTTTTTGCTGCGTTTTCGCCGATTATTTCGTCTCCCGTTATGAATTCCCCTTTATTCTCATCGTCTGAGGTTACTCCGATATACCCGTCCGTTATTACATTATTTCCGTCTGCAATTTCATAAGTAATACCGTATTCGCTCGGGATATATTCATCTGCCGATTCATCGGCTATTTCATCCGTTACTTCTTGAATAACCTCGCTTGATTCTTGAATTTCATCCGTTTCATCGCTATTATCGTCCTCGTTATCTTTAATTTCCTCCATCTCGTCCGATACTGCGATAATATCTTCGGTAATTTCATCGGTAACTTCGTCTGCTTTTTCAATCCCCTCGCTCTCATCGGCGGGCGCTTGGGTATTGCCGATTACGATATTAATGTTTTCATTTTCGTACGGCTGCTCGTCATAATCGGGAATATTTGCCTCGCGTTCAACGGGTATTTTATCCGTTTCTCCGGATATCGATTCATTTACGCCTGTTAACTCTTCATCCGAACTTGCTTTCAGAAATTCTTTCAGATCATAATCTTCATCTTCAGAGCCGCTGCCGCCGTCCCCGTCTTGAGCCGTTATATCAGTCTCATAGTCTGCCGCCTCATTCTCTTCCGAGCCGATATCGACGCCTTGGATTTCATCGTCTCCGGCTTGAATTGTGTCTATATCGTCTTTCTCTCGATCGCTTTTATTATCGTCCCCGGCTTCATAATATTCTTCATCGTCGCGGTCTTCATCGTCTTCGTCGTCGTCATCGTAATAAGCGGTACTTGTATTAAGTTTAACTATCGACTCGCTGACAACCGCAACCTCGGCTGCTTTGTCTAATTCGTCAATTCCGATAAGCGCTAATTCCTCTTCTTCAAGAAATTCCTCGTCTATTTCCAGCGTATCGCCTTTTTTATAAATGATTTTTATCTCATCCTCAACCGAGGGCTCGTCGTCCTCCTGTATCAGATAAGACCTCTCGAATTCCATTCTGAAATTGCTGGGTTTAGGTTGAGGGACGAATATTTCCTTGTTTTCTTCTTCCTGTTTTATTTCCGCGCTTTTCTCTGCCGGCGCGCTTTCGTTCTTTATAATGACGATATCCGATTCGTCTATTGATAAATCTTTATAGAGATTGCCGATAAACCTTGATTCCTCGTCATAATATTTATCGTCATCGTCATTCATTATCTCTTCGTTAAGCGAGCTGTAAACCTTGCGCTTTAACAATGCGTACGCGGCGAGCGTATAGACAAGCAGCAGGAAATACATTGAAGTTAAGGCAATAATGCCCGCGGAGCCCCCGGGAGAAGAGCCTACCGACATGATGCAATAAATAGCGTAAAACGCCGAATACCCCGTACTTATAATGTACTTGCTTAGGTTAAAGCGCCTGAAACTGTTATTCGCTATTACTAAAATCAAATTGGTAACAAGATTAAATACAAACAGCGCAAAAAACAACTGCGACAGTGCCGCGTATACGCCGTCAGAGCCTATCAGATTTACCAGCGGTCCGTAATTTAAGCCGGGGATATTCGGAAAATACACTGAATTTACGCCGCTGATTCTGATGCCTCCTACAGACAGAAAATCCAGCATCCACAGGAATATGCCGCTTACCATAAGCACCGCGCTTATAGCCTTGTAATTGATTATCGCGACCCTGTCGCTTACGCCGTAATAGAGATTTAATGTGAATGAGAACAGATAAATAATAAGGTTTATGCCGAGCGCGCCCGTTACGGTCTCTTCTAATAGCACCTGTCCGTCCGAGGACGCGACAGAGAGATAAATCATTATTAGAATTATTAACCCCGATATGGTAAACCTTAGAGAATTGACGAGTTTCATCACTCTCGCGTTGGTGTAACCCGCCTGCCACAGGCTCATGCAGATATTGATTACCGCAAGGGACAGCGCCGTAATAACCGTGCTCTTTAACAGTATATACTCAGGCGAATGCATTACGGAAGACGCGTCTCTGTCGAGGAGCTGATATGCGTATATCCTGACGGTTTCACCGAAATAGTCGTGTATCGTATACACCCTGAACACAAATGAAATAAGCGCGAGCGCCGAGCATGCAAAAAGCGCCCACATCAGCGGATAATAATTAATTTTTTTGATTTTAGTAAAATTGTTAATCATAATCTTTACTATTAGCGCAGATTAATATTATACATTAACTTTACGGATAAAGTCAATCGGGAATAAAATTATTAAGGCTTATTTTACGCCCTTTACAAATAGCTTTCTTAACATTAAATAGCCCGAATAAAGACCGAGCAGAAAAGTTATCAGGGTGTATATCCGCATCTCGCCGCTGTTTATAATAAACACAATTGAAAAATACGCCGCGGCGCCGGTAACCGAGATAAAAAAGTACAGGATATCAGTAAGCGTTTTGTTTAATTTTACGGTTCGCGCGGCAAAACAAACAACGGAATACGCCATTCCGCCGAGAAAGAGGCATAACGCTACAAAAGGCTGCGAACCCGTGTTGATGATTGTCATTTAATCAATTTCTTAAGAAAACTTATTTTCTCTCTGGTCTTGGAGTATTTTATTTCATTTACCTCGCCCGTAACGGTTAAGTTGCCCTCCTCAATGGAGAAATTGTCGATATTGAAATTATTGCCGTTAATTGTAAGAAGATTATCGCTGAGCTCCAGCATAACGCATTTATCGTCAAAGCTCTCGACATTAATCACGCCCGTTACGGTGATTTTCTTGGAAATATTCAGAGTATGTATTCTCTTTAACTCGCTCATTACTCACCTCTTATATTATCTATATCCATAAAAATTATGAATTATTATCTATCTATTATAAATACTAAATAAGAGGTAGAATTATGAATCAGGAAAACAATCATATTGACCAGGACAAGAAAGATAATTTCTCGGCGACCCTTATATCGAACGGCGGCGAACATACCGTTAAAAAAACGGATGTCAATATCGATATCGACAAGGATAATCCGAGCGCTAGAAAAATCATTATCGAAAAGCAAGTCAATGTAGTCCACAAAAGCGCGGAATCCCTTTCAAGATGCGAGTTAAAGCTTCTCGACGAGACTTACAGGATAGTTGCTACGGCAATAAGGTCAATCGAATATCTTGACAAGGATTTGAGCCGCGATATCAGAAAAGAACTGGACATTCAAATGAGCGCGTTCAAGGGGATATATTCGAGAGCGGTGGATTTTATGATGGAACAGGGCATCGAGCCCGCAAAAATCAACCCGATAAAAAAGGCGTTCAGATGGTCTCAGATTAAGATGTCCACGCTTAGGAAAAAAAGCGACTCGGATATCGCCGATATGATGATAAAGGGCTTGACTATGGGCGTAACCGAGATTATTGCCGCATTAAATCATTGCTCGCAAGACCGGACTAAAGAACCCAAAGCTATTGCTGTCGAACTGCTCGAAATATTGAGATCTTCCATAAAGAGTATGGAGAGGTATTTATAATTTTTTGAGCGTATAGCCCTCTTTGGAATCTTGGATTATATAACCTTTTTCTTTGATAAGCTCTCTTAACGCGTCGGATCTTTTATAATCCTTATCTGACTTTGCCGAGAACCTTTCTTCGGCAAGTTCTCTTATTTCTTCGGGAATCTCGTCCGACTGCTTTATCTCTCGACTTAGAGACAGACCGAATACAGAGTCCATATCGAGCGCTTCGCGGTAAATATCAACGGACGGCTGTTCTTTCAGCATCTTCCACAGCGCGCCGAGGGCGAGCGGCACATTGAGATCGTCCGAGACGGCGTCAATAAATTCCGTACGGTATTTATTAATTACCTCTTCACTAGTCTTTAATGAAGAATTCTTATGCTCATCAAGTAATGCCCTCAATCTCTTTAAGGCGCTTTTGGCGCCGTCAAGCCCGTCAAAGGTGAAATTGAGTTTCTTCCTGTAATGCGCGTTCAGGCAGAAATACCTGAAATCCAAAGGCTCGTAACCCATATTAATAAGGTCGTCAAGATTGTAGGTGTTTTTCAGGCTCTTGCTCATTTTGCCGTTATCCACGAGCATAAATTCGCCGTGTATCCAGAAATTAACGCATTTACTTCCCGTCAGCGCCTCGTTCTGGGCGATCTCGTTCTCGTGGTGAATGGGTATATGGTCAACTCCGCCCGTATGAATGTCAAAGTATTCGCCGAGATATTTCCTGCTCATCGCAGAGCACTCTATATGCCAGCCGGGATAGCCCATACCCCAAGGGCTCTCCCATTGCATAATGTGGTTTTTTTCCGCTTTTTTCCATAGCGCGAAATCAGCGGGGTGCTTCTTGTCCTCGTTTACATCCACGCGGCTTCCCGCAATCTGGTCTTCAAGTTTTATACCCGACAGCTTGCCGTATTCGGGAAATTTCGAGATATCGTAATATATTCCGTCTCCGGTCTCGTACGCGTAACCTTTATCAACAAGCGCCTTGACGTATCCTATCATTTCCCCGATATGGTCGGTGGCCTTTACTATTAATTCGGGCTTGCCGATATTAAGGCGCGCCAAATCTTTCATAAACGCGCCGGTATAAAATTCAGCTATCTCGTAAGGGCTTTTTTTCTGTTCGCGGCTAGCGAGCACCATTTTGTCTTCGCCCTCGTCTTGGTCGGATAAAAGATGTCCCACATCCGTGATATTCATTACTCCCAGGATTTCAAATCCCTCGAGAATCAGCGCGCGGCGCAGGATATCCATAAAAATATATGTGCGCATATTGCCTATATGCGCGTAATTATATACCGTAGGTCCGCAGGAATACATCCTGACACGGTTGTCGTCAAGCGCTATGAAATCTTCTTTTCTTCTCGTTAAGGTATTGTATAATTTCATTGATTTTCCTCTTCTTCGGGACTGTTCTCAATGCTGTTTACAATAGAGTACTTGCATGTGTGGATTTCGCATTTTTCTTCTAAGACGTTGATACGCCTGTTTATTCTCATAAATTCCTCCAGTATCGGGTCGGGCAGCTTGATCTGGTCCATATCCGCGATACGCTTTTCGTATTGCTTTACTATCCTGCCCGGCACGCCGACGACAGTCGAATAAGGAGGCACTTCTTTAAGGATGACGGAACCCGCGCCGATTTTACTGCCTTTGCCCACCTTGAAAGGACCGAGGATTTTCGCGCCCGCGCTTATCATCACATCGTCTTCAATCGTAGGATGGCGCTTGCCCGTGTCTTTTCCCGTTCCGCCTAAAGTTACGCCCTGATATATTACTACATTGTCGCCGACTTCCGCGGTCTCGCCTATGACTACCCCCGCGCCGTGGTCAATGAATACGCGCCTGCCGATTTTCGCCGCCGGATGAATTTCAATGCCAGTAAGCCTTTTGGTGCGTTGCGATATCAACCTTGCTATAAACTTCATATTGTGCTTATAAAACCATTGCGCCCTTCTATGCCGCCATAGCGCTCTTACACCCGAATAGGTCAGGAGCACCTCAAGAAAGCTCCTTGCGGCGGGGTCCTTTTCAAGCACTACTTTAATATCTTCTCTTAATCTATTGAACATTCTTTTCCTTCTCGTCGAGTTTACTTACATATTCGGCTATATCAATGCCGAATATCACTGCTCCCGCAATTTTCCTTACTTTATGAAAGCCTATTTTGTTATAAAAGTTCACGCCTTTTATATTTTGAGCCGAACAGCCTAAATGCAGCCTTGATACCCCGATTTCGTTTAAGTGCCGCATCAGCTTATTAATCAGTTTATGCCCGAGTCCCATTCTCTGATAATCGTCCAGGATGTCTATATGTAAATGCGCGGGGTATTTATTGCCGATTCTCTTCATATACATAAATTCCAGCCGCCTTATTATCGCTTCTTTAAGCGATAGCTTCCTGATTTTAGGCTGTTTATATTTAATGAATTTCTTCACGAATTCGGAATAATCAGGCGCGCATATGATATAGCCGACGGCGTTATCGTCTTTATCCGCTACTACGAAACAATGTTCGCTCTCATGCTCGATATAATACTCCACGAAAAGAGCGGCGGTGATTTCTTTGTTCTTGGTGTAGGCGCCCGTTGCCGTACGAAAACACACTTCTCTTAAATTCTCATAATCATTTTCTTTATACTCTCTTATTGTCGCTGTTTTCATAATCACTCCTCAAGAACGGCTTTTATTCTTCTCACTCCCGCGGAAGAACTCTGTTCTTTTATTATCTTGAATTTTTTTAATTCGCCCGTGCGTTTTACATGCGGGCCGCCGCAAATTTCTTTGGAAAAGTCGCCTATTGTATACACCTTGACTCTTTCGCCGTATCTGCTCTGAAACACGCCGACCGCGCCTTCGTTCAGCGCCTCGTCCACGCTTTTTTCGGAGCAGGCGACCTCGATATCCTCCCGAATTGCTTTATTTACGAGCTCCTCTACCTCCGTTATTTCCCCGTCCGTCATAGCGCGGCTGAATTCGAAGTCGAATCTAAGCCTTTCGGCGGTAATATTGCTTCCTCTTTGCTTTACCTCTCTGCCCAATACTTTCATTAGCGCGGCGTGCATGAGGTGCGTCGCCGTGTGCAGCCTTGTCGTCATATAGGAGTTGTCTATAAGCCCGCCCTTAAATTTCTGGTCGGCGCCCGCCTGCGACTTCTTCTGGTGCTCGGAAAAAGCCTTTTCGTAGCCCTCTATATCCACGCTGAAACCCTTTTCGCTGGCAAGCTCGATTGTAATCTCTATCGGGAATCCGAAAGTATCATAGAGTCTGAACGCCGTCTTGCCGTTCAACTCGCCTCCCTTTGTATAGAATATAACTTTCTCGAATTCCTTTATTCCCTGCTCGAGCGTCTTCATAAAGCGCCTGATTTCCGTAAGAATTTCCTCGATGATTTTATTATAATAGTCCGCTAATTCGGGATATACGCTCTTGTAACGCCCGATGAACACTTCCGCGATTTCTGTCAAAGATTCGGCGTTTACGGATAACACTCTGGAGAATCTGACCGAGCGGCGTATAAGGCGCCTTAACACATACCCCTGATCGACATTTGAGGGCGTAACGCCGTCAGAGAGTATAAACACCGCCGTTCTGATATGGTCAGCGATAATTCTCATCGCCTTGGTTATCTCGCCGTCCGAATTATAAGCCCTGCCCGACAACCGCTCCAGCGCCTTGATTGAATCTATAAATACATCGCTCTCGTACACGCCCGGTATTGAGTTAAGCACGCATATAGTGCGCTCTAATCCCATTCCCGTATCCACATTCTTTTGCGCAAGCGGCGTATATGTGCCGTCTTCATGCTTGAAATACTGCATGAACACATTATTCCATATTTCGAGATATTTGCCGCAATTACACGAGGGCTTGCACCCGGCGCCGCAAGGCTCTCTGCCGTCGTCGTAAAAAATCTCCGTGTCCGGTCCGCAGGGCCCGGTTGCGCCCGCGGGTCCCCACCAGTTATCCTTTTTCGACAGATAGAATATCCTGTCCTTGCTTATTCCGACGCTTTCCCAGATATTCGCGCTCTCGGTGTCGCGTTCGGCGTCTTTGTCGCCTTCAAATACCGTGACGGCAAGCTTCTCCCGGGGAATTTCAAGCACTTTTGTCAGGAACTCATAACTCATCTCAATAGATTCTTTCTTGAAATAATCGCCCAAAGACCAGTTGCCGAGCATCTCGAAGAATGTGCAATGCGAGCTGTCGCCAACGGAATCGATATCGCCCGTTCTCACGCATTTCTGGCAATTGGTAAGCCTTGTGCCCTCGGGATGCGTCTCTCCCGTAAGATATGGCACGAGCGGATGCATTCCCGCGGTCGTAAACAGTACCGTAGGGTCGTTTACGGGTATTAAAGAGGCGGAGGGTATGACCTTATGCCCCTTTGATACAAAATAATCAATATAAACCTGTCTTAATTCGTCCGATGATAGCCGTCTCATTGTCACCTCAGGATTTCATTATTAAATCTACGAATTTCATTGACGCGAAATTCAAGGGCGCGCCTTTCATTGTGATAAGCCCTAACGAGCGCCTAGGCAGTTCGAAAGTTACGGGCACCTCGTAAATCTCGCCTTTATTCAAGTCCTTCTCGACATATTCTCTCGTAATACAGCCTAACCCCACACCCTTTAGCACGGCGTCGATAATAAGATCTATGCTGCAAAGCTCCAGTACGGGATTGAATTTTAGGTTATATGAAAGGAATTCCGCGTTGACGAAATGTCTGGACTTGGTCTTGTTCTCAAGCATTACGAGCGGATATTTTATCAGTTCCGCGGGCGTTAAGGGGCCTTTTATCTTGCCGTAATACTCTTTATTGCAGATAAAACAATCCACGATTTCTTTTACGGGCGTAATCTCGACATTAGAGGTGTCAATAGGAAGATTTACAAAGCCCATATCGATTTTACCTTGCTTTAATAGCAGCAGCGTCTTGTCCGAAGTGCGATTTTTTACATTAATCTTTATATCCGGATATTTTTTTAAGAACTTGACTATATAGTCCATAAGAAAATATTTGGATATCGAATCGCCCGCTCCTATGTTAATCTCGCCTATAGCGAGCTCTTTTAACTGAGTGAATTTATTCTCCGCAATTTCAAGCAGCAGCAGCGCCTGCTTGACATATTCGTACATTATCTTGCCCTCGTAAGTTAAAGTCATTCCTTTGGACGAGCGCACGAAAAGCCTTCCGCCTAACTGTTCTTCAAGCTGCTTGATGGATTGAGAGAGCGCAGGCTGGGATATAAACAAATTTTTTGCCGCTTTTGTCAGCGATCCGCAATTTGCAGCGACATAAAAAACATTATATAATTCAAAGTTTACAGCCATAAATCTCCTTAATTTCAATTATTATAGCAGTATATATTCCTAAAATCAATTATTCTTAAAAGTTTATGATATAGCGCTATTAGATTTTTGCAGATAAAAGCTGATATTATAACCCGACGGTCATCGGCGCTTATAAGTGTTGAATGTGAAATTCAGACCGTTTTCATTGATTACGGCGCCGGTAAAATCAAGATAAAAGCCTTTGTGTTCGTCGATATTTTTTATAAAGACATCCGCGCCGCCGTCTGCGTCCACTTTGGTTATATATAATTTGTCGCAATAGTCAAGCAACGCGTTATAGACTTTCGCGCCGCCTATTACGAACACATCTTCGGAATTTATGTCGACGGTCCGAAAAAGCTCCTCGACCGAGCCAACGCATATTAAATTCCCGTCTTCGGGAATTTGTCCGCTTGTAAGCACAATATTCCTCCGCCCTTTCAGCGGCTTCCCCCCGGGCAGCGATTCAAGCGTCTTTCTGCCCATAATCACGGTTTT
The DNA here is from genome assembly GCA_050952545.1 of Christensenellales bacterium. Lineage (GTDB taxonomy): Bacteria > Bacillota > Clostridia > Christensenellales > CAZKXV01 > JBMNLD01. The sequence continues at coordinate 263,525 of JBMNLD010000003.1, forward strand.
ACCCAGAGTTTTTTCCCTGAAAAATTTCATATCCGACGGCAGGTTAAAAAGCAAACCTCCGTCTTTACCGATACCCCATTTATTGTCGACAAGGCAGATGAGTTTCATTCGGCTACGGGCAGCCTCAAGCCGAGTTCGTTATAGCGGTAATCCGTTAATTTAACGCTGTCTACCGTAAAATCGTAAAAATCCTTAACGCCTGTGTCGATTTCAAATTTCGGCGCGTCGTACTGAGGGTTATTTATTATTTTCTTCACTGTGTCGATATGGCGGTCGTAAATATGCGCGTCCGCGATTACATGGACGAGCTCGCCCGCGACAAGACCGCTGACCTGCGCGAACATATGCATAAGCGCCGCGTACTGGACTACATTCCAGTTATTTGCAACGAGCATATCCTGGGAGCGCTGATTTAATATAGCGTTTAGTACATTGCCGCTTACATTGAATGTCATGGAATATGCGCACGGATATAAATTCATTTCATTCAAATCGCTGTGGTTGTATATATTGCTTATTATCCTTCTGCTGTAAGGATTATGTTTCAAATCGTAAAGGATTCTGTCCACCTGGTCGAACATTCCCTCGCGGTATTTATGCTTAATGCCGAGCTGATAGCCGTACGCCTTGCCGATCGAGCCGTTCTCGTCCGCCCACGCGTCCCAGATTCTTGAATTTAACTCCCTTACATTATTGGACTTTTTCTGCCATATCCAGAGCAGTTCGTCTACCGCCGCCTTAAAATTCGTCTTTCTTATCGTAATTATCGGGAATTCTTTACTAAGGTCGTAACGGTTGACAATGCAGAATTTCTTGACGGTATGCGCGGGCGAATTGTCGTCCGCCCAGCGCGGACGCACTTCGCGGTCAGTGTCCCACACGCCGTTATTCATTATATCCGTTACATTTTCAATAAAAATCTTATCGGCTATACTCATTGCTCTTCCTCGTCGAACATTCCTTCGGTATACGCTCTTAGTTCGGGATATCCTCCGTTTGCATCTTCGGATATAGACCATACTTTCTCAAAATCCCATTCGTTATAACTGCTCTGCTGTTTCATCAGCTCGGTTATAAGCGAGGTAATACCGTCGCGGTTAGAGGGCGTGGTGCCCGAGTCCTGATTCTGTTCAAGCCCCGCCGCTTCGTAATCGTAATAATTATCTTGAAATACCACTACCGTGGTGCCCGAAACAAGCCCTAAAAAGCCTTTTTTCAGCGAGCTCTGATTGATGTTCTCAACCTTACCCGCCGCGTATGAATTGTATATCTTGCAGTTATAGGCATAGGCGATAAACGCGCCGATATTGATATTGTTGGTGCAATCTATCGAGACTTCGGTCAGCGTATAGCAGTTTCTCATTACCGCTCTGGTGCCCGAAGCGTAGCCTATGAATCCCCCGCCCGATACGGAATTCGTGTTCTTGGCGCTGACGGTGCCCTTTGAGGAACACATTACTATCTCGCAGTCTTTATTGTAGCCGATAAGACCGCCGACATACGCGGAATTTGACTGAACGGTAATCGAGCCTTCCGCAGAACAGCCGTGAATTCTATTGATTTCTTCGCTTTTATACCTCTCGAGATAGCCTATCAACTGCCCTACATACTGCGTATTGGAATCCGTAGTCTTTAAGTTTATTGAGCCGCTCACGGTACAATTAAAGATATTCGAATCCGTTACCTTGCCCGCAAGACCGCCGATATTGTATCTGCCGTTCACCTTTATATCAATCGTATAATCTTTAAGATTGAGGTTTCTTATCGAGCCGTTCAGCACGCCCTTGAAAAAGCCGTGCTCGCCGCCGTCCGGTACGGTTATCTTGTAATTGCTTATCGTATATCCCCTGCCGTCAAAATGACCCTGAAATCTATTAGCGCTTGTGCCTATCGGCTTGAATTCCTCGCCGTTTAGGTTAATATCTTGATTTAGGACATAATACAGCGGAACGGTTACATCCTTGCCGTCTTCACGGATAACTTTGGCGCCCATCTTGATATTACTTAATTCATAGCCTGAATAAATTATTATAGGGTCGTCTTCAGAGCCCGTTCCGAGATGATAGACTGCGGGTCCCGCCGGCTCCGAGTCCTTAAAATCGCCCTCGTTGTTTCTCGCCTTTACGCTTACCGAATAATCGCCGGGCTCGTTTATAGACACCTCAAATGTAGTCTCCTCCGTGGAGACGGTATAAGAGCTTTTATTAAAATGCACGCTGACGATGTATTTATCGGCGTTCTCGACTTCGTCCCATATAAGCGTTACTCCTTCAAATCTTATATTGCTAGGAGTGTCTAATTTGGGTTTAGAGAAGATGTTATCGTCCTTGCAGGCTGTCAGCGTGGCGATAATTATAATTAAACCTAATATGATAAGCAGAAATTTCTTCATCAAGCAATCCTCATAAACACTGACATTATACATTTTATCTATTTTATAGTCAATATATTTATAATGCGGTAAAACGCCTTATCGTTTGACAAAAAACCGGACTGATGATATTCTTACTCTTATGGCTGCACCTAAAAAAATCGATACCAGACAACTTATCTTGGATACAACCGAGCAACTGATTGAAGAAAGACAAGTCGAGGCGGTCTCGCTTCAGGACATTGCGGCGAAAGCGGGCATAAGCAAGGGCACTTTGTATTACTATTACACCTCAAAGCAACTCGTGCTGCTTGACCTCGTCGAAAGATATATCAAAAACCTCGCCAACGATTATATAAAATGGATTGAGGACAAAGAAAAAGACACTTCCATAAAGCGTCTTATTTATTATGTGCTCGAGCGCGGAGCGAGGAGCAAGCGCGCGAAACTCCATATCTATCTTATCAATCATGCGCTTAGGGACGACCGCAACGAAGTGCGCGGCAAGTTCAAGGAATTATACCGCAATTGGTCGGATATGCTGAGAAAATCCATTGAGGAGCGAATTGACAGCGAGGACGCGGCAATGGTCGCGGATGTCCTGTTAATGATGATAGACGGGATATTAATCCGCGAAATGATGGACGACAAGCGCTACGATTTGATGAAAATTTCAGAACTGTTAATTAATAAAATCAATAAATAAAAAAGCAATAAGAAATAATATTCTATTATAAATGTTTTTACTTTTCCTATTATAAATAAACCTATAAAATTATAGCGTTTATAAGTATACTATGGTAGCTATAACATATGGATTTTTCGATAATAGCACCACAATCAGGTTCTCCATAGTATTATTACATGGAGGTTCCGATGGGGCGCTGGCGCGGAAAAGACACCGTTAGAGCGGATAAACTTCCGCCAGAAGACGGCGGAAAAAAAGGCAATCTTCATTGATTGCCTTTATTGTTATCCTAATCCGATAATGGAATATTAAGCCGCTCTTTTCTTTTTGAGATGTATTACAGTTATCGCGATGCCCCCTGACAGCACTGCCGAGGAGCCGACGACTACAGCTATAATCGCGATAATATTGTTTTTAGGCTTTAATTCATTGATTTCGCCCGTCTCGAGATCATATTCGTACGCTTCGTAATAGAGCTCTTCTCCGTCGTAATAGAGCCTGCCGAATACGGGTCTTGAAAGCGTCGGAGCGTGGAGTTCTTCGCCGTAACGCACGGGAATATCGGGATTGTCTTGCCAGTTATAGAACTTATCGCCTATTGTGCCCAGCGTAACAAATAATATGCCTTTGTCGCCTATCTTGGATTTATAGGCGCCTTTTCTGGCTATTTCGCCCTCGCCGTCGAGGTAGTAGGTCGTAGAATATGTATGGTCGTGTCCGCCCAGTACGAGATGCACGCCGTTATTATAAAAAATCGGGGTTAATTGCTTTCTCATCTCGATGACATCGATATCAAAGGAATGCGAGCCCGAAGAATAAAGGCTCTTGTGCATAATAACGACTTTATGCGCTTTGTCGGTATTTGCTAAATCTTCTTCAAGCCACCGGACCTGCGCCGCGCTCAACTTGTTATTCTCGAGGTCGTTTGTGTTTAATACCGTGAAATGCACGCCCGAATAATCAAAAGAATAATACAATCCCGTCGCCGCGTTCTGCTCCGGCGCGGACACATTGTAATACAGCAGACTGTTGTTATACGGCGTAATCACGACATCGGCAGATGAGGGATTAAAGCTGTCGTCTACGACAAATGAGCTGGATTCATGATTGCCTGTGGCGGTTACAAAAGTCGTATTCGCGAAAAATTCCGGACAGGTATTGAGTAAATAACGGTAATGCGCCATATTCTTGGAATTGTCCACATTGTCGCCCATGCTAATCACAAAATCGTAACCGTTAATAAACACGCTCTCTATATTATTTAATACCTCGAACACCTCGTCGTACGAGCTCTGCGTATAGCCCTGCGGGTCGGCAAAGAGAAGGATATCGAATTCCTTGTTGTCGTCGGGCGCGGTTGCCGTGGAATATACGGGGCTCCAGTAGCCGCCCATACCGAATCCGCTTGCGCCGACCTGATAATAATATTCGGTGCCGGGCTTTAAGTTCTTTAATTCAACGCTGTGCCTGCCTATCTCGCCCGTGCCGTATGTCGCGAATACGCCGACATCGATCTGCGCGTATGTATGCGCGTATACGGCGAATTCGCCCGAAACCGTTACGGCGCCCGTCATATCCTCCTTCTCACTGTATCTTATCTCGGTAGCGTTTACGCGCTTATCCGTAAACCATACGAAATTCTTATCCGTTCTGGGGTCTTCGCCGAAAGACACTGTTATCATAGAGGGTAATTTGCCGTTGGCAACAGTCGGATTGTCTTCTCTTGCTATATCAATAAATGTGAACTCGTCTCCGGCGCTTAAAGTAATCGGTATCGGGTCATCATAACTGACATTAGGGCTTTCGTCAATTGCGAAAGCGAGCAGGGCGTTAGCTGCGATTTGTCCGAGACCAGTCGAAAAACTCTTGGTCAAATAGCTATTCAGCATTGTGTCGACGAAATCCAGCGCCGTTCCCGTGCCTATATCCAGTCCTATATCGAGAAAACTCAACGCGGCGCGGACGAGTTTGTCCAAGTTTACGCTCGCGACATTAAAATTCTCTATTCCGAGGACTCCCCCCAGGCTGTTAAGCAGGTTCATGTCATTAGCGCTTAAACCCTCCGATAAATTCATTTCCCGGGTCAATAATCCGGCAAGTATTTTATATACGCCTTTGTCTTTATCGAGAAGAATTTCAAGCAGGGATTCTACGACGCTGCCGTTTCTTAAATTGTCGATTCCCTCCCGTATATGAGACGGCAATTGATCAATGCTTGTGTACAGCGCGCCGTCGATGTGCGCAAATAAACAGAAGAAAAATACTTCGATTATACTATCGTCCCGCGAGGTTATCGATAATCCCCTTACTTCCCCTACGAGTTCTTCTAAAAATCCGAAAAGTTTATTCTCGCCGTTCGCGCAAATCGGATTGTCTCCGCCGTAAGTGTAATCGTCAAGCACTTTAGTTTCTATCTCGGAGATTAGATTGTCTACTATAATGTCAATGCTGTTTTTGATGCTGCCTAAGGGTAAGCCCATTACTTTGTCCGGGATATAGCCCTTGACCATACTTAGGAGCTCGGGCACAATTTCGGGCGAGAGGTATTTGACCATATAGTTGTCGATGGCATTTTCATAAATCCTGATTTTCGCGTATTCGCTGATGTCCGTACATTTCTTGCCCTCGATTAAATGGTCTACGCGGTTTTCTGTAAAGAATTCATCGTCAAGGTACTCGTTGTCGATAATGTAGCCGAAATCAACTTCCTTGGTAAGCTCCAGCATCGTCGTCAATTTCTCGGCGTAAGTATCGCCGATGTAGCCGTAGGAGATATCGGAGTATCTAACGCCTCCCGCATAGGACGAGGACGAGCCCGTTTCGATATCCGTTATCTGATTGTTATTAAAGCTGATATGGTGCGAAATGCTGTTGGCGTGCATATGACCCGAGAATGAATATCTGACGCCCAGGTCGGCAAAAAAGTCCGCGACCGTTACCCAGTCTTCAACCGTAAATCCCGCCATCATCGTATCCTCTAAAGGATGTTGCGGCACAATATTGTGGTGGAGAACGATGATTTTCGTATAATTGTCGTCGCTATCCGCGCAATCGGCGAAAAAGTCAAAAATATTAGCGGTAAAAGTCGCCGACAATAAATGTCCGTCTTCGGCGTTAGAGTCCTCCTCGTCAATCATCATAAATGATACGCCTTTATCCGATGTCACATAATAGCTTAATTCGCCGTGACCGTAATCTTTTAACGAGTTGTAATTTTCTTTTCTTGCATAGAGCCATTCTATATCGAGGTTAGCGGCATTATTGGAATGTATGTACGCGTCGTCGTCCTTATCGTAGGGAACAAGCGTTAAATTCAATTCCTCGTCGGTGTAAAATTCAAGCGCGTCCGCTTCGTCCATATCGGGATACCCTAGTCCCGAGTAAATTTTCGACAGCTCTTTTCGAGTAACATTAGGGGCGGGCTTGCGCATTCCGTCACCCGAATATTCGTATGTCGCGTCGTTATATATATCGTGGTTTCCGAATATCACAAGCACCTGAAAATCCGGGTTTCCGTCCGCTCTTATATCGTTCTGCAGCTTTCTCAAGGCGTTTGCGATATCAATATGGCTTGCCCTCTCTCCGTCTTTAGCTAAATCTCCGGACAGCACAAGGTAATCCAGATCTTGCCCTTTCTCCCTGATACCTTCTAGAACTTTGATAAATATTGCGCTGTTTTCGATAAGTAATCTTGACTCCGCCCTCATATCCACGAGAAAATCCGCTTCGGGGTCAGTGCCGTTATAGCAATATCTTAAAGGGTAATAGTGCATATCCGTAATATGCGCGATACGTATCACTCCTTCCTCTTCGTATTCGTCTTCGGCGCTTGTAATCAGGTTATTCGTCGCGGCAAATAAAGTAATTATCGAACACATTAAAACAATCGTGATAATCAAAAATCGGTTGAGTTTCTTCGCCATTGTTCACCTCAAAATATAAAAGTACTCTTAAATTATACATTAAAAAAGGGGCGATTTCAAGCCCCAATTCGGAAAAACTTCCGAAAAGAGTCCGCCGTTTATATACGGACTTTTGCAAGAATCCCCCTATTCGGCGCGATTTACCTATCGATAAAAATAATAAAAGCCTGTTAATGATGCTATTAATTCGAAACAGTACAAAAAACGCAATGACAGCGCCGAAATCAGATTCTAGAAAGCATCAACGGAAAATTATTATCTCGTCAGCGATTTTACGGTATATGGGCAATCTTTCAAGATACAGCCGGTATAAATCGTCTTTGGATTTATCTTTTACCAGCGGTCTTGTCGTGTCTTCTACCAATCTATTCCATATTATCTCGAAGTCCGTATCTACAAAAATTACGCGGCTGCTTGATTTTATCAGCTCGTAATTATATACGGGCGCGCCGCCGCCCAGATCCACTATTAAATTGTCTCCTTTATAAATTTTACGGAGCGTATCAGTCTCCGCCTTTCTGAAATACTCTTCGCCGTAAATTGCGAAAATCTCATTTATTGTAAGCTTCAGCGCTTTCTCGATTTCGGCGTCCGAGCTGACGAATTTTACTTTTAACTCGGTAGCTTTAGCTCTTGCAAGCGTGGATTTGCCCGATGCCATAAAGCCCGTGTAGGAAATATTCATACGGGTATTATAGCATATATGTTATAAATCCCGCAATAATTTGTCATACAGCGCGCGGTATTCGTTAAGTCCCGCGCCGCGTCTTACGATTAATCTTTTAAGCGCGTTATTAAGTCTTGTCCCGTTAATACCCGTCTTGATGATTTCCCGAGCGTATATAAGCTTTACGCTTTCTTTTACGCCTTTATATGTTAAGGCGAATAAAATGTTATCCGAAAGGCTGTCACGATAATCGTATTCGTCCGAGGTTAGACGCATTTCGTCGTAATCTATTCCGTAAACGCTGTCCTTTACGATATAATTAGTGAAATTGTTATCGGTCTGAACATAACCCGCGGAAGATAAATTCAAAGTGTAATCGATAAGCATTCGCGCAAGGATTAACGCGCCCTCTTCGTCCGCTTTCAGAAATTTGTCCATATACGAGGCGCCTTTAATGTATTCCATATAGACAGTATCGTCCCTGATGCCGTACGCCTTGGCGACGGGCGCGTAAGGGTAAACGGCTGTCATCACCCCGTAGGCGTATTGCGCGGATTGCCCGCTCGGATAACATTTTATTACCGTATCCGACGCCGCATCGAGGTATACGCGGTTTTTACCGTTTAATCGGATAAGATCAGCGTGATTTTCGGGCATTTGCGGTAACCCCTCAATTCGCGGGCAATTCCGTCTATTGTATTGAACAGCACTTTGTCTACAAAGGGCGCGATTTCTATTTCTTTGCCGTCAATAATCAGCTTAACGCTGTTTTGCTCTAAAACGCAACGGCTTATATCCGCCTTGCCTTTGAGATACTCGCTCAGCAGCTGCCTGCAGCTCATTCCGCATTCGCCGCAACATTTTACGTCTATATCAGGCATTAATTCGGGCACCTTGGCTATGACCAGATCCGCAAGCCTTGATATATCCTCAATTGCCGATATCAGCGGCAGTCCATCAATTTCGCCGCTTAGAGTGTTGGTTATCACGCCGCTTACGGCGAAAGTCAAATCGTTAATTATAAGCTCGTTGCGCTCTTTCGCTACGGCTATTCCCGGCGCGTTGATATAATTCACGCCCTCCAATATGACATAGTCTTCAGTGTAATGGCTTAATAGTCTGCGGATATCCATTTTGTAATTATACATTACATCTGTCTCGTAATATCCGAGCGCCGTGACCGTGTCCGCGCCCGCCTGTCTGTGGCGGTAGGTATTCTTGCCAGGCGTGTCCATCTTAAACTGCTTGTTATGAATTTCTTTAACGGTTCCCACGCTGAAGCCGCGCCGCTTCAATTCCGCGATAAGACGCTCGATTGTCGTCGTTTTGCCCGAGCCCGTTCCGCCTGTTACCGTGAATACTTTCATAAATTTCTCCTTTAACTTGTATACATTACCATTAAAAACGCAATTGAGAATATCAGAGTCGACATCATTATTATATAGTCAATAAATCTCAAATGCAATTGTCTTAGCATTGTCCGGTCCGGATACGCCCTGAAGCTTCTGGATTCTATGGATTCGGACAGTTTTCTGCTCTTTATTATGCTTCCCGACAGCGCTGGCGAGAGAATATATGAGTATAGTTTAAGTTTATTCGTGAATTTCAATTTCTTAATGTTTATGCCTCTCATTGAAATCGCGTTTAATCTGTTTCTTAACTCTTCGATAAATTGCGGGATAAATCTAAGCGCTACGGTGGTCATAAAAGCGATTTCATAAGGCACTCTTAATTTAATAAGCGCGTCCGTCATTTCTCTTCCCTTATTAGTCGAGGTAATCAAAGCGGCGAATATAATTACCAGCATTCTTAACGCAAATTCCGCGCCCGATATCAGTCCGCCCGTCGTAATCAGATAGAATGAGCCGATTTTTACCAGCGCGTAACCGCCCTTGACTACAAGGCTTTGCATAATTGATATAAATATTATCAAGGACATCAGTCCCTTGATTTTTATAAACGCCCTGACTATATTTACTTTCAGCAAGATATTTATGAGCATACTTGCCGCGGCAACAACGAGAAGATAAACATAACTTACGGACAATACCGACAGCGTGGACAGGAGGACTATTATTGTAAGCTTTGTTCTCGGGTCAAGTCTCAATTCTTCCGCCCTCCATATTAAGTCTTACTGCACAATTCAAATCCCCGATATTTTCTAAATCGTGGGTAATAATAAGCGCGCCGCCTCCCGCTGAAACAAATTCGTTCAATAACGCAGATAAAAACGCCCTGCCCTCTTTGTCAATAGCGGAATACGGCTCATCAAGCACCAGAAAGCGTATATCCCTGATAAAAAGCGTAGCAAGCGCTAACTTCTGCTTCTCGCCGCCGCTCAAAGTCAGCGGAAATCTGTTCTCTAACGGCTTTAAGTTGAATTTCTCTATAACTTCATCAATTTTTTTATCGATTATATTATCGAGCGTACCCGTAATTTCGTACGGAAACGTTAATTCCTCTCTTACCGTTCCCGCAAAGAGCTGATGGTCGGGATTCTGAAACAGATATCCAATGAAAGACGAGATATCCGAAAGGGATTTTTTCTTGATGTCTTCGCCGCCCATTATTATTTGCCCCGAATCGGGTCTTATTATCCCGGCAATCAGCTTGGTAAGCGTGGTCTTGCCCGAGCCGTTTGCTCCCGTAAGCACATAATTAGCGCCGGAGTTAAAAGTATAATTTAATTCCCTTATTACCGGAGTTTTCTTGTTATATGAAAAGCTCACATTATCAAGCGCTATATTCATACTGCTACTCCGTCAAGATTTATAAGTTTTGTCGCGATTTTAAGCTCTTCTGCGGCGTGCGTGACCATAATTACGGTATTCCCCTCCGCCGCATATTCTTTAAGAAAATTTATGACTCTCCCCTTTGCCCCCTTATCAAGACCGGAAGTGATCTCGTCCGCGATAAGAATTGCCGGCTTAGTGACAAGCGCTGCCGCAATGCCTATAAGCTGCTTTTCGCCGCCCGACAAGGATTGCGTGCCGCGCTCAAGCAGATGCATTATATTCAGCTTATCCGCGACATGATTTATTCTTTCAATAATATTATCCCTTGAAAATCTCAGATTTTCAGGCGCGAACGCAAGCTCGTCCATTACATCCGCGGAGAAAATCCTGTTGTCCGAATCCTGAAATATTATTCCGATTTTTTCACATCTGTCTCTGACGGAAAGCATCGTGATATCCTCTCCGTCGATATATACGGCGCCGCTACAGACGGCACCGTCGGGAAATATTCCCGCGAGCGCAAGACACAGCGAGCTCTTGCCGCTGCCGTTTCTGCCGGTTACCGCGATTATTTCCCCGCTGTCCGCTTCAAATGAAAGCCCGGAAAACACTGTCGTTTCGCCGTAAGATATAGCAAGATTATCCGCGCTTATTCTCATGACAAAGCTATTTCGACAAGCATCTTGACTCTGTTCTGACTGACGGAATCCAGCGCCTTGATTACGACAAAAGGTCCTCCGTCTTCTTCGGGCTTATTGTAAGCGAGGGCGTCTATTCCTTTATTGAAAGGCTTGCCTTGAACAAGATACGCGATAAATACATTGTCCTCCGCCGTAATATCGCTTATCTGATACATCTTAACCATACCGTCTGACGCGGTAAACTGCGCCGTTTCGTACAAAGACAAGTCAATGCCCATATTTGCCAGCAGGTCTTTAAGGTATATGCCCGTATAAGTCCTTTGTATCGGTGTCCTGCCGCTGGGCTTGTATACCGCATTAAATTCCACGGCGGGGCAATACTCCAATAATTCGTTGAGATTATATTCGCCGATTACGCTTTCGCCCGCCTTGATTCTGATTATCTCGTTCTCGTAGATATCGCGGTTTTGTTCATTGTTATTAATAAATAGGATCAGCAATACGATAAAAGCTATCGTAAGCAGCGCAAAAACGGATATAGCAATAATAGTTTTCTTATTTATCGGCGTTTTCATTTGGCAATAACATAGTAGGGCACATACATATCGCCCGTTTCGAATACGCCGTGTCTGCCCGTAAGAGTATCGCCTTGGACTGTTACGGAGCCGTGATCGGGGACAATGATTATCTTGCCGTCGAAATTCTCCATAAGCGTCTTGGTATATTGCTCTATCTCAAGTATTTTATCAAGCGCCTGATCGGATAGAGGCGAGTAATCGTGATTAGCGTCGTCAATACCGTGAAAATGCACGAAAATAAAATCGGGATTATTATTCAATTCGTCCATAGCGCTTTGAAAAACATTTCCATCCGTATAGCCGTCAGAGTCCGGGGCATTATATTCAGGAATAATATTCGTGAGGATTAAATTGCTGTTTCCCTCTATATAACTGACGCTTTTGCCTTTTTCAACCGCATAGTCGAATATATCCTGACTGGCGGGTCTATTGACACCGCGTTTGGTAATCTCGGTATAGCGCGGCGATTTGCCCGTGACAATTGCGGCAAGGGCGACATTGGATATCGCGGGATTTACGCTCGCAGCCTTAATGTAGCCGCTCTTAAAGAGAGTTAATTGGTCGTTAAAATGCTCCGCCTGCCCGTATGAAAAGCCGTCTGGCAGGATAACCATCACTCTTTCGCCTGAATCCACCGCCTGCTTTATATCGTAATACGCGTCCAATATCAGCGTATCCGTGCCGGTTACGATTCCCGTAAGGGATTCGTATATTTTACCGTCTTCCTTATAAGCCAATCTGCCCCCGCTCCATATCAGGTTGCCGCCGCCCTCTACGATAATATCGTAATTGTGAAAGTATAAGATGTTCTCGTCTTCGCCGGTGAACTCTTTGACTGAAACGGCTTTAGGCATATGCTTATATACGGGTACTCCTTTTAATGTGCTTTGGGCGACCTCCTCGAATAATACGCTCTTGACATTGCCATAAGACATCACGCTGTGCCCGTCTTCTTTGACTATCTTCAGCCCCTGATTGATTTCGCTCTCGGATATTACGCTGATATCCAAGATATCCTTAATTCCCGCGGCAGGCGGATGCGAGGGCGCTTTCAGGTCGGCTTTGCCGTCGTTTATTATGATATAACAAAGCGACGCGTCGGTAAAGTTAATCCTTGCGCTGACTCCGTCCGACGCCGTTATCATCAGGTAATTCTCGTCGGACAATAAAATCGCGGGATCGATTACTTCATCAAGACGGTAACCTTCGGTGTTAACTTCCGTTCCCTCCTTATCGGTATAAGTAAACGCGCGTTTTTGTAATTTAAGCAAATCGATTTCACGGTAATACGACTCGATATCGCCCGACAAAATTATTAAAAATTCTTCATTTTTTTCGGGCGGCGTCTTGTCGCACGCTATTAGTGACAGCGTTAAGATTATCAACAATACCGCAATAAATGATTTTTTATTCATCTTTATCATCGCCTTTTATATTTTTTCTGAAAAGTCCGGTATTTATCACCTTAGTATAAGTCAGGTAACCGATAAAGCCGCCGATTACTCCGGAAAACGCTGCGGATGTCAGCGTGAAGAGAAGCGGCAGCCAGGACATTCTGAAAAACAATAAATTGCTGCCGTAAGTGCCGAGCATATTGGCGAGCATCACGGAGAATATGAAATGCAGCACATTTACGCCTTTAACGCGGATAAAAAATACCACCTCCACGACAATTGCGGGAGTGAGATATGTAAGGAAAGTCCATACTCCGTGAGTGCCGGGCGTATTAGTGATTAAGAGCACTACGGACTGCACCAGAGATACTAAAAACGCCGCTCCGCGCTTGTCGATAATCGCAATACCGAGAGCCATCCACAGCATATAGAATCCGCCCGCCAGGGCTCCTCCGGGAATGCCGAGGGAGCCCGTCAGCAGCCGCACCAGAACGCCCGCGATTACCTTAACGGCAATTGTTATAGCGGACAGCATCGCAATAAGAATCAAGTCGTATGCGGTAAATTTCTGCAAAAACTTTCTCGATGCCATCCGCGTAAATCCTTCAAATTCACCTGTTTACGGTAATCGTAGCAACCTGTCTGATAGATTTGGACTCCGAGTCCGGCGTTAAATCGTAAGCCCTTATCGGCCCGTCTTCATCGTCAAGAGCCTCGTACTCCTCTCCGTCGGCAGAAATCTCTATCGCTAAATACGATTGTTCAAGATTTGCTTTCAAATACGGCGATGTCTTGGTTATATCCTCGCCGTAGCCGTCTCTGCCTACAATCTTAAGGCTTACAACGCTCTCCGTGTCAAAATCCGAAAGGCTTTCGAGTAAATCCGCGATCACATAGCCCTTATAGTATTCTGTCTCATTATTTTTTTTGATAACGGAGAACTCCTCAAGCTCTAAGCTCTCGAGCTCGCTGAGACCTATCTTGTATGTGTCGTCGCCGTCGTTAATTACGAAAAGCTCTCTGTTGACATCGGCATAGTCAATTTGGCTTATCGACTTAACTCCCGATCCTGCCGTCGCGTCATAAAGCCTTGCGGGTCCGTCATCAGTCAGCGCCGTGTACTCTCCGTCCTCGGTCGCAGAGGATAATATCACTATATAAGCGTTCGCGAAATTCTCTCTCGGCAGTGCGGGCTTATCGGAGCCGAAGCCGTCAGTACCCACAAAACGCAGGCTGTCGATATTGTCCTTATCAGTTAGATTCGCTATCTTTCCGAGCATATCCGAGACCTTAAAGCCTTTATAGTAAACGGTTTCGCCGCTCTTCTTCTGGGTCGAATACGGATGTAAAGCGATACCATTCATAAGCTCGTCCGTAACTTCTATCTCGCTTTCGCCGTCATTAAGGGTGAAGGAAAAATCGGGAAGTGTATCGGTAGTCTTATCAGCGGGCTTCTCGCACGCGGTAAGCGCCATGACTGATAACGCGAAGATTATCAGTATCAGCGTTTTTAAGTTAAACAGTTTTTTCATTTTTCTCTCCTTTGTTATTTTATTTCTATAGATTTTAAGTTAAGGGTATTGTCGCCGTATTTAAGCACATAATTTGCGCCGCTCTTTTCAAGAGTCGAGTTTTTTAGAACCGCGCCCGTTATTTGATATTCGGTGCCGTTTGTGTCAAATACGGCGTAAGTTTCGTCATCGGGCAGATTTACCTGTGTAAGAATGTCGCCAAAGCTTATTTTATCGTCCGAATTTTCGTCAAATTTCTCATAGGCTACCTGAAGAGACATAAGCGCGGTCTTGCCTACGGAGACAGAAAGCGTGTTCTTTACGCTCATTCCGTCTAATATATTCTCGCCCGTAAACAGCGGAGCCCTCTCGTAGTCTAGCATCTCGCCTTCGCCTTCTTGGTACCTGAAAGCTAAGAAAGCATTGCTGTAATGATCATAGATTTTCAAATTCTTGTATTCGCGGTAAAATCCCGTCGTGCCGTTAGTCACATAATCCCACGCGCTGATAAACATTTTATCCGAGGTCTCACCCTGCAATATTTCCGCGTCTAATAATTTCTCAAGACTTATACCGTAATATGTAACCGCTACGGTATTGCCGCCGATGTTCTTTTCCTTAACGACGCTGTCGTAGTATTGCTCGCCTATAAACTCCATAAATATCAGTTTTTCGGTATCGGGAGGCGTTAATTCGTCAAAGCCTAAAGTAACTTTCTTTAATTTCTTTACCCATGCGCCGTTGTTCTGATTGGGAATAACCGCCCTTAACGAGCCGCTTTTTTGAGTTTGGTCTAATACATGGCCGTCATACTCATATGCGATAATAACTTTGTTTCCGCCGTCATCTTCATTGAAAACATCGTTGGTAACAAGCGTCCAATAACCGTCTTCCGCCTCCAGGGTTATTGAATAAAAGGAGGCGGACAGAATGCCGTCGGCGTATTCGTCCAATATATCGTCGAGATAAACGCCCTTTAAGGTATGCGGTATTAAATTTCCGTCGTCGTCCGTTTTGTCCGAAGCGTAACAGGGATTGTCGTCGGTGTATTCAACGGCTTTGGTCTCGCCGAGCGCCTTTATCTGCGCCTTTGTTACGGTAATTACATCCGTTGTTATTCCGTATATCTCCAATGTGTACTCTTCATCGGATTGCGTCTCGCCGGGCGTCGGGGTCTCTGGCGCTTCATCGGGAGTGCAGGCGCAAAGCAGCGTTAAAGCAACTAATGCAAGAATTAATATGTACGAAAGTTTCTTCATAAGTTTCCTCCAAAAAAAATGCTCTTTTTCAATGCGAAAAAGAGCATATCCTTTTCGCAATGGAAGGTATATAGATTTCTCTTTATGCCCTGTCGTTCCTGCCTCCGTAGCGTTGCCTTAGGACGGCGGAATTCGGATATAAAAATATTATATCATTAAATTACGGCTGCGGTCAATAATTAATCCCGACTGAAAAAAATTACTTATTATACCAGTCGACAATCGTATTTACGGCGTTAATCACAGCCTTGCAGGAATATGTCGCGCCAGTTACATAGAGAATGTCTACGCCCTCGATAGGCTTTGCGCCGCCGGCAAATTTATCTAATCCCGAGATGTTTTTATCGACAAATTGATTTAAGAAACTATCCTTAAAAGCCTTCTCTCCACGTCCCTTTTCCGTTATATCGTAACCCGAAACGGCTAAAATTACGCCGTTTTCAATAAGCGCGACGATTTTAACATCACCGTTATAGCCGCCCGTTCCGAGCGCGGAGACTATAATTCTGTCCTCTTTTACAAATACTTTTAATATCGAGCCGTCATCGGTATCAAAAGGCTCGAAACTCTCTTCGGCATATCCTTCCGGATTATCCACAAGTGAGACGATATCCTCAGTATCTTCTTTACATGCGGACAGCGGCAGAGCAATCGTTAATAATAAAATTATTAAGATAATTATCTTTCTCATAATTTCACCTTAGTAAAGGTAAGACTATTCAGGTCAATCAACAACAGTTCGCGCCTGAGCGAGGGGGCGCCGGTCAGCGTTTTCAGCGCTTCCGAGGCTTCAAGGGCGGCAACCAACGCCGGAACATATGACATAGTCTTAGAAACACTTATTTCGCGGTCTTTATAAATATATTTTAAGGTATAATCCCCCGGCATTATTGTAGTAACCTGTCCGAAAGCGCCGTTAATCGCGCCATGCACAAGCGGTATACCGCGATTTGCGGCGTATTCTTCGAGCAGAAGTCTGTCTTTTACATTGTCAAGGCAATCGACAATTATATCCGCATTGATACCGTCGATGATATCATTAGGGAAAAACTCATTAACGGCGAAAGCGTCAGTCCTCGAGATTTTCTTAATTCTTTCAGCGGCTGCTTGCGCCTTAAATTTCCCGAGATTTTCATAGGCGCTATAAAGCTGACGGTCCAGATTACTCTCGTCAAAGACATCGCCGTCCATGATTACGAGCTTTGCGATATTCAGTCTCGCGAGGTACTCGACGACATAACCGCCGAGCCCGCCCGCTCCGATAATAATTGCCGTCTTGTCAAGAAGCATATCAGCCTCCGCCCGACGGAGACATCATAAGCACCCTGTCACCGTCGTTTAATCTTACTCTGCTCTTGAAAAGCCCCTTTACCGCTTTATCGTTAATGAAAAAGACCGCGTTAGCAATTTCCTCTTTTTCAAGACAGGAAAACCTCTTGGAAATCTCGTTTATAAGTTCTTTGAGGTTATCAGCTTCAATTAAGATTTCCGCGGTCTTAAACGCCATTCTGTAATTTCCGAAAAATTCAACCTTAATCATTGAATATTTTATCTAGTTTTAATGCCTTTAACTTGGACTTTTTAACCATGCCCATGCTGTCCCAGCCTCTTATATGGTAATAGGATTTGACCATTTTGTTAATAGGCACTCTGGACTTTTTATCGTCGGGGTCTTGTAATTCTTCCGTGGCTCTTTTAGGCAAGGTGTCGTCCGCTCTGCTTACGCCGAGCTTGGTGTTGATGAGCCTTTCAAGATTATAGCCTCTCTCTCCTATGGACATAAGCCTGCCGAAATTTAATTTCATGCCCGTAGCCGCGGATATTGCCAGCGGATGCGGCAGCATAGCGGAGAGGTTTATTTGCAGCAGCCATGGCATTTTGTTGACAAACCATACGAACGGCCCCGTATACGGCAACACTTTATTGACAATCCTAGACACTACGGAATTGCGTTTATTAATCAGGAAATACGGGAAGAAAGCGTATGTCGTGAACAGACAGCTGCCGCCCGCGGATACCGCCTCCATAAGATTCTGAAACATTATTGCCAGATTAGCCTTGCCCGCTCTCGTACGCTGATTTATCGTAAGCCCTAGGCCCTCCAATACCACCATATAGCCCGCGTTAAGGTGACAGCCGCCCCTGTTGGATGTCGCGTACCCAAGACCCTGTCCGTAAGCGCCTCTCGGCTCATACGCGGCAAGCTCCATGCCCTTGGCTTGCATCGCGAATTCCTCGCCGCCGTACTTATACGACAACCATCTTGAACCGTTGGCGAGCTCGTCGCCGATTCCCTTTCTCAAAGCAATATCTTCAAAGACCTTGCTTATATTATCCGTCTTTCCGAATGAAAGTTCGGACTTTAGCAAGCCCTTTTCGTTTAATTCCATAGCAAAGGATATTGTACCCGCCGCGGAGATTGTATCTATTCCGAGTTCGTCGAGTTCGTAATTCCACTTGAATATCAATTCGATGTTATTATTCAAGATATTCGGGCCGAGAAGTCCGAGCGTCTCGAGTTCGGGGCCTTTTACTTCCTTGTCCCCGACGCGCACTACCCTTGCGCATTGTATCGGGCAGCTTACGCAGCCTTTATTCCTGATTAAATGATTTTCGGCAAGTTCCTCGCCCGAAACCATTTTGTAATCGTCGAATTTGCCCGCCGAGAAATTTTTGGTCGACAAGAGATTTCTTTGCTGCATCATAGAGACCAGCCCCGCCGTGCCGAGTTGCGGGAGCTGCTTGCCCGTCAGCGGATGCGTCTGAAGCCTATTAATCCATTTCTTGTTGATCTTATCGAGTTTTTCCTTATCGTATGCCACGGGCGCCTTAACGCCGTACGCTACGACGGCTTTTATGTTCTTGCTCCCGAATACTGCACCGACGCCGCCCCTTCCCGACACTCTCTCCTGCGAGACAAGGCAGGAATAATACACTTTATTTTCGCCAGCGGGGCCTATTACTAGCTTGCCGCTCTTACCTCCCAGAGCCTCTTGGGCATCTCCTGTCTTCATTCCCCAGAGGTTATCTGCGGATTTGAATTCCACGCCGTCCTCGGTTATTTCGAGATAAATCCTGTCTCTGCTCTTACCCGTAATTATAACCGCGTCATAGCCTGCCCGCTTTAAGTGAATTCCGAAATTGCCGCCCGAATTGCTCGAGGTCAGAAGATTGGTAAGCGGCGATATCGTAGACACATTAAACCTTGAAGAGCTGGGGCAGTTCATGGCGTTAAGCGGCCCCGTGGAAATGACGATGACATTTTGTTCGGACAGAGGGTCAATGGGCCCCTTGATAAAATCCGAGATGATTTTCGCCGCCATAATTTTGCCGCCGAGGTACAACTGCCTGTAGCGGTCCGAAAAAGGGTATTCCTTTACTTCCTTGGAAGATAAGTCGATTAGTATTACTTTACCCGTATAACCTTTATATTTTGTAGCCATTTTTTATTCCTTAATACGCTTTATTGAGTAGCTCCAGAACATCCTCATAAGACATCGGGCGCGGATTTACGACCATTGCGCCGTCGTTCATCGCTTTTTTCGCCACAATGCCGAAATCTTCTTTTTCCGCTCTGGTTTCGCTGATTTTAATAGGCAGTCCGCTCTTTTTGTTAAGATATTCGAGCAAATCCCTGATTACCTGTATGGATGCTTCCGCTCTGTCTTTTTTCGGAGTAGTCGCGTAAATATCCGCGCCGCCGAGAGGCAATAACAATTCGGCGTACAAATCCCGCACCGCGTCGAGATTGTATTCCATACAGTGCGGCAGCAATATGCTCATAGCGTCGCCGTGCGGCACCTTGCATACGCCGCCTAACGCGTGCCCTATCGCATGTACATTGCCGACCATTGAATTAGAAAACGCTATTCCGGCGAGCAGCGCGCCGTTAGCGAGCGCAAGCCTGGCTTCCTTATTCGTGCCGTTTTCTACGCCCTCTTTGATATTGCCCATGATGAGCTTAACGGAAGCGAACGCCATAGCGGAGGAGACGGGATTGCGCTGAATACAGCTATACGCCTCAATCGCGTGGCAGAGAGCGTCCATTGCCGTGCTCGCAGTAACCTTTGCCGGCATCGTCTCGGTCATTCTGACATCGATAACGGCAAGGTCGGGGAGCAATTCGGGCGCGACGAATTCCATCTTGATATTCTTGTCCGGATTGGCGATTACCGCAATCTGCGTAGCTTCGCTGCCGGTGCCGCTCGTAGTGGGCACGGCAATCAGAGGTATATGCCTGCTCTTTTTCAGCGCGTTGACGCCCATGAGATCGGTAATGTCCTCAACCTCCTGCGAAAGCACCAGCCTTACGCCTTTAGCGGTGTCGATTACGGAGCCGCCTCCGACGGCGATTATGCTGTCGCAACCGTCCGAAATAAATTTCTTCGCGATCTCCGAGACAATCCTGACTGAAGAATCCGCGGGGATATCCGTATAAATGCTCGTCAGCTCCACGGCGCCTTTAGGAAAAGCGTTGATGACTTTTCTTACGGTACCGATTTCAAGCAGCACCTTATCGGACAAAATCATAGGCTTGAAAGCGCCTCTTTTTTCTAGCTCGAAAGGGATATTTTCAAGCGCTTTAAGCCCCGAAATGATTTTAGTCGTATTAATAAATTCAAAATATGTAGCCATATTTTCTCCTTATATACCGAAAATCGTCGCAAGATATATGCGAATTACGCTCCTTTTCCTTGACGGAGCGTAGCCGTTCATCAGATAAGACGCCCAGATTCTGGGAAAAAGATACGCCTCGACGATATTTATTATTCTTACGAAAGCGGCGCCGAGCGACAGATCGCCGTAAATTATAAAGCGCTGCTCGGCAAAGCAACGGCTGACGCTTTTCTCGGCGCTTAACGCAAGCAGCGCGCTTTCGATATTCTTGAAAGCAATTTCGATAGATGGTTTTACGGATATTTCTTTCAAAGTTATTATTTCGTCCTGCTCTTTTTTGATAATCAGAGCGGGCCCCGACGGGAGAACGGAGAGTTTAAGCACGGTGCCTTGCGGCATTTCGTCAAATTCACCCTTTACCCTGTCGTCAAGTCTATAGCACGCTTTTATCGCCCTTGAAAGCAAAGCGAACATCGTCGAGCAGATAAGGCGTTTAAGCCTTTTAGCGCGCGGTTTTAATGATTTAGACGCCATAAAACCTCCAATATTAAGTATATACAATTATAGACTATTAACCTTATCAAAGTCAATAGCAAATAGATATGACTATTACGGTATAATATATTATACGCTACGCCTTGACTTCAAAAATATATAGAGTTTATAATAGCCTGGAGGCAGATATGGGTAAATTTAATGAAAACAGCAAATTAAAGGAAATACTCGCGGACAATAGGGCGCTGGTTATAATAGAGAAATACCTCCCCGGAATACTCGATAATTCCGGCGTAAAAATGGCTAAATTTCTCAATCCCAGCGTAAAGCAGGCAATGAGGTACAGAGAGCATGTCAATATGAGCGAGGAAACAATGCAAAAATTTCTAGGTGAATTATTCGCGTTGGATTAATTAATTGTTTGCTTGGCCTTTAGGGCAGAGTTTAAGGTAGACGGTGAATATGGCGCCGCCTTTAATGTTGTCGGACACTTCAATATTAAAGCCGTGCAAATCCAGGATTTTCTTTACGATTGAAAGCCCCAGACCGTTACCCGATGTATTTCTCGACGGGTCGCATTTGTAAAACTTTTCGAATATTTTATCTTTTTCTTCGGGATCAATCCCCCTGCCGCTGTCGCTTACGCTGAAAACGGCGAATTCTTCGCTCTTTTTTAACGAGATATCTATTCTGCCGCCGTCCGGCGTAAATTTTATCGCGTTATCGAGTATGTTGATGACGACCTGGACGATCATATCCTGCTTGGCGAGAATTATGGTTTTGTCCAACTCGATATTCAATTGGATATTTTTCTTAGACCATTTGCTTTCCAGAATTAAAATACATTGCCTTATCTGCTCGTCAAAACTGAAGCATTGCAGCTCGCCGAGGTCAATCATCTGATTTAATCCGTTTATCGTTAATATATTGGCGCTCAATGTCGATAATCTCTCTGTCTCGAGAATTATCCTGTCCAGGTATTCCTTATGCTCTTTGTTGCCCGTTTCTTCCTTAATCAGTCTCGCGTAACCGTGCACGGTCTGGATAGGCGTCTTGAATTCGTGTGAAATGCTGGAGACAAAGTCCTTTCTCATCAATTCCGTCTCGGAGAGTTTTTTGCACATATAATTGAAGTCGTCAATCAATTGTCCTAACGCGTCTTTGTTTTTTCTCTCCTCCAGACGCACGCCGTAATCGCCCTGAGCGACTTTTCTTGCCGCCGTCGACATCTTGATAACGGGCTTCATGATGGAGCCTATTCCCATAAAAATTATCAGCACCGCAACCGAGACCGTAATTATTATCGATATAATTATCGCCATTCTCATCGAGAAAACGCCGCTGCTTTCCGCCGCCTTGATTACGCATATCTCCTGCCCCGCGTAAAATATCATATAGCCCTCGCCTTTGGTGATAAAAACCTTGCCGTCTTTATTAAGCTGCTCGATGTGGGAATCTTTAATTACGCCTTTATGCGCGTCCTTCGCCGAGGATAAATCCTGATGGAAATCCAGGCTTATCCTGTCACTCGAAGCGGTGTTAATAATCGTCTCTTTATCGATGTTAAGCTCATAGAGTCGGATGACGATATCCGAGGACATCGTAAGATAATTTTCGTTATTTATATCGTCAGCGCTGCTCGCGGAAAAAATCAATATCAAAACCATCATCGAATTGCTGACGAAAAAAATTATCAGAAAGAATATTATGGATTTAACATAAATGGAATTCTTCATTTATACTTTTCCGCCTTGTACCCAAGACCGCGCACGGTGAGGATTTTGAATTCAGTAAGGTGGTCGAATTTATCTCTTAATCTTTTGATATGGACATCGACGGTGCGGTCGTCGACAAAAGCGTCTAACCCCCACACCTCGTCGAGAAGCTGTTGTCTTGTGAATGTTTTGCCGGGATAACTTAACAGCTTTAAGAGCAGGAAGAATTCTTTTTTCGGCAGGCTGTAAGTCTTATCGGGAGTCTTGACTTGCACGGATTCTCTGTCTATTACCACGCCGCCGATGACGATTTTGCTGTCCGAGTATATTTTCGCGCGCCTGAGCAGCGCCTGCACTCTTAATCTCAATTCGTCAAAATTTATGGGCTTGACCATATAGTCGTCCGCGCCGACGCCGAAGCCTTTGCTCTTATCCAGATAGCTTTCTTTGGCGGTGACTAATATTATCGGGATATCCTTATCCGTGTCCCTTATGTTCCGTATTAATTCATAACCGTCCATTACGGGCATCATAATATCGGCTACAACGAGGTCGATTCTTACCGATTTCATAATCTTTAACGCTTCTTCGCCGTTCTCGGCAAAATGATTTCTGTAACCGTCTTTTTTTAAGTGAATATCTATAAGTTTGCGGATATTCTCATTATCGTCAACAATTAATATATTAATCATATCGCCCTCTAAATGTAATACTGTAACACCGCTGATAAGTATACCATAATAAATTGCTAAATACAATAATTACTCCGACAACTTTTATGTCGGTCGTCCGCTTATAATTAATTGACTTTTATAACTGATTAACAATATAATTTCAGTGAGGTATTTATGAAAGCGATTGTAACAGTGAACGGCGTAGACAGAGTGGGCATAATAGCGGCGGTAAGCGCAAAGCTTGCCGGGCTGAATATCAATATTGACGATATCAAGCAGACGACGCTGCAAGACCAGTTCAATATGATTATGATGGTGGACATCTCTAATTGCGAAATATCCTTTATGGATATCATTAAAGAGCTGAATTTGCTTAGCGAAGAAATCGGCATGGATATAAGGATGCGCAGAAAGGATATTTTTGACGCGATGCAGAATATATGATAGACGACATTAAAATTACCGAAACGCTGAATATGATATCCTCGGAGAATCTGGATGTCAGAACTATCACGATGGGCGTATCACTTTTCGATTGCATAAGCTCAAATAAGTCCGAGTGCGCCGATAAAGTTTACGAAAAGGTCGTAACTTTCGCCAAAGACCTCGTAAAAATCGGCGAAGATATCGCAAGCGAATACGGTATATCGGTAGTTAACAAAAGAGTTTCCGTAACCCCGGTATCAATGATTGCCGCAAGCAGCGGCGGGCACCTTGAAATAGCAAAAGCTCTCGACAAGGCGGCTAATGAAATCGGCATTGATTATATAGGCGGCTATACCGCTCTTGTCCATAAGAAAATGACTGAGTACGAAAAGCAATTCATACTCTCTATTCCCCAAGCGCTGAGCCAGACCGGTAAATTGTGTTCAAGCGTAAATGTCGCGACGACCAGAGCGGGAATAAACATGGACGCCGTAAGCGAAATGGGCAGAGTCATAAAGCGCACCGCATACCTTACCGCGGACAGCGATAGCAGAGGTTGCGCCAAGCTCGTCGTATTCGCCAATGCCGTTGAGGATAATCCGTTTATGGCGGGCGCGTTTAACGGCACGGGCGAGGGCGACAAGGTCATTAATGTCGGCGTCAGCGGCCCCGGAGTAATTTATGCGGCGCTGAATAAACTTAAAGGCAGGGATATCACGGAAGTTGCAGAGACAATCAAGAAAACCGCGTTTAAGATAACGCGACTGGGTCAGCTTGTCGCCAAAGAAGCGAGCTCAAGACTTAAAGCAAGCTACGGGATAGTGGATTTATCGCTTGCGCCTACTCCCAAAGTCGGCGACAGCGTCGCTAAAATCCTTGAGGCGATAGGCCTTGAAAGCGTAGGAGCTTGCGGCACTACCGCGGCTCTGGCGTTGCTTAACGATGCCGTAAAGAAAGGCGGTATCATGGCAAGCTCGCATGTAGGCGGACTGTCGGGCGCGTTTATTCCCGTATCCGAGGATATCGGAATGATAGAAGCGGTTCAAAGAGGCGCGTTAAATATCGAAAAGCTGGAAGCGATGACGTCGGTGTGCTCGGTGGGGCTCGATATGATAGCGATTCCGGGAGACACTCCCGAGGAGGTAATATCCGCGATAATAGCGGACGAGATAGCGATAGGCGTCATCAATAACAAAACCACCGCCGTAAGAATTATTCCCGTATATAATAAACGCGTCGGCGACAGCGTGGATTACGGCGGACTGCTCGGAAAGGCGCCGATAATGAAAGTCAGCGCTTACTCTCCGCTCGAATTTATCAAGCGTGGCGGCAGAATTCCCGCGCCCGTTCACAGCAATAGAAATTAAAGCGGTTTTAAGCCTCCCGACCAAACGCAAATGCCGCAAGCGGCATTTGGTCGGACTTTGAGGGGACAATATCAGTCGCTACGCTTTGTGATATTTTCCCTCTTTTTCTAAAGAAAAATTCACCCCTTTTTTTCTCGTTGCATTGAGCGAGTAAGGAAAAAAGTCAGGGAAACCCTGACTTTTCATTTAACCATTGTGTTATCAATAATTGTTAAGCTACAGATATATGCATCGTGTCGCTCTTTTCGGAATCGATATAACCGGCGGCGGAAGCTATGACATAATATTCGCCTTCCCCGGTGTAATCGAATGTAAATGTAAGTTCCGAGCCGCTATCAATCAGTTCATCGGTCTCGCCTACCTTGTAAAGTTCATACACTGCGGCGTTCTCCACTTGCGTAACGCTGATTGTAACCACGCCTTCAGATACCGTGAAACTGGCTGAGGGCTGGGACAGCTGACCGTTGATAGTCTTGGCGGCGCTTATGCCGGGTCTGAAGTATTCCGCGATTGCCTGAACGGTATATTCCCCCGCCGCCGCTACGGTATGCGCGGCGGTGTAGCTTAATTCAGTCACGGGGTCGCCGACTTTTACATCATTAAGATATACCTGATACGCCTCGGCGTTTTCGACCGCGTTCCAGCTTATTGAAATATTGCCGTTAGATACCGCCGCGTTTATTACGGGCGCTTCCAGCGTATCGTATTCGTATGTTACGCTTGCGGGCACCGAATCCAGATAATATCCGTGAGCTTTCGTAATTACTTTGAATTCGGTGTTGTCGCCGTACATACCCAGCGTAAACGCGTAGGATGTGTTCTTGGTCGTAGCCAATAAATCGTCGCCGGCATACACCATATAATATATTGCATTATCCGCGGCATCCCAGTCAATCGTCAAATCCGTACCGTCGCGGACAATTGTTATCGCGCCGCCGTCCTTGGTTACAGCGTCAAGCGATTTGTTGATAATAACGGATTTAACAGCGGTCTCGGAGGGCTTATAAGCTTCTTCGTTCTCTCCGTACGCCTTGACTTTAATCACATATACGCCCGCATCGGAGAGCTTATCCGTAATGTCAATCTCTACGCTTTCGCCCGCCTCGAAACCCGTAAAATCAGCAGCTTCGCCATTTATCGTATATACATATTTGGTAGCAAAAGGCACCGAATCGAATATGATTACATAGCCCTCGGAGGTATCGATACTAATATCCGGCGTTGACAGCTTGATATTATAGACATAGTTAATCGAGGTAAACGCCGAATCAAGCAGCAATTCGCTGTCGCTTACGGCCTTTACCTTAATCGTATGCACGCCCGGGCGGTTTATATGCGAAGTGATATCTATTTCATTGGTAGCGGACGGCGCCAGCTCCACATCGTCGATAATAAGCACATATTTGTCTGCCCCGTTAACCGCAGCGACATAACAGATTATCGAATTGCCCTGCTGGCTGACGGTAATGTCTTTGGGCGCCTCGAGTCTGGTATAGAAGTTAACCGTTCCTATATACATAATCTCGTCGATTTCGGCATTTTCATAAATATTGAGCGTAATCGTACCCGTAACGAGCGGGCAAGCCGAGCCGTCTATAAAAGTAACCGTAAGACCGCCCGTAAGGGACTCCGTTATTCTGCCGCCGATGGTAATTACCGACGCGTTGTCCGCGTTTATTCTCACAAATACGCTTTCGCCGCCTAATTCAATAACGCCGTTAATTATATTCAACGGCCCTCCCGAAACACCTGCGGAAATAACGCTGCCTTCCTCCGCGCCGCTTATATTAACCTCCGTTGCGCTGATAAGTCCGTTTAGCGACAAATCCGCCGAGGTGATATTCAGCTTTGACGCGACATCAAATTCCTTTGCGACTGTTAGCGCGCCGCAGTTAATGTCAGCCGCTCCCTTAATGTTAACCGCCTTGTTGAATGTAACGCTTTCCGCGTCGATATCAAGGCTTCCGCCGCTTTGAGTGGTATAAGTGTTTTCGAATACCAGCGTCTTGACATTAAATACGCCGTTCGCGGTAACGGGCGCGTAGAAAATCACTTTGCATTTAGGGCTTAATATCTCTACCGTACCCGCGTTAAGCGCGCCGTAATCCGTAAATATCTTGCTCTTCTTGTCGCCTATGAAAATCTCGGCGTCGCCTGCATCCGCGCCGTATGAGAGCTTGCCCTTAACGGTAAGCGTGTATTTGTTGAGGTCTATATTCATTCCGTGCGGGATTACAAGGTCTCCGTCAACGGTGACATCGTCTTTTATAACATATGTAGTCTTGCCTTCGGTGTCTTTTGAAAAGTCTTCGGCGCTTGAAACGCTGACTAAATACCTGTTTGTAATAAGAAGGGTAATGACTACGGCTAGCGCAACGACGACTGCCGCCGCGGCTATA
This sequence comes from Christensenellales bacterium, assembly GCA_050952545.1. Taxonomy (GTDB): domain Bacteria; phylum Bacillota; class Clostridia; order Christensenellales; family CAZKXV01; genus JBMNLD01. The sequence goes on from JBMNLD010000003.1 coordinate 290,985, forward strand.
ATCAAAGGCAATTTGTATTTTTTTAGCATTAGAGCGAATTTCGAGGGCTTAGCTTCAGCTTTTTCTTGGGGTTTAATTAAGGCATCCTTGTCTTTTACGCCCTCGTCTCCGGCTTCGTTCTCTGCTTCTTCCGCCTTTTCTTCCGCCTTTTCTCCGGCTATATCCGCGGATTGGTCTTCGGGCTCTGCCTCGATATCTTCTTCGGCTGCATTTTCCCTGCTCTCTGACTCGTCGGCTTTTTCCTTATTTTCTTCGGGCGCTGTTTTGCTTTCCGCGCTTTCGGGTACTTTATCAGAATCCGTTTGCGCTTCTGCTTCGGAATTATCCTCCGGCGAATTATCCCCGGAAGCGATTACTTCTTGGGCTTGATTATCCGATTTATCATTCAGGGCGTTGTCTGCGGGACTTTCGGCGTTAATTTCCTCCGCTTTTTCTCCCGCTTGCTCTAAATCGCTTTCCACGGCGGGGTGATCTGTTTCGGTTATTAACTTCGCGTCCTTAGCTTGGATTTCTTCAACTTTTTTTGCCTCGTCGGTTTCCGCCGCGGGCTTTTTAGTTTTCTTATCTGCCATAATACCCTCCTCTTAGTATTATCTACTCATAAATCTATTCATTAATTCCATTCCGGAATTAATTCTTACGCCGCTTTTCTCGGCGCTCTTTTCGCAATAAGCTCTGTCATGGTAGGAATTGTCCGCGCTTCTGAATAACATATACGGCACGGGTTCGGACGAATGCGTACCCGTCTTTAACGGCGTCGGATGGTCTGGAAGCAGGAGCATAGAATATTCCAGTCCCGCTTTTTTCATTCCGTTCGCGATGCGCTTTACGATTTTACTGTCAATAAGCTCTATAGATTTGATTTTACCGTCCAAATCTTTCTGGTGCGAGCATTCGTCAGGTGCCTCGATATGAAGATATACGAAATCGTATCCGTCATGAATCAGCGCTTTCAGCGCGGCATTCGCTTTGCCGGCGAAATTCGTGTTAATCGTGCCCGTAGCGCCTTTTACCTCGTAAACGCCCATTCCCGCGGCTTTGGCGATGCCTTTCAGCAAATCGACCGCGGAGATTACCGCGCCGCGCTTGCCGTAAATGCTCTGAAAAGGCACGAGCGTGGGTCTGACGCCTTCGCCCCACAGCCATAATGAGTTGGCGGGTTTTTTCCCTTCCGCTCTTCTTCTGACATTGACGGGATGATTATTTAATAATTCGTAAGAATTCCGCATAATTTCATCAAATAACTTACCGTTTACGCCTTTAGGCAGGTATCCGCCTATTTTCCTGCCCGAGATGTCATGAGGAGGAGTGAGGTCGCTACCGAGCTCGGAATTTGTTACGACCATGCAATGACGGTAGCTGACGCCGTTATAAAAGGATATTTTATCCGTGCCGAGTTTCTTATTTATATATTTGACAAGAATCTTGGCTTCGGCGGTCGAAATCTCGCCCGCGCTGTAATCAGCCATTATCAGACTATCATAATCCCCGCCGCCGTCCAATGTAACGAGATTAGCTCTTACCGCAATATCGCCGGGCTGCAAATCAATGCCCATATTGAGCGCCTCGAGCGGCGAGCGGCCGGTATAGTATCTGACGGGGTCGTATCCGAGCACGGATAAATTGGCGATGTCGCTGCCGGGCTTCATACCGTCGGGAATCGTCTTGACAAGCCCTATCTCGGAAGACTTCTGAAGCCCGTCGATAAAGGGCTTACTAGCGACTTCCAGAGGGGTTTTCCCTTTCAAAATATCTACGGGACAGTCAGCCATCCCGTCTCCTAAAATCAGTATGTATTTCATAGCAATATATTAAATGAATTATACAATGCTTTAATTATCGATGTCAATGAAAGGTATTAATAATAATATGTTAATTATTTCAGGAAGATTGTAAAATGAAGTGCAACGGGTAAAAAAAGATTCATAGTGGAACTTTTTCTTTGTATAATAGGTTTGCCACAACAAGATTATACAAAAGGGGAAAGCCACTATGAATCAGGAACATTATACCACAAAAAAGAGGAAGTATACACATTTAAATTTATGTGAGCGTAAAGAAATTGAAAGATGTTTTAAAGCGGGATTTAGCATAGGGGCCATAGCGGGAGCGTTAGGGCGAAGTAAAAGTACCATAAGCCGAGAAATAAAGAGGGGCAGTGTCACACAACGCAAGCCTAAGTATTCAAAGCCCATAAAGAAAGAGCATTTGGAGAATTGGCTGCCATATAAAGAATTCAAAGCCTACTTTGCTGAGACAGGCAATGAGGTGGCAAGGGCAAACAAGTCTCGTTCAGGTGGTAAATACAAATTATTCAAAGATATGGAGCTTGTAAAATACATAGAACAGAAAATACTGGTAGACAAATATTCTCCCGATGCCGTAATAGGCAGTTTGCCTGAAGGCAGATTTAAAATAAAGGTATGTACGAAAACGGTGTACAATTACATAGATAGAGGCCTGTTGAGAGTAAAAAATATAGATTTATTGATGAAAGTAAGGTTAAAACCTAAAAAACGAAGTATAAGGGCGCATAAAAGGCAATTAGGCAGAAGTATAGACCTTCGCTCTCCTAATGTTGAGACTCGGGAAGAATTTGGACACTGGGAAGCGGATACGATAGCAGGAAAAGGCCATAAAGGGGCAATCTTAACATTAGTTGAGAGAAAAACAAACAAAGGCTTTATGCTAAAACTTCCGGATATGAGCGCATCGTCAGTATTAAAGGCATTTAGGCAGTTAAAAGATAATATGTATTTGTTTAAATCAATAACTTTTGATAACGGAAGCGAATTTGCAGATTGCAGCCAGCTTGAAACCGAAATATATTATGCTCATCCATACAGCGCTTTTGAGAGAGGCATAAACGAGAATTACAATCGAATGATTCGTAGATTCATACCTAAAAGCAAAAGCTTCGATTCTATTGATCAGGAAACATTAAACCGTATCAACAATTGGATTGACACCTACCCCCGAAAGCGACTTGGCTACAAATCCGCAGAACAAGTGTTCGCTCAAGAATTAGAAAATTTTTCCCTTTACCCCGAGGGGTAAAGGGAACTGTAAAACAAACTTATTATACAAACCGTTGCACTTGTAGTTGCAATTTAAGGTTAATTATTTCAATTAAATCTGTCTGTAAAGCCTGAAAGCTATCGCGGTTACATCGTCGTTTATGCCCGCGCTGTAACACGCGCGGATTATTTCGTTGGCGACTAACTGCGGATTTAAGGCCGGATGGGCTACGAGAATTTTTTCGATGCCGGTGGCGCCTATTGTGTCAATGACGCCGTCGCTGACAATAACACACAGCTCTCCCGTCGTCATTTTGCGCCTTTTTATAACGGGCTTCATCTCTTCGACAATTCCCAGCGGCAGAGCGCCGCCTTCTATGACTTCTATGCCGTTTTCGCACCTTATAAAGCTGTTTACCGCTCCGAGCTTAATAAAATCCGCATAGCCGTTTTCGATATCAAGTATTACGAGATCTATGGCGCTGAAACTCTCGTCCTTTGTCTTAGATAGCAGACTGTTAATAAGATTTAATACCGTCTCGCTCGAAAAGCCCGCCGTGTATAAATTCTCGATCATCTGAATAGATGTGCTGCTGTCGTATTCCGCGCGCTCTCCGCTGCCCATACCGTCGCAGAGCGCTATCATTACCTTATCTTGCCCTATATGGGTAATGCTCCTCGTATCGCCCGATATAATGCTGCCCGTCTTAGTCGCCATACATTCGCCCGAAAGCGCCTCGTATTGCGTCGCGGGGTGCATAGTCAGCGCGGTCATGCCGTTGGGATAGTCGCATTTAATATCCGACCTTTTCCATTTCATTCCCGTAAGAGAGAAAAGCACTCTGTCTATGGCTTTTTTCTCTCTGTCGCTCTGCCTGACTATCAAGGTCATTCCGCGTTCAAAGCTGCTCCATAGCAGCACTTCGCTGCATACCACATTTCTATATGCGAGGTTTTCGATTATCCGTTCTTCGTAATTGTCCTCCGCCGTAACCGAGCTGCCCGTTTTAAGCGCGAGATTATTCATAAGCGCGGCGATACCCGAGGATTGTTCGGCTAATAGAATTTTCGCCCTGTCCACATTTTTTCCCGCGGTAATCGTCGCCTCCAGGGACTTGACTATTGCCGTCGTATTCTCGGTTAACTTGTTTACCCGCCTGCATACGCCTGTAATCAGCGGCGGTACATCTATAAGCGTCGCCCTGCCGCGTTGAATCGCGCCCTGTATCAGCGCCGAAAAGAGCGCTTGGGTATCGCCGTCCTCTTTATGGCATTCCTCAAGCCTTTCACAGCCGCCGCATACGCGCCTTTTTATCTCCTCGGAAATGCCCCTGATTCTCTTATTGTTATCGTACGAGGTGCCGATTTCTTTTTTCAGCGACACTTCGATATCGTTGAAAGCCTTGCCGACAGAGGCTATCTGAGTCGCCAATTCATAGCGGTTCATATTAATAATAGCTCTGGCGGCAAGTCCTTTTCGTATGTTCCTCGTTTCACACCGGATTTTCTCATGTAGTTTGGGGGGGATAATGAGCGCCGCAATAAGTCCGATTACGACGGCGATAATATGTAATAATTGATATTTCCCGAACGGCGAGAAGAATAGACCCGCGCCGATATCCGCGATTAAATAAGCGCCCGCGATAAAGGGAAAGGGCATCCTCCTGAAAATCATCGCTATCGCTGCGCAAAGCGTCATTGCGGCCGCGAGAAGGAAGTTCTCGTTGACAAGCGCGGCGCCCGTTCCGCACAGGAAGGATATCAATAGCGCCGTTGAGCCGATATTGTATACGATTAAGGGAATTATAAACGCCATGACGGTAAAAAACGGCATAAATCCCCATAAATCCAGATTATAAAGCGCCGCCGCCGCGGCGATTATCAGTATGCTCAGGCAGGCAAGCTCGTCCTGCGTCATACGGTTTTTTACGCCGCGCTTGATTACCGCGTATAGAGTAATCACGGCGGCATATGTAAAAATCGAAGAAATAACCAGCGTTATTAAGCTGTCCGTCAGCAGATTTATATCTTTAGCCGAGAGTATAATAACGGGAATTCTCGCGACGACCGCCGCTATATTGACCTCGATAATGCTGACGCGCTTTCTCAGCTTATATGAGATAAAATAAACGCCCATTAATAAAAGCACGACCGTACCCGATAAGATCAGCGAGTCAAGGGATGGGGAGGCGATAAACAGCGCTATTATAAATAGCGGCGACAATATCGCCATATTCTCTCCGGCGTATATGAGCCCGATATATAGACCTATGTCGAAAGCCCTGATTCCGTCGAGTATTCTTGCGTACGCCAGAAGCAGCATAAGCAGGAAGTATATCGCGTATTTAATGTTTTTCACATATTAAATATAGCAAGTTTTCGTATAGCTAAATACGCCGAAAATGTTATAAATCGCAATAAAATATCGTATTATGGGAATTTTATCCCGAAATTTTCGCCTCTGGATATCAGCATCACTACTTTGCCGAGAATCCAATCCTCTTTAATACAACCGTAATCCTCGCTGTCATGGCTGATGTTCCTGTTGTCTCCGAGAACGAAATATTCGCCATTATCAATTTCAACCGGACTTACATCGTTTACGCCGATGCCGAAAGACTTTTCTTTCATCGGAAAGTCTTCTACTATTTCGCCGTTGCGGTATAATTGGGCGTCTTTAATCTCAATTGTATCGCCGGGAACACCGACAATACGCTTGATAACGCAGATGAAATCGTTGTCCGTGCTTTCGGTTTCCGTGCTTATGGAATTTCTAAGGTGCAGGAAATTTACGAAAAATTCTCTGGCGCTGAATTTTGTTCTGGCGGGATTGAGCTTTTCTTCAGCCGCGGCGTTTTTCGGCCTGTAAAAGACCACAATATCGTTAACATTTAACTCGTAGCCCCTTTTCATAACATACGCGGTGTCGCCCGAACTGTTAATCGTGGGCTCCATCGAGGTGCCTATTACGCCTACCGGGGTAAATAACAGCTGCTGGATAAGATTGACGGCAACAATCGCAACGATTACCGCGATTATGAACTGTATGAACGCTTTGAAGTTCTTGTTTATAGCCATAAAATAATTATAACCTTAAATCCTTAAATAAACTCTTATACCCATATGATATTGTTGAACAAAATATTCCCGGCGTTTCTTATCTCAAGTTTTTTCAATCCCTGCCAGTCCTTTAACGGAATGAGTTCGGCCGTCTTGAAATCCTGGGATTCAAAGGATAATTTGCTCCATTCCTCGCCGCCTTTTAACTCGACGGGCGCGAAATACTCCGTATATACTCCGTTATCTTCTGAAGTTAAGACTACGGTAATTTCTTTGTCCGTTAATGTCAGCGCGTCGAGCTGAAGAATAGAATCCGTTTCTCTGAATACCCTCAAATCGCCGATTTTGTAGGTAATCAGCGAGCCTTCCGAGGTCGTAATGCCGTTAATTCCCACGGCGCTTTTTTCGATATGCGGATTGCTGTCTTTGATTACAAGCTCCTTTACGCTTGTAACAAACGCGTCTATTCCTTTGCTCGTATCGTATATTATACGCTGTTTTACATTGAGAGTGGGGATTATTTCGAACTCTTCGGGAATAAAACTTAACTGTTGCGTCGACATTGTCAAATTATCCTGATAGATGATATTGGCGAATACGAAATGCCTGATTTCGCTGTCTATTACATCGAGTTCGCATTCGAAATAATCCTCTTCCTTATTCATCTTTATCTGAGACCAGTTCCTGTATACGGGATTAATTTCGCCGAATGAGTAATTAATCACCGCTTCTTTAATCTTTTTACCCGAATCCGCGATGACCTTAACGCTAAGCTTATTGTTCTTTGTAATGAGCTCGATTGAAGGATTGTCGGGATAAGCGCCTTTTTTTAATATCGAATTCAGCCATTTCTTTAGGGAAGAAACGGCGCTCTCGGTGATTTCTTGAGACAGACCGGGTAAAAATATGAGATTATAACGCGTTTTCTCGGGAAGAAGTTTTATAATATCCTCGATTCTGTCAAAAGACGATTTGTCGTTATTGGACGCCGCGACCATCAGAACGGGACAATTAACAAACCTGGCGTACGCCTCGGACGAAATAGCCGCGCGCCATTTTACTCTGCTCTCGTCAAGATCGTTTTCAATCGAGGGCATATACTTTAATCTGTCCGAATAGAGCAGGCTCTCATAGCCGTTGATGGAGACTGCCGCCTTGATTCTCTCGTCCGTCGCCGCGACCTGCCACATTATTACCGCGCCGTGTCTGATGCCTATAACGCCTATATTCTTAGTGTCCGCGAGAGGGTCTCTTTCGAGATAGGTGATAAGACGCCTTACCGCTTTCGCCCATATGAACCAGCAGCTGTTTAACGCGCACGGCTCGGCGCTGACAAGGTTATTCACGGCGTTAGAGTAGGTTGCGCAGGAATAGGACTCGGGGTATCTGGTAATGCGCTCCGTATCGCCCGGGTATGCGCTGTAATCAACGGAGGCGGCATAATAGCCGCATCCCGCGGCGTATTCTAGAAGATTTCTATCGATGTTGCTGTCTATATCTCCGATTATAATAATAACGGGCTTTTTCTTGTCCTCGTCGGCAACCGCGGTCTCGACATATGCCCTGACCTTGCCGTCCGTAGCATTTTCGGAGGTAATATACGCGCCTTTTATTAAATTCCCGCCGGGCTTATCGGATAACACATAGGAGATATCCAGCGCCTCCCGTCCGGGATCGAAGTCTTTCCACAGCTGAATAGGCGTCAAAAATTTAGCTTCCATAAATCACCTTTTGTTATTTTCTGCAATGCCGCTCATTATTATATAACATTTTCGCGTTTTATTCAAGCAAATTTTAAATTAATGGAATTACTCCGCTATTTGACAATTAATTTTAAGCCGACATATATTACATTATATGGAAAAAATCGGGAGAATGTATTATGAGAGGTGATTTTCTGCCCTACGAAAAAGCTATCGAGGCAATGGCGCGGGAATACGCCAAAATCAAGCTTATTAATGTCCTCGACGACAAAAAAGCCGTGAAAAAGCCTGATAAAGACCGCTTTTATATGCTCGAAAATACATACTGTATGAATATCGAAATGCTGATTCTGCTCCGTCAGCTGAAAATGCGCTCAAGAAGACCCGAGCTCGTCGAGCAGATAGACCAGCTGATAGCCGTAAAAAACAACAACGCGATGAGTCTTGAAAAAGCGTACAAGAAAACCAAGCCCTCGCACATTGACAGTCCAGCGGTCTCGAGGCTGGTAACGCCGGAGATACTCCGAAGACTGCTTTTCATAGAGACATACATAGTAAATAACGCCAAGTCTTTAAGCGAGGAATACCCCGAATTAATAGATCTGGAAAAAGAAGAAATTAAGGCCTCCATTATACTCGATAACATAATCCTTATAATAACCTCTTTATGAATGTTCCGCTTGCTATAACGGCAAGCGGAATAAATTTGTTAACATTAAGTTCATATTCGCCCGTAATATAATACGAGTCAGAAATAAAATTATTTCGCTCATCTCCCCCCGATAATCACTATAAGAGATAATAATTAGATTAATTTCTTTAATTTACAAAATAAAATTAAAGTTGTTTAATCTGCAAGAAAAAGTATATAAAAATGTCAATAAAATACGCAATTGTTAATATTTAGTTCATATATGTTCAATATAATAGAGTCATGAATAGATTTAGGGAAGTCAGGAAGTCAAAAGGTTACACACAAAAGGAAGTCGCCAAACACACCGGCATAGCCCAGTCATCGATATCCCAGTACGAGAGCGGGAAAAGGAGCCCGCAGCTAGATATTGTGATAACGCTGGCTAAATTTTACAATGTATGTATAGACTACTTTGTCGGCGCGGATCTGTGCGACAACTACGAGACGAAAAAGGTCATCTGACCAAATAGCTCCCTCTTTGTTTTCAAGTATGAAAACAATGTAAAGAAGCCGCTTGAATACAAGCGGCTTCTTTCATTTAATTTCATCCTCAAAAGAGGATTTTCTATAGTATTATTACATTAATAATCTTCAATGCCTCTTAATAACAGACCCTCACAAGAGTCCGACCCAAATGCCGCTTGCGGCATTTGCGACTGGTCGGAGATAAGGAGCAAGCGGCTATAATAAGAGATTAGGTGAGCCGCATTGAGGGTTCCGAGTGGGGCGCCAGCGCGGAAAAGACGCCGTTAAAGGGTGTTTACTTCCATCGTCCGTTGTAGAACGACGGAATTATATCCTCGCGTCTTCGCCGTAACCGTAATTTTCGATTACATAATCAAGGTCTTTATCTCCCCTTCCGGACAGATTGACGAGTATGGAGCCATGGTCCTTCTCTTTGGCGAGTTTAATAGCGTAAGCGACCGCGTGCGAGCTCTCGAGCGCGGGAATAATACCCTCCAGCCTTGACAACAGGAAAAACGCGTTAACGGCATCTTTGTCGTCTATATATTTATAGTTGATTCTGCCATTCTTGTGGAGGAACGCGTGTTCGGGGCCTACCGAGGGATAATCCAGTCCGCTTGCTATCGAGTAAACGGGGTCAGGCTCGCCGTGCTTTAAGTTCTGGAGCATTATGCTGTTAAATCCGTGCATTATGCCCGGAGTGCCGTAAGTGATGCTTGCAGCATGCTCGCCGACTTTATGCCCCTTGCCCATGGGCTCCACGCCGTAAATCTCAACGGGGTCGTTGAGAAACGCCGTAAACAGTCCCGCGGCGTTGCTGCCGCCGCCTACGCAGGCGCATATCGCGTCGGGCAGCTCGCCCGTCATAGCCTGGAATTGCTCTCTCGCCTCTATGCCGACCACCATTTGAAAATCTCTGACCATAAGCGGGAACGGGTGCGGACCCACCGTGGAGCCTATACAGTAAATGCTGTCTTTATAATTTCTCATATAGGACTCAAACGCGGAATCCACAGCCTCTTTCAATGTCCTTAATCCGTGCTTGACGGGTACGACCTTCGCTCCGAGTATCTTCATTCTCGCTACATTCGGAGCCTGCTTTTCAATATCTACCTCGCCCATATGGATTTCGCATTCAAGTCCGAAATATGCTGCGGCGGTAGCGAGCGCGACGCCGTGCTGTCCGGCGCCCGTCTCGGCGATAAGTCTCTTTTTGTTGAGGAATTTCGCTAGAAGCCCTTCGCCCATACAGTGATTTAATTTATGAGCGCCCGTATGGTTTAGGTCTTCTCTTTTAAGGTAAATCTGCACCTTGCCTATGCTCTTGGAGAGTTTCTCGCAATGATATACGGGCGTGGGTCTCCCTTGAAATTCTCTCCTTATTCTCCTTAACTCGTTGATAAAGTAAGAGGATTTGCATATTGTCTGATAGCCTTCGGTTATTTCCTTAAAGGCGGGGACTAGCTCGGGCGGAAGGTATTGACCTCCGAATTCGCCGAATTTACCCTCGTTGTCGGGGTAGTTTTTCAGGTATGTTTTATAATCTATTCCGTTTCTTTCCATGATAAAATCTCCTTTTTTTTATATTTTTATAGTAAAACAATAGTAAAAGGCTCTTTACACCATCGGAATTCATAGATATAATAATTTCCTTTCATATTACCTCCGAAATAAAAAAAGAACTATTCATGGGACGAATAGTTCGTGGTGCCACCCAATTTTACAGCTTTCGCTGCCTCTATGGATACTCTGCGGATTTACGCATTTATATCCTCTCCCTTTAACGGAGGAGTTGCGTCAAAGGCTACTTAATTCGCCTCTGCCCTATGCAGTCCATTCATTTATCCCGATAACGCTGCTCTCTCACCGCCGGCAGCTCTCTGGGTTTATCAACAAGATAAATTACTATTCTGCAATCATCGGTTTCATTTTTTATGATATTATCACTTAATATATGCGCTGTCAACCCTTTTTTGACATTTTTTCTTCAATTACCCGTTCGAGCGCCTCGACCGATAGCCTGACGAGCTCCGCGCAGGGGCGCTTCTTGTAATACGCCTTATCTCTTATATACGGCTCGTTAACGGGCGGCGCCGCGCCCAAAAGCTCCTTACAGATAATCGAGCCGTTTAACTGCCTGAACTTATCCGCAAGCTCTCTTATCAGACTGTAATGTTCGCTCTTTAAGCCCGTTTGGGACGGATCGTCGTATCCGAACATCAGCCCAGCTACTATAAAGCTGCCCGTAAGCGCGCCGCACACCTCCCTGAGTCTGCCCATACCGCCGCCGAACGAGGACGAAATTTTCATCGCCGTCGAAAAGTCCAGATTGAGATCGTCCGAAAACGCGCCCACTACCGCCTGCGAGCAATTATAGCCCCGCTTAAATAATTCTACGGCTTTCTCGGAATGCTCGGACATATTACATTTGTTCGGGCGCATTAAGCCCCAGAATTTCAAGCGCGTTAGCTATAACCGTCTTGACGGCAAGCGTCAGTTTAAGTCTGCAATTTGTAATCGCGGGTTCGTTTAAGTCGATAATTCTGTATTCGTAATAAAATTTATTAAATAACTTGCAGATATTCATAATGTGTCTGCCGATATAAGAGGGCTCGTATTTTTCCGCCGCAAGCAGAAGCGTTTCGGGATATTTTAATAAATACCTGACGAGTTCGGCGCCCTCGGGGTTGTCAATGCCGCTCCAATCCGTTTCGCCGCAGATCTTCGCCTTGTTTAACACGCTCGCGCATCTTGCATGCGTATACTGGACATACGGACCGGTCTCGCCGTCAAAGTTTAAGACCTTGTCATAGCTGAAAACTATATCTTTAATCCTGCTGTTATAAAGCGTACCGAATACGACCGCGCCAATACCAACCTGCTCCGCGACTCTTTCCTTGTCCGTTAAATCGGGGTTTTTCTCGGCAATAATCTTCAGACACTTTTCAACCGCCTTGTCAAGCACTTCTTCGAGGAAGACGACTTTTCCCTTTCTCGTCGAAAGCGTGCCGTCTTCAAGCGACACCATGCCGAACGCGATATGCTCGAGGTCGTCCGCCCAATCGTAGCCCATAAGTCTTATTACTTCAAATACCTGCTTAAAATGCAAATTCTGCTGATACGCTACCACATAGAGGCATTTGTAAAAGTCGTAATTCTGTTTCCTGTAAAAAGCCGCCGCCAAATCTCTGGTCGCATAGAGCGTCGCGCCGTCCGCTTTAACGAGAAGACAAGGGGGCATTCCCTCGAGCTTGACGACCTTCGCGCCTTCGCTGGTCTCGATAAGCCCTTTTTCTTCCAGCTCTTTAAGAACGGGCTCCATTTTGTCGTTGTAAAAGCTCTCGCCGTTATAGGAATCAAAGGTTATATTTAATCTTTTATATACTCTCTGGACTTCCTTTAGGGTGATTTCCTTGAAATAATTAAATATTTCATACGCCGTCTTATCGCCCTCTTCGATTTTGCGGAACCATTTGCGTCCCTCGTCCTCAAGACCCGGGTCTTTTTCCGCTTCTTCGTGAAATTTCACATATAGATTTAACAGTTCCTTGACGCCGTATTTATCGATTCTGCCGCGGTCGCCCCATAATTTATAGGCGACAATCAACTTGCCGAACTGCGTGCCCCAGTCTCCGAGATGATTTATTCCTACTACATTGTAACCTAACGCCCCGAATAATCTGTAAAGCGCCGCGCCTATTACCGTAGTCGAAAGATGCCCTATATGAAAGGGCTTGGCGATATTAATCGAAGAATAATCTATGCATACGGTCTTGCCGGCGCCGATTTGAGAACTGCCGTATTTTATACCTTTAGCTATTACTTCTTCAACCGTCTTAGGCAATATATACGAGTTTTTCAGATAGAAATTCAGATATCCGTTGACAGCTTCCGCTTTTTCGATAAACTCCGGTAAATTAATCTTTGCTTTTAATTCTTCTGCTATTAATCGCGGGGGTTTTCGCATATTCTTTGCAAGCTTAAAGCAAGGCATTGCGAAATCGCCCATTCCGCTTTCTTTGGAATAGCCTAACTCGATATCGGCGCGATCGATTCCAAGGTCGCATATTAAATCCTCTAAATATCCGATATAATCCATATATCTCCTATAACACTATGAACGATATTACCGCGAGCGCCGCAACATACGCGGCAAAAGGCAATAAGGACTTTTTCGAGAAAATTCTGAGCATAATCTTTATCGCGAACAGTCCGCTTATAAACGAGGCTATCACCCCGAAGATTACCGCCGTCACGCTCCAGTTGTCCGAAATTACGCTGAATTTCTCGTCGCCGGTGATGAACGGAAGCAATTCAAAGAGCGCGCCGCCGAGTATTACGGGCATTCCGATGATAAACGAATACTCCGACGCTTCTTTGCCGTCTACGCCCGTGCCCTTCAGAAAACCTATCGTCATACCGCTGCGGCTGATACCGGGAAGCGCCGCTATGCCCTGCATTACTCCTGTGAAAAAAGCGCGTTTCTTGTCTATTTCGGCAGTATCTTTATTCCTTAATGTCTCGGTTAAGACGAGAACCGCCGCGGTGACAAGGAAGCCTACGCCGAGCAGCGCGCCTTTAAGAAGGTCTTCGAAAAACAATTCGAAAATCAGCGCAATAACAAAAGTCGGGAGACAGGATATCAATATCTTGATTATGCTGTCAAGGCTCTTGATTACATGGATGAGCGGCTTAAAAAGCACTATCGCCGACGCGGTAAGCGTGCCTATATGCAGCATAAGATTAAAAAACACCGACGGCTCGCCGATTCCGAGCTTTTGCAAGAACACGAGATGACCGCTGCTGCTTACAGGCAGAAATTCCGTCAGCCCCTGTACTATACCGAGCAATATCGCTTTTAATATCTCAGGCATACTCCCTCTCAGGTCGTTAAGACCTAATAATTATATCATTATACATATTACTTAGCAAGAAAATTCGCCGTCCTCACGGACGGCGAATTTTACTTAATAATTATTTCGTAAATTCTATTGAAATCGTCCTCGTTGAAATATTCGATGATGATTTTTCCTCTTTTTTTGTCGCCGTCAATTTTCACTCTTGTCGCAAAACGCCTTGTAAGAGCGTCGTTGTATTCTTTCATTACGACGGGTTTAGGCGCTTTTTCCTGACGATCGCGCTTAGTCGCGGCGATTATGCCGTTTACTTCCTGCTCGAGTTGTCGGACGGTCATTTTGTTCTCCGCGGCGAGCGTAGCGAGCTTTCTCTGCTTTGCCGGGTCTTTTACGGATACAAGGCACCTTGCGTGTCCCGCGGTCAGCTTGTTATTTCTAAGCATATCCTGAATGTATGCGGGAAGCGTGAGCAGCCTTAACGCGTTGGTTATCGCGGGACGGCTCTTTCCGAGCCTTGTAGCCAGCTGCTCCTGCGTCATTTTGTATTCGTCTAACAAGGTATTTAATCCCGTCGCCTCCTCGATAGGATTGAGGTCCTCTCTCTGGAGATTCTCGATAATCATTACTTCATTGAGTTCCTGCGGCGATAAATCCAGGATTACCACGGGGATTTTATCGAGCTTGTTCATTCTTGCCGCTCTGTATCTTCTCTCACCCGCGACAATCATATACCTTTCGCCGCGCCTTGAGACAATTATAGGCTGAATTACGCCGTGCGCCTTTATTGATGCGGCAAGCTCTCTAAGCGCCGTCTCGTCGAAATGCTTTCTGGGCTGGTCGGGATTAATGTCTATCTCGGACAATTCGATTTCTCTTACGCCTTTGGATAGATTGCCGTCCTTATCGTAAGAAGTTAAATTAGTGTCGTACTCGGATATCAAAGCACCCAGACCTTTGCCCAAACCGAAATTTTTAGCCATTTTATACCTTCCTTTTCATTTTCTGCATTTTGAGAAATTCATTTGTTACCGCCTCGTACGCTTTGGCGCCCGCGCACTTGGAATCATACAGCATTACGGGCGTGCCATAGCTCGGAGCCTCGGCGAGTCTTACATTTCTCGGTATCATATTCTTGTACATTTTAGCGCCGAAATTTCTCCTTATCTCGTCCGCAACCTGCCCCGACAGCTTGCTTCTGACATCATACATCGTAAGCAGCACGCCTTCGATTTCGAGGTTTTTGTTGAGAAAATTCCTGATAATCTTGATAGTGTTCATCAGTTGCGCAAGCCCCTCGAGCGCGTAAAACTCACACTGAATGGGCACTATGACGCTATTTGCCGCGGCGAGCGCGTTGATTGTAATCAGCCCCAAAGAGGGCGGGCAATCCATTAAAATAAAGTCGTAATTGTCGCTTATCTTCTTTAATTCGTTCAATATGACTTTTTCTTTATCCTTTTCTATGAAAGCGAGTTCGACCTCCGCGCCTTCCAGCCCTTTATTGGATGGAAGAATATAGAGATTGTCTATAGCCGTCGGCGATACTACATCCCTGTCCGTAATCTCGACCTGCTTGCAAATTATGCTGTATACGCTGAAAGGTCTTGATTTGTCAATACCCAATCCGCTCGTCGTGTTGCCCTGCGGGTCAAGGTCAACTATAAGGACTTTATAGCCGGATTTAGCGAGAAACGCCGCAATATTGACGCAGCTTGTTGTCTTACCCACTCCGCCTTTTTGATTGCAAAACGCTATTAATTTACCCATATCTCTTCCTTTGTTATTGACATTTAAGGATATTATATCATTATCCTTTTGTTTTTTCATCTGTTTTTTGAATGTTTTTTATAAGATAAAACAAAACGGTAATGATAATCGTTATCGTTATCCTTTGATTAATCGATAAAAATTTTCCTGCATATATCGGATAACGCCATAAATCCCGCTTTCGGAGTGCAAGACCGTATAGTTTAGTTAACTTATCTTAATGAATTACAGAGGTTTTCTTCTCGGGAGGTTTTTACCTCTCGGATATGCCGCGGGCGTGGGCGCAGTTTTCTCAAATATTATCAGCGAGCGGCTTATTCCGCCCGGCAAATCAAAAGCGCTGGTTTCCAGGACTTTGCATTTAAGGATTTTAACAGCGTTAGCCGCCCTGTCAAGCTCTTCAATGTAATCGCCCGACTTCATGGCTATGAATCTGCCGCCTGTTCTTAAATACGGTATAGCGTACTCGAGCAGCGCATTTAACTCCGCGACCGCCCTTGCCGTAACGGCGTCAAAGCTCTCTCTCTTGCCCGTAATATATTCTTCCGCTCTCATATGCGCGGCGCTTACGCCGGTTAAGCCCAAAAGCTCTATCATATATTTAAGAAATTCCGTCTTCTTGTTAACCGAATCGAGGAGTTCGACCGTAATATCCTCTCTGACAAGTTTTAATACAAGCCCCGGAAATCCCGCGCCGCTGCTTATATCGAGAAGCCTTGCGCCGTGAGGTATATGTTTTATCGGCGTCAGGCTGTCAAGAAAATGCTTGACAATGACATCTTCTCGGTCGGTAATAGCCGTCAGATTATGGCGGCTGTTATAATCAATAAGCTCTTTTTAGTAAATCTCGAATTTGTCGATTAAATCCTTATCCGCCGAGTAACCCGCGCTTTCGATAAACTCAATCAGTCTTTTCATTTCTTTCTCATCAGATGCACAATAAGCACGGAAATATCCGCGGGTGAAACGCCGGATATCCTGCCCGCCTGACCGAGCGTCACAGGGCGTATTCTGTCGAGTTTCTGCCGCGCCTCTATTCTTAATCCATCGATTGACAGATAATCGATATCTTCGGGCAATACCTTGCTCTCCAGCTGCATCGCTTCCTTTAAGTACTTGTTCTGGCGCTTCAGATACCCTTCGTATTTTACTGTAATCTCCGCCTCGCCGAGCGCGTCTTGGTCTAAATCCGAAAACAACTCGAATCTCGTCAGGTCGCGCGCCGAAACCGACGGTCTTTTCAGAATATCTCTATACGAAATCCCGACGGGCTTTAACGGCTCGCCCTTTTCTTCAAATAAGCTATGATATTCCTTGGGCGGAGATATTTTGTCCAGTAGCTCTAAAATTGTATTGATTTTTTCTTTTCTATTAAGCATCCGTTGGTATCTTTCTTCGGAAGCCAGCCCTATTTTATAGCCCGTTTCCGTAAGCCTTAAATCCGCGTTGGTCTGGCGCAATATCAGTCTGTGCTCCGCCCTTGCTGTCATCATCCTGTAAGGCTCGTTAGTGCCTTTTGTCACCAAATCGTCTATAAGCACGCCGATATACGCCTGATCTCTTCCTAAAATCAAAGGTTTTTCGCCTTTCAGGTATTGCCCCGCGTTAATGCCCGCAATAAGCCCCTGCGCCGCCGCTTCCTCATAGCCGCTGCTGCCGTTAAGCTGCCCCGCCATAAATAATCCGTCAATGCCTTTTACCATAAGCGATAAATTAAGAACGGTCGGGTCTATTAAATCGTATTCGATAGCGTAGGCGTATCTCATAATCTTCACGCGCCGCATACCGGGGACAGACCGGTACATCTCCTGCTGCACATCGAAAGGCAGCGATGAGCTCATTCCCTGAACATACATCTCAAGAGTACCATAACCCTCGGGCTCTATAAATATCTGATGCCTGTCCTTATCGGCGAATCTCATTACCTTGTCCTCGATAGAGGGGCAATATCTGGGGCCGATACCCTTAATGCAACCGTTATAAAGAGGGGAGCGGTGAATGTTCTCGCGGATAATTCTGTGTGTCTCCTCCGTCGTATAAGTCAGATAACAGGGCAATAAATTGACCGTCTTTTCATCCGTCATAAACGAGAACGAGCCGATATCGTCGTCGCCTTTCTGGATTTCCATTTCGTCAAAGTCCAGACTGCTCTTATGAACTCTCGCGGGCGTTCCCGTCTTAAACCTTGTTACGGGCAATCCGAGCTTTATCAGACTCTTTGTAAGTTTAGTCGCGCTCAGCATCCCCGAAGGGCCGCTCTCTTTTACATAATCGCCGATTATTATCCGGGAATTAAGATATACGCCCGTGCACGCTATTACCGTATCCGCGTAATATTTCGCGCCGATTACGGTTTTTACGCCTTTGACCTTGCCTCCCTCTGAGATTATTTCGCTTGCTTCCTCCTGCTTTAAGGTGATGTTCCCGTGCCGCTCAATAGTGCTTTTCATATTGCGGTGATAGAGATTTTTATCGATTTGACCTCTCAGGCTCCGCACCGCGGGGCCTTTGCCCATGTTGAGCATTCTTATCTGAAGCAGGCTCTTATCTGCGTTGACACCCATTTCGCCGCCGAGCGCGTCGATTTCTCTTACAAGCTGCGCCTTTGCCGTGCCGCCGAGGCTGGGATTGCACGCCATCATAACGACGGAGTCTAGATTAATGGTAAGCATGAGCACGCTGAAACCGCGCCTTGCGAGCGCCAGCGCCGCCTCCGCTCCCGCGTGTCCTGCTCCTATTACAATGGAATCGTAATTTGTCCTCATTTACCTACGCAAAACCTGCTGAATATATCGTCTATTATCCTGTCGCTTGCCGTGCTGCCGTCAATCTCGCCGAGCGCTCCGTAAGCCGCCTTGATATCTATTAAAATGCAATCGGTCGGCGCATCGTATTCGCAAATTGCCCTTTCAAGGTATTCGATAGCTCTTTTCACCGCGTCGAGGTGACGCGTATTTGTAATAATTTCGCCGCCTTTGGATTTAACTTTGGACATTTCGGTTAAGGCTTCTAATAATTTATCCATGCCCTCGCCGGTTTTTGCCGATATCTTAAGTTTATCCTCAAGCGCGGCGGCTATATCGCATTTATTATATACGGTTATCGTCGGTTTATTAAAATCCTTATACACATTAACGCCCGTGGTCGCGTCCACGACATTAATAATTATATCGGCGCCCTCTATCGCCCTGTATGTTCTCTCGACGCCGAGCTTTTCGATATCGTCCGCGCTCTCTCTTATTCCCGCGGTGTCTACGAAGTTGATTTTGTTGCCGCCGATTATTATGCTTTCGGACACGGTGTCTCTGGTCGTGCCCGGTATCGCGCTGACAATCGCCCGGTCTTCCTTAAGCAGCGCGTTTAATAGCGAGCTCTTGCCCGCGTTCGGCAGTCCGATAATAGCGACATTAATCCCGTACTTTATCATTCTGCCGCTATCCGCCGTATCCCTTAATTTATAAAGCCGCCGTAACGCGCTTTGAATGATTTCTCCGCCCCGCGCTCTTGTGTCTTCCTCGAGTTCTTCCGGATAATCGAGCGACGCCTCAAGCCCGGATATCGCTTCAAGTAGCGCTCCGGTCAGTTCCTTTATTTCAGCGGAGAGCTTTCCGCTCATCAGTCTGTACGCGGCGTTAATTGCCGCCTCGCTCTCGGCGTTAATCATATCGACGACGCCCTCCGCGCCCGCGAGATCGATTTTGCCGTTAAGAAAAGCGCGCTTGGTAAATTCGCCATTTTCGGCAGGCGATGCGCCCGCGTCGATTAACAGCTTCAATACGCCATTAAGAAGCGCCATCCCTCCGTGGCAATAAAACTCTACCATATCCTCGCCCGTATAGGACTTGGGCGCCTTAAAATATACCCCATAACACTTCTCGCTGAAACTATCGGTTTTTATCTCGCCTAAATACATCATCCTGGGCGTAGCTTTTCGAAAACTCTTTTCGCTGAAATTAAAAAGCTTGTCCGCAATCTTGACGGACTCGGATCCGCTCATTCTGATAATTCCTATCGCGCCCGTATCGTAAGGCGTGGAAATCGCAGCGATTGTCCTCATAACCCCTCAAAAAATGCGGCGTAAGCCGCATCGGATTAAAAATACTTTTTCTTAACGCCGTAAGTCTTTATCTTCCCGACGCCTTTCTTGCTGAAATCTCTGAATATGTCTTCCTTAACGGGTTTTATCACGACATATCTCATAGGCTCTTCGCCTTCGCTCTCGGTCGTAACCCGTCCGTTATCGCTCAACGCCGTATGGAATACCTTCCTCTCATATGGGTTCATGGGCTCGACCTCGACAGACCTCCCTGTCCTTATCGCCTTGTCGGCAAGCCTTTGTGCCAGATTAATAAGCGTCTTTTCTCTCTTGTCGCGGTAATTTTCGGCATCTATCGATACTTTGACGCCGTCTTTGGAATTCTTGCCCGCGTATAACGCCGTAAGGTATTGGATTGCGTCTAATACCTCGCCGCGGTAGCCGATTACTATCCCGTTATCAGGCCCCGTTATGTTAATCTTGATTGTACCGTCGGATTTGTCAAGATACGCCTCGGAGTTAATGCCCATCTTCTCAAGTAACTCGTTTACGAATTCCTCTGCGATCTCGCCTTTGTTTTTGATTTCGGTAACTCTGACGCAAGCGGTCTTAAACAGCCCTTCTTTTCTTAAAACTTCAATCTTTACCTGATCTTTGCTCTTACCCAGTTCTTTTAACGCTTCGGTAATAGCCGCCTCGGTTGTCTTTGCTTCTTTTTCGATTGTCATACTATCTCCTATACGAGGATGCGGCGCTTTCAAGTTTTTGCTCCGCTTTTGCATTTATTTTATTGAATATCAGATTAAATATTCCCGAATACAGCGCCGAGAAGAAAAGATAAATCGTGAACGCCGAGCTGTAAAACAGGGAAAAGACGCCTATAAGAAAGGGCATCATGTATTGCATCATTTTCATGGACTGATTGTTCATCGGATTGCCGTCCGCCCCCATCGGCGCGGGCTGAACGGGCTGGGAATTCTTCATGAGAATCGTTGTAGCGAAATTTAATAGCACCGCAAGGAGCGGAAGTATCATATATCCGTTCCACCCGCCGGTGTCTTTCCAGTCCTTTTTATTGTATTTCTCGATTGCGGGACCCACAAGCGTATTATAATCGCCCATTTCGTTGAAATTTTCAGGCATTTGAGCTCTTAATTGACCGAGCTTCGAGCCAGTATAAACTTTCTTGGAGGGGACAATATCCGCCCACATCGTATCCGGCATATATACATTCTTAATCCACAACCAGCTCTCTATGTTCTCGCCATACGCGTCCGCAAGCTCCTCGTCTCTTGCGCCCTCGTTGTATAATTCCGCGAGTTCATAGGTTATCATCTCGTTTCTGTATCTGACCGTAGCGTAAAAGCCCGAGAATACAATCCAGAATACCGCAAGCGTCACTATCATGGGCAGACACGCGCCGAAAAGGGAATAACCCTCTTTCTTGTATAGCTCCATTTGCTTTGCGCCGTACATCTCGCGGTTGCCCGCGTACTGCTTCTGAAGCTTTTCAAGCTGCGGCTTGATTTTTTTCATGATACGGTTGTTTTTAATCATGACTCTTTTTTGCCAGATATCAACAGGAAGTAGCACGGTACGAAGTATAACGGTAAATATTACGACCGTCCAGCCGAAATTGCCGATTCCTTCATAGAGTAATTGTATGAGCTTGCCGATAATATTATCGAGCGCGGGCTCAGCTAAAAAATAATTTACAATAGCCATTTAGCGCATCCTTTGAAATTTTCTTTTACGGGGTCGTAGCCTCCTCTGCTGAAAGGGTTGCATCTTAATATTCTGAACATCCCCATAACCGAGCCGATAATCAGCCCGTATTTGTCTATCGCCTGATAAGCGTAAGACGAGCAACTCGGCGTAAATCTGCAATAAGAAGGGAGCTTTGCAGAAATAAATCTTTTATAGAATCTGATTAATCCTTTGCCTATCGCCTTCATGTCAATATATCTTCGGATATATGCCCCGCTTTAATTAACAATTTAATAATAGATTGCCTGATTGACCTATAATCAGCGTCAGCTATCGGCGGTCTTGCCAGCAATACATAAGTATATCCATTATTTATGCCGGGAATAAGCGCTCTGAAAGCCTCTTTCATTCTGCGCCTGATTTTGTTTCTTGTTACGCTGCCTCCGATTTTCCTGCTGACCGTAAATCCCGCCCTTATGCCGCCGTCCCTGCTCTTAATCCACAAGAGCACGATGTTTCTGTCCGAGACGCTCACGCCCTTTTTGTAAATAAATTCAAATGCCCTGGAGCTTTTCAGCCGGTACTTTTGCTGCATTATTTAAGCGGACAGCTCCTTCCTGCCCTTGTTGCGCCTTCTGGACAACACTCTCCTGCCGCCCTTGGTCTTCATTCTCGCTCTGAAGCCGTGAACCTTGCTTCTCTGTCTCTTCTTGGGTTGATAAGTTCTTTTCATATATACATCCTCGCTTTATTAGGAATTAATCTCTAAACAGTATGATATTATAAATGATTAATTATAGGCTGTCAACTTAATAATACAGAGCGAAAATGCGGGCAATTAATTACTTTTCCCGATCAAATGTTTCACGTGAAACAATAAGCGTCGGGGTTAATGATGCCGAGATATTTTTTCAGCTCGGCTCTCGCGCCCTCAAGGTCATGCTCCAGATAGTTGCCGCATTCCTCTCTTTTGGCGCCGGGGATTTCGTCCTGTTCAAGGCACTTTTGTATCGCGGCGATTGTAATAGTAAGCGCTTGATTATATCCGATATCCCTCAGCAGAAGATAAAATCCCGTCCTGCAGCCCATAGGCCCGAAATACACAACGAAGTCGGCGATTTCCGAATTTCTTATCACCGTGGCGAATATGTGCTCGATCGTGTGAAGCGCGGCATAAGAAACATAATCTCCGGAATTCGGCTTTTTTAATCTTAAATCATAGGTGTAAATGCCGTGGGCGACCGAGCTTAGATAAAAGCCCTGCGTATGGCTGTCGTGGTCGAGCTGAAAGGAGGTGATTTTCTTCATTAAATCAACCTCAACAGGTTATCGATAAGCACCTTATAATCCGTAACGCCCCGGCTAATCTTATCGCTTATCGAGCTTGTCGCGCATTCGTCGGCAAGGTCGGATATCGTTTTGATGAACAATACGGGAATTTCTGCCCTTGCAGCCGTAATCGCTATGCCCGCCGCCTCCATATCGCAGATGTCCGCGTCAAAGTCTGAAATTAAGCGCTCTTTTGTTTCGGACGAAGCGATGAATTTGTCTCCCGAGGCGATTCTTACTTTGTTTAATACCGTTCCCGCCGCGCGGTCAGCAAGCTCCCTGAGCTCTTTATCCGTCTCGAAAAACGCCGTATCATATCCGGGGTAGGCGCCTTTTAAGTTATCGCAAAAAGCGCTGATGTCGAAGTCATAATGCACGATATCTTTTACAATCAGCATATCGTTTAATTTAATGCCGCTCTTTAGAGCGCCCGAGAGCCCGAAGTTAATTATCGTCCGGACTTTGTATCTGTCGATAAGGAGCATTGTCGCCGCGGCGGCGCTGATTTCTCCGATGCCCGAGTTGATAAGTATGATTTTTTTGCCGTACACCTTAAATTCCTTGACCTGATATCCTGAAATAATACCGCTTGAAATTTCTTTGCCGAGCAGGGAGAGTATGTGCTCGGTCTCTTCGGGCATAGCCGCTATCATTCCTATTGTTTTCATATTTTCACCGCATAAAGTATATCATAATCGGCTGCGCTTGTAAATTTATTTCATCATTGACATTGCCTTATATAAAATGATAAAATTCAAGGCGGAGGGCGGTATGATAAAGAAAATTTTATTACTTATTCCCATTGCGATAATATGTATGTCGCTATCAGGTTTTGTTAACACTATGGCTTTTGCGGATAATTTTCATACTTCGGACTCGTCTGTATTCGGCGAGGAGGATTCTTTTGACGGCTTGAACTACGGATTTTATTATGTCAAGAGGGGTAATTTATACGAAAAGGTTGCCCCCGGCGAAGACAGTCCGCTTTTTGACAAGACCAAGCCGACGATGATTTTCGTTCACGGATACCAATTAAACGCAGGCTACTTTTCAAGGGAGACCATGGCGTGTTACGACGAGTCGTGGATTGATACGGGCGACAGCGAAAACCTGGCGGATTACTGGATAGACAAAGGCTATAATGTGCTGGTGTACCAATGGAATCAGTTATGCGACGAGGGCGTGGCTCTGGACGCTATGAATAAGATATGGACCGCAGACGGACCTAAGGGACTTCGCTGGAGAAAAAAGGACGGAAGTTACACCGGCGTTGACGACCCCTCTAATCCTACCGAGCCCGTAACGATATCTTTTATTAACGACTATCTGAAAATCTTTGACGGCTATAAGGGCGAAGAAATACGGATGACGGGGCATTCGCTCGGCGGTATGTTTACTATTGCAGCTATGGGCATTTTGTACGATAAATACACGCGTAAGGAGATAGGCGTAAATAAAATTCCGATGAGGTTTTCTCTGCTTGACCCGTTTCTCGGCGTACCCGCCGGGTATAAAGAGCTTATGGAAGTGCCGTGGAAAAGCAAAGACGACCCTTTAAGAAAAGTCGCTATGTCGGATAATATTTACCTTTGTAAAGATTACATAAGAAAACTCCACGGCATAGGCGTCGCGATAGATTATTATAAAGGCACGCTGACGGGCGATTTCGGGCTTCTTTATGACGAGAATAATCCGCTGGATCTAGATATCACGCCGTATGTCGCGCTCATTAATCTCGACGCCTCCGGTCTTACGCGCGGAATGAGCATGACGAGCGCGATAGGGGCGCAGCATTGTTCTGTCAGAGATTATTATTTCTATTCGTTTAATTTTGACGCCGTCCCCGCTTCTAATAGACCCTCTAACCGGATAATTACCGCCTCGACTCCTACGACAGAAGTTTACGCGAGCTCGGGCAAATTCTTCTCTACTACCGGAGCTATCGACACGCTTTCACCGGCGGACGACAGCGTAATCGAGACGGAGCGTGGTTTTAAGACGCCTTATACGGGAGGAGGAATAATAGCGGGATTTGTCTTTAACGATATTAACAACAACGGCTTGAGAGACGACGGCCCGGATACGGGAATCAAGAATATCCGGATTGAATTATACGACAAAAGCGGCAATTTAATCGGTAAGGTCAAGACTGACGAGAGAGGATTTTATAAATTCGCTACGCCCCCTCAAGGCGAATATTATCTTGAATTCAGCAAGAAATTTATGGGTAATTATTCCTTGCCGGACGAAAGTGATAATCCTATTGATATTCCGAGCGAGGTAAAGGAAGGAAGAATAGACATAAGCGTCGGGGATAAAGATACCAATTATTTCATTAATTCCGGGCAGACGACCCAGGACTATTTATCAAATCCGTGGATTATCACATATTTTGCAGCGGGAGTAATATTGTTAATCGCGCTATCCGTGCTTGCGTATATCAAAGCGCAAAAGAAACTCTAGACAAAATTATATATTCTAACGATTCCGGCGCTGTCCATTGCGGTTACATAGGTGCCGGAATTGTTATATATATCCGTGTATACGATTATATCTTTAAGGGATAAACTCGAATCAAGAAGACATACGCCTCTATAGTTATAAAGCGATTGAATGCCGTCTTGCTCCGTTACATAAAAGCCCCACAGCGAATTAAAAGACTTGATGTTCTCGTCGATAATAGATTGTTCGCCGTCTTCGATTCTTAGGTATTCGCCGTCTTTTAAGCCGATATAAACGCCGTCGAACGGCAGGGATAGCGCATCGTATTCGTAATTAAGAATTATTCCGCCCGATTTATCGTTAGCGCCATACTTTAATTTATTGTCGACAATGCGTCCTGCGACTAAAACGCCCTGATTTAACCCGAGCACGGTATTTATCTGCTCTTCGCCCTGCCAGAGGATTTTGCCGTCAAGGCCTATCATTCTGAGATTAATGCCGTTATTCTCGATAGCTACACCGTTTCTGTATATCAGAAAGGGGAATACGCCCGTATCGAGTTTAAGCATTACATTGCAATAGCTGTCAACAACATAATCTATATAAGGCTCATCAGTATTGACCGTTTTGTCCCCGTTCAGGTTAAATGCCTTAATAAAGCTGTATCCCGTCCTTAACAGCCTTTGAAGGGTTGTAAAGCTGTATTTATTTGCGTAGTCGTATATCATTAAGTCTGTATTTACGAGAATTTCGTCATCCAAATCCGCATCGTATATAAAGACTGACTGCTTGATATACTTGTCTTCATAATAATAATCGTACGCTTCTCCCGACGAAACGGTAATTTTCTTGACAATGAGAAAGCGTTTGTCTTTAAGGTGATTAACGGAGTAGCTTACGGTATCCGTATCGAAATAGCTCTTTATCAAAAAGCCCGTGAAGCTGAAAATCGAATGGCTATTGCCCGAGGTTATAATTAACGACTCGTCCGCGAAGGTAATCGTATCTTTGTTAAGAGGCAGGCTCATATCGCCGAATACCTTGTCGCCGTTAAGGTTAAATATAATTGACTTGCCGTTAGTATGTTTTAAGCGGATATAACCGTAAAGAGACTCGACGCTTTCGATATTTACTATATCGGATAAAATCGCGTTGCCGTTTAGATCAAATACGCTGAATTTAGAATTTTCCTTTCTGGCAATCAGAATATCCTTGTCTAAGACCATACTGATAAAATCGTCGGGGCTGTTTAAGCTGAAAGGTATAAGCTCTTCGCCGTCGAGGGTTTTTACCGCGTACGCTTTGTCAAATCCCTCTATTCCCTCTCTTTCTTTGGAATAGATAATGATATTGTTATATATGTCCACGGTCTCGATTTCGTATTTGCCGATAATAACGGTGTCTACGAGCGAGGACGCAAGAGATATGTCTTTATTATTTATAAAAGCCGCCATACCCGCTTCTTCGGTAAATGGCTCTGCGACGGGTCCGGGATATACTACAGGCTCATCTTTGCACGAAGCCAAGACAAATAAAAGAACGATGACGATAATAACCAATTTCTTCATAGCTTAAGTATAAACATTATTTATTAAAGTTTCAAGGTTATGATAATTAAAGTTTTATTAAAGATATTAATAAAGCCCGTTAACACGGGCTTTATTGTTATGTTCTCATAGGTAATATCAGATAGAGGTACTCGTCTCCCTCCGCGGGTTTAATTATGCACGGCGAGGTCGAGGTAATAAAGCACATCATTATAAAGTCGTCCGAAATTGCGTTCATACAATCTATAAGATATCTGGCGTTAAACGATATCAATAAATCCTTGCCTTTAAGGGAAGACACGACATTTTCTTTGATGTTGCCTATGCTGGAATTAGACGCGATTGTAATGAAATTTTCTTTGATATCCAGCTTAACGACATTGTTCTTTTCAAGCCTTGAAATGAGCGACGCCCTGTCCACGCCGTTCATAAACTGCTGTTTGCTGACCGTAAGATAAGTGGAGAATTCTTCTGAGATTAGGTTCTTATACCTGATGAATTCGCCGTCTATCAACTGCGATACTATCTTGGTGTGAGTAAGGTCGATCATTATCTTGTTAGAGCCTATTAAAACGGTGGTTAAGGCGTCGTCGTCCGCCATTACTTTGCTGATTTCGTATAAACTTCTTGCAGGCACCACGATTTCTTTTTCTCTTCTGTTGTCCGTTAAAGGCTTTTTAGTCATCGCAAGACGGTAGCCGTCTATCGCCACTATTATTAATTCTTCGGATTTAATATCTAATAGACAGCCCTTTAATATCGGTCTTGCGTCGCTCGTTGCCGCGGAAAAAATCGTCTTGGTTATGGCGTCTTTGAAATCCTTTTGCTTGATCGTGAAAGAAAGCTCTTCCTCTACGGACGCTACGGGCGGGAATTCTTCGATATTCATACAATTTATTACCGTCTCGCTGTCCATGTATTTGATTATTAAATTATTGCTGTCAAGGCAGACAAGCTCTATCTGCTCTCCCGACAGAGTTTTGATAAATTCCGAGAAGAATTTGCCCGGCACCACTACTTCGCCTTCGATTTTCACATCGGCGTTGATTGTTTTGACTATTGTCAGCTCAAGATCCGTTGCGGTCAGAGTTAAGGTAGAACCCTTAGCCGATATCTTAATTCCCTCAAGTATGGGCAGATTTTTATTAGCGGAAGACGCTTTGATGACTTTTAGTATCGCTTCCGATAAATCCAATCCGTGACAATACACTTTCATAATTATATACTCCTTACTTTAATAATATTTCTTATAATACTCTGTGTTTATTTGTGGATAACCTTTCAAACCACAATATATAGTATATCATATTTTAACTATGTAGTAAATATTGTAGTACATCTTTTTTAGATAATGTTAATAAATTTTAGCTTTTTTATACAAAGCCACATTATTTTCTTAACACGAGGTTTTTAATATCGTTTACCTGTACTTTTAACTTAGTATTAGTCTTTAATTCTTCAGTAATTTTATTTCTCGCGTGAATTATAGTTGTATGGTCGCGGTTGCCGAAAGCCTGTCCTATGCTCACTAAAGGCACGGTGGAGAGCATTTCGGTAATTATATATATGGCTATTTGTCTCGGATATACGATTTCTTTGCTCTTTTTCTTGCCTATGATGTCGTTGCTGCTGATATTAAAATATGTGCAGGTCGCTTCGATGATATTGGATACCGTAACGATATCGTTATTGTCAGTCGTATAGTCTTTGAGAGCTTCTTTTACGGTGTTGATGTCGTTAACGGATTTATTGTTGAGCTTGCCGTAAAAAATCACATTTCTTAGCATTCCCTCGAGGATTCTTATATTAGTGTTCCCTTTCTCGGCGATGTATCTTAATACCTCGTCTGACAGATTGAATTTGTAGAACATAGCCTTCTTCTGAAGTATGGCTATTCTAGTTTCAAGGCTCGGCGGCTCTATATTTGCTACGATTCCCGACGCAAATCTTGAGCTTAAACGCTCTTCTAAATGAATGAGCTCTTTTATGGGGCGGTCGGACGACAGAATTATCTGCTTGTCCTGCCTGTGTAGGTCGTTAAAGATATGGAATAACGCTTCCTGCGTGCTCGTCTTGCCGATAAAGAACTGAATGTCGTCTATCATCAGCACATCGGTATTTCTGTATTTTTCTCTGAATTCCTTGTTTAATTCGGCGTTTGCCGCATTCCTTATCGAATAAATTAATTCATTGGTAAAGCTCTCCGCGGTGACATATATAATTCTAAGTTTCGGCTTATTCTTGGATATTGTGTTGCCTATCGCGTGCAGCAGATGCGTCTTACCGAGCCCCACGCCGCCGTATATAAAGAGCGGATTCGCCGCCGCGCCGGGATTGTCCGCCACGGACATTGCCGCCGCCGCCGCGTATTGATTGGACGAACCGACTACAAAATTGTCAAAAGTCAGATGCTTGATAAATTGAGCCGTCTCTTTATTGTTGCGGTCTGAATTATTAAATATAAGACTTTCCTCGTTTTCTTTGGCGCGCGAAAGATATTCTTCTTTCTGATTGTCAAGAATGATTTCAAGGTCGTTAAATACCGAGCGCGCCTCGTTCATAGCCTGCTTGATGTCGGATAAATAAGACTTTTCGACCGTCTTCTTTACATTCAGAAAGGGCGTTGACAGGATTAACTTATTTTCTTTAGCGAAGATGGGCTCTAATTTCATCATCCAGGTCTCGTAAGCCGCCGACGAAATTCTCACTGACAGCCTGTCCAGGATGTCCGCCCATACGGTATTGATGTTAATCATAGAATAATATATTACAACATTTTGGTAAAAAATGCAAGTTTTATTCTTTCATCGCCTTATCAATATATTCATTGTCAAATCAGCCCTTGTAATGTATAATCTGAATATGGTCGTAAAAAGTCTTAATATAATAAATTTTCGCAATTACGAAAGCGAAAATATCAGCTTTGACCCGGGACTTAATGTATTAACGGGCGCAAACGCGAGCGGAAAGACCAACCTGCTCGAGGCGGTATTTCTTTCGGGTATCGGCAAATCCGCAAGGACTAATAACGACAGGGAAATGATTAAGTGGGATAAGGATTTCTTGTATTCCTCGCTTATCGTTAAGAAAAAATATCATACGCACCGCATAGAAATCCATATCGACAAGAACAAAAGCAAGAGAATAGTCATAGACGGTATGCCCGTATCCAAAGTCGGTGAATTAATGGGCGTATTAAATATCGTATTCTTTTCGCCGGACGAGCTGAAAATGATTAAAGAGCAGCCCAAAGAAAGACGCCGATTCACGGACATAAGCCTTTCGCAGCAAAAAAAAGCGTATTATTATACGCTGGTCAGATACAACAGGATTTTAGACCAGAGAAATAAACTGTTAAAGACAGCGTCCGTTAGCGCTATTAGCGAAATGCTGCCCGTATGGGATATGCAGTTATCCGAGGCGGGAGCGGAAATCATCGCGGAAAGAATGAATTTTATCGGCAAACTTGATAAATTCGCCGGAGAGAGCCATTCCGCGCTTACTTCGGACAAAGAAGAATTAAAATTAATTTACGAATGCGAAAATATCGGACAAGACCGCGCCGAAATCAAAGAAAGCCTGATGAAATCTTTATTTAGCGACAGAGAAAAGGACTATAACCTTAAATTTACTTCGGCGGGACCGCACAGGGACGATATAAAAATCACCATAAACGGAACGGATGTCAGGAAATTCGGCTCGCAGGGCCAGCAGAGAAGCGCCGCGCTGTCTCTGAAGCTAGCCGAGATAAAGCATTTCGAGCGGGAGACGGGTGAAAAGCCCGTATTGCTCCTAGACGATGTGCTGTCCGAACTCGATATCGATAGGCAGAAAAAACTTATAGAGTCGACAAATAACATTCAGACAATTTTAACCTGTACGGAATTCGAGCCCGCTTTAAGCCCGGCGCACAGGATTTTTACAATCGATAAAGGTATAATTAATAGAAATTAACTTATTTCAAATTTCCGCCAAATTACAATAAATTTACGACTAAACGCTTTTACCGTGTAGGGGTCGAGAAAGCGCCGTATTCGCTTATTTGAGCTTATTAGGCGCTAAAATCATATAACCCTAGTCAAATCGCTTAACAAACATATTTTATTGTGTTATTATTTATATATATAGTATATTATATAGTACTATTATATAATAGTCTTTATAGATATTATTATAAAACGAAAAATTGGCAATAATTATAAAGCGCTTATAAGGCGGAGGAAGGGTATGAGAGACGATAAATATAAAGCATGCGACATACAGGTTCTCGAGGGGCTCGAGCCCGTCAGAAAAAGACCGGGTATGTATATAGGCTCGACGGACGAAAGAGGTCTTCATCACCTCGTTGTCGAAATCGTCGATAACAGCATTGACGAAGCGCTCGCGGGATACTGCGACAAAATTTGCGTAGTCATAAACGCCGACGGCTCGGTGACCGTAACGGATAACGGACGCGGCATTCCCGTGGAAATCATCGAGAAAGAAGGCAAATCCGCCGTAGAAGTCGTGCTGACCAAGCTCCATGCGGGCGGCAAATTCGGCGGCAAGGGCTATAAGATATCAGGCGGACTTCACGGCGTCGGACTCTCCGTCGTTAACGCGCTTTCGGACTGGCTGGAAGTCGAAGTGCATCAAGAGGGCAAGAAATATTTTCAGCGCTACAGACGCGGCGTACCCGAAGCGCCGTTAAAAGAAACGGGCGATACGGAGCTGTCGGGCACCAAAGTGTCTTTTTTCCCGGATACATCAATATTCGAAACCGTGGATATACAATATGAGACAATGCGCACGAAGTTCAGAGAGCTTGCGTTTCTTAACAGCGGACTAGAAATATCCCTGCAGGATTTAAGAGCGGGGCGCGAAAGGAGCGAAGTCTTTATGTATGAAGGCGGAATTTCCGCTTTTGTCGAGATTTTGAATAAGAATAAGCAGCCGCTTTTCGATAAACCCTTATATTTGTATTCCGAATACGAAGATACCAAGGTCGAAATATCCATTCAATACAATGATTCCTACAATTGCGTTATTTATTCCTACGCGAACAATATCAATACCGAAGAGGGCGGCACGCACCTCGAAGGCTTTAAGAGCGCGCTTACCAAGGTCATCAACGACTACGGCAAGTCCGCCAATGTGCTAAAGGATGAAAAGCTCTCCGGAGACGATGTCAGGGAGGGCCTTACGGCGGTTATTTCCGTCAAGCTTATGAATCCGCAGTTCGAGGGCCAGACCAAGACAAAGCTAGGCAATTCCAAGATGAGGACAATAGTAAGCCAGGCTGTAATCGAAAAGCTCGGCTCCTACCTCGAAGAACATCCGAAAGAAGCGAGAGAGTTGATATTAAAGAGCCTGACCGCCCAGAAAGCGAGAGAGGCGGCGCGGCACGCCAGAGAGCTGACGAGAAGAAAGAGCGTACTGGAGAGCACTACATTGCCCGGCAAATTGAGCGACTGCACGGAAAAGGACGCGGAAAAATGCGAGATATTCCTCGTAGAAGGCGATTCCGCCGCGGGCACTTCCAAGCAGGGCAGAGACAGAAGGTTTCAGGCGATATTGCCGTTAAGGGGCAAGATATTGAATGTCGAAAAAGCGCGCATTAACAAGGTGCTCGAGAACGAAGAGATAAAGAATATGATAATCGCTTTCGGCTGCGGCACGGGATATGAATTCGACGAAAGTAAATTGAGATACAATAAAATTATATGTATGACGGACGCAGATGTGGACGGAAGCCATATAAGAATACTCCTGCTGACATTCTTCTACAGGTATATGCGGCCGCTTGTCGAGAACGGTCATGTGTATATCGCGCAGCCGCCGCTTTATAAAGTAACCAAGGCGAAAAAAGTCAGTTATTTTTTCAATGACGAGGAATTAAACGCGTACTTTGAAGAGAACGGCAGAAAGGGAATCGAGCTTCAGAGGTATAAAGGCCTCGGCGAGATGAACGCGGAGCAGCTATGGACTACTACTATGAACCCAGAGACGAGAACGCTTCTTAAGGTCACTGTCGAGGACGCCGTTACGGCGGACGAGATTTTTACGACTCTAATGGGCGAAGATCCGGGGCTTAGGCGGCAATTCATAGAGGACAACGCCACAATCGTCAAGGAGCTTGATATTTAGAGGATATTATGGAAGAGAAGAAATTATATCACGATTTATCAGACAAGACTAAAATTATCAAGGTCGATGTCGAACGAGAAATGAAGCAATCTTTCATCGCGTACGCTATGGCGGTCAATGTCAGTCGCGCGATACCCGATGTAAGAGACGGACTGAAGCCCGTTCACAGAAGAATTCTCTACGCTATGATAGAATTAGGGCTGACCAACGACAAGCCCTACCGTAAATGCGCGAGGATTGTCGGCGATGTGCTCGGCAAATACCATCCTCACGGCGATTCGGCGGTGTATGACGCGCTGGTAAGGCTCGCGCAGGACTTTTCGATAAGAAAGCCGCTGGTGGACGGACACGGCAATTTCGGCTCGGTAGACGGCGATAAGCCCGCTGCGCAGAGATATACCGAGGCAAGACTCAGCAAAATCGCGTCCGAGATGTTGAGAGACATAGACAAAGACACCGTTGATATGTATCCCAATTTCGACGAGACGCTTATGCAGCCCGTAGTGCTTCCGAGCAGATTCCCGAATCTTCTGGTCAACGGCTCGGACGGTATCGCCGTAGGAATGGCGACAAGCATTCCGCCCCATAACCTCGGCGAGGTCATAGACGCGACGGTCGCGCTGCTTGACAATCCCGAACTCGATGTAATAGAGCTGATGAATTATATACCGTGCCCCGATTATCCTACGGGCGGACTCGTGCTCGGCAGAGCCGCGATAGCGCAGGCGTACAAGACGGGCAAAGGCTACGCGGTAATAAGGGCGAGAACGGAGATAGAGGAATTCAACGAGGGCTCGAGAACGCGCATAGTAGTGACAGAGCTTCCGTATCAGGTCAATAAGGCTAAATTAATCGAGAGCATAGCCAATCTCGTCAAGGATAAGCGTATAGAGGGAATTTCGGACATCAGGGAAGAATCGGACAGAACGGGCATGCGTATTGTCATCGAGATCAAGAAAGGCTCTAACGCGCAGGTAGTATTGAATCATCTGTTTAAGCAGACGAATATGCAGGTCACTAATTCTATTATTCTCCTCGCTCTGGTAGACGGCGCGCCTAAAATCCTTAACTTAAAGGAAATGCTGGAGCAATACATCATGCACCAGAAGAATATAATTATCAGGCGCACGCGGTTCGACCTCGAAAAGGCGCTTGAAAAAGACCATATTTTAAGAGGGCTTGTAATAGCGCTCAACAATATCGACGAGGTAATAAAGACAATCAAAGCGTCCAAAGAGAGAGCGGACGCGATGGTTAACTTAATGGAGAAATTCGAGCTCTCCGAAAAGCAGGCGGGCGCCATTCTCGATATGAGACTATCAAGGCTTACATCTTTGGAAGTCGAGAATATAAAAGGCGAATTGGCCGAAATAGAGAAACTCATAGCGTATTACAGAGAAATACTCGCCTCCGACCAAATAGTTATTAATATCGTGAAAGAAGAGCTTACCGAGATCAAAAACAAATACAACGACCCGCGCCGCTCCGAGCTCACATTCGAATACGGCGATATTGATATCGCGGACTTAATCGAGAAAGAAGATATAGTGATATCCCTGACGCATTTCGGATATATCAAGAGACTGCCGCTAACGGAGTATAAGGCGCAAAGGCGCGGAGGCGTGGGAATTACGGCGCATAAAACCAAGGAAGAGGATTTCGTAGAGAATATGTTCATTATGAATACGCACGATGATTTGCTGTTCTTTACGAATATGGGCAAGGTGTATAGCATCAAAGGTTACGAGGTGCCTATGGCGCAGAGGACGGCAAGAGGCAGGGCGATGGTAAATCTTATCCAGATAGACGACGGTGAAAAAGTCGCCGTAACCTTGCCGTTAAGCGGCGAAAGAAAGGGCGGAAATCTGATACTCGCCACAAAACGCGGCAAGATAAAGAAGACTTCTCTGGAAGAATTCGCGAGAATACGAAACAGCGGTAAAATCGCCATAAAACTTGTCGATAACGACGAATTAATCGGCGCGGAGATAACGACCGGCAGGGACGATATAATAATTGCGGCATCAAGCGGCAAATGCATCAGATTCAACGAAAAAAATGTCAGACAGCAGGGAAGAGACACACAGGGCGTAAAGAGCATTGATTTGTCCGATGACGATTATGTAGTGGATATGACGGTGTTAAAGCCCGATATGGACATCATCACGATATCCGAGAAAGGCTACGGCAAGAGGACATTCCAAGAAGAATACCGCCCTCAGGGAAGAGCGGGTAAAGGCATTATGGCGGGCGTATTTAACGATAAAACGGGCAGGCTCGTCAACCTGAAGCAATTGCCGCCCGATATGGATATTATGCTTATAACCGACAATGGGACGATAATAAGGATGGATTCCGAGGACATCTCTAGAATCGGAAGATACACACAGGGCGTAAGGTTAATGAGATTAAAAGAAGACGCCAAAGTCGTGTCCGTAGCCTTAGCGCCTAAAGACGAAGAAGAATTCGAATAACTCTTTTATTCCGCTATCCGTTATAGGACAGCGGAATAGTTGACAGAGCTTGTTTATTAAGTGACTAATGAGATTATTTATTAAGGGCTGTTTTATAAAAAATTATGGGATTTATGGTTATAAAAAAAGCGGTTATTAACCGCTTTTTATCTTTGTAATTTGTAGATTTTCAAATAAGCCTTTACCGCTTATTATCAGAAAACAGATACTGCCAAGAATATCGCGCTCATTAACGACGAAATAAGCGAAACGACCGTGATTTGCGTATTAATAGAAGGCCCCGCGGTGTCCTTGAACGGGTCGCCGACCGTATCTCCGACTACTGCGGATTTGTGCGCGTCGCTGCCTTTTCCGCCCTCATTGCCCGATTCGACGTATTTTTTCGAGTTATCCCAGAGTCCGCCCGAATTGGACATAAACATTGCAAGCAGGAGACCCGCTACAATATTTCCGAGCAGAAAACCGCCTATTGCATGCACGCCGCCTATAAACCCTACTACCAGAGTAAATACAATCGCCATAAGCCCCGCGGGAATAAGCTCTTTAAGCGCGCCCGAAGTGGCTATCGTGATACATTTATTGTATTCGGGCTCAACGCCTTCCTTTCCCTCTTTCAGTCCCGGAATTTCGTCAAACTGGCGGTGAATTTCTTTTACCATTCGTTGAGCGTTTCTGTCGACGCCCAGGATAAGCATTGCCGAGAACAGCGCCGGAACGCCCGCGCCTATCAATATGCCGAAGAATACGACGGGACTCATGAGGTCAAAGCCGCTGAGATAATTCTGCCCCAGTCCGTATTCGACCGCAGCGGTGTTGACCTCCGCTCTGAAAGCGCCTAACAGCGCGATGACGGTTAGTCCCGCCGCGCCAATCGCAAAGCCCTTTGTAATAGCTTTTACAGTGTTGCCCGCGCTGTCGAGTTCGTCTGTTACGGCAAGCACATCGTCGCCGAGATCTCCCATTTCCGCAAGCCCTCTGGCATTGTCAACTATGGGGCCGTAAGCGTCGTTAGCGACTATCATGCCGACGATTGAAAGCATTCCTACTGCCGCCATAGAAATCCCGAACATACCGAAGTCCACGCCTAACCCCGCGCCGCCTATTGGCTCGCAAAGTTTATATGCCGCAAGCGCCGAGACCGCGATACCTATCATTGCAGGCAGAACGCTCATAAAGCCGTAGGACACGCCGGACAAAATTGTAAACGCGGGACCGACTTTTGAAGCTTTGGCGACATTTTGTACGGGACGGTAACTTCCGTCCGTGAAATAATTCGTAGTAATTCCTATCAGAACACCGACTATAAGACCTGTCATGCTTGCGCCCCATATGCGCCAGCTGTCGCCGTTATTGAAAAACAGCGCCGTTGTTGCCGCGGTAAGCGCGGTAAAGACCGCCGTTGTAACATAGGTGGAGCTGTTAAGAGCAAAAGTCGGATTTCCTTTCTTTCCGATTCTGGCGGTAGCTACGCCTATAATAGACGCAAGAAGACCGATTGCGGCATAGGCGAATACCATAGCCGTAAACCTGCCGTTAGTGATGTTGTCAAGCGCAGCCGCCATAACGAGCGCCGCCGTCATAGAAGCTACATTGCTGTCAAAAAGGTCTGCGCCCATACCCGCGACATCGCCGACATTGTCGCCGACATTATCCGCGATAACCGCGGGATTCCTCGGGTCGTCTTCGGGAATGCCCAATTCGACTTTGCCGACTAGATCCGCTGACACATCCGCCGTCTTGGTAAATATTCCGCCGCCGGCTTTTGCAAAAAGCGCCAATGAGCTTGCTCCGAAAGAAAATCCCAGAAGCATGGTTCCGTCGCCGAAAATCCAGAAAAGCGCTGCGACCCCGAGAAGGCTTGATCCCACGACCGCCATTCCCATGACCGCGCCGCCTCTGAATCCTGCCATAAAAGAGGGTTTTATGCCGCCTTTAGCCGCTTCGGCGGATTTCTTGTTCGCAATGGTCGCAACCTCAATGCCGATTTTTCCCGCTATGCATGAAAAGAGCGTGCCCGCGATATAGGAAAGCATCATATAGACATTTACCGCAACTCCGCCTTTCCATATCGGTTTTGGCAGGAAAATCAGCAGAATTACCG
The DNA here is from genome assembly GCA_050952545.1 of Christensenellales bacterium. GTDB lineage: Bacteria > Bacillota > Clostridia > Christensenellales > CAZKXV01 > JBMNLD01. The sequence continues at coordinate 328,309 of JBMNLD010000003.1, forward strand.
CCGCCGCCAACGAGAAAACAGCGAGCACATAATACTCTTTTTTCAAAAACGTGTTGGCGCCTCGTCTTATGTATTCCGCGATTTTCTCAATCTTGGCATTTGAAGAAGGGAATTTCTTGACTCCGATATAAAGCCATAACGCAAAACCGAAAGATAAAACGGCGATGCATATTGAAATTAATAGGGTGATACTTAAAGCTGACATAAAATCCTCCTTATAGTTAGCCGATATTACATAATATAACTTATTTGTATACGATGCCCGTATAAATTACTTGTGAATATTTTATCGAGCGAAGAAAAAGGCGCGGCGAAAACATTTTTCTTAATAAAAGCTTTCGTAAGTTGCCCGCCGCCGGGGCAGTATTTTCTTATTAAATTTAGCTTTTCAATGTTTACCATTTTTTCTTTAGTTTCTCAAATTTTCATTTGACACATACGCTTGTATTATATAATAAGCCTTAAAAAAAGTCTATGGTTTTATGCAATAATAAACCGCCCTTTTTACGGGACGGTAATTAATTATGCCAAATATTACAAAGGCTCTATATTGTTACCGATTTATGCTTTTTTACGATGAATCCCACTACTCCGAAAACTGTCGCCAAAGCGATTAATACCAGAGATAGAATGAGGTAGTTAATGTTCTTAAAGACATAGGTAAAAATCAATGTGATGCTGAAAGCGTTGGTTGATCCTATTATAAATATACATATCATTTTTACAATATCCAATACACTATATCTCATATTCGAACCTTTCCTTAAATATTATACACTCATCAACCTTAATATGCAAGGGTTATATATAAAAGATTATTGACATAAGAAGAATTACTTAATCACTTTCTCAATGCGGGCTCGAGGTCTATTTCCCGGTTGTCGATAAGGTCTTTTATAAACAGCGCTCTGATATATCCTCGGTCGAAAGTTGTCGAATGGACATAAAAGCCTTTGCCGTAATAATATCTTGCGAGCTTATAATATTTAGAATTAGTGTGAAGAGCGACTTTTACGATGCCTTGCTCGATACATTCGTCGATGGCCTTTTGCAATAGCCCCGCGCCCACTCCCTGATTGTGTTCGTCGGGGTTTACCGCAAACCTCGATATGTAGGCGAGCTCGGGCGTCATAAACTCAAGCCTTATGCTGCCGGCGATGAACCCATCTCTTTGGGCAATAAAGACTACTTTGTTGTTAATATCGTTGATTACATCCTCGATTTTTTCGGTTAAAGCCGTAAAATACGGATTAGCGGTCTTTATATTGTCTCTGTATATATAAAACGCTTTCTTGGTTATGGCGAGAATTCCCTCGGCATCTTTAATCAAGGCTCTTCTTATCTCCATGGCTACTTCCTTATCATTGTGCCGATACCTTTGTCAGTGAATATCTCGAGCAATATCGGATGCGGCACCATTCCGCTTATAATATGCGTGCGGCTTATACCTTTCTCGATGCCTTTAAGGCATCCCATTACTTTGGGTATCATGCCGCCCGTAATGACATTATCCTCAATCATCCTCAGCACCTCGTCCACGCTTAATTCGGAGCAGATGCTGTCGGGATCGTCGGGATTTCTTCTTATTCCGTCCGTATCAGTTAAGAAAATGAGTTTTTCCGCTTTCAGCGCAGCCGCGACCTCTCCCGCGACCGTATCGGCGTTGATGTTGTAGCTGTTGCCCTCTTTGTCTACGCCGACGCTTGCGATTACGGGTATGAATTCGTCTTTGGCTAGCATTTCGAGCAGATACACATTGATATTTACTATATCGCCTACAAATCCGAGATCCACGCCGTTCTTATTAGGGCTTTTTACAACCTCGATAAGCCTTGCGTCCTTGCCGGACAGCCCGATAGCCTTGACGCCCATAATATTTAATTTGCCTGTGATATCTTTGTTAATTTTACCGCACAGCACCATCTGCACGACTTCCATTGTCGCCGCGTCCGTAACTCTCAGTCCGTTATTGAATTTGGACTCGATGTTTAATTTGTTGAGCATATTGTTTATGCTGGGTCCGCCGCCATGCACGAGAATGGGATTTACGCCGACTATCTTCAATGTTACGATGTCTTCGAGTATGGTCTTGGTAATAAACTCGTCGTTCATCGCGTGTCCGCCGTATTTAATTACCACGGTCTTGCCGCTCAGGCGGTTGATGTACGCCAGCGCTTCGGTAAGCATATTCGCTTTGGCAATCATACTGTCTCTGTTCATAATATCCTCTTATATATGGTAGGGCGCAGATTTTAAGCCCGTATTTTCAGGTAGGTTAAACATTATATTCATATTTTGCACCGCCTGTCCCGCGGCGCCCTTAATCAGATTATCAAGCGCGGACACTACGATAACTCTGTCCGTTCTAGCGTCATAGGTATATCCGATATGCGCCATATTGCTGTATTTTACGGAATTTATCGAAGGAAGCGAGTTGTCGTGGCGCACCTTGATAAATTCTTCTTTGCCATAATAAGCGTCGTATACTCTCTTGAATTCTTCCGCGCTGTATTTTCCTTGAGGCTTGAGATAAATAGTGGACAGTATGCCTCTTTGGACGGGCAGAAGATGCGGCGTGAACTGCAGCGTGATTTTTCTGCCTGCGGCAAGCCCCAATTTCTCCTCGATTTCCGAAGTATGACGGTGATTTGTAACGGAATACGCCTTGAAGTTCTCGTTTATTTCGCAATAATTATAACTTATCTCGGCTTTCCTGCCCGCGCCGCTTACGCCGCTGGCGGCATTTATTATAATCTCGTCGGGATTAATTAATTTTTCTTTAAGCAGCGGATATAACGGCAAAATCGCCGAGGTCGTATAACAGCCGGGATTAGCGACAAGCGTCGCGTTGACGATATTCTGTCTGAATAGTTCGGGTAGGCCGTATACGCCTTTAATGTGCTTTGCGGGATGAGTTACCTTATAAACGCTCTCGTATACGGAAACGTCTTCATACCTGAAATCGGCAGAAAGGTCTATGACCTTGACTCCGCTGTTTAATAGGACACAAACCGCCTCCGCGCTCGCGGCGTGAGGCAGCGCGGTAAACACCGCGTCCGAATTTGCCGCTATATATTCGTAATCCGGCTTATCGTAGTAAATCCCGTCGTAAGCGGTCAATCCCGGATATAATTCTGTAATAGCTTTACCGTGATTGCTCTGGCTTACTAGCGACACTGTTTTTACGGCGGGATGCCTTGTGAATATATTCATTAGCTCTACGCCCGTGTAGCCGTTTGCGCCTATAACGCTTACCTTTATCATACGCACCTCTGAAAATTAAGTATAATTATACAACACTCTGTATAATTATTCAACTAAATAAAAAGATTTTTTCATTCAGTAACAAAATTAACCGGGAATAATAATAACATATAACTAAGATTTTTGTATTATTTATTTGAAATCGTAAAAGAGGCATTTTTAAGCGGTGATATATCCCGCCTGTCGAAGACGGCGGAATAAATATTTGTTTAATGTTTACAATTTACATAACCGATTGCGTTATGCTACAATGAAAGCGATGACAGAAGACAGACTAAAATGGTTCAGACTGGACAATTCCGCGAAATTGTATCCCGTGCTTGTTACCAGATATACACAGAGTTTATTCCGCGTTTCGGTATTCTTAAGAGAGGAAGTCGACCCGGAAACACTAAATAGGGCGCTTGTAGAGATAATGCCCAGATTCCCTTCGTTCAATGTGAGGTTAAGAAGAGGGCTGTTCTGGTATTTTTTCGAGGAAAATACCTCTTCGCCGAGAGTGTTTCTAGACGACGGCATTGTATTAAAGAAAATCAATCCGAGGACTAACAGGCACTTTCTGTTGACGGTGTTATACTATAATTCGAGGATATCCATAGAGTTTTTTCACGCGATTACGGACGGTCTGGGCGGCTCGGAATTTATAAAAGCGCTGGTATTTCAATATTACCGCTTAAAAGGGTATAATTTAGACCCCGGCGACAGCGTAATCCATATCGGGAAACCTTTTGACGAAAGGGAAATCGAAGACAGCTTTATCGTTAACCACAGCAAAAAGACCTGGAAAGATGTTATAAAAAAGACCGCCAAGACCATTCAGGGCGATAACGCGTACAGAATTAAAGGCGGCTATTACGAACTGCCGGGCTACGGCATTATCGAGGGAATTGTAGACGCCGATAAACTGCTTGAGACCGCAAGATCCAAAAGCCTCACCGTTACCTCGTATCTTGGCGCCGCGTTTCTTTACGCCGTGTATAAATTGACTGACAAGAAGAAATTCAGGCCTTTAACGCTCTTTATCCCCATCAATTTAAGAGGTATCTTTAAGTCTAGGACCCTGAGAAATTTTGTGCTATTCTCACGCGCTGGCATTCGCGAAGACAAAGAGAATTTGAGCTTTGACGATTTTGCCCGGGCAATCGAAAAGGACATAAAAGAAGACATAAAATACGAAAATATCAAGGACAAAATGGACTCTATGGTTTATCTTGAGAAAATGTGGCTGATGAGGGTAATTCCTCTGCCGTTAAAATATCTTTTCTTTAAGATCGGAAAGTTCCTGATGTGGAAAAACAGCCATACGGCGATTCTGTCCAATATGGGCAAAATAAAAATACCCGAAAGCCTCGAGCCCTTTGTAGAGGGAATCGCGCTGAATGTAAATGTGTCGAGGAACGCGCCCGTTAGCATCGCCGTTGCCTCGTGCAATAACAGTACGAGAATAATGGTTACGACCATGTTGAAGGAACGGGATATCATAAGGGAGTTTTTCAGGATACTGACGAGAGACGGCCTTGAATTAAAGGTCAGGAGCAATTTAAGGGAGGATAAGCGCTATGTACTGTGACGAATGCGATATCGATATACCTTATACTACGGACACCTGTCCGCTGTGTCTCAAAAAGCTTTCGGACGAAGTGACGCCCGACAATCCGATGTATCCAAGAAGGAACGCGTCTTTCAGATTCCCCGTCAGGTATTCCTTTACGCTGTTTTATGCCGTTATCGCTTTTACGACTTTTTTCGTAATGCTGATTATTAACCTTGTGACGAGCAAGCATATATTATGGGCGTTTATAGTCGGAGCGGGCTATATCTATCTCTATGTGCTGATACGGCACACGATAATGACTTCATACGGCAGCGCATCCAAGATTTTCGTGCAGGGGCTGATATTGTCCTTTCTGATACTGATTATACAGAATGTCACGCATTCGGGCGCTTGGGCTTACGATTATGTCATTCCGATGATACTGCTCGCAAATACTATCGCGCTCTGGGCGGTCGGGATTGTCAGAAGAAAAAGGCGCGCGAATTATATTTTTAATCTGATAATTATATCCGTGTTAAATCTTGCGCCGCTTTACTGGTACCTTACGGAACGCTCTACGGTGCTCTGGACGACGATTATGTCCACCGTTGTCGCATGCGCTACGGCGAGCGCGGTGCTGCTTGTATTCGGCAAGCTCTTGCTGGGCGAAGTGAAGAGACTTCTTCATCTGTAAGCACTTAATTATATTTATTAATAAAAATACGGCTTATCGAGAATATCAAAATAAAGGCGGCGTAAAGATTAAAATATGGATTAAGATTAGCAATATAGTATCCGTAAGAAAAAAGCGTTTGATTGACTCAAACGCTTTTCTGTCTTTCTTGGGGGAGAATTAAGACAGAATATATGGGGAAAAAACCATATTAACATCATTTTAGCACCATTATTAGGATAATGCAATAGTAAAAAATAAATTTTTGTTTAATGTCAGGAAATATGTCAAGCAATTTATGAAACCTTAATATTTTATTTATCTCAAATATTTTTCAAAAGCGACATTATTGGTACACAATATGTGCTATAATTAATATTATTACAAGAATGGGATTTATGGGGAAATGTACAACATTGAGTCAAAGAAGCTGCTTATTTTACGGATATTAAAGATATTAGAGACATATTCCGACATGGAACATCCTTTGAAGCACAGCAAGATTCTGGAATTGCTTAGGACAGAATTCAATATCGAATGCGAGAGAAAGGCGATAGGGCGCAATATCTCTTTTTTGATAGAGGGCGGCTATCCCGTTGCTTCGAGCAGAAAGGGCGTGTATATCGAGAGCAGGCTTTTCGATAATTCGGAGTTGAAGCTGCTTATCGACAGCATACTGGCGAGCAGACACATTAACTCAAAGCATTCCCAACAGCTTATTGATAAGCTCGGACAGCTCGGGGGAATTCATTTCAAGAAAAAATTCAAAAACTTAAAGGTTAGCGACTGGGATAAAAGTCCCAATATGACTTTCTTTCTGAATATCGAGCAGATTGACGAGGCTATCGAAAGGTGCAGGAAAATCGAGTTTATCTATAACTGCTATGATATCAATAAGAAGCTATGCCCTAAAAAAGCTGATAAATACATAGTCAATCCGTATTTTATGATGCTCCACAATCAGAGGTATTATCTTATCTGCAATGTGGATAAGCACGATAATTTAAGTAATTTCAGAATAGACCGCATCACCGATTTATCAATAAGAAAAGACGAAATCAAGCCCATTGAGGCGCTTCCCGAGATTAAAAGCATCAATCCCGCGCGGATTGCGACCGAGCACCCGTATATGTTTACGGGCGAGAGTGATTATATCGTACTCGAGACCGAAAAGAGTTACATCGGAGATATTATAGACTGGTTCGGCGAGAATTTCTGCGTGGACGAAGTGTCCGACGATATTATCAGGGTAAGGCTTAAGGCGAATTTTTCCGCGATAAGATACTGGGCGCTTCAATACGGCACGAATATTAAAATTATCGAGCCCGAATGTCTGAAAGAAATTATCGTTAACGAGATCAAAGTTATGGCATCAAAATACGAAGTCGCGTTATGACTTCTTAATATCTATTCAGCGTATTGCGTCTTCTGGCAATACTCCTTCAAAGATAAGGCTATATCATAGCCTTATCTTTTTATTCCGCCGTTAGAGGACGGCGGAATAAAAGTTGACTAAAGAAAACATATATAATATGATAATTCAGAGGTGAATATGAAGCTCGGAGTAGTGGGGCTCCCGAATGTCGGCAAGAGCACCCTTTTTAATGCGATAACCAAGGCAGGCGCGGAATGCGCCAATTATCCTTTCTGCACAATCGAGCCCAATGTAGGCGTGGTGGCGGTACCGGACGAGAGACTTGATAAGCTCGCCGCGCTGTATAACAGCAGGAAAATTACGCCCACCGCTATTGAATTCGTGGATATAGCGGGACTTGTCAAAGGCGCGTCCAAGGGCGAGGGGCTGGGCAATAAATTCCTGTCGCATATAAGGAGTGTGGACGCAATCGTCCATGTCGTGAGATGTTTTAAGGACGATAATATCGCGCATGTAAGCGCAGAAATCAATCCCGTCTCAGATGCGGAGACCATTAATCTGGAATTGATTTTTTCGGATATTGAAGCGCTCGAGAGGAAGAGAGAAAAGGTATTAACCGCGTTAAAAGGCGATGCGGGCTATAAAGCTGAATTAGATTTAATCGATATGCTATTAGAGCGCCTGAGTAAAGGCTTGCCCGTCAGAATGCTTAATCTTAAAGACGAAGAGAGAAAGACTGTTGAAAGCTATTTTCTATTAACATCCAAGCCCGTAATCTATGTCGCGAATATTACGGAAGACGAAATCGGCAAGCCGGATAACCAATATGTAATAAAACTCAGAGAAATAGCCGCCTCGGAAGGCGCGGAAATAATAGTGCTTTCGGCGAAAATCGAGGCGGAACTTGCCGCGCTTTCAGATGAGGACCGAAAGATGTTCGAACAGGAACTGAATATCGATACGAGCGGGCTGAATAAACTGATTACGGCGTGTTATAAACTGCTCGGTTTAATCAGCTTTCTGACAGCGGGCGAGAAAGAGACGAGAGCCTGGACGATAAAGCGGGGCGCAAAAGCGCCGCAAGCTGCGGGAAAAATACACAGCGACTTTGAAAAGGGCTTCATCAGGGCGGAAGTGATTGATTACGATACATTAATTGAGTTAAGGTCGTATACCCTTGCTAAAGAAAAAGGCAAGGTAAGAAGTGAAGGAAAAGACTATATCGTAAAAGACGGCGACGTAATCCTATTCAGATTTAATGTTTGATCAGCTTGCCGTTATAGGCAAGCGGAAGTCATCACCGCTCTAAACGGTGTCATTTAGAGCGAGCGAAGATGCGATTAGCTGTCCGTCAGGACAGTTAATCAACTAACCATTTTAGATGCGAATTTGCTCCAGCCGCTTGCGGTCTTGTACGCGTTCAGCGAATCCGCGGGTACGTGAATTACTAACGAGGGGCTGCAATTGATAAACATATTCGTCCCCCCTTCGGTTATGCCCTCGGAAACTCTTTTCAATACCGTTACATTGCTTAAAGAGGAACAGCCGTTAAAGGCGTTATTGCCTACGGACAACAGCGTAGAGGGAAAGGTTATGGAAGTTAAAGCAGTACAGCCGTTAAAAGTCGATGTTCCGAGATACTCGACCGACGACGGAATGGTTACTGATTGAATATTTGTACAGCTATTAAATGCGCTGTTGGATACGCCGATTACGGGGAGCCCCTTATATGTCGCGGGGATAACGAGATTGCTTTCTTTAAAGCTTCTGCCGTCCTTTACGACATACGCGCTATTGCCGCTTGCGAGCGCGAAACTGAGCCCGGTGTAATCGTCTTCGATATACTCGACATTATCTTCTCCGTATACCCAACCTCTGTCGTCTGTCCACATCGCGAGTTGCCCGTTTTTCATAGACCAAAGCGTAACCACTCTGTTCGAAATAATCTTTAATACGACCGCGTCATCGATTTGGCTATCGCCCTCTAAGACAGAAATACCCGAATGTTCTTGAATTGCAGCGCTGTTTAAGGTTAAATTCTCACCGTTATAAATTCTAGTAGAAAGTATACTCGCAGCCTCAAGCACCATTGCGCCGTTGGCTTTGGCTACGGATAAATTAGCTCTATTTACGTAATTGGCAATAGAAGGGATGGCAATCGCCGCAAGAATTATGAGAACGGCGATAACGACAATAATCTCTATCAGCGTAAAGCCTTTGTCTTTTGTTGGTTTCATAATCCCTTACCATAATCCTTAATTCACTATCCCTTACCATAATCCCTTTATTATATTTTATAACATATTGTCAAGTAATTCAATATCCAATAATTAACAACAGACTATTTTACGGTTAATTTTTGTTTTGTTATCCGTGGAAATAGCGGAAATATCTTGACATTGAGTGTCTAATAATTTATTGTTATCATTATTAAGAGAGGTTGTTATGCTCAGGCTCGTAAACATAGTAAAACATTATCTTTCGGGAGAAAATAAAGTCGTCGCCTTGGACGAGATTAACCTTAGCTTCAAGAAGCGCGAATTCGTGTCCGTACTCGGTCCTTCCGGCTGCGGCAAGACCACATTATTAAATATTATCGGAGGGCTTGACAAATACACTTCGGGAGATCTCGTTATTAACGGCAAATCCACGAAAAATTTTACGGATACGGACTGGGATTCTTACAGGAATAATTCTATCGGATTCGTCTTTCAGAATTACAATTTGATACCTCATCTGAATGTGCTTGAGAATGTCGAACTCGCCCTGACGCTGTCGGGAGAATCCGAGGGCTCCAGAAAAGCCAGGGCGCTGGATGCGCTTAATAAGGTAGGACTTAGCGACCAAGTCAGGAAAAAGCCAAATCAGCTATCTGGCGGTCAAATGCAAAGAGTCGCCATCGCAAGAGCGCTTGTCAACGATCCCGATATTATACTTGCCGACGAGCCGACGGGAGCGTTGGACAGCTCGACAAGCGTTCAGATTATGGAGCTTCTTAAAGAAATTTCTAAAGAGCGGCTGATAATTATGGTAACGCATAACGCTGAAATCGCGAATAAATTCTCCACAAGGCTTATTAGGCTTCTCGACGGCAAATTGCTAAGCGACTCCTATCCGAATGAGGATGAGGAGACCGCAAAAAGTTTTACAATGAAGAAGTCCGCCATGTCATATTTAACCTCGCTGAAATTAAGTTTTAAGAATCTTATCACGAAAAGAGCTAGAACCTTGCTCACCTCTTTCGCGGGCAGCATCGGCATAATAGGCATCGCGCTCGTGCTTGCGATATCCTCGGGCTTTTCGGAGCAGATCAAAAGAATGGAAACGGCTACGCTCGCGGCGTTTCCGATTACCATTCAGGACGGATTGACAATCGGCAACATTCAGCCCGGTACAAATTTTCAGGAAATGTTCTCAAACATACCCGATTACCCCGAGTTTCCCGACAAACAAAAAGTATTTTTTTATGACGACAACTACAATGTTAATTTTCACAATAACATATTGAGCGACGAGTATATGGAATACCTTGACGAAATGGACAAGAAATTGTATAACTCAATTTCATTGAATAGAAGGATCTCCATGAATCTTCTGAACCAAACCACGGACGGAATTATAGTCAGAATGGATACCGGCTATGCGGGCTGGCAGGAAATCATAGACAATTACGAATTCCTTGAGACGCAATACGATGTCCTTACAGGCTCGCTGCCCAAGGGCAAGGAGCAGGTCGCGCTTATTGTGGACAGTTATAACAGGTTATCTTTCGAAACGGGCAACGCTCTCGGAATAGACGCTAAAGCGCTCAAGGAAATGAAATTCGCGGATTTTCTCAAGATGGAGTTCAAGCTCATTCCGAACGATGTGTTTTATTATTATAACGAGGAGGATAACCGGTATAACGAAATAAATTTCGATCTCGCATATAACCACGAGGATGCGATTACGATCGAAATAACGGGCATACTCCGGATAAAGAAGAACGCTGCGGAAGGAATGATGGGGCACGGGCTCGCTTATACGACCGCTCTTACCGATTATGTGCTTGAAAATTCCGCCGTCTCCGAGGTCGCGCTGGCGCAGTCGGAAAGCCCCGACAGGGATGTGATCTCGGGAGCGTCTCTGGACTCGGAAGAATTCAATAACAGATTAAAGCGTCTCGGAGTGATTACTACGCCTAATTTAATCAATATTTATCCCGCGAGCATCGAGGCTAAAGAAGACATTAAAGCGTATCTGGATAAGTATAACCGGGATAAGAAGCAGACGGATAAAATACTGTATATGGATATCTCGGAGATGATTACGAGTACCATGGGCAATATAATTAACGGCATTACCGCCGTTCTCGTCGCTTTCGCCGCTATTTCTCTTATCGTGTCCTCAATTATGATAGGGATAATCACTTATATTTCCGTATTGGAACGCACCAAGGAAATAGGCGTGTTAAGAAGTCTCGGCGCTAGGAAAAAAGATATCTCGAGGGTATTTAACGCGGAGACGCTGATTATCGGATTCAGCGCGGGATTAATGGGTGTGCTTATAGCGCTGCTGCTGACCATTCCCATTAACGCGATTATCACAAATCTTGTAACGCAATTTGATAAAATCGCCTCGCTCAATCCGCTGCACGCAATCGCTTTAATACTAATCAGCATGGCGTTGACATTAGTCGCGGGGCTTATTCCCTCCCGCCTTGCTGCGAAAAAAGACCCTGTAATCGCTTTAAGAACGGAATAGCAATTGCGACGATGAGTGGGGCGCCAGCGCGGAAAAGACCGAGTTAGAGCGGTATGGGCTTCCGCCGTTCAGTCAAGAACGGCGGAATTTTAATCCGCTTTAGCGGGAAAATATCTGTTAAACATTTCGGACACATCTACGCCCATTGAAGTTAAGCCGTTTTTTAACCAGTTATGTTCGTAGAAGTATTTGGACATATATGTGCCCTCGGTCATCTCGGCGAGAGCGTTAAAAAGCTTCACATGGGGCGCTTCCGCCGCCGCGAGCATCAAGAAATTGATAATCATTATGCCGATAAAAGCCGTAAGCAGAAATCCCAGCACCCTGTTGATTTTATTAAACACGGGGTTTTGGTCCCATTCTTCAGTGATTTTGCTAAAAATCTTGAAAATTATCGCCGCAAGGATAAACAGCAGCAACCCAGCCGCCATTGAGAGCACCAGCATAGCGATAGAGGGCACGAACTTGTCGGCAAGCGACATTCCCTCGATATCTACGGACGGCAGATAGCTGTATGCGTACTTGGTAATTATCTTAGAGAGCGGTCCGAAGCCTTTCAGCGCTTCCGCCAGAGCTACCTGACCCTCTGAAGTCTCAAGATAATAATCCTCGCCGACTATTACTATCGGCGCGGTAGCGACCTCGCCCAATGAGGATAATTTGCCCGTGATATAATCGGTTAATACGCTGCCGAGCGGTGACTCGAATATCTGCTGGGCAACGACATCGGCGAGAAAGAAAGCGATAATTAACGATAATACGATAGAGAATGTCCCGAAGAACAATCCTGTAAGACCTTTATAAATGCCGAAGCCTATTAAAATGAGCACTATTGCGCCGAAAATAAAGTCTAACAACATACTTTCACCTTTTCTTTAGAGTAGTAGTAATTATAACACAATAGCAAAGGTTTTACAATAAATGATAAAGAATATTTCTATTTAATTGGTTAATACTTTCTAGTATTATATGTCCGATTTAAGACCGGTAATTTTATGTATAGGCTCGCATCAGGTAAGCGGCGATATGCTCGGGCCGTTGGTCGGCAGCATATTGTTGTCCGAATTTCGCCTTAACGCGTATGTTTACGGTACGCTTGAGCGTCCCGTAAACGGAATAAATATAGGCAAATACCTTAACCTGATAAAAAACCTTCACCGCGACAATTTGTTGATATCCGTAGACGCGGCGGTCGGCGCAAGCCATGAAATAGGCTCAATCAAATATAAAAGCGAGGGCATAACCGCGGGCGCCGCGCTCGGACGTAATAGCCGCGTCGGCGGTATGGGAATTGTCGGCGTCGTCGCCGAGAATAAAGGCGATGTGCTAAGTAATCTTATGGCTTCCGATTATTATCTTGTCGAGAGGCTGTCCAGAAAAATAGCAACGATAATATATAAAACAATAAATCATTTGTAATGAATAAACGCTTATGATATAATGTTACAAAATATATTAATCCGGAGTACAGAGTGAGAAGTTCAACAAAATCATTATTTATATTCATAGGAATCCTCGGCGCGGTCATTTTAATAGCAATGCTTCTTAGCAATGTGGGAAAGACCGAGAACATATCTTACGACGAACTTCTTGACAGACTGGAAAGCGGCGACATAGAGGCTATCAACATCAACGATTACTATTCCGTTTCCGTTTTGTATAAAAAGGGCTCGGAGTTCAAGAATAGCGATATAACAATAGACGAATTTCCGCACAAATCCGACGCTACGGTGATAATAATCAGCAGGGAAGGGCTTGAGGAGAGAATTGCGGAGATGGCAAGAGAAGACCCCGCTTTCAAGATGCCTACCGTTACGGCTGAAGACCCGACTCAAGGCAATGTATGGTCAACCATTCTTCCCATACTCGGCATACTCGGTCTCGGAATTCTCTTATACTTTATGTTCAGGCAGACTCAGAGCAGCAACAACAAGGCTATGAGTTTCGGCAAGACCCGCGCAAGACAGAATATCAATGTAAAAGTCAGATTCGCGGATGTCGCCGGCGCAGTCGAAGAAAAGGAAGAGTTAAGGGAAATCGTGGATTTCCTTAAAAACCCCAAGAAGTTCCTAGATGTCGGAGCGAGAATCCCGAGAGGCGTATTGCTGGTAGGGCCTCCGGGAACGGGCAAGACGCTATTTGCAAAGGCTGTGGCGGGCGAAGCAAGCGTGCCGTTCTTCTCGATAAGCGGCTCGGATTTCGTCGAGATGTTCGTAGGCGTAGGCGCGTCCAGAGTGAGAGATTTGTTCGAGCAGGCGAAGCGGAATATGCCCTGCATAATATTTATTGACGAGATTGACGCCGTAGGCAGACAGAGGGGCGCGGGCTTAGGGGGCGGACACGACGAGAGAGAGCAGACGCTCAATCAGTTGCTCGTTCAGATGGACGGCTTTGAGACTAATGAAGGCATAATAATCATGGCCGCGACCAACAGAGTGGATATACTAGACCCCGCTCTGCTGAGACCGGGCAGGTTTGACAGGCAGATATTCGTCCATATCCCCGATGTCAAGGGCAGAGAGGCGATATTCAAGGTGCACGCGAGAAACAAGCCCATTTCGTCCGATATAGATTTCAAGGTGTTGTCAAGGATGACCAGCGGTTTTACAGGCGCGGATATCGAGAATTTATTAAACGAATCCGCGATTCTCGCCGCAAGAGCCAATCGCAAAGTGATAATAATGTCAGACATACTCGAGGGCATCAATAAGGTAATTGTGGGGCCGCAGAAGAGAAGCAGGATTGTAACGGAATTCGACAAGAGAATTACCGCGTATCACGAAGTCGGGCACGCGATTGTCGCGAAAATTCTGCCCGGGTGCGACGAGGTGCAGGAAGTTAGCATTATCCCGAGAGGTCAGGCGGCGGGGTATACGCTCACAAGACCCGAAAGAGACGACCAGCATATAACCAAAGGTAAGTTAATGGACAGAATTACTATGCTGTTAGGAGGCAGAGCTGCCGAAGACATAGTAATCCACGATATATCTACGGGCGCGTCCAACGATATCCGCCGCGCGAGCGATATCGCAAGAACAATGGTTACCGAATGGGGCATGAGCTCTCTCGGCAATATCTATCTAGGCGGCAGCAGCGAGGTGTTTCTCGGCAAGGATTTTTCCAAGCAGCATAATTACAGCGAACAGATAGCGGGTAAAATTGACGAGGAAGTCAAGATAATAATAGACGAAAGCTATAAACAAGCTAAAGAAATTCTCAATAACAACAGAAATATTATGGACAATATGGTAAGGCTGTTGTTCGAGAAAGAGACTATTTACGCCGAGGAAGTCGATATGCTCTTCAAGGGCATGACGGTCGAAGAAATTATCGAAAGCATCGACAAGAAGACCAAAGAACGCGAAGCGAAACTCAACGACAATCAGGGTCTTATAATAAAAGAGCCCGAAAGCGAAAGCAAGGACGCGGCGCTCCCGCATTAAGGAGTAAATTATGGATAAGAAAAAAGACCAGGATATTCTTGAATTTGTAAAAGAATATGAAGCTAAGAACGCTTCCGATAAACCTTTATCAAGCGGCGACACACAGGCTGTAGTATCTTCCCGCGAGGATAAGGACTACATAGATAATATCAATTCGGAAGGATTATTCAACGAAACAAAAGCCGAAGAAAAGCCTGCGGCAACGCAAATTAAAGAAGAAAAAAAGCTCTCGGACTTTATTTCAATCGGCGAAGTAGGCGGCGGGATAAATGAAATCGAAGAAAAAATCCTGAAAGAAACGCCTAAAGTCCCGGAAGAGCCCGAATTATCCGCTAAAGAATTAAAAAAGCAAGAAAAAGAAAGGCGCAAGATTGAATTGAGAGAAAGAAAGGAGCGCGAAGAGGCTGAAAGGAGAAAATGGACTACTTATCATCACGGCTTTGTGCTTGCTGACGGAGAGAAAATTGTCAAGGAATACAATTGCCTAAAGCTCATTAATCCTCCCGGCAGCGGATTTATTACGCTAACCAACAAAAGACTTCTTTGCTCTACCAACGAGCTTGCTGAGACGGAAATAAATAATATTACGGGAATTATTTCGAGATACAAGGCGAAATTCTCTTTTGCCAAACTCATATTATTTATACTTTTGGGAGGACTTGCCTCCGCCTCGATTATGGCGTCTATGAATTACCTTATCAACTTGGACTCGCTTTGGCCGACTCACCCCGGCTGGTTTAAGTATGTATTGTATTCGGTAGCGGGAATTGCGGGGCTTTTCGCTCTAATGTTCATCTTTACCGTCAGACGAAAGGAATTCAGAATCTCGATTTTTACCAAATCCGATACGCCGATTATATCTTACAGCGGCACTACGGGCAGGGTAAAGCCCACGGTAATAAGAGTACACCCGGGCAAAGAATCCAAAGTAATTGTTCACGAAATAGGCGCATTAATACTCGAAATAAAAGCAGGGAAATATTAATTTTATTCCGCCGTCCTCTACGGACGGCGGAATTCGTATATCGCTCTGACGGCATCTTTTTTGCGCTAACGCCCCGCTCAGAACCCTCGTCTCAATGCGTAAGGGTCGCGGACTATCGCCGTTCGTTCAAGACCGGCTAAAATTATTGGGCTGGTGATTGAACGAGGTAACCATTACCTTGATCATATCTATAACCTTGTCGACATCGTTATCTCTTGCGCTTTGGATTAATTTTTCGAGATTTTCCCTGTACGCCGTTATGTCAAAGTCTTTCTGCGTACCGATAAATATTTTCTTATTCTGCGTGGTCTTAATGCCTTCGCTTGAAAGCAGGAGTTCCTCATAGAGTTTTTCGCCCGGTCTTAAACCCGTGAATTCTATCTTGATGTCTTTGTAAGGCTCGTAGCCCGACAGCTTGATGATTTTTTCGGCGAGGTCGAGAATTTTAACGGGCTCGCCCATATCCAGCACGAATACTTCTCCGCGTCTCGCTAAGGCGCCCGCCTGCATAACCAACGACACCGCCTCGGGTATGGTCATAAAGTATCTGATAATGTTCTTGTCCGTAACGGTAACGGGACCCCCGTTTAATATCTGCTTTCTGAAGAGCGGGATAACCGAGCCGTTGCTGCCTAATACATTGCCGAATCTGACTGCGGCAAATTCCGTGCCACCCTCGTTTTCCGCGGACACCATACGGATGATTTTCTCGCAGATACGCTTGGTCGCGCCCATAATATTTGTGGGTCTTACCGCCTTGTCAGTCGATATCATTATGAATTTCTTGACCTCGTACTTCGCGGAAATTTCCGCTGTGTTGAGGGTGCCGACGACATTGTTTTTCACGGCTTCTTCGGGCGTGATTTCCATGAACGGGACATGCTTATGCGCTGCGGCATGGAATACTATCTCAGGACGGTACCTCTGAAAGAAGATTTCCAGACGGTCTCTGTCCGCAACGGAAAAAATCTCCACAGCAAGGTTAATATCTCTGCCGTATTTATTATATAGTTCCTGTTGTATGTCGTAGGCGTTATTCTCGTAATTATCAATGATAAGGAGTTGCTTGGGCGAGTATTTAATTATCTGCCGGCATAATTCACTGCCTATCGAACCGCCGCCTCCGGTCACCAGACAGACCTTATTCTTGATGTATTCGTAGACCTCCTGGTTTTCAAAGGTCATGGGCTCCCTGCCCAGCAGATCTTCGATTTTGACATCCTGAATTATGTTATACAGCTTGGTGCCGCTTAGAATTTCATTGATATAGGGCAGAGATTTTAATTCGCAATTGGTCTTAAAGCAGATATTAAGTATGCGTTTGCGGTTCTCTTCGTCGATGGACGGAATCGCGAACAGTATGGTCTTGACATTATAGAGCTTGGTAATCTTGATTATATCGTCGGTCGTGCCGAGCACGGGAATGCCGTTAATGCTTCTGTTGACCATATCCTTATTGTCGTCGATAAAGCCGATAGGGTAGTACTTGCTTTTCTTGGCTTTGAGTTCGGGCAGGATGTTTTTAGCCGTCCAGCCTCCGCCGATTATAAGCGTGCGGTTGTCCGATTCGCTTAATATCTCTCTGCTGTTTATCGCGCGGATATTATAGAATAATCTCAGACAGATAAGGATAATAGTATTCGCGCTCGAACATACGAGAAATACGGTTAAGCTGTTCTGAAATTCCACTATCAACAGGCTCAGCATGGTCACTATGCCGCCCGCTACGGCGCAAGCTATGACGAATTTAAGGTATTCCTTATGGACAGCGTAACGCCAAATGGTCTTATATACTCTGAACAATTCGAAAGTAATATAGTAGATAACTATCAGAATTCCCGCGATTTGCAGCATCTCAAATAAGCGGATTTGATTGAGATTTTTGATACTCAACAGTATGGTCAGTCCCATATAAGTCAGAAGGACGATTCCCATATCGATTATTCTGAGTAGTAACTTTCTTTTACTCATAGCATATTCTTTATCTTACTTATTACAAGTTCCTGCTCGCTTTCAGTCATTTTGGTGTCGCTCGGCAAGCATAAACCTCTTTCGTAAAGGTCTTCGGATACGGGCTTTTCGGCATTAGCCGTAAAGAACGGACAATCCTTAAAGACCGGCTGCATATGCATCGGCTTCCATACGGGCCTTGTTTCGATTTCGTACTTTTGCAAGGCATTGATTATATCCATAGGTTTATAATTACCGTCTTCAAGGGTCATAACGCTAAGCCAGTAATTAGATTCGCCTTTTTTAGATATATTCATCATCTTAATACTCTTAATATCCGAAAAAGCCTCTTTATAAACTTCGTAAATCTCTTTTTTTCTCTTCACGCGCTGATCTAAAGCGGACAGTTGACCTCTGCCTATGCCGGCGCAGATATTAGAGAGCCTGTAATTATAGCCGATTTCCTTATGCTCGTAATGCAGGAAATTCTCCCTCGCTTGCGTCGCTCTGAATTTTGCTTTGTAAGCGATATACTCATCGTCGGTCAGCAGCATCCCGCCGCCCGATGTCGTAATTATCTTGTTGCCGTTAAACGAAAGAATCGAGATTTTGCCGAAATTGCCGCATTTTACGCCCTTGTAGCTTGCTCCGAGGCTTTCCGCCGCGTCTTCGAGTACGGGAGTGTTATGTTCTTTGGCGATTGAAAGCAGTTCGTCGTAATCGGCGGATTGACCGTAGAGATTGACGATAATAAGGGCTTTGGGGTTAGGGTATTTTCTGTAAGCCAGCCTCAGAGCCTCGGCCGACATATTCCAGCTGTCAGGCTCGCTGTCTATAAATACGGGTTTTGCTTTGAGATAGGCGATGGGATTGCACGAACCCGAAAAAGTAAGCGATGAACAGAATACATAATCGCCCTCGCTTACATTAAGGGCGATTAAGCCCAGATGAATCGCCGCCGTGCCCGATGAGAGCGCGACCGCGTAATTCCTTCCGATATATTTCTTTATTGCGTTCTCGAATTCGTCCACATTCTTGCCGAGCGGGGCAATCCAATTCGTGTCGAACGCTTCTTGAATGTATTTCATTTCCTCGCCGCTCATATGCGGAGAGCTTAGGTAAATCTTCTTCATTTATTGCCTTTAATATATTATTTGCATAATAAGGATTATAACCCTGTATAATTCAAGGTTAATTATAGCATAGCGTATATGAAAAGACAACATTCGCGCATTGTTATGGGCAAAAATTGGATATTAATTATTGTGACAGGCGTTTTCCGCTGCAAATTGACGAAATTCTGTATAGCGGGAATATCATAAATTCGATTTTATTACACGGTCTCTTCCCGGACATATTCGTAACCGCTTTAACCGACATTCTTTAATTTACTTCGGGTTTGGTTAATGAATATTAGGTTAAACATAGAAATGCGATTTTTATTATGCGGTTTCGACAAGAACACATCCGTAAACCGCTTGCAATCCGAGTTCTTTAACTTTGTTATCCGTCTCTTCGTCGTAAGTTCCCGGCTGAAACCATACATATTTTATGTTAAGCTCTCTGGCTTCTTCCAAAACCGGCAAAGCCTTTTCGGGCGATATGACGATATTTATTACATCAGGGAGTATCGGAAGACCTGACAAGTCCTTATAGCATGTATCTCCCTCTACATTATCATAAGCTGGGTTAACGGCATACGCTTCATATCCCTTTTCTTTCAGCCTTTTATAGATCTTATTCCCGAACTTCTCGGGATTCCGGTTTGCCCCGACCACTGCCCAAATCTTCTTTTCAAGTAATATCTTTTTCATAATTTCTAAAATTTAAGGTATAGAATATTCTATTTTATTTTTCTTATTAATTTAATCATTTTTTGAGGTAATAATCTTTTTATTATAATTTTAATTTTTGTTCTAAACCTAATAGGAGCGTATTTATTTACCGCCTTATCAAAGCGCATACCATTATGCAACGCCATTAAGAACTCATCCCTGTATTTATGCGGTATTTTAGGTTGTAATAATGACTTGTTTTTCAATATAGCTTTTTCAATTTCGAATTCCTTAATCCTTACATTATTAAAACTATCTACAATTTGTTTTCCTTTATCTGAATTCGCTATTACTAAAGATGTTCCGGTCATTTCATTATAGCTCTTATCAAAATTCGATATTCCCCAAAAATCAGCTATTGTGATATCCGAAGTTCGTTCTTTTGATGCATATACACAATTATAACAAGAAGGCATAAGAGAAATATTTGCTAAAAACATTCTAAAATAATAATCAGTTATTCCCTGAATATCTTTTTCGGAGTTATCATCAAATACTACTTTTATGGAAATGCTATCGACTTCTCCATTAAATATCTTTTTAGTCCTAAAACTATAATCTATAATTTTCTTTTTATATTTTTTTTCTAAGTTTTCTATATATCTGTCAAAATTTAATTGGCTTGGTACACCGTGACAGACAAGATCAACCGTTAATAGATTTTCATACTCTTTTTGCAAATAGCCCTTTAACCCTGCAATTTGACACCCTGTTCCTGAAAAAAGAACTTTTTTACCTTCTTGCAACGCATTTTTCGCTAAGGGAAAAGCTTTATCCGTATCGCTTTTAACATACTTGGATTTTCTAAATTTTTTTGCATCCTCTATCATCTCGGCGCTCGTATGCCTTACTTTCAAATCCTTGCACATTTCAGCGCCGAAGATAACAAAATTTTCATCGCAAAACGCATTTATTATAGCAGTAAAAGCGCCTCCCGACGAACTTTTATAAACTTCAATATTATCGTTTAAAACCATAGCGACACATTTATCAACCGCTTTATGCTTTATTTTAATACTATTATTATCGGCAAAAGGACAAGCTTTGACACAAAGACCGCATTCAATACACATTTCTTTATCAATTATAGGATAAGAAAAGCCGTCTTTGTCCTCTTTCATAGTAATACATTGTTTAGGACAAATATTCTTACAAGCCGTGCAACCGCAGCATAAAGATTTATCTTTTGTGTTAAAATAGTTACTCATTTTTTTCATCTTGACCTATTGATTAAATATATTTTTTAAATAGTTAATAGAATCATTTCTTAATTTATTTAATTTTTTATTAACATTTTCATAATCTATTGAGTCTAATAACTTATTGGTAATATTGTTGTTAATTATCCTGTTTTCTAAATTAAGCACTTCTAAAATATTTGTTATTCTGTTTTTTACTTTTGCAACAGTATCTAATTCTACAAAAAATTTCTTATTAAAATTTATTGAGAAGGCTGTGCCATGAAATGAATTTGTTAACACATACTCTGCGCCTAAAAATAGTTTGATAAAATCTTCAGGTCCTGCATGATATATATTTTCAGTTCCTATTACGGTTCTTAAACTTGTTTTTAGATATTTAATTTTTAATCCAGTTTTTTTAGAAAGCTCCTTTGCATGCTCTATAATCTTACTAGAATGACTTAATGAATATATTAATATATACTTTTCTTTATTTTCAATCATATAATTGATGCTTTTTTCCCAATCGCTTTTATTTAATAATAAGGTAGGATCTAATACCGTGGGAACATCTTTTCCTATAAGGTCTTTAATTATTTTTTGGCCTTGCAACTCCCTAACAGAAATGTTTTTGAATGTATTTAGTATTTCTTTATATTTTTCTCTATTCTTTTCAGGTATATAATCTCCACCAAAACTTGCGGCGTATGAATTTCTTTTGTTAGGATCTTTTACGAAATTTAATAGAAATGAATAATCATTTTTATTGTTTCTGGGATTCCATACCTGATCGCTTCCTGTTATGAAAAAGGTATCTTCTTGTTCTATATCTATAATATTATTTTTGTTATATTGCTGTATTGTTAATTCTAAATATTTTTCCTTATCTTCTATAAACTTTCTATATTTTTTCTTATTTATTATTATATCATGCAATATTTTTCTAATAACGAAATAGCTTCTTTTAATAATATTTTTATTGCTTATTTTTGTGGGTTTAATTCTTGTATAATTTATTAGCTTTGTATCGCATAATTCATTACACTTTTTTTGTAATGCGTACGCTTGCCAAAATGCTCCATAATTATCAGAATCTGTAAAAGTAATAATCAATGCTTTTTTCATAGTATCTCCTAACGACATTTTCATCATTATACATTATCTTTTTTTGTTCTTCCAAATAACAGCGTTTTAAAACGATTAAATCTATCCTTTTTCCAAATAAAATATAAGCAAATGGATGCCGATGTGTAAACCATAACGCCTATTATAATTAAGACTATCAATTGCCAATAGCCTGAACCGATGAATTTTTTAGTAATATTTACTATAAGATACATTAATGCGCCTGAAATAAAAAATAAATAATTATCTTTTAAATATTGGATAACATTTAATTCTTTTCTAGTATTTATAGTTTGGTAAATAAAAACAGCAAGAAAAGCGGCTAAAGTACCAATTACAGCCCCTAGTGCTCCATATAGTGGTATAAATATTATATTTAAAACTAAATTAATTACAGCGCCTAATATTAAAGCTATTATATATATCTTATCTTTTTCTTGTGGGATTATATGCTGAGTTCTTATAACATTATTCCATGATGTTAGAAAAATAATTGGTGTCAAATATTTTATTATAGGTCCGGCTTGAGTAAAGGCTTCGCCAAAATAAAGTGGCGCAAACATTTCAGCAATAACGGCTATGCCAAACATCATCCCTATTGCTAATCCTAAAACAAACTGCATGGAGTCTCTAATATATCTTTTACTGTTCTCATCATTGCCCTGAGCTATTATATTGCACATACGGGGCAACATAACTGTTCCTATAGCTGTAATAATAGTTGTGGGAATAAGAACTATTTTATCCGCATTTTCATACAAACCTGTCTGCACCACATCGCTTAAAAGAGTTATCATAATCTTATCCATAGTTCTAAATATACTAACGGCTACAACGGGTATAAAAAGAATAAAAAGTGGTTTTATATGTTTAAGCGCTTCTTTAAATTGAGGTTTAACAAATTTTATATGTTTAAATAGAAATCTCCATAATATAATATTACTTAGTAGCAAGCTTCCGGCAATTATCCCTATATATATTCCCAAATCCTCAGGTGTTTTTACAAAAACAAAAATAGCCACCGTTGATAAACCCCTGATAATTACATTTCTTGTAACAGTAAGCTTAAACTGCTCCATTCCAAAAAAGAACCAATTGATATCAAACAAAACCGAGCCTACTTGTATAAGTTGAATAAGAAAAAATATTCTATATTTTTCATTTATTCCAACAAAATATATCGTATATGCCACAATTGCTATAGTCGATACCATCGCTTGAATAAAATAAAGATTGCAAAAAGTTTTGCTTAATTCTTCTTTGTCACCTTTTACTTTGGCAATTAGTCTATTTCCATATTTAGTTAAGCCAAGCATAGAAAATACCACAAAGTAGTGAGCTATTGAATGCGTATAGGAATAAATACCCACGCCTTCAGGCCCTAATATTCTAGATATATAAGGCGCCGTTATGAGTGGCAGAATTAGCACTAAAATATGGTAAATCACATTGTAAGTGATGTTTTTCTTAAGGTTTGCCATTATCGATTACTCTTTTAATGTCTTTTTTATTAAAGAAGACGAACCCAAAGGCAATAAATGCCCAAAATCCCTTCTCCCATACAAAACTGATTGAGAAGAGCAGTTTAGGAAACCAAAGACATAATAAAGCCAGACCTAAAAACTTGTCACTTTTTTTATAATTAAAAAATTTAATTAACGAAAATACAATCAGAGAGCCGATTGTAAACAATCCCAAGATACCGTAAGAAACCAATATATCTAATATGATATTATGCGTATACGAATTATATTTTGCTTCAAAATATCCTAATCCATATCCCAACACTGGTTTTGATAAGAATAATCTCCAGGCATTTTCCCAAATTATTATTCTTCCGGAGAAAAAGCCGACAAGATCTCCGCTTTCAATATAATTTATCAGTTGACGCAGGGAATAAGAGCTTAAATTAAATCTTGATAATACATTATTTACGGCAATTAATATTTCATTAATAAAAATCATGACAATAATGGATGATAATAAAAATATAGCCCAATTAAATAATCGATTTTTATGAATGAATAATAAATATATCAATACGAAAACGACAGCAGCCAGGAAAGCGCCTCTATTGGAATAAATCAATAGCATAAATAAACATCCTAATATTGGGATAATAAGTATTTTTCTTTTGAAATAGAATAATCCTATTCCCATTCCGATAAAGGAAGGTAAAGTTAAATTGAAACCATAACCCATATAATCATCAAATATCGGATAATCTAGAAAAGGGTCGTAAAAAAATAAAATAAAAGCAATTACCGATAAGACGCTATATACTTTTAAAACTTCTCTTGAATCATTAATAATTGATACAAAAATTATGATTAGAAAACCCGAATATATATATTTATATATATATTCAAATGATTTACTGTTAGTTCTTGCGGCAAAATCCATAATAAATATTGCCAGAATTCCGAAAGCAATGAATACGACGATATTAATCACATCATTCTTTATTACATAGAGTAACCATAGAGCAAATATAAATAAAGCAAAAACAAGCAGAATTATCGTTGACAAATTACCGGCTTTGGACACTATGGGATTAAGAAAAGTGAATCCCCAGAAATAAATAGGGAATAGGTAATTCTCAATAGAAATCTTATGTTTCGCACCTAATACCATTATGATTTCTTATACCTCAGATATTCATTATAAGCTTTGATTCTATTTCTCATCTTTTTATGAAACATAATAGGACAATAGAATAAGAACCAAATGTATATTTTAATAGCTCTTAAGATATAACCATTTCTTAAATGAGATAAAAACGCCGTTGAATAATGATTACTGTAAATATCTTTTTTTAATCCTTTATTTTTTTCATTCAATTCGTTTATCTTAGATGAAAAAGTCTTGAAAAATTTCTTTTTTAACTCGTCTAATTTTTTCCCTTTAAGTATATTTTCACCCTCATTATCTCCAATAACTAATAAAACATCTTCAACATACCCTAATTTGTAATGTTCAAAGTATCGTAACAAGAATTCTACATCCTGATGCCTGTTAAATGTCTCATCAAAGCCGTTTAATCTTAAGATAGCTTCTTTTTTTATTAATAGCGTTGGAGTGCCTATAGATATCTCAGCCTTTAAATATTTAATAGTTAAATCGCCTGAATATTTAGGTATAATATCTTTTCCCTTTCTCTTTTTTCCGCAATACACTCCGTCATATTCATTATTTGCTTCAAGAAAATTAACTTGCTTTTCTATTTTTTCTGATAGATAATAATCGTCATCATCAAGAAAAGCTATATATAATCCTTGTGAATGCCTGATACCCGTATTTCTTGCGGCAGCTCCGTTTTTGTTTTTTTCATGTTTAATATATATAACTTTAGGATTGTTAATATATTTTTGCATTATTTCTTCGGTTATTTTTCTGTATTCGGTATCAGGATTATTATCATCTACAATAATAACCTCAATATTATGATAAGTTTGATTAAGCACGGATTCTATTGCTCTTTCAAGTTTTTCTGCTCTTTTATATGTCGGAATTATTACGCTTACTTTATGCATTGTACCTTTCTCTTTTTATATTCCTTCTTTCCTTTAATTATAGCATTAATTCCCGCAGGAAGAGATATTCCTTTTAGCTGACCTTTTTTTCTAAGTAATAATCTTATTGCAAACGGCAAATAAAAAGCATTAAATAATTCATAGTAAATAGCGCCGATATCATAGAAATATTTTTCATCATATCCTTTAAACCAAGTAGATTCTCTATGAGTAATCGTTGCTATTTTATAAGGATAATAGAATATTTTTAATCCCTTTTTTATACAAGTCTTAATAAAAATATTCTCTTCGCCGTGATTATGGATTGAACCCGCGCCAAAAACATTATTAAATTCAATTCCTTTATTAATAATACTTTGTCTTTTAAATGTAATTCTGATTGAATTTACCCTCAACGCTTTTCTCATTCTCATCCTGAAAGGATGTTCTCCGAACAACATTGATGATTGAGTACTATTTAACTTAGATACATCAAAAACAATTATATCAGCTTCGGGTATTTCTTCATATGCTTTTATTATTTCAGACTCATATCCGTTCTCATAGACAATATCGTCATCGGCAATAACGCATATATCATCTGTTGCATGTCTGATTGCCAGATTTCTGCTTCTACTTAAACCGCGCTCTTTATTTGATATAAATTTTATTATCCTTCCGTTATGCTCAAATTCTTTATATTCTTCCTTATCACACTGGTTAATAATTATCGCATCCGTTTGTATATTCATTATTTCTATAAGACTATGGTCTTTCTGGTGCATTGTGGCAACCAATACTTCCACTTTCATTACAGCCTCCAATAATAATAACCATTATCTATTAGCAGTTTTTTATCATATATTGATTTTACATCAATTAATACTTTATGTCCACCATTGAAAAGTTTATCCAATTCTATCAAGTCAAGTTCTTTATATTGCTTATGCGCAAGCGCCACAACAACGCAGTCAACGCCTTTTATATCTTCAAAGCTAACCGTTTCGTAACCATATTCTTTAAATACCTCCTCAGACTCCGCTATCGGATCGGTGATTATTACATTTACGCCATAGCTTTTCAGGTGCTCAATAATGTCAATTACTTTTGAATTCCTTACATCGGGACAATCCTCTTTAAATGTAATTCCCAAGATAGCAACCCTGCTACCTTTTATTTTTTTATCAGCGTCAATCATAGTTTTTATTACCGCTTGAGCAACGAATTTGCCCATATCGTCGTTAATTTTTCTACCTGATAATATAATCTGGCTATGATATCCCAACCTTTCCGCTTCATAAACAAAATAATAGGGATCAACGCCAATACAATGTCCGCCTACAAGTCCGGGAGTAAATCTCAACGCATTCCATTTAGTATTCATAGCCTTAACAACTTCCATTGTATCAATACCCATTTTGTCGAAAACCATTGCAAGTTCATTCATAAAAGCTATATTAATGTCCCTTTGACTGTTCTCAACGACTTTCGCGGCTTCCGCTACTTTAATTGATTCGGCTCTATAAACGCCCGCCTCTACTATAATTTCATACACTCCGGCTACTACATTCAGGGTCATTTCATCCATACCGGATACAATTTTTGTTATTGTTTGAAGCGTATGAACTCTATCTCCAGGATTAATTCTTTCAGGTGAATATGCGATTTTAAAATCCCTACCGCATATCAGACCCGATTCTTTTTCTAATATCGGCACACAAATATCTTCGGTTACGCCGGGATATACCGTAGATTCGTAAACCACTATCGAACCCTCGGTTAAATTCCTCCCCACCGTTTTGCTTGCTCCGATAACAGGCGATAAATCAGGCGTTTTATCAACCGCAATAGGCGTTGGTACTGCAATTATAATAAATTTAGCTCTTTTTATTTCATTTTCATCACATGTGAATAAGACCGTTGTCCTTTTAAGTGCTTCGTCTCCTATTTCATTAGTAATATCTATGCCTTCTTTATATTTTTCGATTTTTTCTTTATTGATATCAAAACCAATAACATTAATGCCTTTATTAGCAAAACCTACGGCAAGCGGCATTCCGACATAGCCCAATCCGATTACTGCTATATTTTCTTTATTGTTTTTTATTCTTTCATAAAGTTGATTGTACATTATTTATACCTCTTTATTTAGTATTTCATTTATAAGGGTTATTATCTTAGGATAAGTTTTGTTTCTATCAAATTTTTCCATCGCAAGTTTTCTGTTATTAGCTCCCATTGCTTCTCTGAGCTTTTCATCTTTGCACAAATTTTCAATCTTTTCCGCTATGTCTTTTATATCGCCGTTATTACAATTATATCCTGCATTGTAATCCATAAGCAACTTTTTAAACTCTTTACTTGGCTGAGTATTTATAAGAGGCAATCCCGCGGCGGCATAATCGGCAACTTTATTAATAATACTTGCCGAAGAAGAATCGACAATCGGATTAATCGCTATATCGCAATTTGTTATATATTTTACCATATCGGGATAAGGGAGCCGTCCTAAAAATTCACATTCAATATCTTTATTTCTTGCCCTTTCTATAAAACTGTCCATTAAAGGACCGTCTCCCAATACCTTAAATTTAATGTTTGTTAAGCCTTTTTCTTTTAATATCTTAAAGGCGTCGATTACATCATTTATGTTATAACTGTGTCCGAGCGTACCGATATACACAACCCATAATTCCTCTTCAGGTTTAAGGCTTTTTTCTTTATCTATAAACTTATCGAATTTGTTAAGCTCGGTTCCTAAAAAAACCGCAAGTCCCTCTTTTACCTTTTTATTTACGCTGAGCGCCCTGTCAACATAAGTTTGAGAGACGCCGACAATGCCGTCTGCTTGGGCGTAAATAGCGTCCGCTTTTTTCTTCTGACCGTAAAAGAGCATATCGGCGATTAAATCGTTTTTTATAACCAATTTAAACACTTCCGGCCATATATCCCTTACATCAATAACCAATTTTATATTATTTTTCTTTGCGTACATAGCCGCCGCATAGCCAAAAGCTGTTGAGGTCGTGACTGCAAAAATCAAATCAGGCTTTTTTCTGTCATTAAGATACTTTGTAAGATTCTTTGCCGCAACATGGTGGCTATAAAACCTTTTAAGACTTACATTCTTCGGATAGCCAGGTTCATAAACCATTGTGTATTTATAGGGTAAATCTTCAAGGACTTTATCGTCAATCTTTTTTTGCTCTTTTTTTGAGTGCTGAAAAGACGTTGACACTAACTCCACATTATATCCTTCGGTTATAAGTAAGTCTAAAAGAGTTATTATTCTATCGTTTGATTTTGTTCCCGGCGTAGGGCCATAGTTTGCTAAAATTAATATATCTTTTGCCATTTAATTCTCCTTAAATCTTATATCTTCTTCCGATATCTCTATAATCTTTTTCCATAATCGCATTTGCCATGTCTATAATTAAAGTAGTCAAGGGTGTTTCTATGCCTTTTTGCTTTGCTACATATTCAAGCGGAACAAGTCCACACGGAATATCTTCCTCGATATATCTATGATTCGTTGATTTCGGCGCATATATCCCTTTATAGTGAATATTCTCACTTATACATTCATAAAGGCTTGTCCCATCAACTCCATATGATCGTTTTAGCCAATCTTTTGTTGATTCTAAATCATATCCCAAGGCTTTTGCCACACTTAATCTTTCTAAATCCATCTTTTCAAGAAATCTTGCAACGCTTTTTGATATTCCGTCATAATAGTACTCAAACTCCGCTACTTGGCTTTCAATCCAGCCAATATTCATAAGTACAGGCGCACAGTGCAATATCATACCAATATTCCCAAAAGAAGTTTTGATAATAGAATCTTCAATTTGAAAATTACTTCTTATGCATTCAGGAATAGCTTCCATTACTTTATCTATATAATCATTGTTCAAAGCTGCAATCATAACATCCTTTTTCAAAGCGAATATAGTTACTCCGTTACTTAAGTCACGCCTACAAGTATAAACAATTGTTTGAGTTTCCGCAATTTTGGGATTATGTATACACCCGGCTTTCTTTAATTGTTCTTTAAATTCCATTGCTCCAAGAGTTCTTCCTGGATTAAGAATAATTATGGTATTATCTGTGACCTTATGAGCAATAATCCTAGCAATATCTTTATGCGCTATAGCTGGAGTAGTTACCATAATTATGTCTGTCCAAACATCGTCTATATCCGTAGATACCATATTTACAGTTGCTGTTCCTTCTATCTCACCTGCGCAATGTATTTTTTTTGTTTCATATACTGTTTGAATATTCTCCAGTGTTCTATTCCATAAATTAACCTTTTCTCCATTCAAAGAAAAGTGCGCAGCCATAGTTAATCCTTGATGGCCTCCTCCGATTACTAGATATTCTTTTGTTTTTTTACTATTTAACATATTAATCTCTTCGGTTTTTTAATATATTTAATCTTTCTGTTTCCGTAAGCACCTTATGTGTTGCTTTATCAAAAGCAAAACATTTACCATCAATAAATTTTGTTGAAAGATTGCCCTTGAATTTGTTCCCTTTTACTATATGGACTGCATCAAGATATCCTTTTTTTACGCAATCAGCAAGGACTTCCGAATCAATTAGCGGATCATCGGAATACGAATACTCATTATAGATAAAATCAATAAGTGTTTTTGCCTCTCTAATTAGTTCATTTTTTCGTTCTTGAATTTTTGCGTCCTTCTCCATAGAAAAATCATCTTCTAATGTATGACGGATTACTCCTTTAACTATTTTGCAGCTCTCTATTAAATCTTTTGCAGAAGCTGCATGATCTGCCTCACAAAAACCTACTACATGGATAATATGAGGTTTTATAGCCATTTGCATAAATGTTGATGAAGCAAGTTGACCTTTTGCGATACTTTCATCGGCATGTAACAACGGTAAACCTGTTCTTGTTTGCCTATATGTTTTAAAGTTGTTATCTTCCAAAGATTCAACCATTTCCACCATAGCTAAGACTCTTGATAAATCCATCGAAAACGATATCCCACTTGGAATGTTGAACATATATTGCGCTATATAATTTTTCACCCCGAGTTTTTTTGCATTATAAGCGCTTATATACGCCGCGACAACCGGGATAACATCGTGCGAGTCTCTAAGACCCCAATGATGAGGCTCATTGATTTCTACCGGAATATCCCTTTCCGCATGCCATTTAATCAATTTTTGTGCGTCTTTAATCGATTGTTCAATTGACCTTGTTCCTCTGCCGTCCAATTCATTATACCAAAACAGCGGTATGGCCGTCCAAGCATTGTCGATTGTTTCAAGCAGCATTTGAGCATAGTCAAATACATCATCTGTGCCGCTATAACATCTCATTAGAGGAAAATTCCCATAATTAGAATTCTTTTTCATTCTAATCAAATCATCTTTCTTTCTTATCGGAACTCCTCCAGCCCCATCATAATCTTTTTTCATCAATTCTTGCTTGAAGAAAAACTGTTGCGCATTCTGGTCGGGACCTAAAGATATGACATCAACTACTTTTGCCTTAGAAATCTGCTTGATTCCTTCTATGGTTTCGTTAAGTGACGGCAAGCCGAAATGGTGGCGCAATAGCGGGTACGGGTATGTCTTATTGATTCTTTCGATTACATTATTTCCATAACAAACATTGCCTTTTTCACAGCTTTCACCACGCAAAAACCTTATTGAATCACTTATGTCATCATAACCGTCCGAAACAAAAGCAAATATATCATATTTCTTGGCAATATCTGAAACTGGTTTTGTTCCGCCGAAAACCCAAATCGGCTTATAATCCAAAGCTTTGTTTCTTTCTATTACTTCATCCAGCAAAGATTTAACATTGTTTGGAGTCAAACGGTAACTTATGCCAATCATTTCAGGTTTTATTTCCTTGATTGCCTCAAACAATTTATCAATGGACATGGCAGGTCCAAGAAAAATAGTTTCATATCCTTCCTTTTCAGCAAGCGCAAGAAAATGCACCACTCCTGCCACATGAACACAGTTTCCTATAGATGCGCCGAGAATTTTTTTCTTATTCATTTGCATCTCTTTTTTCCCTCCTATAACTAAGCAATACCATATTATCGCCATTCTCATCTAAAACTTTTAATGTTTCAAAAATAAATTCTATAGTCTTTTCTATAGATTTTTTATCTTTATCTACAATATGAATCTTTGCAAAAAGCTGTTGGACTGTTCCAAGAAATTCGCTCTTCACGGTATAACCAATAGGTAAATTTTGTCTGTAGTTCACTATTGTTTTATTTTTTATTAATTTCTCCAATCCCTCAATGCGCGAAATAGTGCCTTCTTTCAGAATAACACTTAAACCGCAAGCATTCTTTTGAAAAAAGGGACTTATCCTTTTTTCCATTTCCTCATCGCACATTGTGCCCGTCAATGCAAAATTAAGCAGCATTTCCAAATGATTTACTCCATTCATTTTTTCAATCATTCTATAGCTTTGTCCGCCACCTAATCTATAACCAGTTTCAAAAAAATGATATCCTTCATCATCATAGAAGGATTGAATATATAAACACCCATTTGCAAATCCTTCTTGCTCAAACATACCTCTTACTTTTTTATCTAAAGTATTTACATAATCTAATGTCCTTGTTGATGGATAAAAAACTGCTGAAGTTATCGGAGTACTGTCTTTATTTACTGAAAAAGAATATAAATCGCCAACTGCAGAAAGATATGCCTTCCCATTAACGAAAATATAATCTAAATTAATATTAGGTTTCAGATTGTCCATACATTTTTCTATGATAATCTTTTTTGATTTAGAGAACAACAAAGCATTATTATATGCATTATCAAAGTTTGATTTATTTAGACAAATAGTAATACCTTTTGAACCACTACTATCTGTAGGCTTTACTACAATAGGATAATCCTTTTCATTCAACCTGGATTTATTGTACTCTTTTACGACGGGTATGTCATATTTTTTGCATAATGTCTTGAATTTTGCTTTATTTAATGTATTCTCCAATTGTTGTTTTGTCGCATAAAAAGGCAATCCTAGTTTTTCACATAGTATTTGCGCATAAGGCAATGTAGAATCTATAAAACTAGTAAAAACTGCATTGATATTATTATTTTTAATAAACATTTCTAACTTTGGCACATCCGCAGTACTTACCATAGCATATTCATCAGCAATCAGTTTTGCGGGGGACTTGTCCGGCTCATACCAATCTGTAACGATGGTATAAACGCCCATTTCTCTTGCTTTTTCTACTATATCGCAAGCAAGAGCCGGTCCTCCCAGTATTAATAATTTTTTTCCTTTTAATGATTGCATTGTTTCTCCTTAGGCCCTATATAATGGGAAAAAAGATGATTCTTTATCAAAAGAGTATTCTCTTTTCCTTGTTTCCACAAGTTGTTCATAGACATCTTTGTCAAAGATTTTTTTGCCTATAGCAAATCGTGTATTTGAATTCTTGTTAAACGCTTTTTTGAAACTATAAAGGCTGTCTTCCTTACTGCCAACGCCTCCGCCTAAATGAAAGGTCTTGTAGCCTCTATCGTTTCCCCAACAAGCTGCCTCATATAATAGCAAATTTGTAGCCGCTTTATCCCTGTATTCCATATCAAAAGCCGAGAGGTGATAATGCATTCCCATATTCGCAAACAACATTATTGACATTGCGATAATTTCTCCTTCATATAATGCGTAAAACAAAGTTGACTTATCTGCAAAATCCTCTCTTATACTGTCATAAAACTTTCTTTCAAAATAATAGTAATTTGCCGCTTCATTTTTATCCATTGTTTTGTTATACATTTCTATAAAAGCGTCATATAACTCTTGGGTATTGCCTTGTTTAATTTCAACTCCTTCTTTTTGCGCCTTTCTGATAACATTTCTATTCTTGGAATGAATATTTTGCCAAATAATCTCTTTATCCGACAAATCCATTGTTATTGTTGGTCCAAGTTCAACTATATCATACATATTTGACAGCTTTGTTTGATTGTCAAGAACAGGATGACACCTTACAAATTCGCTAATAATGAAATTTTCTTTGCAGTATTTTCTATATTCTTCATTTAGAGCGTCTATATTCTCGCCTTCAATAACAAATCCGCCATAACCATAAGGAGAAGCAAGGTCAAAATATTTGTTTTCTTCCAATTCCCGAAAAAGCTTGTCCTTTGCGATATCTCTTTTCATTGCTACATTTATTGCCCTTGTGTTTTTGTCTTCATAATAAAAAAGCATGGGGCTCCCGTCACCGTGAAGCATAAAAGCTTTTTGGTATCCCGAATAATAATAAGCGTCTCTTTGCTGGAAACTGTCTACAATCTCGTCCCATTCCCTTGCTTGTTCTATTGTGAAAACCTTTAACATTATTTCACCCGAAAATACTGCTTTGTCTCTGTTAGTATTTTGCGCATATCAGCTGCAGAATATCTCTGATCGATAACAATAGACAATATTTTGTCATATATATCCTGTATTTGCTCTAAACTTTTGACATCAATAGACCTTTCCCAGTGAATAGGTAAATATATGTTTTTTTCAATCATATGTTTTTTAAGGTTATCCCTTTGCTCTTTATCCGCAAACAATACGGGAACAAATAAAGGACAGCTGTCTTCTTGATAAATGGTTTTAACTTGTTCAAGTTCTTTTAGTCCTTCCGCAATTATTTTAGCGTTATCTTTTCTTGTATCAATCACCTTGTTAAAATTTGTGTGCCTTATAATATCTAGTGAGTCTTTTGAAATGGCTTTATTGGTATAACCCCTTTCCAAAAGTTCTTCAGCGTTTCGATATAGTTCCCTGAAATCGTCCTTGTTGCCTTTGTTGTTGAGAATATAATTCTTCTTATTCTTCATTGCTTGAATTTTAATATCTGTGAATTCTTTATATAAATAAGTGTCATTGATATTGATTTTTTCCCCACGCTTTCCTAATATTGCTCCGTCAGGGACGGGCAGCCATTTCCTAAGACTTGCAAAGTAATAATCGTCTTCTTCTACCGTCAGGTCATCGGACAAAAGCGAATGTGTGATATCATGAATAACAATCATTTTGTTGTTTTTTGCAAAGCTTAACAGCTTTTTATAATAATCGTTATCAAAAAAGAAATAATCACAGATACACAATGCAGAATTATCAACCACATTCATCGAGGATAAATCAGCGACAAATCTTTGGTTATCAACAGATATGTTATAAAAGCTGATATTTGTTGAATGCTTTTTTATTGGCGCAACCATACTTTGACATAAAAAAGACGGTAAATAAATATTCTCTATCCCCTTTTGAGTAATATCTTTAATAATACAATCTATTGCTGTTCTTCCGCTAAAAACATATTGAGCGTTTGAAAATTTATTTAGATAGCTATCGCCTATTTCTTTATTTTCTAGCCAAAATTCACTGCCTATTTCCTTGTATTTGTTTTTGTTTTCTAATTGTATTTTTCTGTAATCGTCAAAATTTAATAAAGATATTTCTTCTCTTTCCAAAGTATCGGCTCTTTTAAGAACTTTATAAATAGTCTGACAAAATATTTTAATATCATTTATAAATGTAAGATTATTGACATATTGAACATCATATTCAAAACGCTCTTCCCAGTTAAGCCCTGAACGACCGTTTATCTGCGCAAGTCCTGTTATACCTGGTCTTACATCATGCCTTTGATTTTCATATTCAGTAAAATAAGGCAAATATTTTGGCGACAAAGGTCTTGGTCCAATGAGACTCATTTTGCCTATCAAAACATCCCATAATTCAGGCAATTCGTCAATGCTTGTTTTTCTTAGAACTCTGCCTAGTTTTGTCAATCTTTTATTATCTGGTAATAGCTTTCCATTCTCATCGCGTTCGTTAGTCATAGAACGAAATTTATGCAAATTAAATATTTCTCCATTTTTCCCCGGTCTTTTTGTAGTATATAAAACTGGACTTCCTAATTTTGTCTTAACAACTATGGCGACTATTAATAATATAGGTGATAAAATAATTAGGGCAATTAATGATAATAAAATATCTATCACCCTTTTGAAAAATTTCCGGTACATCAATAGAGCTCCCGGACTATATTTGTTAAGTCCTGCTTGGCGGTTATTATTGCGGCGCGGGCGTAAGGCTTGTAAATTTTTTCTCGTATATCCTTACAGCCGGGCGCCTTTAATACGGGATTTCGGGCGATAATTTTATGAAAATTTTCTCCGCTTTCGAGAGAGCTTAAATGATTCTTTTTCATTTGCCGCCTTTTATTTATTATCTGCATAATAAGGATTATAACCCTTATTTAATCAAGGTTAATTATAGCATAGCGTATTTAAAAAGACAACATTAGCGCATTACTATGGGTAAAAATCGAGATATATTATTCTACCGTTACGGATTTGGCAAGGTTTCTGGGTCTGTCGGGGTCACAGCCTCTCATATGCGAGATTTCGTGCGCGATAAATTGCAGAGGTATTACGGATATCGCGGGCATTAGCAGTTCATCCGCAGCGGGAATAATAAAGCTCTTGCAATCCGCCTCTTCCGCTATATCCGTAAACGAGGTGATAAGCAATACATTCGCGCCCCGTGCCTTTACCTCGTGAATCGCGTTCATGGTCTTGCCCGAAATCGCCCTCGAGGTAATAATAGTAACGACCGGAGTGCCCTTATCTATCAGCGCGAGAGTGCCGTGCTTTAATTCGCCCGCCGCGTAGCCCTCGCTCATAATATAAGATATTTCCTTTAATTTAAGCGAGCCTTCCATAGCGACGGTGTAATCGGACAGCCTGCCTATAAAGAACACCTTTTCCGCAAGATTAAACATCGAATACGGCAGATCGTTACTCGAGGACCTTATTATACAATCTTCTGTAAGCGCGGGAAGTCTCTTGATTTCTTTCATCAGATTCGCGTTATTAGACCATTTGGACGCAAGAATCGCAAGCACCGTTACCTGACTGTTATAGCTTTTAGTCGCCGCGACTGCAATCTCCGCGCCCGCATAGGTGCGCATTACGAAATCCGAACTTCTCGTAAGCGTACTGCCGTCGACATTGACAACGGAAAGCACCTTGATGCCTTTGGACTGGGCAAGTCTGACCGCGGCGATAGTATCCGCCGTCTCTCCGCTCTGGCTTATCGCGATGATTAAAGTCGAGCTATCCATTACGGGCTCTAAATATCTGAATTCCGATGCGTATTCGACGGTCACGGGGATTTTTACCAGCTTCTCCAGCATAATTTTACCCGCCATTCCCGCGTTATACGCCGTACCGCAGGCGACGATCATAACCCTTTTAGTGAGTTGCAGCGTTTCCCTCAATCCCTCGGGGAGGTCGTTAACTTCATAATATTCAATCGTATCCGAAACCGCACGCGGAATTTCATAGATCTCGGACATCATATGCGACGAGAAATTAGACTTTAATGCCCTGCTCTTTAACGCCGAAATGTCTATTCTTTTCTTCTTGAGCACTTTTAGGTCGTTAGAATAGCATTGGATTTCATTGTTAATTATTATTCCGTATTCGCCGTCCGAGAGGACGATTACATCGTCGCAAAGCCCCTGCAGCGCGTTCATATCGCTTGAAATAAAGCCTCCCGTGCGGTTTCTGCCCATAATAAGCGGACTGTCTTTGCAGGCGGCAAGCATCCTGTCGGGGTAATCCGAGCAAATCACCGCAATGGCGTACGCTCCCTTTAATCTTTTTACGACCTTGTCCATAGTTGTCAGCAAATCATTGTCGTACAGATTGTCAAATAAATGGGCTATGACCTCGCTGTCCGTTTCGGAGAGAAAAATCGCGCCTTTATCGATAAGCTCTTTTTTCAGTTCAAGATAATTCTCGATAATGCCGTTATGGACGATAGAGAATCTGCCTGCGGTATGGGGATGCGCGTTCGCCTCCGTGGGCAATCCGTGCGTCGCCCACCTCGTATGGCCTATGGCGCAGTTAGAGCTTATACCTTTGGCTTTTACTTCAAGCAAAAGAACTCTTCCCGGGCTCTTGATTGTCTGAATCCCGCTGCCTTTATGAATGGCAATACCCGCCGAATCATAGCCTCTGTATTCCAGCTGTTTCAGACCGTAAACTACATGGTCGGTCGCGTTATCGCTACCCGTGTAACCGAATATTCCGCACATTTAAGCATTTCCTTTAAGTACGCGTTCAAGATTGGCGACGATACTCTTCGCGAGGAGCAAATCAGGGCTTTCGACCATTAGCCTTACTTTGGGCTCGGTGCCCGAAGCTCTTACAAGCAGCCTGCCTTTGCCGTTAATCCGCGCCTCTGCTTCGCGGCACGCCGCCTGAAAACCGGGATCGTTTATCGCGGCTACATTGTCTTTAACGATAATATTAGAATTTATCTGCGGCATTAAATTGACATTGACGAGATTATTAATCGGCTGCTTTTCTTCGACCATTATCTTCATTAATAAAGCCGCCGCGAATATCCCGTCTCCGGTTTCGAGAAATTCGCGCATAATAATATGCCCGGACTGCTCGCCTCCGATTATATAATCATTTCTTATCATCTCGTCCGCGACATACTGGTCGCCGATTTTTGTTCTTATCAGCTTAATGCCTTTTTCAAGAAGCGCCTGTTCCATGCCCATATTTGTGTGATGCGTGCCTACAGCGGTATCGCCTTTTAACCTGCCGCGTTTTTTCAGGTAATTCGCAACCGCGTAGACGACCAGATCGCCGTCTATTATCCTGCCGCTGCTGTCGCAGGCTATCATCCTGTCCGCGTCTCCGTCAAACGCAAATCCGATATCGCACTTGCTGCCCGTCGTATGACCCGCTATAACCGCCGGATGAAGCGCGCCTTTATTGATATTTATGACGCTTCCGTCTCCTAGGTCGCTATAGGAATACACCGTCGCGCCAAGCCTTCTGAAAATCTCGGGCGCGGTTTTATATGACGCGCCGTCGGCGCAATCCAAAGCGACCGAGTAACCTTTGAATGAAATCCCTATTTGTCCGACAACCTTGTCTATGTATGCGCCTGAAAGCGCGGCGCCGTCTATTAATTCGCCTTCGCTTGTTCCCTTAGTTGCAGTATTATCGCTTAATCTCTGCTCGATAAATTCCTTGTCGGAATCGGGGATTTTTCTCCCTAAACTGTTGAAGAGCTTAATCCCGTTATAGCCGGGCGGATTATGCGACGCGCTTATGACCACTCCGTAATCGGCGCCCGTTGAGATTGTGCTGAAAGCGATTGTCGGCGTAGGGATAATGCCCGCGTCCGTCACGCTGCCGCCCCCGTGCAACACGCCTTTGATCAGGCTGTTTGCAAGGTTTTCGCCCGATACTCTGGTGTCCCTGCCGATAATAACCTTAACGCCGGGCTTTAACGCCGCTATCGCGTTGCCCGTTAAATATGCGAGATTGTCCGTCAGCGTTTCGCCGTAAAGACCTCTGATTCCGTCTGTTCCAAAATATTTACTCATTATTTCTCTCTTATTATTTACATATGGATTATTTATATTAGCCTCTATTAACTAATAAAATCTGCGCTAGGCAGAATTTTATCGGCTTTTCATTTAATATAATATGTAATATTCGTGAATTAAGGTTTTTAATAATTTGCATTTTCTTTTCTTTTTAAGCCCATTAATTATATAATATTTTAAGGCGTTTAGCAATAATATCATAAGAAAAAATAAGTTTTTCATAAAATATGGTATAATCTTTTTAAGGAGAAAAAAAATGTTTTGGCAAATATATAAACATTTAATATGCGCTTTACTAAAATATCCCGCGCATATAGGAATACACCTTATAAGGCACGATTTAAACTCTTCCGGCGTAATGAGCGATAAGAATATCAGTTACGGCGCCCACAGGCTGCAGCGCTATGATGTGCATTATGATATCCGTAAAAAAGAGCTGAAGACGATTTTTTATATTCACGGCGGCTCGTGGATGAGCATGGATAAGAAACACTATAATTATATCGTCAAGACGATTGCCGAACGGGGATACAGAATAATAAACATCAATTACAGGATGCTGCCGCGTTACGACCTTTCGACCGTGGTTACTGATTGCGAGAGCGCCGTATGCCATGCGATTGATACCGTTCCGGGCATTGATACGGACAATTTAATGATTATGGGCGACAGCGCCGGAGGTCATCTTGCCGCGCTGATTGCGGCAAAGGCTAATTCGGGCGCGTTCCGAAAAAATATCAAATTCAAGGCGGCGGCGATTTTTTACGGGCTTTTGGATATGGACGACATGATTTATTCGGACGCATGGTTATTCAAGTTCTTAACAAAATATTTTCATAAAGAAACAGGCTTATATTTTAAAGAATACTTAACGGGACTGTCGCCGAGAAAGTTTATTAACGAAAATTTCCCTAAGACCTTTCTTGCAAGCGGTAAAGTCGACGCGTTAAATCCCGCGACAATGTCCTTTATTAAAATTCTAGATGAAATCGGCATTGAGCACAGCGATTACATACTTCCCGAGGACAGAAAAGACGGTCTTCACGGTTTTCTAAGCTATACCTGGTTAAGAAGCAGTAAAGAAGCGCTTAAAGCCGTTATTGAATTCTTCGAGGGAATTAATTAGCGTCATCGAGGTTTTTGCGCTTTTGGCCGTATAAGGGCGTTAAAATTATTACGCCGCCTATAAATATTCCTATGAACGCGAACAGCATAATCTGAATGATCAGAGACGAAATATTAGGCTTGTCTTCATTTGAAAAAACAGGAACCAGCTGGTCTATCACCAAGCCTTCTTTCTTAATGGGATTATTCTCTTCGTTTATTAATTCGCCGTATTTTCTTACAACATCTTTAGCCAATTCTTCGTTATTGGAAGTGACTTTTACCTCCAATATGGCGGATGTGACATTAAGTCTCACCTCGTAATCGGTGCTCTTGTAATTTTTTTCGATGTAACTACTCACGCGGTGTTTATTATAATCCGTTGCAAGATAGGTGCTGTAATTATTTACGGTAAGGTTGACGTTAGACTGATTGGGGCTGGTAAAAAGAAAAGATGTGCTCGCGGTATACTTAGGCTTAGTGTAATTTGATACGGAAATAGCCGTGCCGATAGCGACAAAAACGGATATCAGTGTGAACATAATATACCATTTTTGTATGATTAATTTCAATATGTCTTTAAGCGATAATTCCATTAAGCACCTATAATTATTAATCTTGGTAAAGCTAATTATACATCAATATACCCGATTAATCAAGCTATATTTCTGGCATAAAATGTTTAACCGCGAAGTCTCGGAATTTATAATTGAACATAAAAAAAGGAGCAGTATCTTGAATGGGAACCTTGATTGCCGCATTAAATATAGATAAAACTCTCAATGTAAGCTCGGACAGCCTTGTGCTCGCAGGCGAGAATATGACCTCAAATCTGCTGATTTCAATCCCGTCTTCTCTAGCGGATTATGATTACTATCTGGAATTTATGTGTCCGGACGAAAGGTGCGTATCAACGCCGAGACTGGAGCTTACCGAAGGCAGTATTGTATTCCCGTTGCCGTATGATATTATAAGAAAGGAAGGCAGGCTGAATTTTCAGGTCGTCGCCAGACTGTCTACGGATGATACGCTTGTCTTTAAGTCTACGGTTGCAAAACTTATTATAGAACACTCCATTAATTCCGACAGCCTGCTTGCCGATGAATACGAGGATGTTATTATAAGGTGCGAGAACGCTACGCAAGAAGCGTACGCCGCAGTATCGGAATGCGTAACGGCAACCGCTGACGCCGTAAGCGCTGCGTCGGCGGCTAATTCCGTAACAGCCGCGGCGCTTCAGGCTAAGCAGTTAACAGAAGCGGCGACGGCGGACGCCAACACCGCGATAGCCGGGTGTAACGCCGCAAAGGATGCGGCAAATACCGCGGCGACCGCTGCAAACGCGGCGGCCGATCAAGCGTCGGAAGCGAAGACATTAGCGCTTGCCGCAAAAAACAGCGCGGAAGCCGCGGCAACATCCGCAAATGTTGCCGCGACCTCGGCAAATAACGCCGCTACTCAGGCGGAAAACACGATTGTCCAAGCGCAAAATGCTATTAATGAGACAAATACCGCGGCGAATTCGGCGCAAACAGCTGCAAATGCTGCAAATTCGTCCGCGTCCGGTGCCGATTTAGCCGCATCGGCCGCTAACGCCGCCGCGGGGAGCGCAAATGACGCGGCAGAAACCGCGCTAACCGCAGCGAATACGGCAAATTCATCGGCATCCGAAGCCGACTTGGCGGCATCGGCCGCTAACGCCGCCGCGGGGAGCGCAAATGACGCTGCCGGCGCGGCTAACAGCGCCGCCCAAAGCGTTTCCTCGGAAATCGCTATAATGCAGGGGCTGTATAACAGCGTAACAGACGATCTGGAAAACAACAGATTCGACGGCAAATCCGCTTATCAATACGCCTTGGAGCAGGGCTATCAAGGAAGCGAAGAGGATTTTTCCCAAGCGTTAAATTATTCGATAACATACATAAACGAGGGGAGCGGCAGAGACCGTTTTGCGCCCTCCATTCCCAATACTTTTAACGAAAAAAATCCCGTCCTTATTAATTCCCAAGAAGGCGGCGGAATATATATTACGAGAATTTATCCCGAAAAAACCGTTAAGGTATTGCCTACGGATTACGCGCCCTCTTTTGTCACGCCGACCGCCAATCAATTAATTATTACGGCGCATAACTCCGCAAGCGGACAAGCGTTGCAAAGCGTAACGGTGAATCTGCCCTATCCGATGTATTCGATAGAGAATTACTGCGATGAAGTTACTTATGATCCGGACGAAAAGAGATACTATGTAACCTACCGCACCAGAGCTATCAGTCTCGAAGATTATGAATGGATTTATATTCCTAACGCTCTACCCAATATAGAAACAGCTTGTTTTACTATGCTTCAATTTACAGAGGAAATTAATCCCGACAACTACTACGAAAGCGGTAATTTCATTAATTTGTACGAGGGCGACATATTAAATAGCGATATACCCTCTATTAGTATATTTGATGTTGTTGGAGGTAAGGTTTTTAGTATCAGGGTGCCCCGGGCGGCTCTCCCCGATGTTGAGGAGATCGGGAATTTTCTTAGTTTAAGCGGCTTCAAAACCATAATAGGAAGAACGGACGCGATAAGAATACCTCTTGACTACGAAGTATCCCGAGAGATAACCAAGTTAATTTCCTATTGTCCCAGAACATATCTCAAAGCGTATACCTCGGATTATGTATTTAACATTCAAGGCGAATACCGCTTTGACACCAAATGCTACGCGGATACCAAAGCGGTGATATCGGGAGGTAACGCTTTTGTCGGATCGCAGAGTATTCAGGGCGATCTTGATATATCGGGAACGCTAGACGTTACGGATAAGGTTTTGACCTTAAGACATACCGAAACGCAATCGCTAAAGATCGATGAAAAAGCGGGAATCGTAATAAAATTAATTGACGGCGAAAATGACGCGGGAATTTTAATGGACGATACGGGTACCTTATTCGCCGGCAAAGGGGAGGAATTAAAACCCATTGCCGAAAGGACTTTGTTGCCCGTCAATATGGGCGTCGCTTATTGGGTAAACGAAACGGGGCGCTTTCATACGAGCACATTCTGCCGCATTTCGGATTTTCTTAAACTTTTTTC
Organism: Christensenellales bacterium; assembly: GCA_050952545.1. Taxonomy (GTDB): domain Bacteria; phylum Bacillota; class Clostridia; order Christensenellales; family CAZKXV01; genus JBMNLD01. Next base: position 371,568 of record JBMNLD010000003.1, read on the forward strand.
AACAGAGGATATAACGCTTAATACAGAGCAATGGACTCTCAACGGAAGCGTTTACGAGTATACGGTGTACTTTAACGAAATCAGCGTCGGCTCTCTCGTTTTCATAAGCTATGACGACGGCAGCAAGGAAGAGGCGCTCGCAGCGGGAATTTATAAGTATAATCCCGTAATCGGCAATAATTCGGTAACGCTTAAAGCGGACACAACGCCTTCAAGCGATTTGATAATCAAATTAGCGGTAATAGGAGCGAATAATAATTAATGGGAATAGGATATCATTTATTAAGCGTCGGCGGAGGGACTTCCGGCGGCCATAATATTTTTATACAGTTAACGCCCCCGGATTCGCAAGGGCTCTGGGTAAAGGCGGATTTAGCGCCGGAACACATAGAATCCATGAATTTGGAGGATATAAGGCCGAGATTTTCCGACGCCTGGCAGTCTATTACGCTTCCCGCGGGTTATTCTACTTTCGCTTTATGTAGGAATAACTTGTATATTTTCGGAAAAGCTGACGGCACATATCAGAAAGCCGATACAAGAATTAACCCGCTGTATTTTATCGATTACGAGCAATCTGAAACTTCGATATTTACTTCAACAGCCGTAATAGGCAATAAGATTTATGCGGTAAAAGACGGTCCAGGAATGGAATTATTTGAAATGAACACCTTAGATCCCGTTCCGGAATTCGAGAAGAAATTGCCTATAATAAGCTCCTTCCCCAACCCGAGAATATGCGCGTGGGGTACCAAAATTTACGCTGTAATGGGCGCGTCCTCGGGATATAAATCCATATCCTATATAGACACCGCCTCAGATTCTCCCGCCTGGATTTCGCTGCCCAATCTTATAGACGACACATCCAAATGCAGCGTGATAGCCCATAATGATATGCTGTATATAATAGGCACGACTTCAAGCGGTTACAGGTGTTATGCCCACGACCTCAATACAGCGAGCGGCTGGCAACCGTGCCTGGGCTTTTCGGGTCAGGGCACATATCTTGCGGCGCTATCCACCGTAGGCGGCATAATAAGGATAATAAATTCGGGATACGCGACTACTGCGAGAAATTGCCTGAGCCTTATCGACGGCATATGGAAAACGCCCGAACAGACGGGATTTACGCTGCTTACTAATATTTTCACAAGCTATTCCAACGCTTATCACAACGAACAGCATTTGTATGTCAAAGATAAAAACAGCAATACGATGTATGTGCTGGACAGAAGTTATCCGGATATTGATTTTGCCGATAATACTCTTATAGTGGTAAAAGGCGGCGGCAAAAACGCGCTAACCGCGTCCGCGGGCAATTACAGGTCGGTAGAGTCCGTTGCCGCATGCTATTATTTTACCAAAACAGGTGAAGAAAAGAGCCTTACAAGACTCCCGATATACGCGTATTCGGAATCAGATCAATGGGAAGAGATAGTATTTGACATTTAGACATAACAATTGAGATAGCTGATTACGCCGCTGAAAATATAATAAGCAAGTTCTTTTAGATAGGCGTCGGAGCATAAGAGTTTTTCGTCTTCGGGATTGGATAAGAATCCGCATTCCACGATAACCGAGGGCGCGGCGGTACATTTTAACATAAAATAATCGCCATAGAGATTAATAAGATTTCTGCCGGTAATCGGATTATTGATATTGATATTGGCAATTCTTTGAATTTCGTCGGCAAGGTTTTTTGAGGCCGTCGTATTTGTATAAAAAACCTGCAATCCGCGCCTTACAGGCGATGTATAATAATTCATATGTACGGATAAGACGATATCGGGATTTTCTCTCTCGATAATTTTTTTGCGGTTGTTCATATCCCGGGTCTTAAAGCCCTTTGTCTTAATGCCGTAAAGCCCCGCGTCCGTAGTCCTTGTCATCACTACTTTGAATCCCGCGTCCGCAAAATACGCCTTAAGGAATTTAGACACCTTGAGGTTTATTTCGCTTTCGGCGATACCCGTCACAGTCCCGTGAACCCCCTCGTCAATTCCGCCGTGACCCGCGTCAATCACCAGCGTTATGCGCTCTTTGGGAGAAGCATACGAAGCGCTGATTCCTATCGTAACGGGCGCTATCGCGACGAGCGCGACGATTAATATAACTATAATAGTCTTTTTTGTTACAGTATAAAACATAGTGACCTTAATTGGCGTAAAATGTTATTTTTATGCATCATTTTATGCAAATAATGCATAGTTCTCCACTTATCCACAAAGTTATCCACAAGAAACTATGTTCGTGTGGATTTCTGTGAGAGAAAAAACTATGGTTGTCCATATTAATGTATGAGAGCGCTACGGGCATTATTACATAAAAATATTTTTATAGGGAAAATTAATGTGCTATAATGACTGTTGAGGTGAGAACTTGAAAATAATTTCGGACACGCTGATGACGGAAGACGCCGCCGTCCAACTCAATCCGCTGGTGCTTGCGTTTATCGGCGACGCGGTGATGACGCTGTATATAAGGACTAAACTCGTTATGACTACGGGAGTAAAAACCAATATATTACACAAAATGGCAGCCGGTGTCATCAACGCCACGAGCCAGTCTAAAAAAGCGGAACAGCTGATGGAAGAATTTTCAGAGAGCGAGAAAGCGATATTTCTAAGGGCGAGAAACAGCAAGACAAATACCGTAGCAAAGAACGCGAGTGTAACGGATTACAAGAAAGCGAGCGGTCTTGAGGCGGTAATAGGGTTTCTGTACCTTACCGGGCAGAACGACAGACTGGAGCAAATTCTGAATTATTGATTATGTTAATTGAAGGTAAAAACAGCATACTTGAAGCGCTTGAAGCGGGCAAAAGCATAGACAAGCTCTATGTATTAAAAGGTTATACGGATTTATCCGTTCAGAAAATCATTGACGGGGCGAGAGAAAAGCGCGCGAAAATACAGTTTATGGACAAGGCGTCGCTGGACAGGCTGGGCGGCAAGAAACACCAGAATGTAATAGCGGAAATTTCGGATTTTCAGTATTATACGCTTGAAGACATTATAAATACCGCGCGGGAAAAAGGCGAAAAGCTCCTTATGATAATACTTAACGAATTAACCGACCCCAATAATCTCGGCAATATTATGAGAACCGCCGAGGCGGCAGGCGCTCACGGCATAATTATCCCGAAAAACCGTTCCGTGTCCGTTACCGATACGGTAATAAGGGTGTCCTCGGGCGCGGCGTATCATATCAAAGTCGCGAGGGTAAACAATATCAACGACACGATCCGTAAGTTAAAAGATATGTTTATCAGCGTATTTTCGGCGGATATGAGCGGCGAAAGCGTATACGGCGTAAGTCTCTCGGACGATACAGCGGTAATAATAGGCGGAGAAGGCAAGGGCGTCAAGCCTCTTACGCTTAAACTCTCGGATAAGGCAATATCCATTCCGATGTACGGCAGAATTAATTCCTTAAACGCGTCGCAGGCGGCGGCGGTCATTATGTACGAGGCGGTAAGGCAGAGGCGTAATGAAAGAAAATAATTATACGGATGAAGAGCTTGTAGGCTTGTCGAGAGAGGGAGATACGCTCTCGACCGAACGGCTGATGAGCAGATACAAGCCCCTTGTGCTCCTGATAGCCAAATCATATTTTTTGTCGGGCGGCGACAGAAGCGATTTGATTCAGGAGGGAATGATAGGGCTGTTTAAGGCTGTAAGGGATTACTCCGAAGACAAGAACGCGCGGTTCAAGAGCTTTGCGACTCTCTGCATAAAGCGGCAAATCATAGACGCCGTAAGAGCGGGCAACAGGAGAAAGCATAACGCTTTGAATAACTTCATACCTTTGGACGAACTCGTTATGGCGACAACCGAAGACCCCGAAAACGCGATACTTATCGACGAAGAGCAAAAAGTCTTAACCGAGAGCATTAATAATGTGCTGTCACGGTATGAGATAAAAATATTAAAGCTCTTTCTTGACAGAAAAAGTTATAAAGAAATCGCCGAAATTGCGGGTAAAGACATAAAGAGCATCGATAACGCGTTGCAGCGTATTAAGAGAAAAATAAAAGATATTATCAAATAATTATTAATTTATGTTTCTCATAATCCCATTAGTTGAACAATAAATAAGAAGCCTAAAAAAATTCCGCTGTCCGTCGAGGACAGCGGAATAAAATTATTTTGTAATGGTGACTTTCTTCAGATTCCTCGGCGTGTCGGGATGAAGCCCTTTCGCCATTGCCATATTCATAACGAGCATATGGACGGCGGAGCCGTATAATACCGTCGAGGTCATAAAATCCGACGGAGGCATCTTGACGGTCTCGTCCGCTATATCGATAAGCCCCTTAATGTCCGTCAGCGCGGTGATGTTCGCTCCGAGCAAGTTCAGTCTTGCGGCGATATCCAGATAATTCTCGGTGCATTCGCTGTCCGGCGAAAGCATTATGACATTAACTCCTTCCTCGACCAGCGCAAGCGGCCCGTGCATAAAATCCGTTACGGAATACGAATGGCCGAAAGAATAAGTGCACTCCGCGAGTTTTAACGCCAGTTCTTTGCCTACGCCCTGCATTGTGCCTCTTGTCAGTACTATGAAATTATTCTTGTTCTTTAACTTCTGCGCAAGCTCGGCGAACTTATCGTTTAACTTAAATACTTCTTCAAGCTTTTCGGGAAGAGAATGAAGTTTCTCCAATAAATATTCTTTGCCGCTCAACCCGATAGCGAGCATATACAGCGCAACCAGCTCTGCGACGAATGTCTTAGTCGCGGCGACGCTTCTCTCCTCGCCCGCGGATAGGTATATATGATATTGCGCCATTTTAGCAAGCGGCGAATCCGGGGAATTGGTGACCGCTACGGTCAGCGCGCCCGCTTTTTTTGCGGTATCGAGCACTGCTAAAGTATCTATGCTCGCGCCGCTCTGGGATATGGCGATTGTCATATTATCTGAAATATTTACTCTGGACTTATATATCGTAATGACGCTCGGATGACATTCGGCTACCGGCATTCCCGTCAGAATTTCGGTAATGTACTTAAAGCAGATTGTCGCATTATCGCTCGTTCCCCTTGCAACCGTAGAAATATTGGTTATGCCCCTTTTCTTGACTTCTTTGACGATATTGGCAATTATTTCCATGTTATTGGCGATAACATTTCTGATTACCTGAGGTTCAGAGAATAATTCCTGCTGCATTATAGACATCTTTATACTCCTTGTTATAACCGCGATAAGGGTATTTTTATCGGTTAGTTATTAGTCTCTATTATAAGATACATTAACAGGCGGATAATTATTATCGTTTTTTAATCTTAGAAGCGGTATGTAAAACGCCGATGCCGATAATTATTAGTCCGAACGAGGACTATTATAATATATAGGCGATAAAATGTAAAACGATATAGGCTTACTTTTTTTTGTTATGCGATTAATAATTATTTGCGCTTTATAATCAATAATTGTTATTGAAAATTCTACGGGATTATGATATATTATCAAGCAGAGGTGAAAAAATGATTAATATAGCGGTTATTGGTTTAGGAAACAGAGGCAACAACTATATGACAATTGTCAAGCACTTCTGCAAGGACGAAGCGAAAATTGTCGCGCTGTGCGACAAGTTCGCCGAAAGACTGGAAGAATGCAGAGTGAAGTTCGAAGTGCCCGGGGAAAATTGTTTTATGGACGAAAACGAATTTTTCAAGACAAAGCTTGCCGATGCGATTTTTATCTGCACGCAGGACAGAGACCATTACGGTCATGCGGTAAAGGCGATAGAATTAGGTTACGATATTATGTGCGAGAAGCCGCTTTCGCCCTCGGTATCCGAATGCGAGGATTTAATTAAGAGGTGCGAAAAGAAAGGCGTAAGAATGCTCGTATGCCACGTGCTGAGATATTCCAAGTATTACTCCAAATTAAAGGAGCTTATCGATTCGGGCGTCATCGGCGAAGTCGTTGCCATAGACCATACCGAGAACATCGGCTATTATCATTTCGCGCACAGCTATGTCAGAGGCAACTGGAGGCAATCCGAGACGACATCGCCTATGATTATGGCTAAGACCTGTCATGACTTTGATATAATCCATTGGCTGATGGACGGCGGTTGCGAGAGGGTGTCCTCGTTCGGCTCCTTAAAGCATTTCAAGCCGGAGAACGCGCCCGAAGGCGCCGCCAAGAGATGCCTGGATGGCTGCAAGGCGAAGAAGACCTGCCCGTTCGACTGCGAAAGACTATACATAACCGACCCTATCTGGAGGGCGACTTTTCTAAGGCTCTCGGGCAGAATTATTACGGGCAAAGCGGGCTCTAAGAAAGCGGATAAATACAAGGCGCTGAAAGAGAACAATTACGGCAGATGCGTATATTTCTCGGATAACAACGTAGCAGACCACCAAATGGTCAATATGGACTTTTCTAACGGCAGAACGGCGTCGTTGACGGTCTCGGCGTTTTCTAAGAGAAATTATCGCCACACGCACATTATGGGCACATTGGGCGAAATCAGAGGCGAGGACTACACGGGCAATATCATCGTAAGACAGTATTACGGCAAGAAAATGAAGATAGCTACCAAGCTCCTGCCCTACCAGGGACATATCGGCGGGGATTACGGTCTTGTCAAGGACTTTGTCGCGATGATGAACAATAAACCTACTAAGCAGAAAGATCTGACCGTAGTGGGCGTAACCATCCACAGCCACAAAATGGCGCTTGCAGCCGAGCATTCGAGACTGAATAACGGCGCGTTAATAGAGTTAGAGGGATTTAAGAACTGAAATGCCGCTTATAGATACACTTAAGATTCTTAAAGACGCAAGAGACAACGGTTACGCGATTGGCGCGTTCAACATAGACAATCTCAATATGGCGCTCGGAGTGATATCCGCCGCCGAGGCGCTTATGGCGCCCGTAATAATTCAGACTACATACACGACCGTGAATCACGGCTCCGCCGCGGCTTTTGCCGCGATGATAAGGGCGCTTGCGACTAATAGCGCCGCCGATATCGCGTTGCACCTTGATCACGGCAACAGCTATGAAATATGCGCGGAATGCGTTGACTCGGGCTATACCTCGATAATGATAGACGGCTCGGGGTTGCCGTTAGATAATAATATCCAAATTACCAAGAAAGTTACCGATTACGCGAAAAAGCAGGGCGTCAGCGTGGAGGGCGAACTCGGGCGCGTGGGCGGCACGGAAGACGAAATGACCGCGGAGTCCTCTTATACCGATGTAGGCGAATGCGTAAGATTCGTGAACGAAACGGGAATTGACTTTGTCGCAATCGGCGTCGGCACCGCGCACGGAATATACGACGGACTGCCCAAGCTGAATATCGACAGAATCAAAGAGATATTCGACGCCGTGAGCATCCCGCTCGTTCTACACGGCGCGTCGGGGCTCAGCAAGAGCACTTTAAGGGATTGCATAGGCAACGGTATCAGCAAAGTCAATTTCGCGACCGAACTCAGAATGGCTTATACCGAGGGTGTCAGAGATATATTAAGCGATAACATAAATCTCTATGACCCCAAGAAATACCAGTTGAAAGGCAGGCAAAAAGTCAGGGAGATCGTACTGGAAAAACTGAAGATATTAAGTTACTAGCCCGTCAAGACAGCTTAAGCACATCAAAGCGTATAAAATAATAGCGTTATTAGGATATTATGGCAGCTATAACGAGCAGATTTTTGGATGATAGCGCCACAATCGGGTTCTCCATAGTATTATACAATTAAAATTCTACAAAGCCTCTTATTAAACAAGCCCTGAAAAGAGTTCGACCGAATGCCGCTTGCGGCATTTGCGACTAAGGACAGCGGAATACTTTAATCTTTTATGTCCGTTACCGCCATATAAACCCGGTTTTTATTAACGCCTCTTGACCTCGCCGTCTCTTTTACCGCTTCTTTTTTACTCATTCCCTCTTTTATCAGCGCGATAACCTGTTCGCGTTCGGTTAAATCGATTTTTTCCTCTTCTTCGGAGGGCATAATTATCAGCACATATTCGCCTTTTGGGTTTTCGACGATAATGTCGGGCAGAATCCCTTCGCTTACGCGCTCGTGAATTTTGGTTAATTCTTTAACAACGGTATATCTTCTGCCGCCGAGCGCGGCGTAAATGTCTTCGAGGTCGCGTTTTATGTCGTGCGGCGCGGAATAGAGAACCAGCGGTAAAGGCGATTTCATATAAGAATCGAGGAGCTTAGCTCTCGATTTCGCTTTAACGGGCAGGAAGCCTATGAATATAAAGCCCCCGCTTATGCCCGCAAGAGTCGCCGCTGCTGTTACCGCCGACGCGCCGGGGACGACGCTCACATTATGCCCTTTTGCCCGTGCCGTCGCGATAATTATTGAGCCGGGGTCGGATATTACGGGGCTTCCCGCGTCCGATATCAGCGCAACGGACTTGCCTTCGTCAAGGTGGCTAATTATTACCTCGCTCTTTTCGTTCTCGTTAAATTTATGATAGCTGATAAGCGGTTTTTTGATTTCGTAATGATTAAGCAGCTTTAACGAGTGCCTCGTATCCTCGCACGCAATGAAATCAACGGATTTAAGGGTGTCTATCGCCCTTAATGTGATATCCGAAAGGTTGCCGATCGGCGTTGAGACGAGATATAGCGTACCCATATTACTCCTTGTTGTAAAGCCGCGACGCTTCGCGCGTCATTGTGTTGTCCGGATTGTATACCGTCAGGACTTCCGCTTTCATGCCGTGCTTCGCGCCTTTTTTGCCCGTAATTATTACCGTGTCCGCGTCAAACCCCCGCTTAGGCAGCACTAGGATAAGCCGTTTGGGGATAAGCGAGTGCTCAGTCATTATATAAATAATCTCACCGAGCCTTTCCGCCTTGTGCACCATAGAGAAGCTGCCGCCGAATTTTAAATAGCGCGCGCCATAAAATATTATTTCTTCCAGAGTGATGTTTAATTCCCTGCGGCTGATATCTATATTGGGCGCTCCGCTCATTTCGCCGCTAGAGACTTTCAGATAGGGCGGATTTGTCACCACGGCGTCAAAGCTTTCGTACTCTATCTCTCCGCGCGCGTCGCGGATGTCGCTATTGATTATTTTTACCCTGTCTTCAAGATTATTGAGCTTCACGCTTCTTACGGCCATATCCGCCATTTCTTGCTGGATTTCGACGCCGACGACTTCACCCGCTTGTGTTTTTGCGGCGATTAGAATCGAGATAATACCCGACCCCGCGCCGATGTCGAGCACACGCGCGCCTTTTCTGATTTTCGCGAGATTGGCAAGCAGCACGGAATCCGAAGTGAAATGATAATATCCGTCGCGCTGGATTATTTTAAGCCCTTTGTATTCAAGGTCGTCAAGCGTCTCGCCTTGTATTAAATTCATAGCTTGATTTTCATAAATATCAGGGGCCATACCGCCGTCGCGACTATACCCATAAACGAATACCTTATCGTGTCGAATATTATTGTCGCCGTCTCGTTATCGCCTGCGATAACGCCGAAAATCGCCTTAAATCCGAGCCTTACGCCCATAACGATACCAAAGCCGATAAGCACTCTGAACGCGCGCCTGAAAAAAGAGCCGTCGACCTTGAAATCTATGTATTTGCTCTCGATTATAAAGCCCGCGATTGCGCCTGCGGCAAGCCCCGCCATTTTCGCCGTATCCGCCGCGCTTGTCGCGTCGGTAACAATTTCATAAATCAAGGTAATAATTACAAGCGCGAACAACGAGAGAAGTATGACTATCTTGGCATTGCTGAATTTTTTCAGCAGGAAATACATTCCGAGCGCAACGCCTACGCCAATAAGCCCTCCCGCAATGACATCAGTGGGATAATGCACGCCGAGATACACCCTTGACATCATCATCAGCACTATCAAGACTGCCATAATTATGGTAAGAGGTCTTTTCCTGTAATAGAGCGCGGTTGCCGTAAAGAGCGAGCCGGCAAGCTGCGAATGTCCGCTCGGGAAAGAATAGCTGTGGCTAAGCCCCGTCGTATTGACGAAGAAATTATCGACTTTAACATGCCTTAAATCGCTGAAACCGTCGTTCAGAAAAGGTCTCGGTCTCTTGAATATCGCCTTTAGAAGACCGTTGGTGCCTATTGTCGCGAAAAGCGTAATCACCAGGTATTCGCCGAATTTTTTGTTGAGCCCCCAATAGATGATGAAAATACCGAGCAGCAAGAAGAGCTCCTCGCCCATAAAAGTTACCGCCGAGAAGAAGAAATCCATAATCTTCTGCCACGCGGTGCCGTCTTTGCCTCCTAGCGCCTGTATCCATTTCATAAGCAAATGGTCAAATGCCATAATTTTACCTCCCTGAAAAGCCTAACCGAATAAAGCCCGATATCTAAATTTACTCGGATTGCCTTTTCATAATTATAAGTAAATAATATTAATTAGTCAATATTATTATTTCCGCTGTCCTTAAACGGACAGAGGAAATAATCAGTTGACTTTTTAACCGGCGATAACTATAATAATGTAGCTAACGCGTACCCGTAGCTCAATTGGATAGAGTATCTGACTACGGATCAGAAGGTTGCGGGTTCGAGTCCCTCCGGGTACGCCAAAAAATAGCCGTTAGAGCGGTGCCGCATTTCGTAGTCCGTCGGGGACAACGGAAAAAACACTAAAAAACTATTGACAAAAGTTATATTATTATATAAACTAGTTTAGCGTCAATGAACATCGCGGGGTAGAGCAGTCTGGTAGCTTGTCGGGCTCATAACCCGGAGGTCGTGTGGTTCAAATCCCACCCCCGCAACCAACAACATGGCGGCGTGGCTCAGTTGGTTAGAGCGGCCGGTTCATACCCGGCAGGTCGTTGGTTCGAATCTGACCGCCGCTACCACGGCCCCATGGTCAAGTGGTTAAGACATCGCCCTTTCACGGCGGTAACAGGAGTTCGAACCTCCTTGGGGTCACCAAAACTGCCGGATATTATTATCCGGTATATTTACGGGAGCATAGCTCAGCTGGGAGAGCACATGCCTTACAAGCATGGGGTCACAGGTTCGATCCCTGTTGCTCCCACCATAATCATTTAAGGCTGTCGATTAACTCGACAGCCTTTGTCGAGTTAACGCAAATGCCGCAAGCGGCATTTTAAGCGGCGGTCTGTTTCCGTCCGTTGAGACGACGGAATAAAGGATGCCCTGACTTTTCGAATTAATGGCTGCTTACAGTATGAGACCGCTGCATAGCAGTTTTTTTTCGAATTGCCCCCCTTAAATCGCGCGAAAAAAATCCAAATTATGGTATAATCAAACCAAATAAAGTGTTAGGAGAAGAATATGAAACTTGTTTATGTCGGAAAGACAAAGGATGTATACGACGCGGGCGAAAATTATCTGCTTAAATTCAAAGACGATGTTACGGGTACGGACGGCGTATTTGACCCGGGCGCCAATACCGTAGGGCTTAAAATCCGAGGAGTCGGTAAAGCGGGGCTTAAACTTACCAAGTTTTTCTATGAAAAGATAAACGGGGCGGGCATCCCCACGCATTATATTGACGCTGACATAGAAAACAACACGATGACCGTTAAAAAAGCTGAGAAATTCGGCGAAGGCGTGGAAGTCATATTGCGATACAGGGCCGTCGGGAGCTTCATAAAAAGATACGGCAAATACTGTAAAAGCGGCGACAAGCTCGACGCCTATGTCGAAGTTACCTTAAAAGACGACGAGAGAAGCGACCCGCTGATTACCGACGAGGCGCTTGATATGCTCGGCATTATGACTAAGGACGAATACGCGACATTGTCAGAGCTCACGAGAAAAATCGGCGCTATAGTCCGCGACGAATTAAGCAGAAAGGGTCTTGAGCTCTACGATATCAAATTCGAGTTCGGGCGCGTCGGCGAAGACCGGCATATCGCCTTGATAGACGAGATTTCAGGCGGCAATATGAGAGCGTATATGGGCGATAAATACATAGAGCCGTTAAAACTAGAACAAATAATGTTAAGTTAATTTTTCCGACCAGTCGCAAATGCCGCAAGCGGCATTTGGTCGGACTTGAGGGGACAATATCAGTTGCACGCTTTGTGATATTGTCCCCTCTTTTTCTAAAGATAAATTCATCCCTTTTATCTCGTTGCTTTGCAACGAGTAAGGAGATAAAGTCAGAAAAACCCTGACTTTTCGATTAAATCACTGCTAAGGCGCGTTTTTATATATTTATCTTCTCTCGGATTCTGATTAATAGGTTTATTAATGGCTTATAGAGAAACAGAACGATAATGAAATTCGAGACGATATGGGTTATGAAGAAATAAACGCCTCTTGCGTAATATATACCGAAATACCTGAAGAATAAATCTAGTCTGAAATCGTTCAGAAACAGCGCGTCGGTCGCGGTCGTAAGCGCGCCGAAGATAACCGTCATTCCCGCCGCAACCGCGGCGATTATAAAAGCGTTTAACTCTTTATTTCTAATGAGAATGAATACGACGCAAAGCAGCGGCCAGTAAATATAATAGGGTATGACCCAGTAGTTTACGCCGTAAAGGAGCATTTCGACCGTGCAGAAGACAAAGACCGAAGGGAGCGCGGTTAAGCCGAATGCCGTGGCGAAGAGTATTATAAAAAGCGTTACGACCTCGATATTCGGGATAAACGAAAGCGCTAATTTGCCTATTGTAAGTAAAGCCGCGCAATTGGCGATTATCGCGATTCTTACGGTATGGTTTCTTAAGTTCATTCGGATTCACACATAATGAACAGGTAAGTCCTGCCGTCGTATAGCGGCAGCAAATCTATCCCGCAGTTTACGGAAGTGTATTCCTTATCCCCGTAGGTCATCTTGTATTCGGTAAAGAGCAGAGTTTCGTCCGTAATATCGGAATAAATGCCGATCCACTCCGAATATTCCGAAATATCGTCTTGAAGTCCGCCGATTACTTTTACCTGCCTGCCGAAATCGCTTCCAGCGCAGTCGAGTTCAAGCTCGCCCTTATCGTGCAGTTCGTCCAGAAGCTCTCCGAGATAAGTAAGATCGGTGTCTTTAGTGTATGTGTCCGCGGTGTCGTCGTCGTACGCAATTATGACGGTTACGCTTTTCATCCCCTCTTCCGTGCGCGGGCATGCCGCAAGGGTCAGAGTAACGGTTATTATGGCTATCAGTGCCGTTAATAATTTCAGGGCTTTCATATATTCCTCCAAAATAAAAAATCGCTTTTCCCGTAGTGAAAAAAGCGTTACCGTTCTCCACCCGAGAATTATGGTGATGCAACGGTATCCTGACTTGAAGGGAGTTTCCTCCTGCGCGCCTTCCCGTGAAGTGGCGTGTGCGCATTTATCTTCTTACAGTAGCGGGGGCTGTGGCATATAGCTCTTCCCGTGTGCTGAAGCACCGCATCGAAATCATAATAGCATGTTAATTATAGCGTGTCAAGATATTCCGTACAGACGATTAGTTGACAGTAAAGTATAAAGAGTTTAATATAATAACATCATTAGAAAAGGTGTGACATGGAACAGAAATTTGTAGAAGATATTGCGGATATTAAGACTGATTTTTCTCAATGGTATACCGATGTCGTATTAAAAACGCAAATGGTCGATTACGGTCCCGTCAAAGGCACAATGGTGATAAGACCTTACGGTTACAGCATATGGGAGCTTATACAGCGGGAACTTGATAGAAGATTTAAGAAAGAAGGAGTAAAGAACGCGTATTTTCCGCTCTTTATCCCTTACAGCTACCTTATGAAAGAGGCGGAGCATGTAGAAGGTTTCGCGCCCGAAGTCGCTCTTGTTACGCATGTCGGCGAGAACGAGCTTCCCGAAAAGCTCGTCGTAAGACCCACGAGCGAGACCATTATATGCGATATGTATTCCAAATGGATTAACAGCTACAGGGATTTGCCCGTGCTTATCAACCAATGGGCGAATATCGTCAGATGGGAAAAAACAACGAGACCTTTCTTAAGGACTTCCGAATTTCTGTGGCAGGAGGGGCACACCGCGCACGCCACTCCCGAAGAGGCGGAGCGAGACGCTATAAAGATGCTCGAAGTATATAAAAAATTCGCTGAAGAGGTATTAGCTGTTCCCGTAATCGTCGGCAAGAAGACCGAGAAAGAGAAATTCGCGGGCGCCGAGGCGACATACGCGATAGAAGCTATGATGCTGGACGGCAAGAGCCTCCAGTCCGGCACTACGCATTATCTGGCAGATCATTTTTCCGTGCCTTTCAATATCAGGTTCCTTGACCGCGACAATGTCTTAAAATATGTATATCAGTCGAGCTGGGGCGTATCGACAAGGCTTATCGGCGCAATCATTATGGCTCACGGCGACGAAAGAGGTCTGGCTCTGCCGCCCGAAGTCGCGCCCGTTCAGGTCATTATCGTGCCGATAGCGGCGCATAAGGGCGGCGTTAACGAGAAAGCTCAGGATATTACGGATAAGCTTGTAGACGCGGGAATCCGCGCGGAAATCGATATGAGGGATAACTCGCCCGGCTGGAAATTCAACGAATGGGAATTAAAAGGCGTGCCTCTTAGGATAGAAATAGGGCCGAGAGATATCGCCGCAAATTCCGTAATGCTCAGCAGGCGCGACAAAACGGGCAAGAGCGCTTATCCGATAGATAATATAACGGATACTGTTAAGGCAGAACTTGACGATATACAGAAGAATATGCTCGCAAAAGCAACGGCGTTCAGAGATTCAAGGATAAAGATAGCCGGTACGCTTAAAGAATTGCAGGAAGCGGTTGAGGGCGGCAATTTCGCGCTTTCGATGTGGTGCGGCTCTCCCGAATGCGAGCAAAAGGTCAAAGAATTGACCGCCGCGTCTTCAAGGGTAATGCCTTTTGACCAGACACCCGTTCACGATAAATGCGTATGCTGCGGCAATAAGGCGGATATATTGATATATTTTGCAAGAGCGTATTAGCCCTAAGGCGCGCTCGAAGGATAGTTAATGAAAAACAAACAGAAAGTATTTATCAAAGGGAGGCTTCTGCCTCTTGTGTTGCTCATCCTGTCGGCGCTTTTTATCTTAACATACTTCTTCCCCTACATAACCGATAATCAGGGCTTTGATGTCACCGCCTGGGACGCGATAAGCGCGGCGTTTCATTATCCCGTTATCAACAAGCTCGGTATTGATATAAATTCCCTGTATTATACGACTTTCGTTGAGCCGTCCGATGTGCTTTCGAGAAAATGGACGGGCGTGGCGGATTTATTGGAATTTATGTCAAGGTATATGATGATACTCGCCTTAATTGTGTCCATTTATAATATCATTGCGAATACGGTTTTCTTATTAAAGAGCTTAATAAAAGGCGAAATGAGGCACAAATTAAACTCAAACAGCGGCTCGCTGATAATAAACTGTATCCTCGGCTCCCTTGCGATTCCCGCGTTCCAGCCGGACGCGCCGCTGCCTATAGTAAAGGGAACGGTTGATTTCTTATTGTTCAAGACGCATTACACTATGGGAGCGGGGTTTGTCGCCGCGTTTTTTATCGGCGTAGTTATATTTATTACGCCGTACATATGGAAGTTTATTTTATCTAAAAGAAGTAAAGAATTAATTGATGTCAGATAAGCTAAAGCAATCCGTAAAAGAATTTATCAGGTTTATTATATGCGGCGGTATCGCGACCGCGGTTGACTTTGTTATCTTCGGGACGGTAATTTATCTGATTTCGCCCGAGGTTTTCGGCTACAGTATAATCAAATCGATTTTCGCCGACCGCAGCGCCGTAATGACTAAGAGCGTGCTCATCGGGACGGCAGCGGGCTTTACCGCGGGGCTAATCGTAAATTACATTATTTCCGTGCTCTTTGTGTACCAGTTTACGCGCAGGGCAAAGAGCGTATGGGGGATTATCCTTTTCTCGGCGCTGTCCGTTACCGGACTGCTCCTTAATGTGCTGTTGATGAAAGTATTTTACGATTACGCGGGACTAAACCATTGGATTGCCAAAGTAATGGTTACCTTCATCGTATTTATTTATAATTTCTCAACCAAAAGGCTGGTTATATTCAGACCCTGATTTTGCCGTTAAATACCGTCTTAACTATATTGCCTTCGCCGTCTATAATGTTGATGTCCGCAAGCATTCCCTCGCGGATGTCTCCGCGATCGCTTATTTTAAGCAACTCCGCCTGATTGAGATTAGCCATACACACCGCTTCTTCAATGGGAACGGAATAATCTCTCAGGAGTATCTGCACCATTTTGGCAACGGGCGTGACGCTGCCTGCATAAGTGTTCAATTCGGGCAGAATGGCGACTTCGTCTCTTACCTCTATTTCGTAGCCCTCGCCGCGCTTTCCGAGATAATGCCTGATGTTGCCCATTCCCGCGACGGAGAGAGAATCCGAGACGAGGAGGATTTTATCGGCGCCCTTAAGCTTATAAATGATATTGAATTCCGGGAAAGGCGTATGGCGGTTGTCGCCTATCACTTCGGCGTAAAGCCTGTCGTCGATAAGCCCTATTTCCGTAAGCCCCAGATACTTATGAAGCGGGCGTCTGGACGCGTTGGATGTACAGTTGAATATATGCGTTACGGAGCTCATTCCGTTGTCTATGCACGGATTGATTTCAAAGTCCACGGCGTTGTCGTGTCCGCCGCTGACCTGTATGCCCGCGTCCGTAAGTTCTTTGACAAAGGGAATAATGCCCTCAACATCGGGCGCTATTGAAATTCTCTTAATTATATCCGCGTTTCGGAAGATATAAGCGGTATTTTTCTTGTTGGGCGCGATTAGAAATTGCGGCGGCTGCGCTCCCGCGTTAAACGGCGTAAAAAAAGGGCCTTCAAGGTGAATTCCGTAAATTCTCGAGTATTCGTTGACTTCTTTATATGCCCTGACATTGTCAATTGCCGCTACAATGCTCTCCTCACTTGCGGTAAGCGTCGTTGGAAGATATGTCGTAGCGCCCGTATCGAGATGAAATTTGGATATCTCTCCGAGGCTTTCTTCTGTCGCCTCCATTACATCGTGGAGGTAGCCCCCGTGCGTATGAATGTCGATATAGCCCGCGGTAGCGTAGAGCCCGGAGCAGTCGATTACTTCCGCGTCATCACATTCTTCTGCGGTAACCGCCTTTATTATATTGCCTTGGATTAAGATATTATAGCCCTCAAGCTTCCTGCGGTTGCTTATAACTGTTGCGTTTTTTATTAACATAATATCCTCCCGAGCGCTTCGGATAAGCGGATAAATTCGGGGGTATTCAATGTCTCGCCTCTCGCTCTGATGTCTATTCCCGCCCCGTTTATCAGCTCCGCCGCTCTTTCTTTGGTTATATTGAAGTCTTTGGTAATGTTATTAACCAGCGTCTTTCTTCGCATTGAAAAGGCGCTCTTTATCAGTTTTTTTAATATGGCGTAGTATTTAATATCGTATTTTTCCCGGTCGATATCGATTTTTATCAGCGTGGAATCCACATTCGGCACGGGATAAAAGAGATTTCTTCTTATATTCTTTACGGACTTAACATTAGCCGAAATATCGACGGATAGCGTAATCGCGCCGTATTCGGGCGTGCCAGGCAGGGCGATGAGCCTGTCGGCGACTTCTTTTTGCACCATAAGCGTCATGCTCTTTACGGGCAGCGCGCTCTCGATAAATTTCATAATCACGGGCGTCGTGATATAATAGGGCAGGTTCGCTACGACGCCGAACGCGCCGCCGGTAAGGTCGCTTATCTCCCGTTCGCTTACTTTCATAAAATCTTTATTAATTATCGTTACATTTGTTAGACCGCTTAGATTTTCTTCAAGCGGATTTATGAGTTCGGAGTCTATTTCGTAAGCGATTACTTTATCAGCGCGCGCGGCAAGCGCTTGAGTCAGCGTGCCCGGACCCGCGCCGATTTCCAATACTACGGCGCCGTCGATATCGCTTTGGGCGGCAATGGAATTAAGCAAATTCGTGTCGTAAATAAAATTCTGACCCAGCTTATGCTTGAACTTAAAACCGCTGTTTAATATTTGTCTGATTCTGCTCATAATTTGCTACATTTAGAGCGATTAAAGAGCGGAACATAAAGAATAAACCCCGTTAACCGCTGCAATACTTTCTCACTCTTAATTTCACGCCCAGATTATCCGCAATCTCCTGCGCTTTTTTAATTTTGTCCCCGCCTATTATATCCACTACCGAAAGCGTGACATCGCCTATTAATTCCTTGCACCTTGCGGCAAATTCGAGCATGCTCTTATACGCCGCCTTGCCGTGTTCGGGATTGCAGATATTCACATAGTCGTCTTCGGCTACTTCGTTCAGGCTGATGCTTATTTTGTCCACGCATTTGGCGAGCTCGGGCACAATATCCGCGCCCGAAAACAAATTCGCCTGACCGTTGGTGTTAACTCTGACGGGCACGTTCCTGCTTTTTACAAAAGTCGCGATTTCAACGACTTCGCGCCATCTGATAAGCGGTTCGCCGAATCCGCAGAATACGACTTCTTTTACGCCGGCTAAATCCTTAAGCTCGTTAATGACTTCTTCGGGCGCGGGCTCCCTGTCAAGCCACAGATAATAGCCGCTTAACCCGCTGCAGGTGTTTCTGATACAGAAAAGGCAACTATTCGAGCATCTGTTGGTCAGGTTGACGTATATCTTGTCGTCGATTTGGTAAGTAAAAGTATTCATTGAAGTCTCCCGAATAGTCTTGCCGCGTTAACGGAGGTGATTTCGGCTATCTCTTCCGAGGTTTTACCGAGTATTTCTGCCATTTTATCCGCCACATATTCGATGTACGCGGGAATATTTAACCTGCCTCTCATAGGAACGGGCGTCATATACGGGCAATCCGTCTCCAGTAACAGCCTGTCCCGGGGTATGCTCTTTACGACCTTTTCCTTATTAGAAAATGTTATTACTCCGCCGAAAGAGTAATATGGCCCGAATTCGTTATACCGCTCCGCCATTTCCGCGCTGCCGCTGTAACAGTGGAGCATAAAGCCGTTTCTTAGCTTGTTCCGGTTGTCTTTCAGCAGGTTATACATATCTTCGTATGCGTCGCGAAGATGTATGACGACTGGCATATTCAGCGAATTCGCAAGCTCGAGCTGCTCTAAAAACACTTTAATCTGGGTGTGCTCAGGCGAATAATTATAATGATAATCCAGCCCTATCTCGCCGATTGCGACGACTTTTTCGTTCTTTGCCACGCGGGTAAAATAATCATAGGCGCAGTTATCGGCGCTTTTAGCGTCGTGGGGATGAATGCCTACGGCGGCGTAAATATCTTTATTCTTATTCGCGAGCTCGACGCTTGCTACGCTTGAATTATAATTGTAAGCGACATTTATTATCGCCGCTATGCCGTCGCTCTTCATATTCTTGATTATTTCGTCATTAAGCGGCGCAAGCCTTTCGTCGTTTAAGTGGGCATGGGTGTCTATGAGCATTACCTGACCTCTGACCCTGACGGAATCTGCTTATCGGGAGCAATCAGCGAGAGATTACCTTTATCGTCTTCGGCGCAGAGCACCATTCCCTCGGACAAAATCCCCCGGAGTTTAACGGGCCTGAGATTAGCTACGATTACGACCTGTCTGCCTATGAGCTCTTCGGGGTTATAATACTTCGCGATTCCCGCGACAATAGTTCTGTTGCCGCCGCATTCAACGCTTAATTTAAGCAACTTGTCCGCTTTTTCGATTCTTTCGGCGGATAGGATTTTCGCGGTTTTTAACTGAATTTTCTGAAAGTCCCCGATATCGATTAAGTTAATTACGCCCGTTTCGCTTTGGGCTGCCGCCGGCTTTTCGGCAAGCGCCTGCATTTGCTTTAATTCCTCCGCTATATCGTATCTTATATACAGCGGCTCGCCCTTAGTGACTTTAAGCCCGGCAATTGCCGCGGAGAATTCTGATATCGAATCGAAAGTTTTCAGGCGTTCGTCTTCTACACCGAGCTTATCAAAAATCCTCTCCGCCGTAGAAGGCAGAAAAGGCTTCAGACAGACGGCGACGAATCTGATACACTCGGACAGGTTATAAAGCACCGTGTCCAGTCTTGATTTGTCGCTTTGGCTTAATATCCACGGTCTGGTCTCGTCAATATATTTATTAGACCTCTGAATCAGCGACCAAATTCTGGCGAGCGCTTCGGGCACCATCAGGCTATCCATTTCACGCGTAATATCTCCAAGCAGGCTTTCGGCATTCGAAATAAGCTCGTTGTCAGCGGCTTCTTTTGTTGAAGATTCGGGAATAAAGCCGTTATTGTATTTGATAATCATCGCCATAGTTCTGCTGACAAGGTTGCCGAGGTCGTTCGTGAGGTCGGAGTTAATTCTCGAAATAAACGCCTCGTTGGTGTATCTGCCGTCCTGACCGAACGGCACTTCGCGGAGCAGATAATACCTTACGGCGTCTACGGAATACCTTTCGGACAGTATGAACGGGTCGACTATATTGCCTTTGCTCTTGCTCAGCTTGTCGTCGCCTAGCAGCAGCCAGCCGTGTCCGTAAACTTTCTTAGGCAACGGAATATCGAGCGCCATAAGCAGAGCGGGCCAAATAATGGAATGAAATCTGACTATTTCCTTGCCCATCATATGAACATCGGCGGGCCAGTATTTCTTAAAAAGGCTGTCGTCTTCCTCCATATATCCGAGTGCGGTGATATAATTTGAGAGCGCGTCTATCCATACATAAATTACGTGTTTGTCGTCAAAGGGCACGGGCACGCCCCACTTAAAGGACGACCTCGTTACCGCAAGGTCGGTAAGCCCCGGTCTTAGGAAATTATTGAGCATCTCGTTCTGCCTGCTCTTAGGCTCTAAAAAATCGGGATTGTTCTCGATAAGCTCAATCAGCTTGTCCTGATATTTACTCATCTTAAAGAAATAACATTCTTCCTTGGTGAGTTTTACTTCTCTGCCGCAATCCGGACATTTGCCGTCAACCAGCTGAGTCTTGGTCCAGTAGGATTCGCAGGGCACACAGTACCAGCCCTCGTATTCGCTCTTATAAATATCGCCTTTTTCGTAGAGCTTGTTGAAAATCTTTTTGACTTGCTCTTCGTGAGCGCTATCCGTGGTTCTGATGAATTTATCGTATGAAATATCAAGCAGTTTCCAGAGCTTTATAATGCTTTCCGCTTGCCTGTCCACGAATTTTTTAGGCGACATACCCTCGCTTTTAGCTTTTTCTTCGATCTTTTGTCCATGCTCGTCCGTGCCCGTAAGATAGAAAGTATCGTAGCCCTGCATCCGCTTGAATCTCGCGAGCGCGTCGCATACCACCGTAGTATAGCAAGTGCCTAAATGCCATTTGCCGCTGGGATAATAAATGGGTGTGGTTATATAGAATTTATTAGACATTTTTTACTCCTTTTATCCCGATAAATTGAATATTATTATAGCAAACAAGATTTGAATTGTATACTGATTATCGATAAAGTATTAATTCCAAAAGGCAGGTCATCTGGTATTCTATCAACCTAAACGGACTTTAGTTTATATGTTTTCCATAATTCCCTTATTTAAAACCATTAATAAAGCCTATACAATAATAGCCTTATTTATAATTGTATGGTAGCTTAAAATAGCCTATTTGGCGATGATTTGACGGCTAGGCGCTCGCAGATAGTATTATTGCATCAAGAGCGCATAGACGGCAAAGGGCGGCAAAGAGGCATTTTAATCGGCGCTGTCCTGCCGTTGTCCGTTGAGGACAACGGAATAAAGGACAATTGTTCTTAACGAAAGACAAGCCGAGTATTTTATTAATATGAATACCGTATTCTTGATAATACTGTTTATATCACTGCTGATACTTACCGTCGTGAACCCCGAAAGCGCTCTGTCCGTAATGCTCGAGGGCGCGAGGTCGGCTATCGATCTTTCGATTAAGCTCATAGCGATTTACGCGGTATGGCTATCCGTCTTAAAGATAATGGAAAAGACGGGTCTTGACAAGAAGCTGTCCGCGCTATTTACGCCAATAACCAATCTGCTCTTTAAGGGCGAGAACGATAAGACCAAGTCCGTTATAGGAATGAACTTTGCAGCGAATATGCTAGGAATGGGCGGCGCGGCGACTCCTCTCGGTATCAAGGCTATGGAATTAATGGACGACGGCAGCGGCAAAGCGACGAATAATATGATAATGCTTATGGTAATCTCCGCAACTTCCATTCAGGTGCTGCCCGCGACGATTATGGCTTTAAGGAGCGCGAGCGGAAGCGTGAATTCCTCGGATATAATACTTCCGACAATAATCGCCACGACCGTAACCACCCTTTCGGGAATACTCCTAGTCAAGCTGTTTTCGAGATGAGCGCTTACATACTCCCCGTAATAATACTGCTGCTGCTTATATTCGGCGCCGTAAAGCGCGTCGGAGTCTACGATTGCTTTACCGAAGGCGCTAAAGAGGCGGCTAAGCTCGTATTCTCGATATTTCCGTATATTGCCGCCATTTATGTCGGAGTACAGCTGTTCAAAGCGAGCGGCATGGGCGAAAAGCTTGCGGATATTATGTCCCCGTTTCTCACATTAATAGGCATACCTAAAGAACTTGTCGAGCTGATAATTATCCGTCCATTAAGCGGCAGCGGCAGCATCGCGCTGCTTGAAGATATCTTTGACGCTTACGGCGCGGATAGCTATGTCGCCAGATGCGCGTCCGTAATAATAGGCAGCTCGGATACGGTTTTTTATATCGCCGCGGTTTACTTTTCGACTTCCAAAGTAAAGAAATTAAGATACGCCATACCCGTGTCGCTTATCGCGACTTTTATCGGGGCGATTGTATCCTGCCTTTTTTGTAGGATTATGTGAGATACATTACCGCCATACCGAGCAAAAACCCGAATAGCGAAAAAATCACGGATTTTCTGTTGTTGCACATTAAGATCGCCTGAGGCATTATCTCGCCGAAAGTGACATACATCATCGCGCCGCCCGCAAAACCTAACGCGAGCGAGGCAACGGCATCCGAAATGCCGCCGATAAGATAGCCTATTATCGCGCCGATTACCGTCGTAAGACCCGACGCAGCCGTCCATATAACGGTCTTTACCTTGCCCATTCCGCCAACGCTCAAAGGCACGGCGATAGCCATTCCCTCGGGCACATTGTGAAACGCTATGGTAAACGCGAGCACAAGACCGATTTGGATGTTATAAGAGCCCGTGCTGCCGATAGCGAGCCCTTCGGGCAGGTTATGAAGCGCGATCGCAAAGAGCATTATTATGCCCGCTCTGAGTATTGCGGCATCGCTGAGTTCGCCTTTTACGTGGTGTTCTTTATTGTGTTTGATTTCCTTAACGAGTTCTTCGGCATGCATAAGCTCGGATAATTCTTTATGCGGAATGTCCGAGAATCTTTTCTCTTCCATACGGTCTACGACCTTGTTAAGCGCCATAATCAGCGCGGCGCCCAGGGAAATGCCCCCGATTGACACCGCGATTCCGCCGAGCTGAACGGATTCGGGTATCAGCTTAAAGCATGTGATGCTTATCATCATACCGCCCGCGAAGTTAAGAAGATATGTCATTATTTTGTTGTCGCGGCATTTAATGAATACGGAAATAATTCCGCCTACGCCCGTTCCCGCTACGCCTGCAAGAAGCGAATAAAATATCAGCGCTACCATAAATCCTCCAATGCGAGTATAACACACGATGTTAGCTTAGGCAAACATTATTAATTAAATAAAATGCTAACCTCAAAAATATTTTTTGCCGTTATCTTCAAATTATCATTGATAATTATTTCATTGACATTTAGATAAAACTTATTATACTATTACAAGGTATTGCGGGGTTAATATGACGGATAAAGATAACGGGATAAACGAAATAAATAAGAGCGAGATTAATGGCAAGGATGCGGCGCCAGCATTACAAAGTGCCGAGAATCCGGATAAAAAATACAATCTGTTCAAGCTGATACTCATTGTAATCAATATTATTACAATTATCATTCTCATTAATATCGAGTTAAAGGACAATTCGCTCAAAGATTTTTCGGGAGCGATGAGCATACTTTCGTCTAACATTATCTGGCTGCTTATAGGGCTTGCGGTATTTGTTGTAAAAAACCTCGCTGATACGCTGTGCTATTTCATACTTATTAAATATACGACCGGGGAGAACAGATTCATCCTGTCCTTAAAGACCGCGCTTATAGGAAAGTACGGCGACGGTGTAACGCCTCTTGCCACGGGAGGACAGCCCTTTCAGATTTATCTGCTCCATAAATACAATGTCGAGCTCGCCAAGTCCGCGAGTATTCCGCTGACAAGAATTGTCATAAAAGTGCTCGCATATGACCTTACAATGCTGTTTTTCTTTATTTTCTTCCCTCAGAAGGGCTCGGGAATAATCAAAGCCATAGCTTATGTGGGAATCGGCGTCAATATGATTCTGCCAGTCGTTATAATATTGTTTACTGTAAAAGTTAACTGGGCAAGAAAGATGACTGCTTGGGGCTTAAAGCTCGGTTATAAATTAAGGCTTGTAAAAGACATCGACAAAGAAAGAGATTACTGGACGAAAAAAGTGGACGATATGCTCTCTTCAATAAGATATTTTACCACTCATCCGTTTATTTTCTTCTCGACTTTCGCTCTGTCGGCAATAGAACTGCTAGCATTAAGCTCCATACCGTTTTTCGTCTATAAGGCTTTCGGCGGCGGAGGGTACGGCTGGCTGTTCGTAACAGTAAGCACAATGTATGTGTTATGCTCTTCGCTAATGTCGCCTACGCCCGGCACATCGGGTGCGGCGGAGGCATCGTTTTATCTGGTTTTCGCCAAAATCATTACCGGCGGAATGGTCTTTTACGGGCTTATTACCTGGAGAATTATCACATTCTATTCCTATATCTTTATCGGCATTTTGCTGCTTGTCTATGAATCTTTCTTTAAGAAAAAATCCGAAATCGATATTTCGGACGAAAAGCGCGGCAGGACCACCAACCGTATGAGAAGACTGACAGACAGAAAAAATAAAGATTAAATTTGTTCCCAAATATTTAATTTTTGTAATTATATTAAATCTTTATTAATATTATAAATTGTAAATTAAAGGGTTTGATTTTTTCTGCCGAAAGTATTATTATATGGTTAGCGAAAGCGCTAAGGAGAGTTATGAAAAAAAATATCGCAAACTGTTTTACTATTACCAGAATGGTTCTGGCGGTATCGTTGCTGTTTTTAATGAAAGAAGAATACCAGACGGCATTTCTAACGGTATACTCCATAGCTTGGTTTACCGATGCGATAGACGGTACCATCGCAAGACTTACCAAGACCCAGAGCGATCTGGGCTCTAAGCTCGACGATATAGCGGACACAATGCTCGGCGCTATTATGGGCATAAGTATTTTCGTATGGATAGGAACGGATTTGTTTAAGTTTCTCCCCTATGCGGTACCGCTCATGTTAATCAGGATTTTTAATGTGTTTTACACCAAGAAAAAGTACGGCAAGCCTTATGTCATACATACCTACGGCAACAAAATCACATCATTTATCGCGTTCTTGCTCCCGATTACCTATATAGTTTTCAGCAGGCATACGAGCATTAATAAGTATTTCTTCTTCTATGTCGTAATTATTGTAGGCACCCTCGCATCGCTTGAAGAATGTCTTATACACATCTCGTCCGATAAATATAATTATAGGAAGAGAAGCATCTTTATCTCTCTCCCCGACGAAGACGAGAATATCGAAGAATCCGGCAACAAGAAAACTGTTTAATTCAGCTTGCCTATAACGGCAAGCGGAAGTCTTTACGCTCCAACGGCATCTTTTCCGCGATAACTGCGTCAAAAGAACCCCGATGCAATAATGCTATCAGGAACCTTTTTCCTTGTTCTCATCGAAAAATCTGCTCGTGATAGCTATTTCGCGATTTCAAATAAGAGTATTATTTAATAGGCGTTTATGTTTTCTGCTTAAATAAATGCGTTATAGATTGCCTTGTCAGGGCTTATTTATTAAGAGGCGTTGTAGAATTTTGATGTAATAATACTAAGAAAACCGTTGTTTGACTAAAGTAACTTATAATTATTATCGTTTTCAATTATATCTTTTCGGTAAAACTTGCAATTATTTTTCATATTGGAATAATAGGCGTCATATATTACAATATGGGACAAGCTGAAATACTCGAAATAGCCGCGTCATTTATCGCGGGAATAATCCTTATCGGTACGCTTTCGTGGTTAGTCGGCAAAAAGAGCTCGTACTTTATGATACTAAATTCCCTGCTCGGCGGAATAATAGTTATACTCTTGTCCGTATTCAAATTATTGATTTTAAGCCCTCCGGTGATGTTTCTGTCGGGTTTAATGGGTATAGCGGGCGTAATAATAGCGTTTTTTGTTATACTCTGATAAAGGCGCCTCCGTAAGACCCGGCTCTGCTGAGGCGCTTTCTTGAAATTATAATTACCCTTGTAAAAATCACGCTTTTAGAGTATAATTATAAAATGCTGGATTTTGCTGTTAAATTAGGCGATAACGATAAACTCGGCATAGGCGTCAGCGGCGGCAGGGACTCTATGGCGCTGCTTTATCTTGCCGTCGCATCGCTTGGAAAGAGCAGAATTCTGGCAATAAATATCGAGCACGGAATACGCGGCGTAAAGTCCGTTGAAGAGTCCGAATTCGTATTGCGCGCCTGTAACGCTCTCGGCGTCGAATGCGTAACAATCGGCGTGGACGCGCCCGATTACGCAAAGCGCCGGCGTATTTCGACAGAGCAGGCGGCAAGGGAATTGAGATACAGGGAATTTAAGCGCTTGATTGACGAGGGAAAGGTAAGTAAAATCGCGCTCGCCCACCACAAAAGCGACCAGGCGGAGACCGTAATGATGAGAATTTTAAGAGGCACGGGAACGGGCGGTCTCGCGGGGATGAACGAGGATACGGGAATAATTATCAGACCGCTGTTAAAATATAGCAGAAAGGAAATCAACTGTTATGTTAAGAGCAATAATATTCCCTATGTGGACGACGAAAGCAATTTCTCTCACGATTATACGAGAAATTTCATCAGAAACAGCGTTTTTCCTGAAATAAGAAAGAAATTTCCCGATTACGAAAACGCGCTTATAAGGCTCTCGGATAACGCGAGAGAAGACAACGAACTGATAGAGTCTATGAGCGTAAAGCCCGATGTGTCGGGCGATAAGACATCTATTCCCGTAGACGCGCTGGGCGCTCATAAGAGCGTTGTCAGGCGAAGCGTTATGCGCTGCTTTAACGCGCTCGGCATTTACGCGGATATCGAGAGAAGGCATATAGACCTAATAATTAAATTGAAAGATTTGCCGAACGGCTCCGCGCTTGATATGCCCTACGATGTTAAGGCGCATCGCGAATACGATAAAATCGTTTTTGCAATTAATCGCTCAGTAATAAATGAAAAGCTGGCAGAGTTCGTAACGGGCGGGATTGTACTCAACGGTACCGCGATAAATGTATCGCCGTATAAAGACGAGGGACTTAGATTCGATCTCGATAAAGTGCCCGGGAGCGCGGTAATAAGATACAGGAAAGAGGGCGATTATTTTACTAAATTCGGCGGCGGCACCAAAAGCCTGTCCGATTACATGACGGATATAAAAATCCCTAAAAGAGAAAGAGATTATATACCCCTTGTCGCAGCCGGCTCCGAGGTATTGATTGTCATAGGTTATGAAATAAGCGACAAAGTGAGAGTTGATAAAGAAACCAAGAATATTTATACTATAAGCGCAGGTGTACAAGATGAGCAGTAACGATATCGAGAGAATTTTAATAACCAGAGAAGAAATTCAAAAGCGCGTAAAAGAGCTCGCGAAAGAGATTTCTAACGATTACCGCGGCAAAAAATTATTGGTGCTCTGCATATTAAAAGGCGCAAGCGTGTTTTTCGCGGATTTGATGAGAGAATTGCAGGTCGAAGTGACTTTTGAATTCATAGGGCTGTCAAGCTATAGAAACAACGCCGTCTCGTCCGGCGAGGTTACGCTTATTAAGGATATGACCTCGTCCGTCGAGGGCAGGGATGTGTTGGTCGTAGAAGATATTATCGACACGGGGCTGACGCTTACATATCTCAAGCGTCTGCTCAAAGAAAGGGGCGCGAGTTCCGTCAAAATCTGCACATTTCTCGATAAGAAAGCCAAGAGAAAGGCGCCGCTTACGGGCGATTATGTAGGATTCGAGGTGCCGGACGAATTCCTTGTGGGGTACGGGCTGGATTACGCCGAGAAATACAGAAATCTCTCGGATGTGTGCATATTGAAAAAAGAGGTATATGAAAAGCAGAATTGAATTACCCGACAGTCTGATCGAGTTATCCCGTATTATTCCCTCTCCGCTCTATGTAACGGGCGGCTATGTAAGAAACAGCATAATGGGGATAAAAACATCGGATATCGACATTGCGGCAAAGGAAAGACCCGAAGATATTATTAATTTGCTTAAAGGCAGCGGTTTTCAGACGGTACCCGTAAATATGAAGCTCGGGACTCTGAAGATAATTAAAGGCGGAGAGTATTACGAATATACGGCGTTTCGTAAAGACAGTTACCCTAAAGGCTCGGGCATACATAAACCGCTGAATGTATCATTTACCGAAGACATTAAAGAGGACGCGCTGAGAAGAGATTTTACCGTTAACGCAATATATTACAGCGTAAAAGACCATACTTTCGTAGATATAACGGGCGGCATTGAAGATATCAAATCAAGAGTAATCCGCGCGGTCAAGATGCCTGACGAGGTCTTCTCCGAAGACGGTCTGAGGCTGATGCGTATGGTGCGGTTTACGGCGGAATTAGGCTTTAGCGTCGATGAGAGCACGCTTGAATCGGCTAAGAAAAACCGCCTGTTAATTAAAGATATAGCGCCCGAGAGGATATATAACGAACTGAAAATGATACTCTCGGCAGACCAAAAATACGGAATAGGCGGCGCCCATATCAAGGGAATCAAGCTGCTTAAAGAGACGGGGATTGCGGAAATAATTTTTCCCGGACTCAGCGTATCCGAAGATATCGACTGCGCAAATAAAATCAGACAGGCGGTAATGCTTATCCAAAACGATAAAGATAGCATTATTAATGCGCTTTACGGGATTAAAGCCGAAGGAGCGGAAATAACCTTGACTAAAAGGCTTAAGGATTTGCATCTTAGAGATGACGCGGTTGAGGTTTTTGCGACCAATCCCGATATACAGGATATATTGCCGGACTTTTACAGAGCGGTCGGCAGGAATGAAATGAGCGTGAAAACGGCGGAAATCGCCCGGAAAGTCAAAAAAAACGGATTGCCCGACAGAGTTTCGGCGTTAAAAGTCAAAGGCAGGGACTTAATCGCGCTTAATATTAAGGAGAATAAAAGGTCGGAGATATTAAATAAATTACTGCTCGCGTCAATTACAGAGGGCTTAACAAGCAAAGAGGAACAAATGAGATATTTAAGGGAGAAGTTATGGACGGATTAATAATCGCGCTGCTTTCAACGCTAATAATACTATCGGCGGTAATACTTGTTGTATTAATCAGAAGAAAAGACAATTCCGACGCGTTTATCGATACCGTTCAGGGGTATACGGACAGGATAAAGGAGCATATAGACCTTATCGCAAGTACCCGGGAAAGGGGCATTACGCAATTCGTGGGATTAAAGCTCGAGGATTTAAGCGAACGCGTCAAGGAGCTTGCGGAAGCGGAAAGGAAGAACGCTACCGAACTAATGAAATACATAGTCGAGCAGCTTAAATATATTAACGAATCCGTGACCAAGGCAATCGGCGAATTGAAAAAAGACAACAACGAGCAATTAAAGGATATGAGGACTCTGGTAGACAAAACGCTCGTTGAGATGCTTGACAGAAAGCTGAAGCAATCTTACGACTCTATCAATCAGAGCCTTCAGGCGGTCAATGAGGGTTTCGGTAGGATTCAGGAGCTCTCCTCCGGTGTTACGGACTTAAATAAGGTGTTCACAAGAACAAAGACAAGAGGCGTATGGGGCGAGATAATGCTCAACAGCCTGCTCGAGCAAATGCTCACTAAAGACCAATACCGCGTGCAGGAACCGATTAAGGGAAGAGAGGCGGTAGATTTTGCGATTGTGCTACCCGGCAAAAGCGATGAAAATGTGCTGCTCCCCATTGACGCGAAATTCCCCGACACAAGTTATCAGAAGCTATTAGAGGCAAGAGACGGCGCGGAATACGAAAAATTATCAAAGGCGCTTCGCGCTGACATAAAAAAAGAAGCCAAGAGCATCAGCAACAAGTATATCAGTCCGCCTAAGACGACGGATTTCGCCATTATGTATCTGCCGACCGAGGGGCTTTTCGCGGAGGCGGCGAAAAGCGACGGACTGCTTATGGAATTGCAGAATAATTACAGGGTGATAATCGCGGGACCGACGACGCTTTCCTCGCTGCTTACCAGTCTGAATATGGGATTTAAGACGCTCGCCATCGAGAAGCGGAGTATTGAGATTCGCGAACTGCTGCTTAAATTCAGGATGGATTTTAATAAATTTACGCTGCTGCTTGACGATACTCACGACAAGCTAAATAAAATAACGGATACAATAGATAAAGCGGCGAGAAGCACAAGAAAAATCAGCAAAGACCTGTCAAGGGTGGAGAGCATCTCGGATATACAAGCAGAGCTGCCGGAGGGCGAAAATGAGAGCTGATTTACATCTGCACACCCTAAAAAGCGACGGCTCGCTTACCCCGAGAGCGGTTATATCTTCGGCAAAGGCGCTCAGAATCCTGACGGTCTCTGTCACGGACCACGACAGCGTCGGGGGAATTGACGAGGCGGTTGCCGCCGGAAAAGAAAAAGGCGTTACCGTCATTCCCGGCATTGAAATGTCCTCATTCCGCGACGGGGAAATTCATATCCTCGGATATAATATCCTGTATAACAATCAGAGTTTTTTAAGCGAGTTAAAGAGGATTCAGCAGATAAGGGAGAAAAGAAACCTCGAAATAATCGGCAGACTGAAAGAGCACGGAGTAAATCTCGATTACGAGGCTATTAAAAGGAACCAAAGCGGCTCGATAGGCAGAATTCATATGGCGCTCGCCATGAGAGACAAGGGCTATGTCAACTCCATATCCGAGGCGTTCGACAGATATCTGGGGTTCGGCTGTCCGTGTTATAGAAGGACGCCACTCATAAAGCCCGAAGAGGCGATCGAGATAATCAGCGCCCACGGCGGCGTGCCCGTGCTCGCGCATCCGTACAGGTATGTCGAGGAAGGCAAGATTTACGAGCTGATTATGTCGCTTGAGGGCTTAAAAGGGCTGGAAGTGTATTATCCTCTCCATACGGACAGCATAAAGGAGATTTTATACGATATCGCTAAAGAGAAGAATTTAATCGTTACCGGCGGCAGCGATTTTCATAATTTGCAGTCGGGCAATCCGATAGGCTCGGGCAATTACGAAATGGATGAATACGCCGCTTCTTTATTATTAGGCTAGCTTTTGCCTTTTTTTTACTTATAAGGCTTTAATATTTTTTCCCTTGCCTGCTTCATACTAAAGTTATGAAAAAAAAGGGAATCATAATAATTCCTGTCTTAATCGTACTGTGTTTAATGTATCCCATAGGCAGGCTTTTTATAGCTGATACGCCAGCGCAGGCGGAGACGGGTAAAATCTCGCCCAAAATTAAACTATACGCGTTTTTCTCGGGCGGGTATTCAAGGCTTTACGATAAGTTAATCGAAAAAGGTATGGACGGTAAAGACGCCTTGAATTATATCTCCAAAGGGCTCGGAAACACTCTTTACGAGGAAGCGGACGCCAAGAAAATCCCGCCCGTTCCGCCGGTTGCGGAGTTTACGGGAAATTATGACAATCCCTTTATATATCATGACGGGGTCAAGGGCTTAATGCCGGATATCGATAAATATTACAAGGACTTTGTAACAGCGCTTGATAAAAAGACCAAGGCTGAAATCCGTTTTACCGAGCGCAGTCCTGACATCACTCTTGAACAGATAAAACAATTAACTTCTTTAAGAGGACAATTTCATACTTCGTATTCAAGCTCGTCCGCGGGAAGAAAGCATAATATCAAGCTCGCCGCGGGATTTCTGAACGGCTGTATAATAGAGCCGTTCGAGAGCATGTCCTTTAATGAGACGGTAGGGCCGAGAAGTCCGGCAAGAGGCTTTCAGATGGCGGGGATTATTTCGGGCGGCGAGATGGTGTCCGGTTACGGCGGCGGCGTGTGTCAGGTATCTTCCACCGTTTATAACGCGTGCCTTATGGCGGGACTCGAAATAGTGAACGCGAGACGGCACAGCAGAATTATCCCGTATCTGCCCGCATCAAGAGACGCTATGGTTACAAGTTCGTCCGACCTCATTGTCAACAATCCCACGGCGAACAGGGTTTATATCGTAACTAAAGCTACGGGCTACGAATTATTTGTCGCGGTTTACGGCGAAAAAAGCGAATACGAATATATAATCGAGAACAAAATCATCAAGACCATTCCGCCTCCCGCGCCCGTCATCAAGGTAGTCGGCAACAATGTGTCGGAGAGCGTTAAAAACGCGTTGCTTTCAAATAATCCCGAAAGAATGAGAAATATCGCGTATTTCGAGAGAATTACCAAAAAACCCGGAGCGGGCGTGGTCAGCGAGGCGTACCTTAAACTGTATAAAGACGGTATTCTTACGGAGACAAAGTTAATCAGCCGCGACACATATCCCGCACGCAGAGGTGAAATCGTGAGAATTGTAAGATAAGTTTAAGGTTGACACTGTCCCCCAAAAGATATACAATGAATAAAAAATCTGGCGGAGCGGAAATGGGGTATATTAATACATTTAACGAATGGTTATCCAAAGTAAATCCTGATGAAAGAGAAGAGCTTAATCGCATTAAGTCGGACGATAAAGAGATCAAAGAGAGATTCAGCTGTCCTTTGGAGTTCGGAACGGCGGGCATGCGCGGAATTATCGGAACGGGTATTTTCAGAATGAATGTCTATACCGTTAGACGCGCGACCCTGGGACTTGGTCTTTATATCGGCTCGCTCGGCGCTAAAGCGCGCGAAAGCGGCGTCGTAATAGCCTACGATACGAGACGGTTCTCGTTCGAGTTCGCTCTGGAGGCGGCAAAAGTACTCGCGGCAAACGGCATTAACGCGTATCTTTACGAGGATGTCAGACCCGTGCCTATATGCTCGTTCGCTATAAGGCATTTAGGCGCGTCCGCGGGAATAATGATTACTGCAAGCCATAACCCGAAAGAATACAACGGCTATAAGGTATACGGCGCCGACGGGGCGCAAATGTCTCCTGAAGCGACGGCGGAGGTCGTAAAATACATAGACGCCATTAAAGATTATTTCGAGATTAAGACTGAAAAAGTCAATATTTCACATAGCGAAATCAAAGGCAAAGACGGGGTCTTAATCGCCCCGCAAATTAAGGTAATCGGCGAAAGCGTGGATAAAGAGTATTACGATACGATTTACAGTCAGTGCCTTTCACTTGACGCGGTAGAGCGGGAAAGGGCGAATATTAAAATCGTTTATACGCCTTTGCACGGCGCGGGCTATAAGCCCGTGATGAGAATTCTCGACAGAATGGGGCTCCCCGTTAAGGTCGTAAGCGCGCAGGTAGCTCCGGACCCCGATTTTTCAACGGTTTCCGCGCCTAATCCCGAGAACGCCGACGCGCTGAAGCTCGCGATAGAGCTTGCGCTTGAAGAGAATATGGATGTCGTCATCGGCACGGACCCCGATTCGGACAGAATGGGCGCCGCGTTAAGGGAGGGCGACGAATTCCTTATATTAAACGGCAATCAAATTGGCGCGCTCTTAATGGATTACATATTAAGCAGAAAGAGCGGTAAAGGAATTCTTCCCGATAACGCCGCCGTCGTAAAGACCATTGTCACGACTTCGCTTGCCGCTAAAATCGCAAATAGCTACGGCGTAAAGATTTACGATGTGTTGACGGGCTTTAAGTTCATAGGCGAAAAGATTAAAGAATGGGAGCAGGACGGGACACACACATTTATTTTCGGTTACGAGGAGAGCTTCGGGTATCTTGCCGGCACGCACAGCAGGGATAAGGACGCGGTTGTCTCCTCAATGCTCTTCGCCGAAATGGTCGCCTATAATATGAGTATCGGCAGTTCGGTCGCAAAAAGGCTTAAAGAGCTATACGAGAAATTCGGCTATTACTACGAAAAGAATATCGCGATTACCTATCAAGGTCTGGACGGAATGACCCGGATGAACGAGATAATGACTTCGTTAAGGAATACGGAATTTGATACTATAGCGGGCTTAAAGGTCGAATTTTTCTCGGATTATTTAAGTTCCGTAACGCTCTATCCGGACGGCGGCAAGACGGAAATTCTGCTGCCTAAGTCCAATGTTCTCTACTATGGTCTTACGGGCGGCGATTGGGTGTGCGTCAGACCGAGCGGCACGGAGCCTAAGTTAAAAGTGTATGTGTCCGCTTGCGCGAAAAGCAGACAAAGCGCCCTAAATAAGGCGGATAAAATCATCGAATTTATGAAAGCGCGATTGTAAGAGGGTTTGGCAATATATGATTTCGGCAGTAACTATTACCGCAGTTTTTTCAATAGCGTTCGCGCTATTAAGGTTCAAAGGACAAGAGAAAGCCTCTTTTGTATTCAAATTCCTGTCAAGCGCGGGATTTATCGCGATAGCCGTAACGGGTTATTTGTTTAATTCAAGCAACGGGCGCTATTTCTTCTGGCTCATTATGGCTCTGGGATTCGGTTTCTTGGGCGATATAGCCTTGGGGCTGAAAAACATCATCGACAACTACAAGAAATATCTGATTGCGTCTGGAATCATTTTCTTTTTGCTGGGACATATCATGTACAGCGTCAATTATATAACGCAGGGCGGCGTGCCGTGGTGGCTTTTTGTGATAAATATTGGCGTCGCCGCGCTTATGATGCAGGGAACGAGAAGACTTAATTATAAATTATCCTTCTTTTATATCGTACTGGGGCATATCTATTGCTACACAATCACTATGATGCTGATAAGCGCGATTTCGTATTATTTTTCATTTCAGACGCTTGCCGCGACGCTTGTGCTCATCGGCGGAATATCTTTCTTTGTATCGGATTCGCTGCTTTCGATGTCCTATTTTAAGCCCGACGCGCCTAATACGCGGGTATTAAATTTAATCGTCCATTTCACTTATTATCCCGCTCAAATACTGCTCGCGCTTTCGGTGTTTTTTATATAATTTATTTGCTTTATCGGTATACATAGTGTAAAATGCATAAATGCGGGGTGTAGCGCAGCTTGGTAGCGCGCATGGTTCGGGACCATGAGGCCGCGAGTTCAAATCTCGCCACTCCGACCAGAAGATGCCGTCAAAGACGGCATTTTCTTAAGTTAACTCGCGTCCTTGCGCCTGCGGCGCCGCGCGCTACCCGCGCATGAATCGGCGTTATCACTTCGTAATAATTGCTTATTAGGCTACGCTATTTGTTAAGAAAATCGTTTAGACCATGAGTCCGCGAATTCAAATCTCTCTTTCTCCTCCGGATAACGACTGCGCTTATAGTCGCATTGCAAATACGGGCATTTCTGCCCGTATTATTGCAATGTCTCCCTTTTGCTTGTCGCTATCCTGTTCTGAACTTAGATACCGAATTGAGTTACGCGGCTCGCCGCTAGCTGTTGCTACGCAACAGTGCAAATCTCGCCACTCCGACCATTTTGTTACGCTTGCCTATAAGGGCAAGCGGAACTTGTATACCGCTCTAACGCCGTCCGTCAAGGACGGCGTAACAATATTCGGTCATAAACGCCGGAATTCTTCCAGATAATTCATGCAATATTCGTCCTCGCCTTTGAGGACTTGAGCGGATAAAATCGCCGCCTTGATGTCGGGATTGAGAATGTCCGTAATCATCGCGTCTACGCCGTGGTATACGGCGAGCGCGACGAAAGCGGAATTAATGAACTTTCTCCTCGGCAGACCGAAAGATATATTGGACGCGCCGCATACGGTCTTTATCCCCGGCAGTTTGGATTTGATAAGTTTAAGCGTGTCTATAGCGGTTATCGCCGCGGATTGATTGACGGCGACGGTCTCGATTAATATATCCGCGTAAATGTTGTCGCATGTAAAGCCTATCGCCGTTAATTTATCGACGAGCCTTTGAGTATTTATCAGTCGCTTTTCGGGCGTTTCGGGCAATCCGTCGTCATCTGTAGGCATTGCGACTACGCCGGTATTTCTGAGGTCAAGCCCTTTAAGCGGCGAGGTGTCCGTAGATAGCGATACCGAATTGATTATGACCGCTCTGCCTTCGGTAAATTCAAGCGCCGCCGCTATAACTCTCATATCGGGCGAATCCGGCATAATGCCCTTATCCGTATGCTTTACGGCGAGCTTGACTGCATCGATTAGCCTGTCCGTTTCGTTATCAAATAGCGCGGTATTGATGTCAAGGTAATCCGCGCCCGCTTCCGCCTGATTTATCAATAAACCGGTAATTTCGTTTTCGCCCGCTTTTAACGCCGCAAGAGCGGACGGTATCGAACTGTTAAGTTTCTCGCCTATTATAAGCATTTCTTTATCTCCTTAATCAGCTTTTCGACTATCTCAATCCCTCTAATCGGTGAAATTATATGAAAGCCGTCCACATAGGGCGCAGCCTTGATAACCGTATCCATTGAGACGGCTACGGATATGTCTATACATTCATTGTCCGTCTTGTCCTTGAAGCGTTCCGCGATTTGGTCGGGTATGTCTATGCCCGATATCTCGCTTTTTACAAAGAGCGCGTTCTTGTAGCTTCTTAAAGGCATTATTCCGACGAATACCGGGAGTTTCAGGATTTCTTTGGCGAGCAGAGAGTTATTCAGCGCCGTTTCGGTAAAGCACGGCTGCGTAATGAAGAATTTCGCGCCCGCAGCGGATTTCTTAATAGCTCTCTCCAGCTCCAAATGAAAGCGGTTGGCGTTGATGTTAAGCGCCGCGCCCTCATAAAACTCGCCCGCGACGCTTTCATGGTTAATGCTCTCGATATAGCTTATAAGCGTCATTGAATTAAACGAGAATACGCCCTTACTCTCGTTGAGGTTGGGTACGGGATCGCCCGTAATACAGAGTATATTATGAATTCCCTCGATGTTTAAGCCCATAAGCGCGGAGCGGATGCTTATTGCGTTTCTGTCTCTGCAGGTAAGGTGCGGTATGACGACTATGCCCGAATTGTTATTTATTCTCGCGGCGACGAGCAGGGAATCCGCTCTCGCTCTGCCCAGCGGATTGTCGGCGACGGTAATCGCGTCCGCGCCTGCTTTCCCTATGCGTCTTGCGGAGTCCGTAATTTCTTTGGCGGTCGCGTTAAGCGGCGGGTCGTATTCGACCAAGATAATCTTGCCCGCGTTGTCTTTTATGATATCAACGAAAGGATTGACGACTTTCTTGACGGGCTTGCCGGTCTCTGTCATCAAGACTTTCTCGACGCCGCCGTTCTCGTCCAAGAGTTTTCTTGCCGCTGCGATATGTCTAGGCGTCGTGCCGCAGCAGCCGCCGAGAATTTTTACGCCCGACTTGTAAAGCGCGTACAGCTTGTCGGCGAAATACTCGGGATTGTCGATATATTCGGTCTTGTCGCCTATTACCGTCGGATAGCCGGCGTTTGGCATAATGGAGATCGTGTCCGATTTATTGAGCCTGTCGGCGAGTTCTTTGATATGTAGCGGACCGCACGCGCAATTTAAGCCGTAAGCGTCGATTGAGCGGATTAATCTGATTTTATTTAAGATGTTAAGGTAATATTTGCCGTAAGTGGTATAACCGTTCTGGTCCACGGCAAAAGAAGTTATTATGTAGGAATCGGGGAGTTTTTCTTTGATATAAC
Source organism: Christensenellales bacterium (assembly GCA_050952545.1). Classification (GTDB taxonomy): domain Bacteria; phylum Bacillota; class Clostridia; order Christensenellales; family CAZKXV01; genus JBMNLD01. Next base: position 409,406 of record JBMNLD010000003.1, read on the forward strand.
CCGAAAGCTCTATGACCGTCTCATCGGTCGGAAAGGTCTCAAAAATATAATTTTTCTGCCCTGCGGCGATATATATGTCGATTATTGGCAAATAATTGCCGTACTCATAGTCGGGAATAGGCCCTATGGACGCGAAAACCAAAATACCGGTACCCTTTACCGCCTCTCTTGCCGCGGAAAGCGCCGCCTTTACGCTGTCGGGGTCTTTTACTCCGAAAGTATTCGTCGTAATTGCCGTTGCGCCGCTGTCGATGTATTCTCTGTGTATGGATACGATTGTATTATAATCAAGCAGGTTGGCGTCGCTCAATCTGTAAGGGCGGTTTTTACCCGCGTAATAAGTGCCTGTCGCTCCGTCAAAGAGCAGAAATCTGTCTATCTTCATAGACACATTATAGCATAATAACAATGAAAATCAATTGATACGACTTTATGAAACGCCTGATAATCTACATTTCTCAAAGCAAACGCCCCTTAATAACGGGGCGTAAACTCTTATTGTAAAATGTTATATTTATATATGATGAACGGTTAATTCAATTTTGAATCATTCTGTCGGGCTGTTCATTTCTGATAATATATCCTGCAATTTTTGCAATGTTTTATCGTAAATATTGTCCCAGCAATTATCTAAATCTTCTTTTTCTATAATGCCCCAGCTGTCAAGCTGCTCCATTTTCGAGGTAGTCATCAGAAGCAATATTCTGATTTCTATATCCTTAATCTTGACTTCCTCGTCGTCATCGTCATAGCTTACGGCGTGCATTAAGGAATCCGGCTCGGGCGCGCCTAGCATCTGAACAAGCGTGAGATTGTCAAGCATATCGGACAGCGTATCGTGCGAGCCGTCGTCATAGATATTAGCATCTCTTAAAGATATAAGCACTTCGGGGCTTTTTTCGCCGATATGAGTATATCTCGGTAATCCCGCATGCGACAATTCGTCATAGGCTATATAGGTATTAAGCGTCGTTTCGTCGATCGTATAATCGCCCGATGTGTCATATTTATATACTTTATTATCGACCGCGTCAATGCCGGTAATTCTCGTAAAACGCTCGCCGCCGTCCGTATATTTTACATAATCGGAGCCGTCAAAGACGAAATAGCCGTTCTCGTCGGACTCGTAAATATCTTCATGATAAATGTCTATGACATCCGTTAGCCTGAGGTCGAGAATAGTTTCCTCTAATTTATTGAGCTTGGAATCCGCAAAGCTATGAAGTATTCTCGGGCTGTTGTCCGTGATGTTTATCATATCTTTAAGCGTCATATTGTCAATCTCTTCTCCGAGGTCGGTAACGGGCGAATCCTTGAGGCTTAAAAGGAATTTAGAGCTTTTAAGATGAACGCTGTACTTATCGGCGGACGGGTCGTGAATGCCCTCGATATAAGGAGTGTAGTAGCAGACATAATCGCCGTTTATGTCTTCTGAATAACCGGTACCGTCAAAGGAATACCTGGTAAGTCCCTGATGGTTCTCGTAATCTTCATCAAAAAGAACATAATCCATTACATACGCGCCCGTGTCATTATCAAGGTAATACTCGTCCGTTTCGTAGATATCCATCGCTTCGGAAAGCGTCAGTATGTCAATTTTTTGGTTCAGAGTCAATCCTCCAGAGCCATCGGGCGCGCTGTCACCGATATACACATCCTTAAGAGACCGCATCATTCTCGGGCTGTTGTCGTCTATCGTAATAACATCCTTTAGCGTAAGCCCGTTAATAGCGTTGTCCATATTGTTTATTTCGGCGTCACTTAAACTGACGAGAATTAGCGCGCTTCTGTCAGCGAGCCTGTAACGCGCGCCCTCAATTCCGTCTTCATACGGAACATATTTATCGACCCAAGAATCCGCTCCGTCCGTATACACCTCTAAATGACTGTGATACGGGTTATCGGGGTCGTATTCTTCCGTGCCGTTGACAACATAGTCTCCGTTATCGTCGGGAATGTATTCGTAACCGTCATAGATGTCTATTACATCGTTAAGCTTGAAAGTGTCTATTCTGGCGTTCAGGCCGTTCAGGCTCGTATCTTTTAAGGATTGCAATACTTTGGAGCTGTCATTGTCTATCGTAATGATTTTACCGAGCGCGAGGTTATTGATATCGCTGTCGATACTCTCGAGCGTGCTGCCCTCTTCTTTCAGGGAGGTTAATAAGGTCGAGCTCGCTTCCGCGCGCCTGTATTTGGGTAGCGCGCCGGCGTAATACGGGTCGTACATATATGAAGCTTCTTGGATTATTACAAATTCGCCCTCGTCGTCGGGGCAAAAGTATCCCGTTTCAGGCTCTGAGCTTATCAGCCTGAATCCGTATCTCGGCAAGCCTATATGATCGGAATTTTCTTGGTCATAAGCTTCAAATTCCGCGGGTTTTCTGTAATATTCGCCGCTGTCGTCTAAGATATATTCCGTGCCGTCGTAAATGTTAATCAGCTCGTCTATTTTCATTGTGTCGAGCATTTCGGATATAGTCTTGCCGTCGGGGTCGTCGTCGGGCACATTGCCTATATACGCCTCGCCGAGATTAATAAGCGCTATATTGGATTTCTCTTTGTAAAGCGTACCGTCGCTGTAAAAGAGGTCTTCCGTGTAAATGTTGATTGTCTGCTTTAGCTTCAGGGTATTCATCGTGGAATCCAAATCTTTAATAGATGTGTGTTGCAATTCCTTTAATACCTGCGCGCTGTCTTGGGTAATATCTATTACTTCGCCGAGCGTAAGGTCGTCTATCGCCTCGGAAATGGATTTCCCGCCCGGAGGGATGTTATCGCCGATATACGCGTCCTTGATGCCAATCAGCACATTAGAGCTCTTTTCGGCGATTGAATACCTTGTCATTCCGTTATGCTCTCCGCTGTCATAGGGGATAAATTCTATTACTTTATCGCCCTCGTCTGACGGGGTATAGGTATTGTCCGCGTTTAGCGCGTATCTCGTCAATTCCGCATGCTCGATCTCGTCATAGTCAATAAATCCGCCCGACACGAAAGCGCCGCTCTCGTCTACTACATATTCGCCGCCGTTATAGATAGTAATTACATCCTGAACTTGCAGCGAGTCAATGATTGTCGCAACCGTCTTGCTCCCCGCGGGCGCGTCGTCGGGAACGCTGTTTCCGATATACGCTTCCGCTATGGAGAGCAATATTGCCGTGCTCTTTTGTTTAATAAGCTGACCCGAAGAATCGTATACATCCCCATCGTTAATCTCCATGATATCTCTGACGGTCAGAGTCGTAATAGTATTGTCTATCGTCAGCCCGCCCTCGGGAGGGTCGCTGCCTATATAGGCGTCTTTTATCGCAATCAGCACCTGATTGGATTTCTCGTGTATAAGAGTCCCGTCTTGATATACATCTTCCTCGTATATGTCTATAACATCTTTTATCATGAGCAGGTTGACGGTATCGGATATTGTTCTGCCGTCGGGGTCGTCGTCGGGCGCTTCATTGCCGATGTATGCGTCCTTTATCGCCTTTAAAATAGTGGGCGCGTCTTCTTTTTCGGTATCAATTATGTCTTTGACTTGCAGGGTGTTGACCGTGTCCGAAATAGTCTTGCCGTCGGGGTCGTCTTCCGCTACCTTATTGATATACGCGTTGCCTATCGCGATAAGCACATCTGGCGAGCGGTCGGGCAGCAAAAAGCGCCTTAATCCCTGATGTGCGGGATTAGTGCTGTCATAGAGCTCGTAAACGGCGCCCGCAAGCACTTTGCCGCCGTTAAAGTCGGGAAGCATTTCGGACGAGTATCTCTGCCTGCCCGAATGGTTTTCGGCGTTATATACGACATATTCGCCGTCAATGTACACATAAGCGCCCTCGTCGTCGCGTATATAGCCGCTATTATATCTCGTTAAATTCTTGTGTTCGGGATTATTTGCGTCATAATCCGTATAATCGCCGCTGATTATGACATAATTGCCGTTAACGGACGGATAATAATCACCCCGGTAGAGGTCTATGACATCGCATACTTTCATCGAGTCCATTCCCGAAAATAAATTGATAAGCGAAAAATCCAGCGAATCCGGCGACGAGAACATTGGCAGGTCGGGAATATCCGATACATCTAAAATCCCGAGGTTAATTAAAGAATTCATAGTGATATTGTCGACTACGAGATTCATATTGTCGGGAATGGAGGTAATCGGTATGTCCATTACGGGCGCGAACAGAAAGGATATATCCGTGCCGTCGTTAAGTATAAACGGCAACTGATATCCTAGCCTTTCTTGCAAATCGTTTAATGATAACGAATCAAGATTACCGAAAATATCCCTTAACTCGTTGAAAATCTCCAAGAAAGTCATTTGCGTAAGGTTTTCGGGAAAGCTCTCGGGCAGCCCGAATTCGGGCGCAAATTCCTGTATCATCTCCTCGGCGTCCTCGGGAGTGGTTTTGTATACTATGTAGTAGCCGCCTCCTATAATTCCTCCAAGCGTAGAGACCATGCCGAGTATAAAACCTAATAATATAGTCAGAATTACTTTCAATATTCTCATCGATTTTACCTCCTGAACTGTAACATTTTTATTATACTCTTTTTATATGACCATTGCAATATCCATATATTAGCGCTTTTTCGCGCTCCCGCTTTTAAGGCAAAATTAATATAATAGCTTTGACAAATGTAAGCCGGTATGATATTATTATTTGGCAATTTAGCTTTGGAGAAATACCCAAGAGGCCGAAGGGGCTCCCCTGCTAAGGGAGTAGAACGCCATAAGCGTTGCGAGAGTTCAAATCTCTCTTTCTCCGCCAGACCTCGTCCGAAAAGTCCGGTTTTTGCCGGACTTTTGGCATGTTTTTGGACATTTTTGAGGGTTTTTAGGAATCTTTTAAATTGGAAAAAATGAGGATAAAGGGATTCTATCCCTTTATCGCCGCAAGCAGTTTGTCAAATCCCGCTATGTTAAGCGCTCTTTTAAGATTGTAGGCAAGAAAGCTCAGCCCCAGCTCCGCTGAGACCTTCTCTTTGCCTTTGCACAGAAGATAATATGCTCCGTGGTGCCATTTCACCGTGCCGAAAGGGTGCTCCGACAGGCATTTTCGCTCTTTCAGTTTCTTTCTGTCGGGTTTGAGCCTGATTATCACCTTCTTTTTCGGCTTGTCCTTTCTATAAAAGCTGTTGTGAGGCACGGCTTTGGGAGGAGGCTTTAAACACTTGCAATCGGGACTCGCGAACATCCGCACGAGCACGACCTTTGTGTCAGGCCCGAAGCTCACCGTCTTATGTCCCCTTCCGCTGGTGCACCTGTTCGCGCACTGGCGGCAGGCATCCTTATTTGAATAAATCGTGTTCCTGCCGCGGGTTTTTACCTTGGTTAAGATATTCCCCATCGGACAGGTTACAGTACCGTCGGGGTTGCGGATAAAACAGCTGACTGTGCCTTCTTCTCTCACCTCGACGCTTATGGCGCTGCCCTTGTAACAATCGGGTAATACCCCTGCCTTTATACATTTCTGTATATCCTCAGGCCTTGTGGAACTCCTTTCCTCCTCGGTGATCTCGTTTTCCTCGTATTCTACGTCAAATACCCTTTCCTTCTTGTCATATTTCATATCCACGTTGGGTATTATGCCGTTGTATATGCAGTTTAATATATCGGCGCGGCTCTCGTAACCCTTGTCGGCAACCGCTTCTATCACTTCGGTATCCAATGCCTCTTTTGCCATGGAAACCGTCTCGTTCAATAGACCCTGGTCGGTGTTCTGGCCGGTAACATTGTACCCGGCAATCAGATGGCTTCCCCCGTCAACCGCTGTCTGGACGTTGTAGCAGCAGTGAAAGCCGTCCCTGCTGTGCATCCTGTGAGCTTCGGGATCAGTGGTCAGTATCTGGGTCTTGCCGCTCTCGTCAAGCTGCTTTAAATATCCCTCGTACTTCTCTCTGCGCTGCTTTAGCTCAGCGACAACTTCCTTTATCTGCTCCGCCGAAAGAGCGGGGGTATCCTCTTCGCTCCGGTCGTTTTCGTCAAGCCGCGACAGGTACTTTGATATGTTTTCATCTATGCGGGCAAGTTTTTTGCGCAGGATCTCGGCGTTGTAGCAGTTATCGTCGCTGTTTACCGCCCGGAACTTTGAGCCGTCAACCGATATCAGCTCCCTCTTATACAGCCCCAGCTTTACGCATACCTTGACAAATTCGCTAAACACCTTCTTCAGCGCTGCCGCGTTATCTTTTCGAAAATCCGCTATCGTCCGGAAATCGGGCTTTAAACGGTTTAGCAGAAAGAAAAGCTCGATGTTCCTCCCGCACTCTTCCATCAGCTTGCGGCTTGAGCGTATGCGGTTGAAATATCCGTATATGTACAGCTTCAATAAATCCCGGGGATTGTATGGCGGCCTTCCGGTGTCGTTTAGCGTGCTGTGGCGAAACTCGCTTATGTCCAGCCCCTCCACAAAAGCGTCTATTATCCGCACCGGCGAATTCTCCGGCACATAATCCTCCACGCAATCCGGCAAAAAAGTTATCTGCTCCCTGCTGCTCCCCTCTATGTATTTCATCCCTCTTTACCATCCATTAGTATACGTATATTATACCATATCTTGTGGGAAAAATCTTGCGGGAAAATGGGTGCCCTTTGACTTTTCAGACAGTCTCTCCAAAGAAATATTGATATTTACTACCGTTAGGCATAAAGTAGTATTTTTTATAATCTGTATGTCAGCCATTTCGACTCCTAATATACAAAGTAAATCGTGTTGCTGTCTTTTGTGGTTATGGCGTTATAACTGTCAGTGTTTCCAGCCCAAAATTTTAGCGTTCCGGTCCTCTGATTTGTTACGGTATTTGCGTTTTCGCTTTGAGTCATAGTGTTGTTTACAGTATAACTTCCGTCCGAATTTTTTACCACTGTGACGCTCGTTCCCGCCTTAACCAATGTCCCCCCTATCTGCAAAGGAGTAAGTTTTGCGTTTGAGTCAAGAGTGGGGATACCGTTCACCCCGTCAAGCGCCAGCCATGATATGCCGCCGGATACCTTTTTTGGCACAGTATTTATGGCAGCGGTCTCATACCCGTTTATCCTCAATGTCGAGCTGGTATTTTTAATACTCTGCCCATCAGCCGAAGGTATCGAAGGCTTATTACTCAAGTCGTTATAGCTGCCGCTTGTAGCAACCGTTGCAAGACCTGTCACCTTGGACGACGCAACATCCGTTATTTCGCTGTTTCCCACAGTATCCTTAAACGCCAAAGCCTTTAAATCCGTAAACCATCTTCGGATTTTTGCAAACCCTGTCTGAAGTTTTTCACTTGCCGTAAGATTAGTTCTTGAACTGTAGATCGTGTTTGTAATTACGGCACCCTTGACCTCGTCTGAAGTTATCTTCAAATCGGTTTGCTCTTTTAAATACTTCTCGTTTTCCGCAAGCTCGTTAAATATCTCCGGCGTCACCTCGTCGCCAATTATATAATTGCTCTTCGGCTCACTCCATGTCGCCATCTGTTATCAGCCTCCCTTTTGTTTCTTGTCTTAGCCCTCCGTCATAGCTAAATCTGTTATATCCGCACACGTACCTCGCGCTGTCACCGTATCTGTCTATGGCAGTGAAACTATCTTGCAAATTGAGCGCGGGGTCGCCTCTCCAGGAAAATTGCAGCGTCCCGCTTCCCATTTTCATTTTGTTTAGAATGGTATTACCTATCTGCGCCGCTTTTTCGTAGCTTTGGATCAAATCTGAACCTTGAAATACTACCTGCTGCCTGCCCCACCTCTTTACGCTTTCCTCATCCTGGACGATAGCTGTCTGGGAATTTATCTCCACTTTGAAGCCTTCAATGCTTACCGTCACCGTAACGGGAAAACTAAAGGGATTCCTCAGCTCAAATTTTCCCGCGTCTATTCCGCTGACAAAGGAAACAACCTCCGCATCGGATTGAGGAGTTATTGTCAATAAGGCGTCCGTTATGTTATCGGAGTAGTCTATTGACATTATTATTGAGGAATTACCGTCTATGGTTAATGTGTTTTCAAACACCTTTACTATCTCTAATCCTACATATATATTGCTGTAATTTATCTCGACATAATTAGAAAAATCGGTATTTCGTACGTGCTTATCAAAGCTAAATATCTTATCAGGCGTTATGGACAAGTTTCCGCCGTCAACCCTGTCCTTGACTATTCTCAGAATATCGTTCCTGTCGATATATACATAACATAACCCTGCGTAGCAGATATCGTTTAACGCTTCCCATGCGCTGCTCTTTTTCATAAAGCCGCAAGGTATTATATCGTTGTGTAATTCTTCGTCGATAAAATAATCGCTTGCAGAAAAACCGGCCTTTATTAACACATCTTCGGCTAAATCATAGAGGGATACATTTTCGGTATACGGATAACCTGTGTAAGTTATATCCTGCAGTTTAAGAAGTTTGTCGGAACACTTCAGCGTAATCCATTGATCGCTCTGCGGGGATCTCCATTCGTTAGAATAAAATGTTCCGAGTTTTGTATACTCAATTTCATCTCCACTCGTTTTTATTCCAATATAAGGGATTACTTTTCTTCCAAGCAAGAGCATGTTTTTCAAATAACCCCTGTCAAACTTTCTTTCCCTGTTGTAGATGAAAAACGATGCCGTATCCGCGGTGATACCATAATCTATACCGTTGAAATCCTTTGTCAGCTCTTCAAGCACCTCAAAACTCTTTAAATCCGCTCCCGCATATTCCTCTTCCAGAATGTCAAAAAACTGTATTATCTTTGCTTTCGCGTTAGGTTTGTTCCATTTATATATGTCAAGCCGTATCCTTGTTATATCTTCAAATGCCAGACCGAACTCTATATTTATCTCAACCTTGTCGTTTCCTCTTATCTCTTCCACATGTGGTATGCTGGTATAACTGTATAATGTCACATCGAAATCTACCGGATATTGACCCAGCTTATTGTCCCCTATAACCGTCCATTTATATACCGGCCTCGCCATAAATGAAAGGGAAATATATGGCGGCTGAATGAAACTCCCTTCAATATCAGAGTGAACATCGCTCCACCAGCCGCACACCAAACCCTGACCATTCATTTGGAAACCTTGCCCCATATATGAGTTTCCGTCCATCGTGCAGGCTTTAATTTGCGGCGAAATATATCCCATATATATTTGATTGGGATTAGAGACATCCCCGTTCCCCGAGGTTTCAACATTAAGCTCCTTGCTTATCTCGCCGTCCGCATAGACTATCTTGACCTTTCCGTAAACCTTTCTCGGATTATCGTCATATGTCATTTCACACCTCGATAAAGGTTGCCCTTACATCCTTCCAGATAAGACCCTGCGTTGGGGAAAAATAATGCGGGCTATATGTTAAATCGCTTAAGCTTACTGTAAATGTCCTCAGAATATTGTTTGCGTCGTAGCACTCTATAGTTTGAAACGAGGGCTGATTAAGCTCCGCTGTAAGCTTATTAAAATCGGCTCCCGTCATATAGCTCCAAGTAACGGTTATTTTATTTTTGACCGCTATTATATCTACAGCCAATGTGCCGTCAATTGACCTGTCGGAATTTTGGATGATCTGCTTCCCATGCTCTATCGCGGTGGGATTTTTTGTCAGGCTCTTGCTGTTTATCTTAAAATATACCATTATATTCCTCCCGTTATCTTTACACCCTGCCGCTTAAACTCCTTTGAAAGGCTCGGCATTATAAGCCTCGCGAATACCTGCCCGTCGATTGAAAGCTCTACCGGACTGTTATTTTGCCTTGATATCCCGTTAAGATTTGATATTGCTGAGACTAAGGAATTAACCGTCTGGTCTTCACCCCTCGCCGGCAAAGCATTTATGTTGAGCAGTCCCTCAAACCTGTCCGATGTAAAGCTCAACGAACTTTCTATATCGGGGAGTCCCTTGTCTATTCCCGCTCTTAGCATATCCATAAGGTTTGGCATCCACTTGTCGGCAAACCTTCCCGCGCCCTTCTTTGTCGGGCTTGAAAATCCGAGGAAATCAGCGATCGCTTGGCCTATGCTTTTGACGCCGTTTGTAATATAATCCACAGCCGATCTTATTCCATCGCCGATTGAGGTAATAAGGTTCTTTCCCCAGTTGAAAGCTTCAGATATCAGGTTTGTTATGAAGTTTTTGACGTCACCAAATACTCCAGTAACGCTCGTCCGGATATTAGAGCAAAAGTCCGTTATACCCTTCCATATTCCGCTAAAGAAATTTGCAGATGCTGTCGCCTATTGTTATGAAGATTGCCTCGAGGTCAACGCCGAGACTTAGGAAAAAGTTCTTAACCCCCTGCACAAAACCTTGAACAAAGTTTAACAACCCCTCCCACAGATGAACAAAGAAATCGACAAAGCTCTGTCCGGCGCTCTTTAAGTACTCCCACGCTCCGTCAAGATCGCCCGTTATAAGGGAGATTATCGCGCCTAGAATATTAATGACAAACTGCGCCGCAGACACGATTGCCTGCACCAGCGGACCCAGCGCCTGTATTATTCCGTTTATTGTGCCTATGAATATCCCATACAAAGTGACAATCACGGCCCCGATGGCTATAAGGATAGGCTCTAAGATAATCCATAACTGCTGGATCACATCCCATAGTGAAGCAAATATGCCCTTAATCTGTTCCCAGATAGGGCTTAAATAGTTTAGAAACACAGTTACGCTCTTTAGTATTCCGTCTACAACTTTTATTATCACATTCCATATAGTGTTAAATACTTTAACTACGCTGTTGACGAGTTTCTCCCGGTTCGCCTTCCACCAAGAGATTATTGATTTTACAGTAGTGACTATAAACTCTCGTATGCCGCCCCAGATTTTGACTATCGCATTTCTTAATTCCTCATTGCTGTCCCACAGGTATTTCATTGATGAGATGAATTTGTTAAATAGTGATATCGCTATCTCAATTACAAACGAAATAACCTTAAGTGTGTACTCAAACGCATCGGCAATACCTCGGATTATCTTATCTTTGTTGCTCTCCCACCATTTAAGAATGGAGGCGATTGCAGATATGATATACTCCTTTATCCTCTCCCATATTTCAAGGACTTTATTGCTGAACACCTCGTTTGTTTTATATAGGTATACCAAAGCCGCGACGACTAACCCTATTGCCGCAACTATCAGCCCAATAGGCGAAGCGATTAATCCTAATACCTTTGTAATAACACTTACGGCCTTAATTACTTTAGATAACGCAATCAGAAGTGGTCCTATTGCTGCGGCCGCAATACCTATCTTTACCGTCATCTCCTTTGTGCTTTCGGATAAGGCATTCAGTTTTTCGGTCGCGGGAATCAGCGCTGTGTTTATAAGGTTTCTTATTATCGGCACCAGTATATTTCCCGCCGTTATAGCAAGCTCCTCGGCTTCCGATTTCAAAAGCTCCACCGAACCTTTGAAGGTATTTAGCTGCTTTTCAGCCATTTCAGTTGCCGCATCGGTGCCGGTTATCTTCTTGGTCATATCGGCTATTGCGTCTCCGCCTTGAGCAAGCAACGCCATCATTCCCGGACCCGCTCTCGCGCCGAATATTTCCATCGCCTGTGCTGTGGTAAGACCCGACTTCCTTTCAGCGTATTCACTATATCCGAAAACTTATTGGTGGTGGGATCCAGCTTTTCAAGAGTTATTCCTAACTCTTCGAATATTTTCCGCGCTTTTGTCGTGGGATTCATCAATGATACGAGCGCCTGCCTAAGCGACGTTCCCGCCGTGCTTCCGTCATAACCCGCGTTATACAATATAGAGAGAGCGCCGGCCGCCTCTTCAAGTTCCCAGCCTAAGCTGTTGGCAACGGGGCCTACGTAACCGAGGGAAATCTTTAGTTTATCTAGGGTTGCCTGTGAATTTCCTATCGCGGCCGCAAAAACGTTTGTCACTCTTTCCGCTTCACTTGAGTCAAGCTGGAATTGATTCAGGGTTGCGATAACCACTTCCGTCGTGAACGCAAGCTCGCTCTGAGTCGCTGCCGCAAGGTTAAGGACAGCAGCTATGCTGTTTTCCATTTGCTCGACCTTGTATCCCGCGCTCGCCATGTAATACATCGCGTCGGCAGCCTGGCTTGCCGAGAATACCGTTTCCTTACCCATTACCCTTGCAAGCAGTGTCATTCTCTCAAGCTCTTCGCTGCTTGCTCCGGATACCGATGCCGCGTTTGCCATTGACTGCTCAAAGTCCGCAGCGGTATTTAATGCCGTTTTACCGAGCATGACAAGAGGGGCGGTTACCTTTAACGACAGCATTCCTCCGATATTTCCCAGGTTGTCAGACAGGCTCTCAAGCTTTGACTGCGCTTCCTTAAAGCCTTTGGAAAGGCTTGAAATATCCGCCGCAATCTTAACGACCAAGTTTCTTATTACCGCCAATCAACCACCCCCTTGTTTGAGCATAAAAAAACAGGCATTAATAAAAATGCCTGCTTTGAAAATATATTTTGTTTTTTATTTAAATCTTAGATAATATTACATTAAATAATCTTTTTAGTTCCGTTGTGTCAAATACGCTTTTTATCATAGCATCCATTAGGTTTTCCTTATCTACTCTATTCCAATCTGCTTTGTATCCTAATTGTTCAGCTAATTCCCTAATAAATTCTCTTATAGCCCTTCCATTGCCATCCCTGAATGGATGAATAATATTAAGTTCCGCCATTAAATAAGCCAAATGATCAATTGCTTTTTCTTTATCATTCAGGCTCTTAAAATCAACAGCCCTTACCTTATTAAAAAGTTCATCTAATTGCTCATCAATATATGTGTGAACACAGAATTTTGTATTTCCTTTTGATATATCTTCTTTCCTTGTTTGTCCCGCAAAATCATATATCTCTTGAAACAAAAATCTATGTATATCATATAAGTGTTTTTTGTCAAATTTCCCTTTAATGGGATTTAACTCTAATTCTAATAAGGCTGCAAATACTATATCAGATTCAATTTTCTTTAACGTTTCATAATCTTTAATATCAAATTTGTTTTTTAAAACATGTGTCCCTTCATAAAGATAAATGGAATCACCTTCGGTATATAATTCGTACTTATCAAAAAAATTGCTCATTTAACACCATATCTTTGTTTGATTTTTTTAATTTGGGTTTCATAAGTTGTCCTGTTAGCTATTCGCTCTTCCGCATATTTTTTCATCTCAGGATTAACATGCATATCCTCAAATTCCATTGATGCAATAATTCCTTCTACATTAACAGTCTTAGGATTATTTTTTATACCTATACGTGAAACATTTACCATTACATATTCACCATCTTTTTCTAAAAATGCAACCTTGTCTCCCGATGCTAAATTTAAATTCTTTCTTATCTCTACAGGTATTGTAATTTGACCCTTTGATGTTATTTTGGCAATCTCCATGATAACACTCCTTACTTTCCTTACATTCCTTACTTTCATTATATTATATTATTTGCATTATGTCAATGTTCAATACCTATATTAACCCCCTTTTCTTTTGCCATTGCCTTTAACAGCATATCTCCATTGCTCAAAGTCTTTTTTTGAGGTTTGTCCAGGCTTTTTAAGACCTTATCAAGCTTAGGCAATCTCTTATGCCTTGCGAACGCCTCGGTATAATATGCCGTTATAATCGCTTTCTTTATTTCCGCTTTCTCAGTCTCAGCTTTACTCTCGCCAATTAGGCTTATCTCATAAGGCGTATATTCCCAAGCCAATAACGGTTCGATCCCAAGCTTTGTTACCGCGGTTAAGTAATAATCTTTCAGAGCGCGGGCTTCCCCGTTTGCCCGCTTTCCCCGTTTTTTCCATCGTCTCCGAATGCAAGGCTGAACGCCTCTCCAAGCTTTTCCGCTATCTCGGAAAGATTTCCATGTTCGTCGATAAGATTTCCAACCTTCTCCGGCGTCAATTCCTTGTCCTCATGATAAAGACCCGCAAACAATATTGTCCTAAGGTCCTTCATTGAAATATCAGACAGATCAATCTTTGTTATGCTCTTACCCGTCAGTTCCTCGATCGTAACAAGAGCGTTCATGCCGTACCTAAGGTTTCGTATCTTATCAAGCTGTATCATTACGCTTTTTTTCATTGGTTAATCTCCTTATGTAAAGCTCAGCTCGCCGTTGCCCGTAAACTCAATGCTGATGTTGACCACATCGTCTACGGGATCCTCAATACTGAGTGAATTTATGATTGCCTCACCCGAGTAATAATGTGTATCATCAACATATAGTTTTAAATCAACTGTCTCACCGGCAAGGAATGCCTCCTGCAACGCGGCCTGCCCTTCGGCATCCGTCTCAACACTGTAGTCGCCTTCGGATGACGCCGTCCATTCCATTAAACCAGTGATATAATTTTTCCAGTCGTCGCCCAATGCCGTAGTTTCAAGCGTGTCTGTGCTTAACTCTAAAGACCAATTCTTGATTCCTACAACGGTCACCGGATCGTCCGTACCTATTGCAACTTTTCCCTTCTTACCTGCTATTGCCATTTACTCCTCCATGTATTGAAATTCAATTTCAAGTATTGACGCGAATTTCTCGACATCATAGTTTAGTTTTAGATTACTCAGCGACATAAAATCAGACCGTATAAACACGGCCTGTATTTCGTTTCCGAACATGTTGCCCTTAAAATTCTGAAAAACTCTCTTTACAGCCCTTCCCAGTCTTCTCGCCTTACCAAAGGTATTGTCATAACAGGTGAATTGAATTCTAAGCCTTGAGAAACCCGTATCCTTTTGCAGCGCGCTGTCATAATAGCAGTTTGTGGGAGCATAGACTATTGCGGGCAATGATACGCCTTGTGGTATTATCTCGGGATAAATCTTATCTCCAACAATTACCTTTACATCGCTGTCGGAAGACAAGTGCTTGTATATGCTCTCAAGTATATCCATCGCAACCTCACATCTTTTTCCCCACGCTCTTTGATACAGATTCCACTATTGCCTTGTTTATGCTGTCCTGATTGTTATCCACGGCATTTCTAAGGAAAGGTTTAGGTTCTCTGCCGTTCGCTCCGAGTTCGACAAACACTGGACTTATCCTATAAAAGTAGACACAAAATATGATATGGGTTACAATAAAGTATACATAAAGGAGAACAATATTTATGGAATCAAAGAAGCACAATCAATACACCGAAGAGTTCAAGAAAACAATTGTTACTCTTTACCACAATGGGAAAACACAGTCTCAACTCAATAAGGAGTATGGCGTTTCGTTTTCAGCACTCAACAAATGGATCAAACAATATTCTGAAGTAAGAATTGACGCTGATACCGTTTTAACGGCAAAACAGATCAAAGAACTTCAAAAGCGCAATGCTCAACTTGAAGAGGAGAACCTCATATTAAAAAAAGCGATTGCCATATTCACGCCACACTCAAACAAAGATTAGACGCTGTTTACAAACTGAGGTTTCAGCATGCGATTAAAACACTTTGCAGGGTTTTAAGAGTTAACCGCAGCACGTATTACAAACACTTTTTCTCTCAGCCCTCTAAAAGAACCAATGAGAATCAGCTGATTAAATCTTACATTCTCAATATCTATGCCGAACACAAAAAGAGACTCGGAATGTACAAAATTCACTATTTGCTTAAACGTGACTATGGCATTGACATAAGCTGCGGAAGAGTGTACCGCCTTATGAAACAAATGAATTTGCCGCCTATATCTACAAAAAAACCAAATTATTCGGCGTATAATGACCAAAACGAATATGACAATCATTTAAAGCAACAGTTTAATCAGCTTGCTCCCGATACCGTATGGGTAAGCGATATTACTTACATTAAGGTATCCGGCAAATTCTATTATCTCTGTGTCATTATTGATTTGTTTTCAAGAAAAGTGATTGCCTACAACATTTCCGGCAGGCCCGATTCAGCTTTGGTAATTGAAACCTTTCTTTCGGCATATAGGTCAAGAAAAGCTCCTTATGGCCTTATGTTCCATTCCGACAGGGGCAGTCAGTACAATTCTTTTTCTTTCAGAAAATTGCTTGACGACTTAAATGTCGTTCAGTCTTTTTCTAAAAAAGGCCATCCTTATGACAATGCCGTAGCCGAAAGCTTTTTTAAATATCTAAAGCATGAAGAGATTAACCGCAGAAACTATTCATCTTTACAGGAACTGAAGCTGTCTGTATTTGAATATATTGAAGGCTACTACAATTCCAAGCGCCCACACTCATCGCTTAGAATGTTGACTCCTAACCAAAAAGAGCAAAATTTTATCGGCGGGAATTCCCGCCGATAATGAAATCCTTAAAATAATTTCTCATTTTCGTGTCTATTTGCTTGACTATTGTCCACAAGGTAAATATCGTATTAAAAATAAAAGCCTTTTGTTGTAACTCGTTCATTTGTATTTCATCCATATACATAACATGTTGCGTTATCTATATTATAAGCAACATGTTACGTATTGTCAATAGCTATAAAATATATTTTTTGCATCACACCATTTACCTTAGTTGCCGTAGTAGCAATTCCATTACTTTGGGAAATTACTGGTTGCGTAAAACGCTCATTCTACGGCACTTTCAGCGATTTGAATACCCCTTTGTGATTTTTAATACACCTACCGAAAATTTGAATACCCTAACCGATAAAAAATAAAATTGTATTAACGCTTTGGTCACAGCACAGATAGCGACCGCGCTTATAGTCGCATTGCAAATACGGGCATTCTGCCCGTATTTTTGCAATGTCTCCCCTTTGCTTGTCGCTATCCGGCTCCGAAATCGAGCACCGAATTATGTTACGCGGCTCGCCGCTAGCTGTTGCATATTTAAGTTACATCCGCTCATTTGTCGCTTTCGCTTTCCCTCATTTGATTATGATTATAGCGTAATGGCGGCTTTTTTCACGGGAAACATTTATACCCGTAATTAATATTATACATTAAGACTTATAAGGGGAAAGGGTCGTAATGGATAACAATGAATTGTCTTATCTTGACAGAATCAGGATCAAAGAGGGCGCGGATAAGCTGTTAAGCTATTATGAAAATCTCTTAATGACTGATAAATGGGAAGCGGTTAATCTTATTAACGATGTCAATTTAAGTTTTGCCGCTTTTTATATTATTCTGCCGCTCATTACAAAATACAGGCTTTTTCGGTATCTTAACCACAAGAATATGGCGGCGCTCGGGATAATTAACCAGATTTTCCTGCCTAAAGGCAATTATCAGGGTATTGATTATTTAAGCGATAACCGCTCGGGCAGGGAGGTGCTGAAATGGATTTTCGACACCGGCGCTCCGGACGAAGTTGAAGACGACGATTACGAACAGATATTGGATGTCGCGGCGAGCGTACTTATTAATACATATTCCGAGACGGAAATTCTTATTAAAGTGCGCGATTTGATTTTTTCCCGAAACAGGCGCGGCAGGTATGTTAACGACCTTGTGTGGGCGTATTTTAAGAGCAAATCGCCCGAGGCGCTTTCATTAATCGCCGAGATGCTCAAATCCGATGACGCTAAAGATAACGCTTTGACGTTAGAGCTTCTCAATATCGATTCACTGTATGACCAATCGCTTACTAACCTTGAAAAATACGAGGCTTTTAATAATTGGATTGCAGAAAACGACCCGTATCTTTATTTTACCGAAGAGAGTAACCAGTATTCTTCAAGACCCGTACCCGTAAAAGCCGATTACGAACGGAAATATATCAATAAAGGCTTTAAGGGTTATGAACCGCAACCGCTCAAGCCCGAAGACGAGAATGAAGAGGAATGCCTCGCAGCGTTCAAGCCCCTGGACGATGACGAAAAAAAGGCGCTTTCGGAATACTCGCTGAAAATGAGAAGCAAGGATTTTCTCACCTGGCGCAAATGGATTAAATCCCCGATTGACGAGCAGATAAAGCAAATGAAATCTCAATCGGAGGAAGTATGATTATTATATCAGGCGATATTTTGGACATAAACGAATTCAGCGAATATTCGCGTCCGTCCATTGAATGGAAAATCCTAAACGAACTTCATTCAAGCGGCGAAAAATACCGCTATGACAACCACGAACAATTGAGGTTCGAGGTTAAATTGAGAAAAGAAATCGTAAACGCCTCGGTGGAACTCGCCAAAAGCGGCTTTTCTTTCGCAGTATTTCATAAATCGAGGTGCAACCCGAAATATTGGATCAGGACATCTAACGGCGGATTCAGATTGAGGGAGGATGTCAGACCCTCCGACGCAATAAGGGATATCTTTATTAACGGACGCCTTTACGCTACCGAATGCGCCACCGCAATGCCGATCGTGTACTTAAAAGCGCTATTGAGCGCCGTTCCCGAAGCGATTTATAACAATAAATTCGATAAGATATACCTGATGAATTGGCATAATCTGCCGCCGCTCATAAGGGAAGTCGGTATACCGCGCCGCTCAGACGATGTGATTATCGGCGACAGAGGTTATTTCAATAACCCCGATGTCGACCCTAAAACGCCCGAACTTCAGGGCGAGAATGTCATAGTGCTTCCCGATTCCCTTTATTACGGTCATGGCATAGGCGTAACTACCGCGGACAGAATAATCCGTATGCTTAACTCTAACAGGAGACGCAACGCGACGCGCTCGGCGTACTTTATGGACTCCGTCGCAAGACCGAATTTTAAGAGGATTTATTCCGCTGTTATATGACGAACAGCTGAATGTGACACCGCTCTAACGGCGTCTTTCCGGCATGCGGCTTCTTTTACGAGATTAGGTTGCGCCTAATCTCTTATTATTAGCCGATTGCTCCTTATCTCCGACCAAATGCCTGAAGCGGCATTTGGTCGGACTCTTGTCAGGGTCTGTTTATTGCGGGGCGCTAACGCGAAAAAGGCGTCGTTAAAGCGGTATTGCCTTGCCGTTGTCCGTCGAGGGCAACGGAAAAAGACTTCTGCTATCCTGACGGACCGGCGGAAAACACTTGACATTGTTATTGAAGGGTGATAATATAGCAAAAATTAATATATTATAATGGGTTATTTCCATATTAAATGAGAGAGGATAAATGACATGGATAAGATCAGGATTTTCGATACGACATTAAGAGACGGCGAACAGGCGCCTGGATGTTCGATGAACTTAAACGACAAGTTAAAGGTAGCGGAGCATCTTGAACTGCTTAACGTCGATGTCATCGAAGCGGGTTTCGCCATAGCGTCCGAAGGCGATTTTCAGTCCGTTAAGGCGATATCGGAGAAAATCAATAATGTGACGGTCGCATCGCTGTCCCGCGCGCTTACTCTCGACATAGACAGAGCCTGGGAGGCGGTAAAAGGCGCGAAAAGCCCTATGATACATACATTCATCGCGACGAGCGACATACACCTTCAGTACAAGCTGAAAATGACTAGGGAAGAAGTCCTCGAACACACCGCCAAAATGGTCGCTTACGCAAGAAATCTATGTCCAAATGTGGAATTCTCCGCGGAGGATGCGAGCCGCTCGGATCGCGAATATCTCGCTAAAGTCATAGAGACCGCGATAAAAAGCGGCGCTCAGGTCGTCAATATTCCCGATACCGTGGGATATGCTACGCCGGAGAGCTATTCAGACCTCATACGCTATCTGGTAAATAATGTTCCGAATATCGACAAGGCTATAATTTCAACGCATTGCCATAACGATTTGGGGCTTGCGGTCGCGAATTCGCTCGCTGCGGTAAAAGCGGGAGCAAGACAGGTCGAATGCACGATAAACGGTCTCGGGGAGAGGGCGGGTAATGCCGCGCTCGAAGAGATCGTAATGGCTCTGAAAACGAGACGCGACGAGTACGGCGCCGAGACCTCTATAAACACCGACAGGATTTACGCGGCGAGCCGTATGGTTACGCTGGCCACGGGCAAAATGGTGCAGATAAACAAGGCGATTGTCGGCGAGAACGCGTTTGCGCACGAGGCGGGAATTCATCAACACGGCATTATGGCTAACCGCGAAACATACGAGATAATGAGACCCGAGGACATCGGATTGCCTAAAAGCCGTATGGTCTTGGGCAAGCATTCCGGAAAGCACGCCGTAGAAGAGAGATTAAAGGAGATGGGCTTTAATTTCAGCAAAGAGGAAATCAATGAGATATTCATCAAGTTCAAAGACCTTGCCGACAGAAAGAAAATCATCGACGACAGAGATATAGAAGTGCTCGCTATGGCAAAGGGCGAACCCGACACAATGCATTTTACGCTTGACAGGTTTGTTATTAACTCGGGCGATTCGATTACGGCTACCGCCAATATCCGCCTGAAAGTAGGCGGCGAAAAAAGAGAAGATGTCGCAGTAGGCGACGGCCCGGTAGGCGCGGCGTTCAGAGCGCTTGAAAAGCTGACGGGCATTGAGTTCAAGCTTGAATCCTATCACATCAGCGCGGTTACCGAGGGCGAAGACGCTATCGGAATGGCGGATGTAAGGCTTAATGTCGACGGCAGGTCGTATCACGGAAGAGGCGCGAGCACGGATATTGTGGATTCCAGCATCAGGGCGTGTCTTAACGCGCTAAATTCCGCGTACAGTTACGCTAAGAGCTTGGAGAACTGATATGGGCATGACCATGACTCAAAAAATCCTCGCCGCGCATTCGGGAAAGGAAAGCGTCCGGGCGGGCGAGTTCATACACGCAGACCTTGATATGGTGCTGGGCAACGATATCACGGCGCCCGTCGCGATTAAGGAATTTGTCAAATCCGGCGCGGAACGCGTTTTCGATACGGGGAAAATAAGCCTTGTCCCCGACCATTTCACGCCTAATAAAGACATTAAATCGGCGGAGCAATGCGCCGTGATGAGGAAATTCGCCAGGGAGCAGGGCATTATAAATTACTTTGAGATCGGCGAGATGGGCATAGAGCACGCGCTGCTTCCCGAAAAGGGTCTTGTCGTCGCGGGCGACGCCGTTATCGGCGCGGATTCGCATACCTGCACTTACGGGGCGCTCGGCGCGTTCAGCACGGGCGTCGGCAGCACGGATATGGCGGCGGCTATGGCAAGCGGCAAATGCTGGTTCAAAGTGCCCTCCGCGATAAAATTTAATCTGACCGGAAGTTTTACAAAAAAAGTATCGGGCAAGGACCTGATACTGCATATAATCGGCAGAATCGGCGTATCCGGCGCGCTCTACAAGTCAATGGAGTTTACTGGTACGGGGGTTAAGAGCCTTAATATGGACGACAGATTTACGGTCGCGAATATGGCGATTGAGGCAGGCGCGAAGAACGGGATATTTGAAGTGGACGATATAACCCTTGATTACATCAAGGAGCATTCGACGAGAACGCCCGTTGTATATAAGGCGGACATTGACGCTCTCTACGACGAAATAATCGATATCGATTTGAGCTCGATACCGTATACGGTGTCCTGCCCTAATTCTCCGGACAATACCGCACCCGCGGAAGAATTAAAGGATATAAAAATCGATCAGGTCGTCATCGGCTCCTGCACTAACGGAAGGCTCAATGACTTAAAGGCGGCGGCGGAGGTATTAAAGGGCAATAAAGTTATGAAAGGCGTCAGAGTCCTGATTTTCCCGGCGACACAGAAAATATATCTGGATGCGCTGAAACTGGGTTATATTGAGACTTTTATCGAATCAGGCTGCGCGGTCAGCACTCCGACCTGCGGACCGTGCCTGGGCGGACATACGGGCATACTTTCAGCCGGAGAAAGGGCAATCGCTACGACCAACAGGAATTTTACGGGCAGAATGGGCGACATTTCTTCCGAGGTCTATCTATCCAGCCCCGCAGTTGCGGCGGCAAGCGCTATACGCGGCTATATAGCCGTACCCGAGGATTAATATGAGATTACAAGGCAGAGTACATAAATTCGGAGACAACATAGACACCGATGTCATTATCCCCGCAAGGCATTTAACGACTTCCGACCCCGCCAAGCTCGCGGAGCATTGTATGGAAGACATCGATAAGGAGTTCGCTGCAAAAGCCGCTAAGGGCGATATCATAGTCGGCGGCGAGAATTTCGGCTGCGGCTCCTCGAGAGAGCATGCGCCTATCGCTATTAAAGGCGCGGGAATAAGCTGTATAATCGCTAAGTCTTTCGCGAGGATTTTTTTCAGAAATTCCATTAATATCGGTCTGCCGATATTGGAGTCAAATGATGCCGCGGAAGAAATCAGCGAGGGCGACGAAGTATCGGTGGATTTAACCAGCGGCGAGATCAGAAATATCACCACGGATAAAACATATAAAGCCGCTGCGTTTCCCGAATTTTTAAGGGAAATAATCGACGCGGGCGGACTGATAAATTCGATAAAGGAACTGAAATGATATACAATATTGCCGTGCTTGGCGGAGACGGAATAGGGCCGGAAGTAACCGCTGAAGCGGTTAAGGTCTTAAAGAAAATTTCGGATAAATTTAATATTCAATTTGATTTCAGGTATTTTCTCGTAGGCGGAAGCTCTTACGACGAGTATAAGACGCCGCTTACGGATGGGGCGTTTGATGGAATTAAGCAGTGCGACAGTATTCTTTTCGGCGCGATAGGCGGACCCAAATGGGATAATATCGATAAGAGTTTAAGACCCGAACAGGCGCTGTTCAGGCTAAGGGGCGGACTTAACCTGTTCGCTAATTTAAGACCCGTTTATCTATTCGAAGAATTAATTGACGCTTGTCCGCTGAAAAGCGAAATAGTCTCCGGCGGTCTGAATATTATGATTGTAAGAGAACTGACGGGCGGAATATATTTCGGCAGGAAATGGACGGACGGCGATACTGCGAATGATTTGATGACCTATTCCGCGCACGAGATTGAAAGAATTATAGATGTCGCGATAAAAATCGCTAATAAAAGGAGCGGCATAATCACATCCGTGGACAAGGCTAATGTACTGGAGACCTCGAGGCTCTGGCGGAGAATTTTTGATAACAAAACGCAGAATTCAAGCCTTAAAGCTAACAATCTGCTTGTAGATAACGCCGCGATGCAGCTTATCAGAAACCCGAGACAATTCGATGTGATAGTCACGGAGAACCTATTCGGCGACATTCTCTCGGACGAGGCGTCTATGCTCACCGGCTCTATCGGAATGCTGCCGTCGGCAAGCCTCGGCGAAGGGAGTTTCGGAATGTATGAGCCCATTCACGGCTCTGCTCCCGACATCGCGGGCAAGGGAATGGCAAATCCCATGGCGTGTATTCTCTCGGCCGCCATGATGCTGAGGTATTCTTTTGATTTACCCGAGGCGGCGGATTGCATCGAAAACGCTGTTAAAGCAGTCTTGAAGAAAGGATTAAGAACCGCGGATATCGCAAGGGCAGGCGAAAAGACAGTGTCTACATCCGATATCGGCGACGCAATCGGCAATTGCATTTAATCCCGTTTATTCATATTGATTTAATATATTTAATTTGCTAGAATATTTCTATGGCGAAAGATTTAACAATGGGCATAGATAAATTGCGCTTATCCGATAAAGCGTCTTTTTCTTTCGGCGTTTTCGGTAAAGACGCGGCAAATACCCTCGTAAATATTTATTATATGTTCTTCCTTACGCAGGTCATATGCTTAAACGCCGTGATAGTCGGCGCTGTTTTCGCCGTAACGAGGCTTTTGTTCGGATTCGCTTCGCCGCTTGTTGGTACTATGATAGACAATACGAGAAGCAGGCTGGGGAAATACCGTCCCTGGATTATGGGTACGGTAATCTTGAGCGTCGTAGCGCTGCTCTCGATGTTTTATAACCTCTCCGCGACGGATTACGCGAAATATGTATTCTATCTGTCCTTTTATGCGATATGGGAGATCGCGAATCTCGCTCTTGATATATCGGCGTGGGCGTTCCTGCCCGCGCTGACAAATAATACGGGCATCAGAAATCAGATGACCTCGCTCGCCAAGACGACATCCGGTCTGGGCTCGGGCTTAATTGCGGCGGGAGTGCCGTTTTTCTTCACATATTTCTACGGCAGCGAATACGAGCCCTCCGCCTATTTCGCCCTTGCGGCGGTTGTGTCCGTAGTTATGCTCCTCGGCGGACTTTGCGTGTTTATCTTAAATAAAGAAGTGCATATAGTCGACAGCGACATTATCAAATTCAAGGATTTATTCAAGAGTCTTTTTAGCAACGATCAGCTGATAGCGTATTTCTTCAGCTTTTTGTTAATCAATATGGCGGGCGCCCTGACTAATAATTTCGCGATTTACTTCTTCGCTTTTGACTACGGCGACATCAGGTATTTCGGTTTGTTCACGCTGGTTGCGGGATTAGGACAGGGAATAGCGGTATTTACGTATCCGTGGCTTGCCAAAAACCTTTCGATAAGGGCGATTCTTGTCATCGCGGCGCTGTCGTCAATCCTCGGTTACGCCCTCATGCTCGTAATCATAGCGATATTCGGAGTTAGCAGCATAACGCTGCTTTGCGCGGTGTCGGTATTGATGCTGTTCAGCGGAGGCTGGCTCGCGACCGCAAGCCAGTCAATGCTTACCGACATCACGGATTACGGCGAATACAAGCTCGGCAACCGTACGGCGAGCGTCGTATTCTCGGCGAACACTATGATGTGGAGGATTCTTAACGCCGCGATAGTGTTATTGCTCGGCGTATGCCTGTCCGCTGCTGGCATTAAAGGCGTCAACCTCGAAAGCGGCAATTTACCCGAAATATCCTTGCAAGGACTGTGGCTGATACGCCTTATGATGTTCGGATTGCCCGTAATTATGCTGGTATCGGGGCTTGCCGTATTCCTATCCAAGTATAAATTAAACGCCAAGGAAATGGAGCATATTCTGGAGTTTCTCGAATCAAGGCGTCTGAAAGCGGAGCAGAGAAGGCTCAAGAGAATGGAATTAAAGTTACTCTCGTCAAAACTTCGCGACGCCAAAAAACTGTACAGAAGAGAAAAATGGTACAAGAAATACATCTTAAAGGATACATCCATTATGCCTAAAAAGTTTTCGTTGTATCTTACTAAGAAAAGAGTTTCTAAAATAAGGAATAAAGATAAGGATTGAGGCTGTTCCGCCGTCCTCGACGGACGGCGAAATTGCTATACCGCTCTAACTCGTCGCAACGCGACCTTTTCCCGACAATACCCTTTCAGGCTACTGTCTTTCTTTCGGTCGATTGCTCCTCTTCTTCGACCAAACGCAAATGCCGCTAGCGGCATTCGGTCAGACTCTTATCAGGGTCTGTTTATTGAGAGCGCTAATAAAATAATACCCTATCAAATATCGTAAAAAACGGGTTTTCTTTGAACAAAAGCGGTCAAATGCTTATAGCCGATTTTTGTAAGGAAATCCGTGACATCTTTATAGCCTTTGCCCGCATCTGCGGCGATATGCGCGTCGGACGCGAAAGTAACCATTTCGCCCTTTAACTCTTTATACCGGACGAGTATTTCTTTAGACGGCATAAAGGGCGAATCATGCGATACAGACCTGGAATTTACTTCAAGCGCTTTATTTTTATTGATGATATTCAGCAATATTTCGTCTATTATGTCTTTATAATCATTATATTTCATCGCCTTATCAAGGTAGGGCGCGTTTCTCGTCACATAGCCGATATGCGCAATGACATTGTAATCGTAAGGGGCGTCGATACTGTTTTTTACCGCGTCAAGATATGAAAGATACGCGCTTTCTTTACTCAATCCGTCAAAAAAATCGGGAAAATACGCGTCCCTGCAATTGACGGTATGGACGGAATTAATCACGATGTCAAGATTGGGATATTTCGCGTTTATATCCGAATACATATCACTGGCCTCGGGCGAATAGCCGAATTCCGCGCCTATCGCGAGCGTAATCTTATCCTTATAGCGCTCTTTTAGTATAAGCATTTCCTTAATATAAGAGTGAAAATCTATCTGCTTGACTTTTCGTAACGAGCCGAATAAATAATCCCTGTCCACATGGTCGGTAATCGCAAGATAAGCAATCCCTCTTTCAATCGCCGTTTCTATTAATCTCCCAGGTTGCTCCATGCTGTCGTCCGAAAACATCGTGTGTGTATGCGTGTCTATCATTTCATCACCTTGATAATATAGTCTATTATATCCTTTGCCGTGTCCGCGCCGTTTACTTGGTCCAGACTCATAAAATTCGCGTTGGCGTTCACTTCCAATACTCTGGGCGCTAAGGTATCGATAATATCTACGCCCGCGTAATCCGCGCCCGTTACCCTTACGGCGGAGATTGCGAGCGCCCTGACTTCGTCGCTTATCGCAACTTTGCTCCCTTTGGCGCCTTGTTCGATATTAGTCCTGAATTCGCCCGCGGGAGGCATCCGCTTCATACAGCCGCTTATTCTATCCCCTATTACAAATACCCTTATATCTTCATCCGCCCTGATATATTCTTCGAATATCATCTTGTCTTTGCATTGGTAAAAGCGCGCTAGTTCCTCCCGATTCGATACCATATAAACGCCTTTTCCGAGAGAGCTTTTCGCTTTCTTGATGATAAAAGGGTATTTAAGAATATTAGCGGCCGATATCAGAAAATCTTTACCCGGGGGATTGCCGTAAGTCTCGGGACTTATAATCGTCATAGGTCTTCTTACGCCCGCGCCCCCGAGCATAACGCTCATTTCGGACTTGTCGTCGCATATCCTTAACGCGTCGGACGAATTAAATACCCGGATTCCCGTATTTTCGCAAAATTTCGCAAGCGACGGGTCTTTGCTCCTCATAAGGACAAAATCGACGCCTTTTAATAAACTGTCATCAAGTATAAGGCGCGCGCCGCTCACCGCAGATACTTCAATATCTTTCTTTCTGCAGGCGCTTGACAATCTGTCGGCACAATAGCGCGCCGCCGGAGAAAAATAATAATCGTTATATACTATAAGGGCTCTCATTATCAGCTATTATAGCATTGATAGCAGGGCAATTCAAAATACTTTAAGCCCTTTAATAGCTTGATTTAAGGCTAAAAAAAGGTTATTGACTTTTCAGGGCGTATAGTGTATTATTTTAATTATTAAAAAGGACAAATGGAGGATTCTATGAAGAAAACAATAACCAGAATAATGCTACTAGCATTATCAGCAGTACTTACACTGTCATTGATATTAGGCCTCGGCGGGTGCGCTGCGTCCGGTCCCGACGCTTATGTGGCAGCCGAAACCAGTTGGAAGGAAGCAACGACCAAGTCCGTTACGGACGACATCACCGTTACCACCGCGATGGATTTGGGCGCTACGATTGGAAATAATGTGGTGTTAACAGTCAATTTCACACTTGACAGAAAGTATAAGTCTAAAAACGCGATAGACGAATTTGCAATTAAAGTTAAGAAAATTGAGCTCTCGGGCATTAATTCCACATTCTCTACTGTTTTATCCGGCATTTTAAGCGGAATGGGAATATCCCTGCCGAGCGATGTTCTCGATTTACTCGGAGAGGGCACCATATTGATGAACAATCCCGCTGAAGGCAAGATTGAGGCGGTTGGCGAAGATTATGTATTATCCGGCGAAGTCAATATCGACCTTGTGGATTTTTCTGCCAACACGGACGACCTTGAGGAGCCGATAATCGTTTCAAAAGAAGCGGTAGAGGACGCAATGGACGATTTGGGACTTTCCATTCCGTTCGATTTATTACATATGTATGAAGTAAAGGCGTCTAAAATCTCCAAGAATAACGAAGTATCGTTTACCGGTAAAGAAGGATTAAGATTTATATTTGACCAAGTCTATGAGCTTGTCGATAATTTGTTTGCCGGCGAAATTATATTTAACGGCGAAGAAGTCGTAGTTCCCGAAGCTGTCGAAGACATCGTTGAAGGCGTAGCGGGCGGCACTGATTCCGATGATATAGACGAATATCTTTTCGGTGATGACGGTCTTATTGATCTCGGCAATGTCAATCTGGAGATCTCTTATGCCAAGAAGAAGTTCGATAAGATTAAGGGTACGCATACAATGGGATTTTCTATTACACAAGAGGAAGTATCGAGAATTATTGATATAGACGCGATCTATACACCGTTAGCTGCAATTCTTGCAGGTATCGAGGGATTATCATTAACTCCCGAAACCATTGTGGACACTGTATTCGGTCTTGTCCCTTTAACAATCGAAGCTGACATTACGATATCGTTTACCTCTACTTACAGCTATTAATAAAACGCAGATTATAAAGGCGGTGCTTGCACCGCCTTTAATTATGTATCAGATTAATTTCACAACCAAGAAAAAGCTGTCATAAATTATATGGCGCCGTTCCTTTTGTTCGTAACAAATAACATAATTTTCCATAAAATGTCAGCTATAGATTGTTATTGACAAAGAAATAACGCTATTGTATAATTAAATAATCGATAATAACCTGAGGAGGATTAAAATGAAAAAGATTAATTTCAAGGTAATACTTGTTCTTATCTTAGTCTTTGCGCTAGTGCTCTCAATTGCGGCATGTAACAAAGACAAAGATGAAGAGCCTACCCCGTCCCCTAGTACCGGTAAAGATTATCTTACACCGTTAAATGAAATTCTCGCCGGTCTTGACCAGAGAATTAACGGCGTGGGCGACCTTACGGAGAGGTTAGAGGCGGATATAGAATTCTATGCTACCGTTAACGGTAAAGAATATCTGGTCAGTCTTAAAGCCAATGTGGATATCACCGAAGATGCGGAAGCAAACGACGACAATAAGCTTGCTTTCGAGATCACGGAGAAGGCAGCGGACGCCGATGATGCCGATTTGATATTAGGTTTCTATTATAACGGCGCCGACGAAGCGTTTATTCTGGATATTCCCAGTAAAGATATTAAGCGCTACATAGACGGCTTCAATCTGTTAAACACCATGGACGGATTTGACCGCCCCGAGGAAGGCTTCCTGTCTTTCTTACAGAATGACATCAGCCTTAGAGATTTGATAGGCGAATATATTTCATACGCGTCAATAGCATTCTCCGATGTTCAGACGACCAAGTCGGGTACTGTTACTACATATGATTTCACTATCAACGCTCCCCTGCTCAATTCCTTGCTTCCTCCCGTGCTAGGCGCGCTTTCGGATTACGAAGAAGGTATTGAATCGGTTATTTCGGAATTATTCGGAGTCGATGGCTTTAAGATAACCGAAATCGATATTCCGGATTTTGAATTACATGTTCTTGCATCCGTTGATTCCAACCAAGGGCTTACCAATTTCGGAATCGACCTGAATGTTCCCTCGTTTACCTTCTATCTGAACGACGCCGATAAAGCTGCGAAAGAGAACGGCATTGAAGTCAACGCGCTCGACCTTCAAGCGGGCATCAATATTGATTTAGCGCCCGCAGGCGATGAATTCAGTATTGATTTCGAGGTGCCGGAGATAGACGGTTATGAATTCTTCAGTCCGTTAAATGTCAATACTTCCGGTAAATTCTTATATAATGGATCCGATATTAAATTCATAGTCCAGACGGACATCAATCCCTTTAAGCTCACCGAGGCTGAAGGCTTTATATTTATAGAGACTAAAGGCGAAGAAGAAGCCGAATATATAACCAAGCTGAAAGTCGACATCTTTGACGGCGATGTATTCATTAAGTTATTTGACGATTACGATGAAGAAGATAACCCCGTCTACGATATGAAGACATTCGAAATTCAGGACGCGATTGATTTTGTTAAGAATATAATCGACGATTTGGATTCCATTAAACTTCCCAACTTTGATAAAATGTTAGATAACGGCGAAGAAGAGGAAGAGAGCGAGCCGATAGACATCAACGCTATAATAGGAATTATCACCAGCCTGCCCGACCAGGTAGTAGACGGCGTTTTAACATTAGACAAAGAATTCATCGAGAACGCTATTAACACATTGGGCATTGAAGATGCGGAGATCCCCGAAGATGTCCTGATTACCGCATGGCTGAACTATGACGATGCAGATAATTTCACCGGCGCAAGAGCCGAGCTCTATGCCTTAATCGTTGAATATGCAAAATACGAAGATGGCTTTGACGGCACTAAATACTCTCCTGTCTTTGGCGAGGATGATGAAGGCGAATACAAGAAAGTCGGCGAGAATTATGTGCTGATTGACGATGAAGAGTATGAAGGCACGAGATACGCTATCACCGGATATGAAGAAGACGAGGATGGTCTGTATGAGAAAATCGAGAACGAAATCAGATATTTTGTCGAATTCTCGATATCCGAAAACGATGACGAACAGACTCAATATGCGCTTGCGGCGGGCATAATCCAAGAAGAAGAAGTTGAAGGAGAGACGGAATTGGTAGATGTAATATACGCCCAAGCGGTATTCACCATTATTCCGCAGGAAGGTTATCTTGACGGCTTTAACTTAACGGTAACATTACTTGATGAAGATATGATTGACCTTACGCTTTCAGACTTCACATTCAGCTGGAGCTATGAAATAGACGAAGATGACTTCGATGATGAGTATAAAGAAATCGGAAACACCGAAGATTATGACAATCTTATTGATGACCCCGAAACTAAGGCCGCTGAAGTAATTGAATTAATCCAAGAAATGCTCTATGATTTCTTTGGCGAGACCATATATTTGCGGAATCTCTATAATGATGATGACATTTCTTACATACAGGCTTATGCGGGAGAGCCCATAACTCTTCCCACTCCGACAAGAGAAGATTATGAGTTCGACGGCTGGTATTTAGACGATGAATTCAGCGAAGAATTCGAAGAAACCGTTATGCCCGAGGGCGGAGCGGAACTGTATGCTAAATGGACCCCGGTTCAATAATGCATTCATAACAATAAGAGACCGCTTTACGCGGTCTCTTTTTTTTATTTTTCGACTGTAATACAACATATTGATAACCGTTATCATCTATTATCATAAATAGTACTATATATAGTAATATAATAAATACCATGCCGATATTATGTATAATATATTATTATTGACATTGTGGTACTTGAATGTTATTATTATAATACCGCTAGAATTGCTCGGTGGAGGAATTATGATTAGAAAAAAAATTAATATTTTAATTATAGTTGTAACGGTACTGTTAATCTCCTTGGTATTTACAGCCTGCGACAAAAACGAGCCCACGCCTTCACCCGAGCCCGAGACTGAAAAAAAGACGGTATTAGAAGCGGTATCAATGGTGCTCGAATCGTTAGAACAAAGTAATTTTGATATTAATACCGACGAAGTAATTTACATACAAGCGAATGCGAAATTAGAGATAAGCGACGGAATATACGACTTCGTATTAAGAGCGAATATCGAGCCGACAGGCGCCAAAGAGAGGAATGACGAAAACACGGTGTTTTTCGAAGTAACCAAGAACTCCTCGGTGTATGTCGGCATTTATTATCAGGAGGGAGTATTATATCTTAATCTGCCCGTAAACGGCGGGGAAAGTTCGGAGAAATTCTACATAAGCAATTTATATCTCTCGGATATTATGGCTCCGCTCGATATGGAGGGCGTCTCCGAAAACAAAGTATTAAGAAATCTCTTAGCCTCATTTATCAGCAGTGTCAGTTATTCGACTGAAGATGATGTCGAGACGCTGGTATTCACGCTTGACCTTAAAAAGGCGTTTGATACGATATTTAATTTTCTTACCGCGGAATACGACATCGCTTACGCCGAAGACCTCTTTCAGATTATAGGCATTACTCCCGACGACTTAGACCAAGAGCTGGAGAAATACAGCTCCGTTAATTTGACCGTCGAAATAGACGACGGCGTATTTAAGAAATTCAGCTATGACAATAATGTCGACACCGTATTCAGTCTGACGGCCTTTAATGTGAAAAACGGCACGGGAGTATTCACTATCCCCGCCAAAATCGAGGATTACACCGAATACAGCCCAACAAATGTCAGCATAAAAGGCTCTTTGACCTTAGATATAAGCGAGGGCGAATTCATAACTCCCGTAGGCGGAATTAATATAAGCTCTTCTTTTATCGAGACCGAATATGTATTCGATTTCGAGATAAGGTCAAAGCTCAATTTGTTGTCTCCCGACGACAGCGAGTTGCTTGTTAAATTGGGTATGCCCGACAAATGGGAAATCAGTATTTATTACAGAGGAAGCGACGAATATATTTACGCGGATTTGTCTGAGATTAACGCCGGTCAGATTAAAATGAAAGCCTCGGCTCTCACTGAACTGATAAATTCTCTTGCCGAAGAACTTTCCGTAGAAGACCAAGACCAAGAAGAGCCTGAAGCGCCCTCCGAAGGCATATTGAGCGGAGATGTCTCGTCGATATTCGCTCTGCTCGGGCTTATGGCTCCTGGTATCAGTCTTGATACGGACAGCATCGAGATTGATTTTGATTCCGAGAGATTCAGGGAGTTTTTCGCCGCTTTCGGAATTGACCTGCCGCTGGATATCGATAATCTCGGCATAGTCGTAGAACGCGACAATTACGACTTTAACAGCATTTACGCGCATCTTAGAATAGGCGGTATGGAATTAATCTTAGACGCCGACGATATCAGCGTAGGTCCGGCGCCTATAATTCCTGTACCTGCCGGTCTTGCGGGTTATACCGATGCCGAAGATGTCGAGGTATTCAGCGTTATGATGCAGGGCTCGCTTGACCTTGTAACCGCTCAACCCGATTTGCTTACGCTTATAGAGGGCACGCTTAGTAATATTACGGGAGAAGAGATAGAGCTTGATTTATCCTTTAATCCTGCCGGTACCGAAATAAAATACGATGCGAAATTAGGTTTCAGCGCGGCGGACGGCACGCTTGATTTAATAGAAGTATACCTGTACGATGTAAATTCTAGATTTATAGTAGGACTGACTTATCTTGAATCTAACGGCAAGATACATTTAATCGAGCAATCGCAGCAAGGCGCGTTTTACTATACCGAATACGATTTCGGTTTCGAATACGCTGAAATGGTGAAGCTCATTACGGGAATTACGAATTACGAACCGTCGGATGAGGAAGAGCGTATCGGACTTACAAATACGCTGACATCTTTTAACTTTATATTTAATTACAAGGCGTTTTATACGATTTCGGAATACATAAGAGAGACTTTCTTCAACAACACCGAAGAGCTCGCGAAAGAATTCGTCTTTGATGAAATATCCTTTACAATCGGCGACAGCTTTATCGGAAGCGTAGCGTTTTCGGGAGGAAAGAGCGTAACATTCAGCGCCGATTCGTTGCATATATCATACACTCCGGTAACGATTACGGGAGTGGTCGAGCCTACATCCAAGAATGTATCCTCCATTTATCAGGACAATAATATGCCTGATAGCCTGACATTAGAGTTCAGCGACGGCTCCGAAAGGCTCTTTAAGGTGTCCGGCTGGAGTTATGACCTCAGCGCTCTCACTTCGAACGGAGGCACGGTAATAGCGACCACATACATTCTAGGTTATAGGATTGATTATTCGATTACATTCCCGAAACCTACTATTTCATTCACGGGTCTTGAAGCTTTTAGTCAGGGTATGAGCTTTAACAAGAACGATTTGTCCGTTAATGTCATTGAACATATTCTCTCATATGACACTATAACCATAGGAAGCGAAGGCAACAGTATAGTAAAAGAAGTCTTCTGGGATTTAGAAGAATTGGAAGGCGAAGACGAGAACGGCGTTTATCAGATTCAAGCGTACATATACGATTATTTCGGCAGAATCAAGAAGCTGCCCGGAGACGATATTTATTTTGATATCGAGATAACGGGCACGGATATTTCGTCGCATACGCTTGACAGAGAGTTTGAGGCGTACGGCGGAATTGACCCGGGTAATCTTGATAATTACCCCGACCTAGCCATACTTACATCCGAGGGCGTAATTACGGTGCAACCCGACGCGGTCGGCGACCTTATTAACCTTGAATGGGATTTGACCGCGATAACGGACGCATATTCCCTCGCGGGATTTAACGCGTACGAGGAGGGTCTCGAGGTAACCGTTACCGTAAATGTGCCTAACTCATTGAATGCTCCACGAACATTTAATGTCAATGTCAAGATTAATCCCGCAGTAATGGATAGCATTTCCTTTGAAGGCGCGAAGTTAAATAACGGCAAGTCTCTGGATGATGGTCTTAATAAAGAATCAACGGCGACCGGCGTATACTGGGACGGCGAATGGCTCGTAATGAATCCTCTTATCATCAGAGAGATCAACGAGGCGGTGTTACCCGCGAGTGTGGAAATGCTGACTGAGGACGGTAAGAGTTTTGACTTCTACGGCTTGAAATGGGAATTTATGCCGCTTGAGATTAACAACAGCGGCGCCGAATACGACGATCAGGTTAATTTAATCATAGGAGACGCAATCGGCGGCTATCAGAGCACGAAAATAAAGCTTAAAGTTCTCGAGATGGAAATAAATAATTTCCAGATATTAAATTCAAGCGAAGACGAGATACCCTCTCTTGATATAGGCGCATTATACAAGAAATACGAAATCAATAATCCTTACGGCTACGATATGCCCGAAAAGACCCGCATAAGCACAGCGGGCTACGGCGAGATTGTCTTGTCTACAGACTGGACAATACCGGGATTCGATATTGCCGCTCTTTATAACGGCGGCACATACGAGGGCAAATATCAAGCGGGCTCGCAGGAGCTGAAGCTGCAAATAGTTGTCAAGCCCGCTATTGCCGAAATGAACGATATAGAATTCGAAAATACCGATACGATTACTTACGACTCCGACGCGGGATTGGTATTTAATCCTTATACAAGCGCGGACTTTACCGATGTCGGTATTTATCCGTCTAGAGGGCTTGCGTCGTTCAGTGACGGGCAGGGTAATATCACTAAGATAGAAGTGCCCCTAAGATGGGATATAAGCGCTATTACATCGCTGTACAGCGGGTCAAATCCCGATATGTATAAAGGTAAAATTTGCGCGGTCAAGGCGTACACCGATTACGATAAATGCGGTTCGCAGTTATTCTATGTGCAGGTATATATCGAAGAGGCGCTTCTGGATATCGAAAACACCGTTATTTCCGAAGCAAATCAGACCAAGACATTAGATCTCTGCATATTCGGCTCGGAAGACGGTAAACTGACATTTACCGATCCGAGAATTCAGGAAAGCTATCCCGAACAAATCTATGTAGCTTACGAGGGCGGCACTCTTGATAACAGGATTATAGAAATGCAGCCCGAGAATGTCGATGTGTTAAGCTGGGATATAAGCGCCGTGCTTGATGCATATACGCAGGTTAACATAATAAGCGGAATAAGCGGCGAATACCCGATAATCGCTACAATAGGAACGGAAAGAGGCGGTTATCAGACCGTAGAAATGACAGTCAATATCACCTCGGCAAGTCTTGACAATGTCGAGTTTAAGGCAATTCCTCTGTTATCAGACGGCACCCCCGCTTTCAATTACGATAGCAAAGAAGACGAAAATTACATAGCGACATTTACATTCAATCCGTATGATACCGATGTAAAGAACGGTATAAGCTATGCAGCTAAGATAGCTTATGAGCTTGAAATAGACTCTACGGTATACGAATTTGAAGATAATATCGAGTGGAATCTTGCAAGTCTTAACGGCATTACGCCTTATCTGGGCGGTGAATACATCGTTGAAGCAAGGCTTCCGCTGTCCGATACGGGATATATTCCTATAAATGTCAGAGTGATAATAAATGAAAAAATCATTAACGCCTTAAATATCGGAGGTCTTAATAATATCTTCATAGACCCGCTTGAGGATACTCCGTTCGGCAGAAGAAATTCCGAGGAATATGTTGTCAGCCAGCCTGTCGAGGTAACATTTACGGGTTATGACGAAGTCAAGAGCTTATATCTTACATACAGCCGTGAGAATATCTTAATTGATTTCGGCGGCGAGATATACGATGTCACCGCTTATGTCGGCAACGAATACGGCGGCTATCAACCCGTTGGTGATAACGGTCAGATTAAGCTCGCCATTATTCAGAGGATTATTACCAAGGTAACGACGGAAGACGATGAAGAAATTTACAGAAGAGAAGTTACTGAAATTTCAGAGGACGTGTATGAAATCGAGCATATTACCTCAACGCTTTACTATGAATCCAGACCCGATACGCTTAAATTCTACTTCACGGGATTAAACGAGCCTGTATCCGTGCCTATAAGAGACGAAAATACAACGGGTCTATGCTACGATTGGGTTGATACGGGCGAATTCAGCGCGGAAATAACTATATTTAATATCATCCCGCAATTCTTTGAGGGCGACGAGGATACGGTGTTTACAAATAATCCGTGCGTACCGCTCGATGTTAAGAAGCTCATTGATGTAAATGATGTGGATTTCTACGAGGAAGGCGTTTACGAGGCTCATTACAGAGGCGAGAAGATTGATATATACGACGAATTAAAGGGAGCGGGCGTAATTAAAAACCTGTCACTCGGAATCCCCGACGATTGTCTTGAAGTTGAATACTATTATGAAGACGCGCTGATTACGGCGGACGATATCATCAATTCCGGCGTATACACGATGAGGGTATATGTTAAACGCCATACGGTATACGGAGGTTACGCCGATATCAATTACGAAATACTGAAGAACGATATCTCGAGTGTCGTTGTAATTAAGCGAAACGGCATCACTCTTAATAATCCCGGCATTAATAATGATGTTATTGACGAAATTGAATTCAGCGGCGCTTCAGTGGTATATGAAGTGAACGCCGACGGCGAATTTGCGTATACGTTCACGCTGGTATATCCCGACGGCGAGGCGCCCGTTAATGTAGGCGAATATCTGATTCTAATCCAAGTGGACGAAGAAACGGAATTAGCGAAAAATGTCTATTGCACCAATACGATAACTCTTACCATTACTAAGGTCTACCTTAACGAGAATTCGGACGGAGTCGCGATAAATTATGATTTGTCCATTCCGTACGGTACGGATGAATTAAATATTGAACTACTGTGTTACGACGAGCAAATCACCGATTTTGAATTCGGCTTCTATATGGACGCGGCGCATACCGTGCCGATTGAGGATATCGGAGTGCTTGAAGTGGGAGCCTATTTCATATATATCGAATATACTGGATTGAATTTCGATATCCGCGCGTTAAAGAGCTTTAATGTCATACCTGCGGAGATTCAAGCGTCGGATATTATTTTCTCTGCCGCTAATATGCAGGAAGGCGAATCCGGACCCGCGCTTACGCTGAAATTATTCGGAAGCGATATCCCCGAGGACTTACTAGACGCGACTGTCACTTACTATCTTGCCGACGGCATAACGCCCTTAGCGGGGAATATATCAGAGGCGGATCCCGGAAAATACTATGTCAAGATAAGATACGAAAAACCTAATTATCTGGCTATTGAACCTATGATCGAATTCTTTATTATTCAAGGTTAATTGTTGGAGGAATTGATGAGAAAATCATTCGCTAAAATACTTACATCATTATTATTAATGGTATTCTCTGCGATATTCGTATACGGATGCGCAAAAAACGAAAATTTAGAAAATGTCAATATAGACAGGGGAAAATTCGCTAAAGAAATTGATGAAGACGATGTTGAATTTGTAAATATTAATACCAAGGACGGAGGCCCTACGGGATATATGGAGATAGACGAAGATACAGCGCAAGGAAGCGACACAATGGCGGCGCTGTTGCATCTTTTTACCGTAGCCGAACATAATTACTACCGCGCAAAACATGTCGCCAGAATATCTCTGGGAGAAGGTTCTGCCTCGGCGGAGGATATACTTTCGGGAAAGATGGCGGTCAGAAGTTTTATGGTAAGAGACGGCGATCGCGTGTATTCCCAGACAGTTGGCAGAGTATACGAAGGAACGGAAGCGCTTCTTAGCGCTGCGAGAATGGTGCTCGATCAAGGAAAACGCACTTTAACCGTCAATTTCAGAACGGATAACGAGATTACATATAAGCAGGAGCCCAAAAACAGCGGAGATCCCGATATTCAGGTTGAAGATTTTCCTTACGCCCGATGTAATTTTAATAAGGATAAAGTTAAGACAATAGACAAAAACACCCCGGATGAAGACGATTTTTCTCTGAAATACAAAGGCGAGTTGACGAATTTCAAGATTGACAGTTCGACCATAGTGGACGGCTCTTATTCCGTTGAATATATGGATGACGACGATATATATAAAATTGTCTTTGAAGTCGATGTGGCTAACGATAAAGCAGTTGAGCGCCCGAGAGCAAGTCTCAGAAAATCCGCAAATTCGGACGACCTCCAGTATAAAAAGTATAAGGTTATTATGGAATTATGGGATAACGGCTTAATCAGGACATATAAGACCGAAGAGAGCTGGGAGGGCACGCTTAAACTTATCGGTAACAAGGGACTTAACGGCAAATCCGAATCAACAAATGTCGACTATTACAGCTGGGACAGGGACGACGCGAATATTGACGAATATGTAAAAGAGGGGATTTTATCCATTGACTGGATACCCTGATATATATTACAATTTATAAATTAAGACAATTAGGAGGATAATAAATGAGCAAAAAATTTATCGCTTTGGCAGTTATTGTCATGTTATTAGCCGTAGGATTTCTTGCGGGCTGCGAATCAGAGGAAGAGCCGCCTGATATCAATATAGAGGGTATCGGCAGTTATCTTAAGAAATTCGACGATGTGAGTTTTGACAATATGCCTATTAACGCGAGCATCGCGCAAGGCAGCGACAAGGTCGCGGCGTTTATGCATATCATGGAGGTTGCTACGACGAATTGGGAAAGGGCAGACTATGTCGCAAAGATTTCCAGCGGCGGCGGCGAGGCATATACCGCGGGAATGGGCGGCAAAATGAAAGTGAGAAGCAGATACATAAGGAATAACGACACTTTCTATTACGAGATAGCGGGCAGAATCTATGAAGCCAATCCCCCCGCTGCTTTAGATGCGGCTCAAGGCATGCTAAACCAAGGCAGAAGGGAATATTCGCCCGATATGGAGACTTTCTACCAGCAGGAGCCCGGCAATAAAGGCGATCCGATGATGAAAGAAGAATTTCCTTTCTATTCCTGCGACTATTCTAAAGGCGATTTAGAGACCTTTAATAAAGAACAATGGAAAGAAGAAAAACAGGTAAAGGAAAAAATCGGCGAATTCACAAGTTTCGTATTTAACGGCGACACCGTAAAAGACATAGAGATCGACTATGACGACGATGAAGAATATTATACCCTGAAGTTCGCGCTTAATCTCGAAGACGAAGAGGCAAGAGAAATTGCGACCGAATTCCCGAGGGCGAGCTTAAGAAAAATTGCCGACCCCAAAGATGAAATACCCGAAGACAAGAAAATACAATACAAGAAATACGAATACACAATGCAAATATATGATAACGGCCTTATCAGGACAATTTCCACCGAAGAATCCTGGGAGGGATTGTTAAAGGTATGGA
Source organism: Christensenellales bacterium (assembly GCA_050952545.1). Lineage (GTDB taxonomy): Bacteria > Bacillota > Clostridia > Christensenellales > CAZKXV01 > JBMNLD01. The sequence goes on from JBMNLD010000003.1 coordinate 448,733, forward strand.
TATTTGAGCTTGAAGGCAGTTCTCAGTCCAAGAATACGGATTATTACAGCTGGGATCCCGAAGACTGCAGTCTTGAGGACATAGATTTTGACTGGATAGACTAATAATAAGATATTATTACATAATAGGATTAATATGAAACAATTATCAAGAATAATAATTATAGCGATCGTAATTGTATTTACCGCTTCCATTCTCTCGTCGTGCAAGCCTGCAGACGAGGATATAGACAGAGGGGCGTTCGAATACAGAAATTACGGCATAAGGTACGACGATGTGGGCTTTGAAAGAACGCCTATTGATATGGAAATTGCTCAGGGCGAAGATGATATAGAGGCTATTCTCCATATACTGGATGTTATTGAAGCTAATCTTATCGCCGCGGATTATCTTGCCTCAGCGTCGGTAGGCGGCGGTTCGGCATCCTCATCGATGTTTGATATGCGCGGCAGTCTGGATTTTGCGGATATCTATTGCAGGGACAACGGCGCGTTTTACTCCCAGTCCATTGCAAGGGTAACGGAGGCGAGTTCTTCCGTTTCGGACAGTATTCTAGGGGCGGCTCAGGCGATGCTAGACCAGGCCGACAGAAAATACAGCGCCGACGGAGAGACTTTCTATGTACAGAAAGTAAAAGGCAATAAAGCAAATGCCAAAATGATCAGAGATTATCCTTTTGGCACTTCTACTTTCAATAAGGGCGATTTGGAGAAGTTAAGTTTATCTAAATACAAAGAAAAGGAATATATCCGCTCGGATTACAGAGAGTTGACCAATTTCGTGATAAATAGGGATACTATCAAGGCAGATACGGCAGAAATAAGCTATGAAGAGGGAATGTTCACCCTGTATTTTGAAATCGACCTTGAGAATAAAGAGGCAAGAGACACCGCGACGGAATACGCTAGGGCGAATATGAGAGAAGCGTCAAGCTCGAATGATTTGGAATACGCTATCTACAATGTTACAATCGAAGTCTATGACAACGGATTAATCAGGAAGTACACCAAGGAAGAATCCTGGGAAGCTACCTTGAAGATTTTATTCTGGTCGCCGCACGGCGCGTCATTGTCAGAGACATCCGTATATTACAGCTGGGACCCCGCCGATTGCTCTTTCAGCGCTAACGGCATCGATGTGTCCTGGGCGAAATAAAGCGATGATATAAAAAGGCGGCGCTTGCCGCCTTTTTTTATTCCGCCGTTCTTGACCGAACGGCGAAATAAAAACCATTTATCCTATAATATCACCCCTTTAATACTCATTACATTGAGCGGAGAAAGGAAGTCGGGTACGCTTCCTGACTTTTGTATTAAATATTTGTATTATGATTTTATAAATGATATAATGATTAAGAGGTGTAATTATGATTATTCCTAAACCGTATAAGACGGAAATTAATGAGGGCGGATTTGAGATTAATAATAAAGTAGCAATAAATCCTGGCGCCAATATATTATCTTTTAACGAATTAAATTTATTTATGGATAAAGCTTTCGGCTATACTCTTGAAATGGCGGATAAAGGCGCGATAAAATTCGTTATTGACAACGGCGGCATCGAATTAAAGGATAGCTACAATCTTACGGTGGATGATAAGTCCATTGAAATTAAAGCGGCGGATGAAAGAGGTATATTTTACGGCGTTCAGACGCTAAAGCAATTGATTGCCGCCAATTGCGGTAACGTCACAGCCTTGATTCCCGCGTTAAAGATAACGGATATGCCGAGATTTAAGCATAGAGGGTATATGCTGGATTCGTGCAGGCATTTTACGCCCGTCGAGAGCATTATTAAGATTATAGACCTCGTCGCGCAATTAAAATTAAATGTCTTTCACTGGCACCTTACCGAGGATCAGGGCTGGAGAATACAGATTGACAGCTTTCCCGAACTCACCACGGTAGGCGCAAGGCGTAAAGAGACGCTCGGCGACGGCAAAAGACACGGGGGCTATTATTCCAAAGAGGATATACGAAAAGTCGTAGAATACGCTAAGTCTAAATTCATCACGGTAATCCCCGAAATAGACCTTCCCGGTCATTCTATGGCCGCAGCCGCGGCGTATAATTATCTGACTTGCAGAGGAGAGAGTCTCGAGGTCGCGACTTCGTTCGGCATAAAGCCGGATATATTCTGCGCCGGCAAAGAGAGCACATACGAATTCCTCTTCAAGGTATTAGACGAATTGTGCGAAATGTTCCCCGACGAATATATACATCTCGGAGGCGACGAGGCGCCTAAAGTCAGATGGGCGGAATGTCCGCATTGCAATAAAGTTATAAAAGAAAACGGGCTTAAAAACGAGGAGCAATTACAGGGATATTTTATTAACAGACTCACCGAATATCTGAAAGCTAAGGGCAAAAAAGTCATTTGCTGGAACGAAAGCATTTATTCTAAAATACTTGACCCCGATGTCGTATGTCAGTATTGGAGCGACGGAAAGGGCGCGGAGAACGTCGTAAGAGAAATCAATAACGGCAGAAAAGCAATAATAAGCAAATTCACGCCGTATTATCTGGATTACCCGTTCGCTATGCATCCGTTAAAGAAAGTCTATGAATTAAATCCCGTACTGAGTAATACCGAAAAGGCTGAAAACATTATAGGCGTCGAAGCGCCGCTATGGACGGAATATATAAAAAACCTTGAAAGAATAGAGTATCTGACATTCCCCAGACTGTCCGCGCTTGCCGAGACCGCCTGGACTGCGGAAAATAACAGGGATTATTCAGACTATTATCTGAGACTTGACGGTTACAGTAAATTGCTCGATATCTACGGCGTCAATTACGCTCCGAAAAAAGAGTTAAATCCCTGCGTATTCGGCAAAATCAGGCAGATGCTTAAATTTGTCAAGCTCATTTACTCAAAAGAAAGCGTAAAGGCGCTTAAAGAGGGCGCGAGAGCCGTCAGGGAAATGAAAAAGATTAGGAAGGAAGTATAAATGCCCTATTCTGAATATAAGAATTTCGGTAAAGTATATAAAATCCGCAAAGACAATTTAACGGTAATGGTTACCGTAGATATCGGTCCGAGAATAATTTATTTCGGCGACAGTGAATATAATTTGCTTTACGAGGACATATCGAGACAATTCAGAAAAGGCGGAGAATATTTCGATAAGAATTATTTTCAGGGCGCGGAGTGGCTGAATTTAGGCGGACACAGATTATGGAAGTCTCCGGAAGATTTAGCGTCGTATTCGCCGGATAATACGCCCGTAACCGTCCAAGAAAGAGGAAACGCCGTTGCTTTTATAAAGCAAGCGGAAAAGACAATCGGGCTAATAAAAGAAATCGAGATTGAAATTTTATCGGACAACAGATTAAGAGTAGAGCACCGTTTCACCAATACCCGTAACGAGCCTGTCGAATGCGCGCTGTGGGCGCTGACCGTGTTAAGGGGCGGAGGGACATTGATAACGCCCTTGAACGCTAACGATAAAGGGCTGTTGCCTTCAAGAAATCTCGTGTTGTGGTCGTACAGCGATTATCATGACGGCAGATTCGAAATTCGGGATGATACGGCGTTGCTTACGCAAAAAGCCATAGATAAGCCGTTTAAGTTCGGAATGTTCAGCGAGAAAGGCGTAAGCGGCTATCTTGTGGACGGGCGGTTATTCGTAAAAACTTTCGATGTCAACCCTTACGGCGTTTATCCCGATTTTCAATGCAATTTCGAAAGCTACACCAACTATAAATTTATCGAATGCGAGAGCTTAGGTGAACTGATTACCTTGAATTCCGGCGAGACCTCGACTCATACCGAAGTATGGTATTACAACGAGGCTGAAGATATTGGGGACGCTGCCGCTATTATTAATAATTTATGAAAAGACTGGTTATAGCCCGAAGCGGCGAGCTTAATCCTTATTATAATCTGGGATTTGAAGAATACCTATTTGACAATCTTAACGAGGGCGATTATGTTTTGTATCTGTGGAGAAATGAGGACACGGTAGTAATAGGTCTTAATCAGAACGCGATATCGGAATGCAATATATGTAAACTTCTTGAAAAAGGCGGCTATCTTGCGAGAAGAAAGACGGGCGGCGGCGCCGTTTACCACGATAAAAACAATCTGAATTTTACTTTTATCGGCAGAAAAGAATATAACGTTCCCGCTCAATTGGATATTATCCTGAACGCCATAAAAAGTCTGAATATCGACGCCGTTAAATCGGGCAGAAACGACCTCACCTTAACTGACGGCAGGAAGTTCTCGGGCAACGCTTTTTTAGAAAAAGGGTGCAAGGCGCTTCATCACGGCACTATACTGATTGATACCGACAGCGAAAGGCTTAAAGAAACATTAACGGTCTCTAATATAAAGCTTGATTCTAAAGGCGTAAAATCCGTAACAGGCAGAATTGTCAATCTGAAATCTGTTAATCCCGATATAGACACAGATAGCGTACAGCAAGCGCTGATTGATTCCGCGATAGATGTATTCAAGCCCCGGGAAGTAAAATACATATCAGACCGATCCGCGCCCGTTGAAGAACTGAATAAGTATAAAGATTATTACAGCAACGATAAATTTATTTACGGCGACAGGCTCAATTATTCCCTCGCGTTGGAGAAAAAATTCACCTGGGGCACCGCGAGGGTGGAATACAGCGTAAAAAAGGGATATATAAGCGGCATAAAGCTCTATACGGACAGTCTGGATACTACTGTTTCAAAAGTCGTTGAAAGAGAGCTGAACGGAATAAGTCTGGATTGCGCTAAAGCGCTTTCGGACAAAGCGTCGGATGTATATCAACTTATTAAATACGGAGGCTGAAATGTATGATTTGATAGTAATAGGCGGAGGTCCCGCGGGCTATACCGCGGCAATAAGGGCGTCGCAACACGGTCTCAAAACCGCGTTGATTGAAAAGGATAAGGCGGGCGGCACATGCCTTAACAGAGGTTGCATTCCGACTAAAGCGCTGCTTCACTCCGCGAAAGTATATGAAGAAGCAGGCAATTCCTCCGCTATGGGTATCTCTACAGCGGGTATATCTTATGACATAAATAAGGCTTACGAATACAAAGACAATACCGTGGCTAGGCTCAGAAAGGGACTGTTAAGCCTTTTTGAAGCGAATAATATAGATTATATTATAAGCGAAGCGTCATTTATCGATACGGAGACAGTCTCGACCGTTAAAGGCGGCGTCAAGGGCAGAAATATAATTATTGCGACGGGCTCGGTGCCCGCGACAATTCCCGTAAAAGGCATAGAATACGCGCTTAATTCGGACGGCGTATTATCTAATCCGCTTCAAGGCGAAGTTTTCGCGATTATAGGCGGCGGCGTTATCGGCGTGGAATTTGCGACATATTTAAGCTCAATCGGCAGAAGCGTATATCTTATCGAGGCGGTCGACCGGCTGATTCCGATGATGAGCGCGGAATTATCCCAAAGGCTGGTTATGTCGCTTAAAAAGAAAAAAGTGAAGATATTTCTTTCAGCCAAGCTCAATGAAATTATTGAGAATAACGGCAAATACACCGTAAAATTTACGGATAAAGATGATAAAGAAAAAATTGTCGACAGCGTAATCTGCTGCACGGGAAGACGCGCGAACATATCGGGATTGCGCCTTGAAAACGCGGGACTAAATCCCGAAGGCGCTCTGAAAGTCAACTCGGATATGTATACGGGCTCGGGCAGGATATTCGCCGCGGGAGATGTTACGGGAGGCGTGCAGCTCGCCCACTACGCCGCAGCGCAGGGAATTTGCGCCGTAAACAGCATTCTCGGCTTGCCGAGGGGAGTTAACCTTAATGTAGTGCCTTCCTGTATATATACGCATCCCGAAATCGCCACGGTCGGAAATGTCACAGAGGACGAAAATACCGCTACCGGGAAATACCTCTTGGGCGCTAACGGCAGGGCTCAAATCGAGCAGCTTAACGGATATATTAAAGTGTATTCGGATAAAAGAACCGATGTGTTAAAAGGCGCGGAAATCTATTCGCCGGGCGCGACGGATATTATCTCCGAGGCGGCGCTTGCGATAGCGTGCAAGATCAATGTAGGAGACTTTATCGGCGTGATACATCCGCATCCGACATTTTCGGAAGGGCTATTGGAGAGCGTAGAGGATATCTTAGGCAAGGCGATTCATTTAATGCCGAAGAATTAAATTCCGCCATTCTCGTCGCAATGCGGGCTGTTCTTCACTCTATTATTCCGCTGTCCGTTCAAGGACAGCGGAATTAAAAGGACAACGGGAAATATATTGACTTTTATTATAGCTTAAAATATAATAATCTGGTAAGACGCTTTCTTTACAAGGCGGAGCGCCTTGTTTTTTTAGGAGATAGGAATTGAGAACACCATTATATGATATCCATGTTAAGTACGGCGGCAAAATCGTTGAATTCGCCGGATATGAGCTTCCCGTTCAGTACAGTTCGATAATAGCCGAGCATTTGGCGGTAAGAAACGGCGCGGGACTATTCGATGTCTCGCATATGGGAGAGATACTCTTTACGGGAAAAGGCGCATTGAGGAGCCTTAATCATCTGATGACCAATGATTTCACGGATATGAGCGACGGTCAGGTCAGATACTCGATGATGCTTTACGATAACGGCACGGTCGTAGACGATGTGCTTGTGTATAAGGTGGACGAAGATACATATTTGGTAGTCGTAAACGCGTCCAATAAAGATAAAGATTACGAATGGATGAAAGCGAATAAGCTCCCCGAAACTTTGTTGACCGATATGTCGGATAATTTCGCCGAACTTGCGCTGCAAGGGCCGGACGCCGAGAGCGTTATGGGGGAATTGATAGACTTATCCGAAATAAACCCCAAGAATTACACCTTTAAGATGAATGTCGAGATTGCCGGTAACAAGTGCATTGTGTCAAGAACCGGATATACGGGCGAAAAAGGTTTTGAAATCTACACGCCCGTCCATGCCGCTGAGACTATATACGATCTGATTATGAAATCCGGGCGGGTAACTCCCTGCGGTCTCGGAGCGAGGGATACTTTAAGGCTTGAAGCGGGTATGCCGCTTTACGGTCATGAGCTTTCGGACGGCATTATGGGTCATGAAGCCGGCCTGAATTTCTGCATCAAGTACAATAAAGATTTTATCGGCAAAGAGGCGCTGCTTAATAACCCTCCCGTATACAAGAGAATAGGACTGACCTTATCAGACAGAGGAATCGCCAGAGAGGGCGCTATAGTTTATAATTCGGATATCGAAACAGGCTATGTTACATCGGGTACAATGTCGCCTCTTACGGGCAAAGCGATTGCAATGGCGAGAGTGAAGATTGACGCGTTAACGGATGATTTGATAGTCGATGTCAGAGGTAGAAAACTTAGAGCGGAGCTCGCGTCTCTGCCCTTTTATCGTAAATAAAATTTAAGGAGAGTATATATGAAAACACCCGACGACAGAATGTACGCAAAATCCCATGAATGGGTAAAAATCCAAGGCAATAAGGCGCTTATAGGCATTACGGATTACGCCCAGCACGCTATGGGAGATATAGTATTCGTGAACCTGCCCGAAGAAGGAGACGAATTTAATATCGGCGACGCGTTCTCGGATATCGAATCCGTAAAGGCGGTCTCCGAAGCGTACTGCCCGTTAAAAGGCAGAATTACCAGGGTAAATACCGACCTTGAGGACTCACCTGAGCTAATTAATTCCGCGCCTTACGACACATGGCTTGTCGAGGCGGAATTCCAAAGTCTGGACAATTTAATGAGCGCGGACGAATATGATGCTTTAGACAAGGAGTAAAAATGCCCGATTACACCGTCCACACTCAAGCGGACATAAAGAAAATGCTTAAAACGCTCAAAATCAAGAGCGTAAAAGAGCTGTTTAAGAATATTCCCGCGTCGCTTAAGGCGAAAACGCTAAAGATTGACAAGGGCAAATCCCAGTTAGAGGTAATAAACGAGTTAACGGGGATAGCGGCTAAAAATAAAGTATACGACTGTATAATGCTGGGCGCGGGTGCGTATAACCATTATATCCCGCCCGTAGTTACGCATTTAAGCGAAAGAGAAGAGTTCGTGACCGCTTACACTCCTTATCAGGCGGAGATGAGCCAAGGGATATTGCAATCGATTTTCGAGTATCAGACAATGATTGCGAACCTCACGGGAATGGATATAAGCAACGCATCGATGTACGACGGCGCGACGGCGGCGGCAGAGGCAGTAATTATGTGCCTTGATAAAAACTCCGACAATATTGTCGTATCGGAAAACATCAATCCGATGACTCTTAAAGTATTTAGAACTCACCTTGAGCCGTTAAGAATAAATATCATACAGGCGGGCGGTAAAGGAAAGACTTCCGCTAAAGCTATTTTAGACGCGGTTAACGAAAGCACTGCCGCGGTCTATATCGAGCAGCCCAATTTCTTTGGAGTAATTGAAGACGCCGCGGGAACGGGCGCGCTCATTAAGCAGACTAAAGCGAAATACATTATGGGCGTCAACCCGATAGCAATGGGCTTACTTGATTCCCCGGGCGAATGCGGCGCGGATATCGCCGTAGGCGAGGGGCAACCGCTCGGAATTCCACTTTCATTCGGAGGGCCGTATCTGGGCTTTCTCGCGGCTAAGGACAAGCTGATTAGAAAGATGCCCGGAAGAATCGTAGGCGAGACCGTAGACACTCTCGGAAGACGCGCGTATGTATTGACTTTGCAAGCGAGAGAACAGCATATAAGGCGCGAAAAGGCGCTGTCGAATATTTGTTCCAATCAGGCGTTATGCGCTCTAAAAGCGGCGATATACCTTGCGGCAAACGGCCCTCGGGGGCTAAGTGAAGTAGCGGCGCAATGCGTGTCGAAGGCGCATTACGCGAAAGACAAATTTATCTCAACCGGCGTTATGAGCGAAATATATCCTTATGAATTTTTTCATGAGTTCCCGCTTAAATGCGCCGCGCCCGCTGATAAAATTCTTAAAGCGCTCGCAAAAAAGGGAATTTTAGGCGGACTGAAACTGGACGATTTCACGATACTATGGTGCATTACCGAGATGGTTACGAAAAAAGATATCGACCGCGCGGCGGGGATTATCAAAGGAGTGAAGAATGAAACTGATATTTGAAAAATCCTCCGAAGGCAGAAGATGTTCCCTCTTGCCCCGTCTTGATGTGGCCGAATATAAACTAGGCGGCAGAGCGCTCAATCTTCCGGAGATAAGCGAGGTCGACCTTGTCAGGCATTATACCGCGCTGTCCAAGAGAGCGTACGGAGTAGACGACGGCTTTTATCCGCTCGGCTCGTGCACTATGAAATATAATCCCAAAGTAAACGAGGACGCCGCGAAATTAAGCGGATTTACGAAAATTCATCCGTTGCAGCCGGAAGACACGGTACAGGGCGCTTTGCAGGTAATTTATATGCTCTCAGGGGCGTTAAAAGAAATATCGGGAATGGACGCCGTGTCCTTGCAGCCCGCGGCGGGCGCGCAGGGCGAATACGCGGGACTGCTCGTAATCAAGAAATATCTCGAAAGTATCGGACAAAGCGTAAGAGACAAAATCATCGTGCCCGATTCCGCGCACGGCACTAATCCCGCTACGGCGAATTCGCTGGGATTTAAGATAATTAACATTCCGTCTGACGAGCGTAAAATGGTTGACATCGACGCTCTGAAAGCGGCGGTAGGCGAAGATACGGCGGCGCTTATGCTGACTAATCCCAACACACTCGGATTATTTGACAGCGGTATTGAGGAAATTGTTAAGATTGTCCACGATGCCGGCGGTCTGCTTTATTATGACGGGGCGAACTTAAACGCCGTAATGGGCATTTCAAGACCCGGCGATATGGGTTTTGATGTGATGCATTTCAATCTGCATAAGACTTTTTCCACGCCTCACGGCGGCGGCGGTCCCGGCGCGGGCCCTATAGGATGCAAGGAATTTCTAAGGGAATTCCTGCCCGAGCCCGCGGTGATTAAAGAGGGCGGCCGTTACCGTATGGTAAATCCCGCTCGGAGCGTGGGCAAAATAAAGGCGTTTTACGGTAATTTTAATGTGTGCGTCAAGGCGCTTGCCTATATTATGACGCTGGGTAGGGAAGGGCTCAAGAAGACCTCGGAGATTGCGGTATTAAACGCTAATTATATGCTTAAAAGCCTTTCTGATACGATTTCCAACGATTATTCCTCGCCGTGTATGCATGAATTCGTACTCTCTTTCGAGAAATTAAAGGAGGAGACGGGCGTTACTTCTCTCGATATCGCTAAAGCGTTAATAGATTCGGGAATTCATCCGCCTACGATATATTTCCCGCTTATCGTCCACGAGGCGGCGATGTTCGAACCCACCGAGACCGAAAGCAAAGAGACATTAGACTGGGCGGTGTCAATATTAAAAGCGCTTTATAAAAAAGCGCATGAAAGTCCCGGTGAATTCAAGAATATGCCCCAAAAAGCCGCGGTTACGCGCCCCGATGATGTACAAGCCGCCAGATTCCCTAAACTAATTTATATTGCTTCGTCGTCCTATAACGGACGGCGGGATTAATATTGACTGGGATGTATTGCTGTGATAGAATTAATATATCTATACATTGAGGTGTGAAATGTCTTTGGGAAGTATAATTTTGATAGCTATAATCGTAGCGGCAGCCTTGGAATTAATGCTGTTAATCCTTTGGATATTGACCGAGACAATATTTGCGATCAAGTTCGACGCTCCCAAGACAATAGACGATGATTTTTTCAAGGAATGTTCCTGTAACGGGGTCCCCTATATAATAGAGCGCGGCATACCGTACAGAGGCTCAATCGAAAGCAGGACCAATGTAAAGGTTCCGCTTAACGATAATTACCGTTTTAAGACGGGCGATTCGTTTTGCAGCCCCACGGGATTACTGGGCGATGCCGAAAGCGTAGATTTACCGCATTGTTACAACAAAATGGGCTCGCCGCTCGAAAACTACAAGGGCGACGTATGGTACGAGAGAGTATTCGAATTTAAGAAAGTCAAAGGCAAGCCCGTCGTAAGACTGGTCTTCATGGGCAGTTTTCTTACTACGGATGTATGGCTTGACGGTGTCCATCTCGGCAAGAATTACGAGGGATATCTGCCCTTTTATTTCGATATCAGCGCGCTTGAGGAAGGCAGTCATAAATTAGTAATAAGAGTCAACAACGAGACATCGCTAAAGACCATCCCGATTACGCTCTTCAAGGGGCATAGAGTAGGCTGGCATCATTTCAGCGGCATTCATAAAGAGGTCTATCTCGAATACCTCTCCGAAGTGTCTCTTTTTAAGTTGAACGCGATGCCCATGGAATTAAACGGCAAATGGTCTGTAAATGTGTCCTTCCTGCTTGAAAGAACTTTCGTAAAAGAGGATATGACGCTTACCGCGGGTTTCAGCGCAATTTCGGAGCGCGACAAGATTGCTGCGGAAAGAAAGGTTAAAGTGTGCTTTGTAAAGGGCGAAAAGGTCGCGGGCACTTCTTTTATTATGGAGATAGATAAGCCCGAATTATGGTCAGAGGAGACACCAAGCCTTTATACGCTTAACTTTATAAGCGATTATGAACAAAGTTTTATTAAATTCGGTCTGAGAAAGGTAAGCTCCCGAGACGGCAAGATTATGATTAATCACAAGCCCGTATTCCTAAGGGGAATATGTCGCCATGAGGATAACGGCGAAAAAGGGCTTGCGACCGATGCGGCTGTTATTACCAAAGAATTAAAGCTCGTTGCCAAGGCAAACGGCAATTTCGTAAGGCTCGCGCATTATCCGCACAGCAAAGTAACTCTGGACATTACTGACAAGATGGGAATGTACGCCTGGGCGGAAGTGCCTTTTTATCAGGCGGGACATAGAATCACGCATGACTTTTTCGGCAAGGAATTCGGTTATGTGAAATTCAATCTGTCCAAGATAAAGAGTATATTTGTTAATTTCAGAGCGACCTCGCTTGTAAGAGATAAGCATCTTCTTAAACTCGCCGCGCAGTCGCTTATTAAACTTGTCGAGAGAGATATTAACCATCCATCGGTTATTACCTGGGGCGTAGGCAACGAAGTCTGGTCCATTAACGAGGCGAGCGGCAGAGCGCTCAAATGGCTTAAAGACACCGTAAAGCGCTATGATACCTCAAGGGCGATAAATTACGCGTCTATGAGTATGCCGCTGCTGACTGTGCCGTGCGAGAAGTCTTTCAAGTATATGGACTGGGCATGCGTTAATGAATATTTCGGCTGGTATTACGGCAAAATCAAAGGCGCGCATTCGCTTGCGGAGGGCATATGCAGGAAATATCCCGATAAACCCATAGTGATTACCGAGACGGGTAGCGACACGCTGTACGGGTTAAGAGATGAAAGTTTCCCGCCTAAGAACAAGCATTCCGAAGATTACCAGAAATATTTTCTTGAAGAGACATTCAGATACCTTAATATGGTCAAAAATTTCAGCGGTATGTCCGTCTGGGTATTCAAGGACTTTCCTTGTCCGGAATACACCGAGACCAATCCCGTGCCGTTTTATAATATGAAAGGGCTTTTCGACAAGGATATGAGAGAAAAGCTCGGTTATAAGACTCTGGCTACCCTGTATAAAACGAAAAAATAATTCACGCCGGAGTGCCGGCGCGGAAAAGACCGAGTCAGAGCGGCTCAGTTTTCGTCGTCAGTCGAGGACGAGGGAATAAAAGCGTTCGGATAATCCGCTTTGTTTTTCGGCAAGAAAAAGAGTATTATGCCGCCTATTATGAAGAACAGTATTAAGGATACGACGCCGAAGCGGATATTTTTCGTGATTGCGGTAGCTAAGCCCATGAGCGCGGGGCCGAGCACAGCGGCGCCTTTGCCGCAAATGTCGTAAATTCCGAAGAACTCATTGCTCTTTTCTTTGGGGATAAGTTTAGCGTAATATGATCTGGACAGCGCCTGTATTCCGCCTTGAAAAAGTCCTACAAAGAACGCCATTATAAAGAACTGAACGAGGTTTTGTAAAAAACCGCCGTAAATCGTTATCGCAATATAGCCCCCAATGCTGATTAGTATTAAGTATCTCGGACTGACTTTCCCGGCGAGCTTGCCGTTAATAATCGCAAACGGCCACGCTACGACCTGCGTCATAAGCAGCGCGATGATGAGATATACCGCGTTTATGTTCCCGAGAATTTGAGTAGCGTATAAAATGCTCATCCCGATAATCGTGGTAACGCCGTTAATGTAGAAGAAAAAGGCTATTACAAATAAGAAAGCCGCCTTGTAGGATTTGAGGTTTTTAAAAGTCTTTCCGATTTTAATAAACGCGTTTCTTATCTGATGTTTTACGGGGTCGACGCCGTGATTTTGCGTGTAATTTTTAAGTAGCGGCGTGGACAATAAAAACCACCACAGACCGGTAATCGCCATTCCTATGACTATTGCCTTGTCTTCTCCGATACCGATTACGGGTTTGTCTTTGGGCATAGTGGCGAGCACATAAACGAGCAGGCACATTATAAACGGAATGCAGCTGCCGATATAGCCGTAAGCAAAGCCTCTTGAGGACACATCGTCCATTCTATGGTCTTCGGTCACATCTATAAGCATCGAGTCATAGAAGACAATAGAGCCCGAGAAGCCTATTCTGGACAGTATGACTATCAGCGCCAGGACGGGTATGTAATTGCTTACGCCGATAAGGAAGCAGCAGATGACGCCCGCGAGCATAAACGCGAGAAACATCTTTTTCTTCATTCCCTTGTTATCGGCTATCGCGCCGAGAACGGGATTTGTCAGCGCGATAGCGAATGCCGATATTGACAGTAGCGTTGAGAAAATCGTCGTGATTTGAGTATCGGTGTAGCCTTGCGCCTGAGCTAAAGTCTTGTAATAAATGGGCAAAAGCGAGCAGATGAACATCACGAACGCGGAATTGCCGACATCATAGAGCACCCAGGCCTTTTCATTCTTGGTCAACTTAAATTTCATAAAATAATTCCTTTCTACGCTATGATTGTAACATATTTCCGCTAATAAATCCACATATTCTTTGTCAAAGTATTATTGTATGGTATAATTAAAAAAACTTACAAGAGGTAACAAAATGCCGTCATGTGTCGTACATAATTATTTTGCCAAAAAAGTCCTCGAAGGACTAAATCCCGAAATCAAAGAAATTATTTCAAAACACGAACAGCCGTATCTCGTCGGCTCGCAGGGGCCGGATTTGATGTTTTATTTAAGATACGAGCAAAAGCCCTTAAACGAACTGGGGATGATTCAACATCAATCCTTTAACGCCTATGAGGTGTTCAAGGCGTCGGGCGGTTATGCGCGGGGACTTGAAGACGATACTGTCAGCGCGTTTTTGTTCGGGCAATTATGTCATTACGCGATTGATAAGAATATCCATCCCTATGTGTATCACCGCGAAAAAGACCTGCCCGGCTACTACACCAAAGGCGCAAGGAAATATATCCATGTAGTATTCGAGAGCGCGCTGGATTACATCTGCATACGCGATTTCATTAAGGGAAATACGCGTACTTTCAAGGCGTACAGAAATCTCGATATTTCGCCCGAAGCGCGGAAAGAAATTGCGAAATACTACTCGGAAATACTCGCGCCGCTGTTTAATATGAAAATGAGCGTTGAGCAGGGCGAAAAGATGATAAGGCTGATGAGAAAGTTTATGAAAATATGCGACGATACTACGGGTATTAAATACATTATTATAAGAGGCATCGAGAAACTTCTCGGCAAGCCCAGGAATGTCAGCGCTTTTATAAGGCCGAGAAGGGAAAGACCGGACGAAGACTGGATGAATATAAGTAAAAAGCCTTATCCGAAAAGCAGGAATTCAACCGAACTCGCAAATTATACCGTGGAGGAAATGGCAAAGAACGCGTATAACGACGCGCTCGCATTGATTTCCAACCTCTATGATTACATAAAATCCGATAAAGCGCTTGAGAAGAAACTCTATCTTAATAACTATGCAGGGGATATCAAATGAATTTTAATTTTAACTTAAGGACAGATGTAAGTTTCGGCGAAAAATCCCTTGAAAAGCTACTGTCGGTAAAAGGCGGCAATAGCTTTATTCTCACTACGCCGCCCATTGTCAAAAGCGGCAATTACGAGCGCGTCCGCTCATACATTCAGGGGAATATAGCGTATACGGCTGATGTAGAGTCTAATCCGTCAACGGAGAACATTAATAATATCGCCACTAAGGCAAGAGATTGCAAAGCAGAGATAATAATAGCGCTTGGCGGCGGCTCAGTAATGGACACGGGTAAATGCGTAGCCGCGCTGCTAACTAACGGCGGCGATATCCAAGAATACCTTGAGGGCAGGGAATTCAATAGCAGAGCTTTGCCCCTTTATTGCATTCCGACTACGAGCGGAACGGGCTCTGAAGTCACGAATGTTGCGGTCATAACCAACAAAACCAAAGGCTATAAAAGACCCCTCGTCTCGCCTTATCTGCAGCC
This sequence comes from Christensenellales bacterium, assembly GCA_050952545.1. Lineage (GTDB taxonomy): Bacteria > Bacillota > Clostridia > Christensenellales > CAZKXV01 > JBMNLD01. The sequence continues at coordinate 464,184 of JBMNLD010000003.1, forward strand.
CTCTTACGCGCTTGTCGCGCCGTCGCTGACGCTTACCGTTCCCCCGCATATTACCGCAGAAACGGGCTGGGATGCGTTCTCGCACGCTATCGAGGCGTATTGGAATACGGAATCAAATCCCGTGTCGGACGCCATTGCCAAAGACGCGATAGGGCTGATTCTTAATAATATAGTAAAGGCCTATTGTTACGGCGATGACATAACGGCGCGCGAAAATATGGCGCTCGGAAGCCTTATGGCGGGAATTGCGTTCGCCGCAACGAGAACGACCGCGCTTCACGGATTGAGTTTTCACCTGACCTCAAGATACGGAATATCGCACGGCAGAGCGTGCATTATGACGCTGCTGCCCGTAATGAGCGAAGTCATTGAGAAAAACAAAGAGAAAATGGATATTCTCGCGCGCTCGACGGGATATAAGGACGCGTCCGAAATGCTTAAAGCAATAGAAATTAAGCTGAATGATACGGGTATGGCGACAAATTTAACTCAAGCGGGAATACCCGATGATAAAATCCAAGAAATAGTAGACGAAGGATTAAAAAACAAAATTATGTATCTGACGCCGATTGAGGTTAACAGAGAAAAGATTATTGAATTATTGAGAAAAAAAGATTAGAATTAATTCAGCGGATATTAGCTTATTTCGTTGTCCGTCGAGGACAACGAAATAAATTAACTCTTGGGTTTCATTGTGGGGAATAGCAACACATCGCGGATTGAGGCTGAGTCGGTAAGCAGCATTACCAGCCTGTCCACGCCGATGCCGAGGCCGCCCGTCGGCGGCATGCCGTATTCTAACGCCGTTACGAAATCCTCGTCCATCATCTGCGCTTCCTCATCGCCTTTTTCTCTCGCTCTGACTTGCTCCATAAACCTTTCTCTCTGGTCGATAGGGTCGTTGAGCTCGCTGAAAGCGTTACCCATTTCTCTTGAGTAAATAAAGAATTCGAATCTCTCGGTCAGCCTCGGGTCGTCTTTCTTTCTCTTGGCAAGAGGAGAGGTCTCTACGGGATAATCTATAATAAATGTGGGCTGTATGAGCTTGTCCTCAACGAAAGTCTCGAATAACAGATACAGCGCTTCGCCCCAGCTGATATTCCTGTCAATTTCCACGCCCATACCTTTGGCTTTAGAAAGGATATCTTCAAGGGAGCTTTCATAAAAATCCATACCCGTATATTCTTTGACCGCCTGTGCCATAGTCAGCACTTTCCACGGCGCCTTTAATTCTATTTCCGTTCCCTGATAGGTAATCTTGGTAGTGTTAAGAGTATTCAGGGCGGCGTACTCGATAAGCTGTTCGGCGAGTCTCATCATCCCGTGGTAATCGGTATACGCCTCGTAAATCTCGATTGTCGTAAATTCGGGATTATGCTTTATGCTCATTCCCTCGTTTCTAAACTGCCTGCCCATTTCGTACACTTTCTCGAATCCGCCTACAATCAGGCGCTTGAGGTACAGTTCGGGCGCTATTCTTAAATACATATCAAGATCCAGAGTGTTATGGTGCGTGATAAAAGGCCGCGCGGACGCTCCGCCCGCAATAGTGTTAAGAATGGGGGTGTCCACTTCTAAAAAGCCGCGTTTGTCAAGGTATTCCCTTATGCTCGAGATGATTTTGCTTCTTAGCATAAAAGTATTCTTGACCTCGGGATTAGCGATTAAATCGACATAGCGTTGCCTGTATCTTAAATCGTTGTCTTTTAAGCCGTGATATTTTTCGGGCAGGGGAAGCAGGGACTTGGAGAGCAATTCCGAGTCCGTTAGTTTTACGGAAATCTCGCCCGTTTTGGTCGTAAAGATTTCTCCGATAGCGCCGATGATATCGCCGATATCGTATTTGATGAATTCGGCGTATTTGTCCCCTAAAATATCAATCTTGGCATATAACTGAATGGTACCGTCGTTATCGAGAATATGCGCGAAACAATTCTTGCCCATTACGCGCTTGCTGATAATTCTGCCTGCGACGGACACCGTTTTACCTTCAAATTTATCGTAATTCTCTTTGATTTCGGCGCTTGCCGCGGTCTTATTATAGCTTACCGTGTGATAAGGATTCTTGCCTTCTTTAATCAACGCGTCGAGCTTGTCGCGTCTTGCTTTGATTATTTCATTGATATCTTGTTCTGAAAAGTCGTTCATTCCTTGCATACATTGACAATTTTATAGTTTATTTCTCCCGCGGGAGCGTTTACCGTTACCATGTCGCCCTTTTTCTTGTTGAGTAAAGCGGCGCCGAGCGGCGATTCGTTGCTGATTCTTGATTTCGCGAAATTCGCTTCGGCAGAGCCGACGACTTTATATTCATAGACCTCTCCCGTCGAGATGTCCTGAATCTTCACTTTGGAGCCTATGGAAATTTTGTTGGATTTCTTGTTAAGGTCATCTATTATTTCGGCGTTGGCGAGCATATACTCAAGCCGCTTAATTTCGTCTTCGACCATGCCCTGTTCGTCTTTAGCAGCATCGTATTCGGCATTCTCGCTTATATCCCCGAATTCTCTCGCTTGTTTAACTCTCTCGGCCATTTCCGCTCTCTTTACCTTTATAAGATAATCGAGCTTTGATTCTAATTCTTCCTTCCCTTCTCTAGTGAGAAATATTTCATTAGCCATTTATCCCTCCGCTTGAGCCATATTGTCTCATTGAATAATGATTATATCTCATATACCCCTTTATGTCAATATATATTTTTATTCATAAAGACACGTATCGGTTATATATCGGTGTTATTATATTATATAGTAATAAAAGAAAAAAATTATAAGTTATTCATCCTGTACGAAAGCACCTGAAGGCTCTCGCTCATAAAGACATTTTCGACTATATTACCGGCGTCGAGCTTTAATTCAACGGGCGCGAAATTCCAGAAATTCTTAACGCCTAAAGCCGATACGCGTTTAGCCACTTCCTGCGCGCTTTCTTTCTGCGTCGCGATAATCGCTATGTCAACTTTATTTCTCATAACGAAATTCTCGAGTTCGTCCATATAATAGAGCGGCACGGAAATTTTATGCTCGCAGTCCGCGATATCGAACGCCGCTATTATCTCGAAGCCTTCTTCCTTGAAGCCTTTGTAGGACGCGAGCGCCCTGCCGATATTGCCCGCTCCGATGATGATTATATTATATGTACGGTTAAGTCCTAAGATATTGGCTATCTCGCTCTTTAATCTGGACACATCGTAGCCGTAACCCTGTTGCCCGAAACCCCCGAAATTGCAGAAATCCTGCCTTACCTGGGAAGCGGTAATATTGAGCATCTCCGCAAGAGTGCCCGAGGAAACCTTGCTAATGCCGGACTTTTCGAGTTCTTTAAGGTGTTTGTAATATTTCGGCAGCCTTTTTATGACCGCTTCTGATACAGTTTTGCTCATATTAACCTCAAATTATTATTTATATAATAGCAATAATATTGATAGATTGTCAATTAATTGACAAATATATTTGAAACCGTTACAATGTATGAAATGAAAATCTGGGCAAAGGTAATTAAAGAAGATAAAATCCTGCTTGACACGGTTATGGAATTCAATCGTCAGTTAAGTTATAACAATTTCGTAAAATCCTTAAACGAGATTTGCTTAAAACTTGATATCCCCACGCCTATCACGCTTAATTACCATTATAAATGTTTTGACGAATTTAATTCCGTAAAATATCTTGCAGAGGAATTTATCGAGAGAGTGGATTTTACATCGCTTGTATTGGAAAACTGTATAGAAAAATAACCAATACTAAAGATGGTTGTCAGGTAAACCCATCTATAAAAAAACACCGGAGGTTTTATGTCCATAAAGACCAGATTTATTACAAGAAGCGCGCTGATTGCGGCAATTTACGCCGCGCTGACCCTTATTATACGCCCGCTTTCTTACGGTCCCGTTCAATTCAGATTTTCTGAAGTTCTCGTCGCGCTCCCCGTATTAATGCCCGAGGCGATTCCCGGACTTACTATCGGCTGTCTTATCGCGAACGTCTTATCCCATTACGGCATATACGATATGATATTCGGGACGCTGGCTACGCTTGTCGCAGCGATACTGACTTATCTTATGAGAAAGAAGATTTATCTTGCCGCGGCGCCCCCCGTGATATTAAACGCGCTTGTCGTGCCGTTAATTTTTATTCTGTCCGGCTCGGCGGGTTTTTCGGCGTATCTAATAAACTTCATAAATATTTTTATCTCGGAGGCGGTAATAGTTTACGCGCTCGCGATTCCTCTGACCTTGCTGCTCAAGAAAAAGCCGGGCTTATACCTCTAGGGGCAGGGAATACGAGCTGATGATCTCCGCGATATACACCGTGTGCATATCGTTTGTTACATAGCATTCCGCTTCTTCTTGCTGGAGTCTTTCTTTATCGATTACGCTCTTATAAAGCACCCTGCATTCGTAATACATATTCGCGCCTTCTACGATATGGCTGTTGATATGTTTTGCCGGAAAAAGCGTCAGCCCCGCGTTCGCGATTTTATCTTCGTCGCGTCCGCTGTGTGTGCCGCAATATTTTAAGGCGTCGTCCATTGAGTTGCCGAAAGGGACGCTTAATGTAAATACTCCCGTCTTGTCTATAAATTCTTTTGTGTATCTCGATTGTCTTACGGGGATTATCAATACGGGCTTGAACCACATAACGCCGATTGCGCCCCAGGCAACGGTCATGACATTGGGTTTTTCGTTTCCGGACACTAAAAACGCGCCGTTTGACAGCGAATTAACTACATTATCCAAATCTGTAAAATCTTTCATAGCCTCTCCTAATTGATATCTCTCTGCTTAAATATCAAGCCGCTTATAATAAGCAATACTACGATATTAATTATATACACGATTATTGCCATTGGCAAGGCAATTTGTCCCGTTGGATTGCCGTATAACGTGAAATAGCCCGACAAATTCATATTCGTCAGCACCGTATAGCTGAAAAAATCAATTAGTTCGGGTCTTAACAAAAGCGCCGTAGCGAGCACATTGGTGGACAGTATTACGCCGATGACAATGCCGAACGCCTTGCTCCTGAATACGAATACGAAAGTCATTATAAACAGCGCGAGCATCGAGCCGAATAGCAGCAGCGACATCAAGTATATGAGTATCGTAACGGGAAAAGAGACAAGCGCGGCTTTGGCGGCGTTAATGACCAGCATAACGCGCGTCCATTCGATGGGGTACATTATCAGTCCCAAGATTAATCCCGCGGCAACCGCCGTTAAAAGGACTATTAATAGCTGAATTACTATCGTAATGAGTTTAGCGGTAATGAGCTTAGATCTGCTTACCGGGCAAATCAATAAAAGTCTCATTGTTCCGTCGTGTATCTCGTCCGAAATAGCGCCCGCGGCGAGAATTGACGCGATGATGCCTATTATTAAGCCCGAGCCTTGCAGTATAAAGAAAACGAGATTCTGGAGCGAGAGCGTTCTTAGCATATCGTCGCTGTTAAAATGCGCGAAATCCCCGTAGGATAAATCGTGCTTTACCATATACTTTGCTATCGCTATTGTGCTCTTATGCTGATAATTCCTGATATCTCTTTCGTATTTAGTGATATCGCCGCGCTCGTACGCTTCCGCGTTATCCTGAATTTCAAGTTCCGCGCCCGTTATTACATCGCTCGGCGAAATTTCCGCGATATTTTCGTCAATAGGATACAGCTTGACGTATTCTTTGACGGTAACGCCGAAAATTAGCGCCATAAATATCACGATACCGATGACGAACACAATGGTTATCAATAACCTTTTTCCCTTAAAACTTTTAATTAATTCGCCTTTTAAGATATTCGCAAAGTTTCTCATTGAACTCTCTCCGTCAATTCGACAAATAAGTCTTCAAGAGTTTTTTCTTCAATCTTGACGCCCGATATCATGACGCCTTGCAGCAAAAGCTCTTTAGTCAGTTCGGGAACAAGTTTTTTATCTATTTTCAAGACTACTTTGTCGTTGTCTGTAACGGCGTCCAGACCGTATTGTTTCTTGATAATGGCAATAGCGTCCTCCGGCTTGTCGGCCGATAGGGCAACGCTTACGCTGCCGTCGATTCCCGATACTTCGTCAATGCTTTTCTCGGCGATAATGCTGCCTTTGTTCATAATTATCACTCTGTCGCACATCTGCTGCATTTCCGCCAATTGATGCGAAGATACGAGTATTGCGATATTTTCATCGCGCGCGAGCTTTTTAAGAAGTTTTCTGAGTTCAATAATGCCCTGCGGGTCAAGACCGTTGGCGGGCTCGTCGAGTAATAGCAGTTTAGGCTTGTGCATTATTGCCTGACATATGCCGAGTCTCTGTTTCATTCCCATTGAATAGGCGCCGAATTTGTCTTTGGCGCGTTCTTTCAATCCCGTAATCCGCAATACTTCGTCTATTCTCTCGGCGCTCACGCCGCCCCTTAGAGCCGCGTAATACCTTAAATTGTCCAGACCGCTCAAGTTCTTGTACATATCCGGACTTTCTATGACGGCGCCTACATCGTTCAATGTGTCTTTATGTCTTTTTTTTCCCGCAACGCTGATTTCGCCGCCGTCAATCTTTATAAGCCCCGTTATCGCTTTAATCGTAGTGGATTTGCCCGCGCCGTTAGGCCCTAAAAAGCCGCAGATTTCGCCCGCTTTCACCGTGAACGAAATATTGTTGACCGCCGTGATGACTTTGCCCTCGTAGCGCTTTACAAGCGCGTTAATCTTAAAAAATTTCGCTGCTTTATATAAAAAGGGCGAGTAAGTTCTTGTAAGACTTTTGACTTCTAAGACTAATGTCATAAATTCTCCCGAACATTTTTATATTTATCTAAATGTTATCACAATTTATATTCTATGTCAAGCGCTTTATTAATTGTGAGGTATTAATTGTTATATACTATATATTGTGTTAGTTAAAATTATTATAACCATCTCTTTATTTTAGGTCGAAATTATGCTAATATAGAGCAATGGCGTTTATAAAATTCAGTCATGAATACCTGCTGGACAGCTTTACGCTGATAGATAATATCTTTATCACCGAGCATCTTCAATATCTTCCCGAAGACGCTTTGAGGGTGTATATCGGAGGATTGTATTTTTGCTCTGCCGGCGCCTCTAATACGCTTAACGATTTCGCGTCTTTACTCAACATGGACACCGTTCAGGTCAAAGAAGCGTTCAAGTATCTTAATGAAAAGGGACTTGTCGAAGTAGAAGACGAGCCGTTCAATGTGAAATTTCTGCCCTTAAAACGCAGCGTTAAGGCGATAAGGAAATTCAAGAAAGAGAAATATACCGAATTCAATCGCCAGTTGCAGGACCTTTTCCCCGACAGAATGCTGACGCCCAACGAGTATTCCGAGTACTATTATTTCATAGAAAGCTCCAAAATGGCGCCAGAGGCGCTGCTTATGATAGCGAAATACTGCCTTGACTACAAGGGCATGGGCGTAAGATATCCGTACATACTCACGGTCGCGTCCAACTGGGCTAAGGACGGCATTGTGACTGTCGAGGGAGTAGAGAGCAGATTGATGGAATTAGAGGCGCATTCCGAGGATATGCAGGATCTCTTTCGCGCGCTCGGCAGAAAGGGCGCGCCTACGATTACGGATATGCAGGAATACGGCAAATGGACTAAGAGCTGGGGCTTTTCTAAAGAAAGCATTTTATTTGCGGCGGAATCCCTTAAAGGAAAGGGCACCATATCTAAGCTTGACAGGCTGCTTGACGACTTTTTCAATATGAATATATTCGACATTAAGGGCATGCGGGAATATGTCAAGATAAAAAAAGAGCTTTACGATACCGCCGTCGCCGTCAATAAAGCGCTCGGACTCTATTATGAATCGCTCGACAATGTAATTAACACATATATCAATCCCTGGAGCAACAAGGGCTACGATAAGGAAACTCTGGCGCTTATCGCGAATTATTGCTTTAAGGTCAGCATCAGAAAGCTCGAGGGAATGAACGATGTAATCAATAAATTCTATAAGCTCGGGATAACGACCGCGGAGGGCATTAACAGCTATCTTAACAATCTGCTTATCAACGACGACAGGATAAGCGCTATTCTCGAGCATGCGGGAATAAGAAAAAATATCACCAACTCCGACAGGAATTATTACAGGATTTGGAGCGAGGAATGGGGCTTTTCGGACGAGATGATATCCTACGCGGCGGAATTGTCCTCCGGAAGACCGAGGGTGTTTTCGTATATAAACAAGACCTTGAGCGATTTCAAGAGCAAGGGAATAGACACCGTCGTAAAGGCTGCGTCCTATAAGCCTTACAATAAAGAAAATAATAAAGGTTATAGAGAAAGAGTATACACCAAAGACCAGTTAAACGCGTTATTTGACGATATCGAGGAACTTGAAGATTGAACAGGCAGGAGATCATAAGAGGAATAATAAATTCCATAAGGCGCCACAGGCAGTACGCGGAGGATTTGAGGGACTCCGATTACGAGGCGGCGCTTAAAGATTCCCAATTCAGGGCGCTCGATACAAGGCGCAGGGAACTTATCATTAAACTTGCTCAGGCTGAGAGCGGGCAAGCCGCGGTATTACAGGCGGAATACGACGCTGTGTTAAATAAGCTCGATACAGTAACAAAAAGGCTTAAATTAAATCCGTTTAAGGTCGGTTATAATTGCGCTTTATGCGGTGATAACGGCTATATCGAGGGCAAATTATGCTCCTGCGCAAGAAAAATGCTCTTCGACAAATTAAAGAGTATTAGCGGCGTCGGTCACGGCGCGCCCTATGCCTTCGATATGCATAACAAAGCCCTTTTCGCGGGATTACCACAGGAAAAGACGATTAATGTATTATACGGAAAGCTAAAGAGCTATGCAAAAATTTTTCCTGATATGAAATATAATAACATCATTCTATCAGGTGGAATTGGTACGGGCAAGACTTTCGCGCTTTCGGCATTTTCTAACGCCGTACTTAATAGGGGCTTTATGACGCTGTATATCACGGCGTTCGAGATGCACGAGGCATTTCTGAGGTATCATACGGCGCCGTACGACGAAAAGGCGCTGCATATCGATAATCTGCTTAACGCGGATTTGCTCGTAATAGACGACCTCGGCACCGAGCCCGTATTCAGAAATGTCACTCTCGAATACCTTTATCTGATAATCAGCGAGAGGATGAGAAATTCCCGTCCGATTCTGCTTTCGACTAACCTTGACCCCGAACTCCTTATGTCAAGGTACGGCGAGCGTATTTTCTCGCGGCTTCTGGATAAGAATAATTCTAGAATTTTTAACATCGACGGCGACGATTTAAGGTTTATCAGGAAATAATTTTACGCCGAAATATTCTTTGGTCGGATTAATAAAATTATTATATAATATTGATAATTATGAGGAGTTCAGCCATGAGAAAGGATACCGTAATAAATATAAGCGTTATTATCTTCAGGGCGGCGTGCCTTGTCGGGGGGATAGTTACGGCTCTGCTGCATTTTTATTCAATTATCGCGATTATCGCGGGCTTGGCGCTGATAATTTTCGATAAGCAACTCCTGTGGAAGTTAAACGGCGCGGTTATAGCCTTTTTCGCGGGGCTCGGGGCGTTTATCGCCGTAAATCTCAAAATTGTCGCGCCTCTCGACCTTATTATGTATACTGTGCTTATCGGCGCGGGCGCATATTTTATAGTTCTCGCCGCCTATCTTATCGTAAGCTCTATTATGAGAAAAAAAGGTATTGCCTGCCCCGTTGGTAAAGCGGTCAATAAAATCGCGTCTAGAAGAAACATCGTGATTGCGGCGCTTCTCGTTATCGGCATAATCGCGCCGTCCGTTCTATGGTCTGTGCCTAATATCAATTTTAAGGTGTTATTCGACAATAAGCCAAGAATGCTGTGGGTGCACGCTCCGACTACGCCCAACGCGGGCGAATTCGATATAAGCGTTCACGCCTGGGACGCTTACGAGAGGGTTTCGGCAATGTATAACGGCAGAATTGAATTTGACATTTTATCATTCAGCCTCGATACATACGAGCAGTTGGACGCCGCCGCCGTCGACTGCACGCTTCCCGAAAGCTACGAATTTCAAGGAAGAAAGAATCATATCAATTTCAGAGCGGCGTATATGATCCGAGACGAAAAAGATAACGGAAGGGCGGACTTCAAAGTCAGTATCTTAACGCCGGGAATACATTATATATGCGTGAGAGATATTTCGGATGAAGATACGGATATCAAGCGGAAGATACCTTTCGCCGATTGTGTCTTTTACAGCAATCCCGTTGTAATCTATCCCGACGGCGGCGATAAAATTTACTGGGGCGATATACATACGCATTCGGCGCTCTCGGACGGCGCCGGCTCGGCGGAGCATAACGCGTATTACGCAAGATATGTCGCAATGCTGGATTATTACGCGCTTACCGACCATTCCGAGATTATGTACTGGCAGCCGTCAAGGTACCAAAAGCTGATGAAGTCAACTAACGAGGCTAACGCGCCGGGCAAATTCGCGGCGTTAAACGGAATCGAATGGACTAATGTTCAGTCCGGGCATTACACTCTGGTCTTTAACGGCGATGAAATAATTCATTATCCGAAATTAAAGCCCGGCAGATGGTCCGAAATAGACAAATTGTGGCAGGAGCTTGATATATACACCGACGAAACGGGCTATAAAGTGCTCGCGTTGCCGCACCATACGACCAAGCGCCTTTATCCTCAGGACTGGTCGCTTCTTAATCCTAAATATGTCAGATACGCAGAAGTCACTTCCACTCATGGCGAGAGCCTTTTTCAGCACCATGACCCCTTGAATATTCAGGGTATGGACGCGCCGCCCAAGAACAATACATACGGCACATCGATTATGGACGCGCTCAAGATGGGGCATAATCTGACGCTTTACGCAAGCAGCGACGAGCACGCGGGAAATCCCGGACATAACCTCACGCACGCGGGCGTAAATTACGGAATACATTACCCGCAGACGGGCTGGGCTGTGGTAACGGATAAGATTTTCCCGGGCGGCATAACGGCGGTAAGGGCAAGCGAATTAAGCCGGGAAGCGGTCTTTGACGGTCTATACAATACGAGAATGTACGCTAATTCCGACCACGGCAGACCTTATGTCGAATTTTCAATAAACGGAGTTACGGTAGGCGACGGGTCGACCGTAAATCTTGATTCAGCGAACGAGACGCGGACTATAAGAGTGCTCGTAGGTCAGGACGGCTCGCCCGCGGGCTCAAAACTGCAATCCGCGGCATCATTTGTCGGTGACAATTACGCTCCCGACTGGAACGCGACCGTTGAAATATTCAAGAACGGCGAACTCTACGAAGAGATAGAGATAAATTCGCCCGTAAAGGAAATCGTGATAGAGGACGGTTCTCCCGTCACGGGAACAAGCTACGACAAATGCGTATCCGTCGACGGTAAATACTACTTGAACGAATTCAGCGACAACACCGTCGACCCTTCAACGCTGAATACCGGCGGCAAAGACTTCTATGTGCTGAGAATCAGAACAGCCGGGAAGCGCTTCACCTACGCCGGAGCCATATGGGTTGAGGCGCAGTAAATCGCTAACATCAACGCTCATTTTCAAGCAAGGAGGCAAAGATTATGGCAAGAAAAAAAATCATCACAGGAATAGTAGTAGCAGCGGTAATGTTGCTTTCAGTTTTTTGGCTTAGTAGTTGTAGCAATTCTCATGGCATACCAAATGGCAGTTACGATTTGCATGAAGGTGTTATGCACACAAAAGAATACTACAGTGATTATTATTGGCGAGTTAAAGGCGACACGGCATATTATTATGCAAGCGGGCAGCTTACCTATAAAGGTAAAATAATTAATAAGGATGGCAGGTTGTATTTTGATGTCTATTCGGTTTTTTGCGAAAATGCCTTTGAATACGAGGTGGAATATGACGAAACAACGAAGAGGTTAACAGTGTACACGACCCAAGAGCTATAACCAATTGAGAAAATTCATTAATAACAAACAAAAAAAGGGGGAATCATTATAAACAACCAAACAAGAAAAAGGTCAAGAACTATACTATTTGCAATAGTTGTAATTATGCTATTTGCCATTGCTTTTTGTGCAATTTTAGGAAACTCCAACACGCAAGGTGCTTATGCACAAGGCGGGTTACTATTCAAAGGCTGTTCATACAGGCAGACAGCAGGCAGCTGTACCCATCAACAATAGCTTATTGGCTGGCGAAAACGCTAGATGAACTGGGTATAGAACAAGTCAATGTCCACAGTCTCAGGCACACCAATATTTCGTTGCAGATAGCGGCGGGAGTACCTCTTAAGACCGTATCGGCAAGAGCAGGACATAGCACCACAAAGGTCACAGCGGACATCTACGCCCATATGATACAATCAAGCGATAGAGCAGCTGCGGACAAATTGGGAGAGATATTGGGATGATACATATAAAGATAAGAGCGGCGAGGGTAGAACCTTGTCGCTACTTTTTAAACAATATTTATAATTTATATTTATTCAAAATTATTGCCAAATTAGTTGACAAAGTTTTTTTTTAAAAATAATATATATGTACAGATTGCATTATCTATTAATTTATAATTCTAACGATTAGATATAAGATAGATTGTTTAATAAGAATATAAGGGGGAGAATCAAATGGTCAAAAAGGATAATAAAAAGACATTTAAGAAAATATTGATTGTTTTAGTGATTGCTGGAATTGCGATATTTGTAAATTTTAGTTATTCTCCATACATTATATTGGGGTTTATATTTTTTGAAGAACCACCTGTCGCTTTAGGAATGAAATCAGAAGAGTATTTTAATATATATTATATTGAAGATTTTCATCTTACTACGTCAGAAGCGAACCAATATGCAAAAGAAAATAATATTACTAATAAAAATAATAGTGCATTCTTTTTTCACGATGAGTACTATTACTTAAATTTTACTATAGATGGCGGCTGGCATATTTTAGATTCTGATAATAACATATATAATCAAATGGAAGATATGATTGACTATTGTGCTTTTATATTTGAGGACAAAATATATTATGTATCAGCATCTAAATATACTAGAACTATGAACATATTATTTCATCCATTTAGTTCAACGAGTTATTACAATATTAAATTTAATACCCAGGTATTGTTGGATAAAAAATCTACTGTATCTGAAATAAGCATGGAAGATTACTTAGATGTAATGCATTTGTATCTAAGTAATATATAAGGAGGAGAAGAAAATGATAAGAAAGAAAAACTTGTTAATAGTAGCGTTGGTTATTATGTCATCAATGCTATTGGGTATAGTTAATTAGTCTATATGCAAGTACTGTATATGGAGAGACTAATGAAAAAGATATACTAAATATATCTGAAGACTCTGATTTATATAGCTCTATTGAAGTTTTATTATCGGAGATCCTAGAAGATTTAGATTCTGAAACAGAAAAGAATACAAGAAAACCAGCTATTATAAAATTATTGCATATTGCCTTATGGGTAATCATTTGCATTTATTAATAAAAGAAGGTGTTGATCCCTTAGGACAGATATTCAGAAAAATTGGTGCAAAATATGTATATTGGTATAATGTCAAATATAAGAGAACAGGACATTTATTTCAAGACAGATACAAGAGTGAACCTGTAGAAAATGAACAATATCTTATGACTGTATTAAGATATATTCATCAGAATCCGATAAAAGCTAATCTCTCAAATGCACTTGAAAAATATAAATGGAGTAGTTATAATGAATATATTATGAATCAGACAAGTTCAATAATTGATTTAGAAATAATTCTAAGTATAATGAATAAAGAGCAGTTTACTAAATTTAACAACGAAAATAATAACGAAAAATGCCTTGATATAATGAGTAATGACAAGGTAAACAGAATAACAGATGAAGAAGCGAATAAGGTAATAATTAAAATATCCAAGTGTGAAACAACGGCTGATTTTCAAGGATTAATCATAGAAAAGAGAAATAAATATATAAGTAAGATAAAAGAGAAAGGTGTATCAATAAGGCAATTAAGCCGCTTAACAGGAATTAGTAAGGGAGTTATTGAGAAGTTATAGCAAGACACAGAACCGTCCCCTGTCTTACTTGTTTTAAGTTTTGGTCAATGTCGCTATTGCTGTTTGCCCTTATATGAATTCGCACATAATCAGCTTTTTGGCCACTCTCTTTATTGTTAAGTAATGCAGTAGCCATAACAACTAATACAATTATTATTAAAACAACAATCATCTTAAAAACATTATTTTTCATGCAAGGTATTATCACCCAGTTTTGTATATTTTAAACCTTATATTTAAAGTTTAAAATAATCTCTATTAATAGTTATATACAAGATAAAAATTTTTCCTTAAGCGCGCAAAAAAATGGACAAAAAAAAGGTCCAATTATTTGTTGGACCTCTATTTTATTATTTATTTGATATTCAATTAAAAAGAGCCTCTGCCGTTGTTACCAGCGTTCCGTTATTGCCAGCATTACCGTTATTGCCAGCATTACCGTTATTGTTGTTGCCATTTCCATTAGTGTCTTCGTTAGAGTTTTCATTATTAGGGGTGTTGGCGTTGTTTTCGTTGTTATTATTTCTCTCTTGCTTTTGAATGTCTCTTAAATCTTTCATATCTTTTGTCTTTAGTTCTTCAAAAGTATATGAACTGTCTTTTTTCAGTATTCTCTCTATTAAAACCATTTTTGCAACAGTAATTTTTTCTTCCTTAGCAATTTTTGACTGTTCCTTAGTTACCTTTTCGGCTTCAATATTAGGAGAATGGTTTTGTTGCAATGCCCTTTCTCTAATCTTTTGTTTTAGTCTTTCTGCTGTACTGTCGGCTTTTTGCTGGTTTTTTAGATCGTTTACAAATAAATATATATTATCATTTTCTTCATTTATATAACCTTTTTCATAACTTAAATCGACAAAAGTTTCTACCACTTTATCTATTTTCTGCCATTTCAAGTTATATCCCTGAAAAAGTTCTTCAGCATCTTCATTGAGAAAGTTTATTTCTTTAACTCTATTTAGTCTATTTACAACAATTTCTAAGGATGGGTTAACTTCTAAATAAATTGTTTCATAATCTTGATTAATAACGCCTGCAAAAGTTCCTACAGCAGCTACTAGAATTATAATTACTGCAAAAGCAGCTATTAATTTTCTATTAGAAAAACGTTTTTTTGCAGGAAATTCTTTTTTTATTTCATAAGAGTCATACACAGGCTGTGTTGCTCTTGCCATAATCTGATTCAAGACATCGGGAGTAAAACTGTCAGAAACATCTCTTAAACGTCTTTCTATATCAGCTTTTTTCATAACAGTTCCTCCTTTTTTATCATTTTTCTTAATTTATTTAATGCGTTATTGTATTGCCATCTTACAGTGCCTTGAGGCTTTTGCAGCAACTCGGCTATATCCTTTAAAGAAATATCACCTATTGTATGCATAAGAACAATTCTGCTTTCGTTCTCATTCAAATATTTGTTTACAGCGCTTATTATTCCACTTTCATCATACGCTGTTATTTCCGTCGTACCCTTGTTATATCTATCAATTGAATATTCGGAAAAGACTTCTCTTTTTCTTTTTTTCAATTCATTTAAGCATACATTCTTTGCAATTCTCAATATCCAAGCTTTGGCTTTTTCCCTTTCCTTGTAATGCTTAATATAGTGATTTACCCTTAAAAAAGTATCCTGCATCATATCTTCGGCAAGAGAATAATCTCTCATCATCGTATAACAAACAGAAAATACCGCTTTTCTCATTATCTTATATACATCAGCCAAGGCAGAGATATCACCCTGCCCAAGCCTTCTCAAATGGTTTTCCAGCATTTAAATGTGTCCTTATAGCTTTATAATACGATTATAACACATTTAAATTACAATTTTCAAAGAGTTATTTCTTATTCTTTCTCCATTGTTGTACTTGCTCAACTCTCTCTTTTGAAACATTCTCTCTGTGTTCTTGTACTCTTTGTCGATTAGCTTCTTTTCTTTGTTGAGCCTCTTCACGTTGTTGTTCCCTTATTTGTTGAGTTTCTGCTTTGTATTCTTGATGTAATTGTTCAATCTCTTCTTCAATTTGCTCCAATAAAGCTTGCAATTCTGTTTCTTTTGTTTCTAAAGATGCTTCCAGTATTGCTCTTTCTTCTTCAGTTCCTTCATAACCTTCTAGTTGTTCTTTAATAGTTTTAATTTCTTGTTCTAAAATATCCTTTTCGGGATATTTTGCCAAAACAGCCTCTCTGTCCTCTAAAAATTCTTCTCTAAGACTTGTCGCTATATTTGCTTTGTTTTTTACTCTTTGTGAAAGTCCTCTAGCAAGTTCATTCATCGGCAAATCTTTTAATTCATTAATGTCAAGTAAAGGGTCGAGTTCTAAAGCTCTGAGTATCATTTTTGTTTTTCCAGTAGATACACCAAGCTCTGCTGCCTGCTCGGCATATGCTTCCAAAGTCGCCTCGCTGACTACTCCAAAAATTCCGTTGTTGTCAAAATACTTATGTATTCTTTCTCTTAACCTATTTTGAATTTGTTTTTGAATAGGAGTATCCTCTTCATCTTCTTCGGTAATGACTCCTATTTCCACTTCATTTTCTTGACCTTCAACATCAATGTAACCAGCTTCAGTTGCTTCATCCACTATGGTTTCAACTGCGTCTTCAGCATCCATCCCGATAAGGTCAGTTTGACTTAAAAGCACCTCAGCGTCTTCATTGACATAGTATACGCCTTCTACCTTTCCTTCTTCATTAATTGCCAATTCCACCTCAGGATTGATTTTGACGCTTATTAAAGCGTGAGCATAATCCTTCTCTTGTTGCAGCGAACTGTCACAACCTGCCATAAACGCTATCGGCAAAGCCAATATAAGCAATAATGTAATTATTTTTATGATACCTTTTTTCATTTTTCGAGCCTCCTATTAGGGGTAATTCACTTATATAACAATTTAGGAATGCTTTTCGTTTGAGAATGTATTAAATTTGTTATAAAAAAGGCGCGCCTTATATGAAAAACAAAAGTTAATTGGCTTTTTTTAATTAAGGCACTTTCTTATATTTATATTAGTATGACACCAAGCGTGGGTTCATCGGTGTCGTAATTATTTATTTGTTCTCATCGTTTACGGGGTGTTGTCTGCTGTAGGTGTAAGCTGCTTCTTTCTTATAGGTTTAAGGAACAAGATTAGCACGATTGCAATAGCTGCAGCCGATGATGCGATAATAAATGCGGTTACTGGATCTGCGGGAATAAATGCTTTCTTGTGTGCGGCTATAGAACAGATTTATATTGCTGAGATAATAAAATATTTCTATGAAACCAATAAGTCAGTGCTGTCAACAATCGTATTTATTAAAGATGGTTCGCTTGCTTTCTTTTCCAAAACATTTCAAATGACACGTAAATTTAGAAATTTAATAAAACACTTAAATGAAAACCGAATTGATATAAATTTAATTGGTTTAGAAAAAAGCGGGACTTTTAAGGATCATGCATGTTTAATAAGTGACAAGTTAGAAAGAGGTAAATATTATTTATGCAATGAAGAATATATTCGCAAATATATTGAACCTCAAGAAACAAAAGATTTTTATGGTTCAAATACTTATTATGGAAAAAAAGTAATGTTTAAGACAGAAGCTGGTGATGTGTTAATTGCAGTAATTCCTGTAAAAGAATATAAGGCAACCAATTCTGTTACTGATTTAATTAATGCAGAAAACTGCCTTAACATAGTTTCTAAATTGCGGTGCAATATGTATGATGACTCTCTTGTTCCAGTGGCAATAATTAATAAATTGGTGTCTATTGCAGCAATGCCAAGCACTAATATCTTAGAAAAATTTACAAAAAACGCATTAAAGTAAATATCTATGATGAGTAATTACGGTAAACATAGCGAACTTGCTAAACTTATAATTAAGGAATCTAAGAGTTACAATGCTATCTCTGAAGCGATAATGCTACATGCTGTTTCCAATAGGCGTGAACTTGATTTTTTATATGACAATCCGAATGCCTATATAGATTTTTATGATATAGATGTAAAATATGTATTAAATGTTACAATCGATGAAAATATAGTAGAATTTGATGTAATTGTAGAAAGTTTCTTTACATATCAAACCCAAAAAAGTAGAAGACATGATTTTGACGACAATATGGGCTCACAATGGTATGGATTGCATTGCATTATGCTGATTACTGATATGTTAGAGAAATTTAGTATAACGAGAACTGAGTTGTTTTCAATTGAAAAAAGAAAAAAATACCCAATGCAGCTACTGGAAACTTTATACCTATAATATGCAAAAACTCTTTCGAAGATGAGGCAACTAATTTTCTTAAGAAATGGCATCCACAATCTTTAGAACACCCCATGCCAGTACCTATGAAAGAAATTGCAAAAAAAATGGGTTTAACAATTATTACAGATACCCATCTTACAAAAGACCTTTCTGTTTTTGGTCAGATATGTTTTGCTGATGGAGAAATAAATACCTATAATGAAGAGCAATCTTGTTATATCAAAACATCAGTTAAACGAGGTACAATATTTATAGACCCCAAACACTTATTTTTTGCGTTGCTTAGGCTGTGTAAATAATACAATAGCTCATGAAGCATTTCATTGGGAGAGGCATAGAGTGTATGCTACAGTAAAAAACATATTAACGAAAAAACATATAGTAGCACAGAGATGTCCAATACGAGATGAGAAGAAAGAAAAGAAATTCCTAGACGATAAGCAAGCTAAACAGCTGATTGAGGGCTTGAAGAATTATAGAGATATAAGGATAAAAACGGCGTTAATGACTCTGCTATTCACTGGTATAAGGCGAGGAGAACTGAGCGGCTTGGAATGGGGCGACATAGACCTAGAAGAACAGACTATCAGCATAAGACGCTCCTGTTGTCAGGTAACAGGAATGGGCATTGTGACAGGCGACACCAAGACCCCAAAGTTCAAGAAGAACCATAGCGATACCGTAAGCGCTCGTACAGATATTCAGAGAATATAAGGAATGGTGGCTTGAATACACAAAATCACTAGGCGATAGATATGATGGTATCCAAAGGCTGTTCATACAGGCAGACAGCAGGCAGCTTGTACCCATCAACAATAGCTTATTGGCTGGCGAAAACGCTAGATGAACTGGGTATAGAACAAGTCAATGTCCACAGTCTTAGGCACACAAATATTTCGCTACAGATAGCGGCGGGAGTGCCGCTAAAGACCGTATCGGCAAGAGCAGGACACAGCACCACAAAGGTCACAGCGGATATCTACGCCCATATGATACAATCAAGCGACAGAGCAGCAGCGGACAAATTAGGAGAGATATTAGGGTAATACTATATAAGGATAAGAGCGGCGAGGGTAAAACCTTGCCACTCTTTTTGTTATTGTGAATATAATATTGTTTTTGGTATAATTATATGATAAACTAAATAATATAAGAAAAAAACATATGCTTTTAGTAAAAAATTGGCGTTATTTTAGATTATTATGAATGAACATCGTACATTCATTATTTGAGCAAAAACGCAGACTTATGGATAAATTTAATGCGCTATTTAAGCGCACGGACACATTTTATTTCAAGCGGAATCTCATAGAGTTGAGTACTCTATGAAATAAAAGGGGCGAACAAAAAAGAAAGCTGCCTATTCTTTTACGAATAAGCAATTTTTCAGCACGGCAGAACTGAACCTTTGCAGGGAATATCCTTTACAAGTCATTTTTATTTAACTATTTTCGAAACCACTCTAAAATGTATTGTGTTTTCCTAATATATTTGCTAAAATATATGCTAAAATATATTAAGTATTACCTTGTATAGAATTAGAGTACGCAACTCTATGAAAAATACGAGTTTACCAATAACGATACACCCAACGGCAACAAAAAATCAAATAGCCACACGGGTAAAGGAGTAGGCTATTGGAACGCAACATAAAAGACTCTCAAAATTTTTTACACAATGCCCAACTAGTAAATAAACTAGTCGGACTTAGCAATATAACTTGCGATGATTTGGTTTATGAAATCGGACCCGGCAAAGGAATTATCACTCGAGCCTTACTTGGACGCTGTAGACAAGTTGTTGCGATAGAGTACGACGCGGAATTGTACAGGCGATTGCTTGAGCAATTAAAGGGGCACGAGGATTTAGTTCTGCTGAACAGGGACTTTCTAACAGTAGATTTGCCGAGCGAGCCGTACAAAGTTTTTTCTAACATACCATTCAACATGACTGCGGATATTTTGAGCAAACTTTTGACGACGGGAAGGACGCCCGAGGATTTATATCTCGTCATGCAACAAGAGGCGGTATATAAGTACGCAGGTGAGCCTTTGTGCCAAGATGGATTTAAGTCGCTACTTTTTAAGCCGATTTACGAAATCAAAGTCATTCACAACTTTGATAAAGCGGACTTTTCGCCAAGCCCGAATGTATCAATATTTTTTGTGAACTTTCACAAAAAAGAATACTGCGACATAAAAAAATTGCCGCTAATCGACTACTGGGATTTCTTGGCTTTTGTATATTCCGCGCCAGGCAGATTTTTTAAGGAAAAAACAAAAAAAGTTTTTTCATACGAACAACAAAAGCGGATACGAAAGCAAATCGATCTTCACGAGGAGGCGTTTATTTCGGAATGGACATACAAACAATGGCTTGCCATGTTTGATGTATACTCTAAAATGGTTTCGCCAGAAAAAAAGAAATTGGTTATAGGCGCATATAGCCGATTGATTGCCGAGCAGGCAAAACTCGACAAACTACATCGTGACAGGAGCAAAAAGTATTAGCCGATGGCAAGCGTAACCTTTAAGAAAATAAACAAGGTTTACGACGGAAAAGTACAAGCCCTAAAAGACATCAGACAGGGGACGGTTCTATGTCTTGACAGGGCAATTTATTTATGATTATAGTCGAGGTTAAAAAGATGCCAAGACAAGAGAGGAAGAAAAGCAGTACGGGGATATATCATATTATGCTGAGGGGTATAAACCAACAGCAGATATTCGAAGATGAAGAAGATAATGAGAAATTTCTTGAGATATTAAAAGAATACAAGAAAACCAGCTATTATAAAATTATTGCATATTGCCTTATGGGTAATCATTTGCATTTATTAATAAAAGAAGGTGTTGATCCCTTAGGACAGATATTCAGAAAAATTGGTGCAAAATATGTATATTGGTATAATGTCAAATATAAGAGAACAGGACATTTATTTCAAGACAGATACAAGAGTGAACCTGTAGAAAATGAACAATATCTTATGACTGTATTAAGATATATTCATCAGAATCCGATAAAAGCTAATCTCTCAAATGCACTTGAAAAATATAAATGGAGTAGTTATAATGAATATATTATGAATCAGACAAGTTCAATAATTGATTTAGAAATAATTCTAAGTATAATGAATAAAGAGCAGTTTACTAAATTTAACAACGAAAATAATAACGAAAAATGCCTTGATATAATGAGTAATGACAAGGTAAACAGAATAACAGATGAAGAAGCGAATAAGGTAATAATTAAAATATCCAAGTGTGAAACAACGGCTGATTTTCAAGGATTAATCATAGAAAAGAGAAATAAATATATAAGTAAGATAAAAGAGAAAGGTGTATCAATAAGGCAATTAAGCCGCTTAACAGGAATTAGTAAGGGAGTTATTGAGAAGTTATAGCAAGACACAGAACCGTCCCCTGTCTTATAATTCAATATTATTTATTGACTTTTTTTAAAAAAAATGATAAACTTAAATCACTTTAAAAAAGGGGTAACGAAAAATGAAAAGAAAAATATTTTTCTTTTTAATGGCATGTTTTATAATCATGTTAGGCTTTCAATCAATAACAGCAATGGCTAACACAAATCATGCTAATGTATCAATTACTACAGGCGGTATAGCAGGAGAGGCTGATATAGGATGCTCAGCTATAAATGAGGAGGTTACAGCTGTACAAATTGATGTTCAACAATTTGGAGCGAATTTTACTAGAACTCTTGTTCAAAGTGATGATTTAACTGCAGTTTGTTATGCAAATTCTTGGATTTATACATCAAAAGATGGTACAAAATGTACTTACAATACCAATACAGGAATGGCTGACGCAAAAAGAGTTTCAGCATATACATTTTTTAATACTTTCAAAGGTGCAAAAGGAAATGGTAGGTGTAATCTGTGTTCTGATTCAAATGGTAATAAAAATCATATAGGATATTGGCACGAACAAAGCACCTTTACAGAATGGAGGGATTCAGATTTATAATTTTTTAATCTACATAAAAGAGAATAAATTAACCTTTATTATATTTATTATCGGTTGGTTTATTTCTTTTTTATCTTCAATATTAGGTTTATTCTTGATAGAAAATAATAAAATAAATAAGGAATATTTTTATATGATAATTTCAAATAATCAATACAACATAGAGGAGTTATTAAAAATAAAAAATGATAATGATTTAGATAATATTGAAATTGTTATAGATTATGAGAATAATATTGTATATGTAATAGATAAAATAATTAATAAACACGGCATAAAATTTACAAATGAAGATTCTTATCAAATAATAAAGGGATATGATTGTAAAATTCCTTATAATGGAAACAGATTAAATCTTAATGATAAAACATATGAAATAAAGGGTTCAAGCGGCGAAGGTAAAAGCTATATTAATGATTATGCAATTCAAAATATAGGTAATTTAAATATCTTTAAGATTTATATTAAAGGAAATGATATTAACAATAAAGAATTATATCAATTAGTTAATAATATTTTTATAGATTCAACAATTATACCTCCTGAACAATTTGAATTAAATGAGATTCTTAATTTAACTGAAAATTTTCTTGGATTGTTATTTTTTATGATTGGCTTATTAGGCGTAATATCAATAAATATATTTGCACATTTTAAACATAAGAAGATTAATTTACTTTTAATGCTGATAGGAACACCTAAAAAAACATTATTCTATAGAGAATTAATAGAAAATTCAATTATAAAAAGTATTATTTATATTTTTTCATATATTATCGTTTTTTGTATTTCAAGAAAATTAGCCTTAAAGGTTAATCATGATAATTGGTCGTTTATTTATTTTGTTTTTTTATTATTAGTTGACATATTTTATTATTTAAAATTTTTTTTAAGGAGGAAAATATATGATAGCTATAAAGAATGGATATAAATTTATTTTTAAAAATTTTTTTATTAATTGCGTAATCATGTTATTAATAATAATTTCTTCAGTTTTACTATTTTTCAGTGCAATTAACTATGAATTAATTAATAATAAATACGATGCTGTAAAACCTTTGCTTAATAAAGGGATTTTTTATCTTAGTTCTGTTGAACATAGTTTAAATAACTTAAATGAAGAAGATATTAAAAATTGCGAAGAGATATTTAAAATTTATGATCAAAATTTTGTATGTAATGAGAAACTTAATAAATTATATGCTTATGATAATGGATTAATTGAGATATATAAGAAATATTTAATTTCGGGTAGATTACCCAATATTGAAAATGAATCTATAGAAGTATTGGCAAAGGATGGAGTTAATAAAGTAGGAGATATATTAAATATTTCTATTCCTTATAATGGGGAACTAGGAGAAGAATTTCAAGTAGAAGTCGTAGGAATATTAAGCTCAGAAACACACATTTTAGTAGCACAAACTGCTGGAGATTCTTCTCTATATTTAAATGATATTTTAGAGCAATCTTCAATGATTTCTCTAAATTATTATATAGGAATAAGTGATCAATTTTTAGAAATACAACCAAATATAATAAAGCATGTTTTTATTTATATAAAATATCCACTAGATTATTATACTTCCAATAAAGCTGAAATAATATCTAATTTGAATAATTATGGTTATGCATATTCAATAGATGAAATTTATGATAATACTAAGAAAGCAGATAAAGAAGACTTAATATTTGCTTTAGTTATTTTAATAATATCTTTTATTGCAGGGATTTCTTTGATAATAATTAATCTAGTTTTACTCTTTAATAAAAATATTATGATGTTAACAGTTCTATATATCAACGGATTTTCTATTAAAAATATAATTTTGATTTTAAAATTATATATTTTATTAATATTATTATTCTCATATATTATTTCTTATTTAATAATAGTAAGTTATATTCCTTATTCATATCCTTTTGGAATTGGTCTAAATATAAGCCTATTAGACTATCTAAAACCCTTAATAATAGGATTTATTATGATGTTAACTTCTTTTCTAACAATATATAGATATTTGAGAAATAATAAATTGATAGAGAATATTAATAAGAGTATTTGAGGTAAAATTATGATAAAATGTTATGATTTAAGTAAAAATTTTGGTAAAGGCGAAAACTTATGCAAGGCAGTAAGTGATATAAATCTTATCATAAATGAAGGCGAATTTGTATCGATAATGGGCAAATCAGGGTCAGGTAAATCTACATTACTCCATTTGCTTGGCGGTATTGATAAGCCGACAGAGGGAAAAATTATTATTGATGAAGAAGATATAAATCAATTTAATGATAAAAAACTTGCTCAATTCAGAAGGGAAAATATAGGCTTTATTTTTCAAAATTTTGCCTTAATTAATCAATATACTGTACTGGAAAATATTATGCTTGCTCTTTCTTTCTCCAAAATACCATATAAAGAAAAATTGAAGTTAATTAATGAACAAGTTAAGCATGTAGATATAGAAAATTTATTAGATAAAAAAGTTTACAAATTATCAGGAGGAGAAAAGCAACGAGTAGCCATAACAAGAGCTATTATTAATAATCCGAAAATTATATTTGCCGATGAGCCAACCGGCTCTTTAGACTCTGATAATTCAAATAGAATAATGAATATCTTAAATGACTTAAATTTAGTAGGTAAAACAATCATTCTTGTAACACATGATATAGATATAGCTAATAAATCAAAAAGAATAATTAAATTACAAGATGGAAAGATTACTGATGATAGTATTATTGTAAATTAATATTTTATAAGATTTCCTTAATATTTCTAATATACGCATATGCCGTATTCTTGCAATATTTATAAAGATTAATAGTCAGGACCACCAGCTGGTGGTCCTGACTATGCCTTATGTATGCCTTTTTAGATTACAAGACATATTAAGTTACAAAAGATATTCAAAGCACATAGCAGTAGTATCCATATTGGGTAGAGATGAGTTGCCCAAAAGTTTTATGCCTTTTTTATACCTTAAGTTAAAAACAGGGTCAAAAAAATGGTGCAATAGCTGAAATACTGTGGTCTTAGGTCTCAACTGCGCTTATGCTTGTTTTGGCAATGCCAAAAGCTACGCCTTTCCGCTTGCCTCGCCCTTATTCCGACCAGTCGCAAAACCACTTCGTGCTTTTGGTCGGACTCTAATATGGATTTTATTTATTTTGTATGCCTTTTTTATGCCATTTTGCACCGCAAGTGTTCGAGACAAAGAAAAACACCGAAAAGCTAGTATTTTCGGTGCATTTTGGAGCTATTGATGGGATTTGAACCCATGACCTCGTCCTTACCAAGGACGCGCTCTACCTCCTGAGCTACAACAGCGAGTGCTGATTTTGATGATTTTTGAGTGGTTTAGACCACAATACATTTTGGCGGTTATTAAGCCATTTTTTCATAAGCTGTCAGTATTACCAAGGACGCGCTCTACCTCCTGAGCTACATCAGCAAGCTAAATTATTATATTTTATCGCGGTTAATATGTCAAATATTATTGCGTTCATTAAGTAAAATTAATGGTATTATCAGCTTATTGTCTATTGTTACGAAATTATTGCAACGGGGCGGATTCCGATAAAAGCGTATTGATTACGCGCGCAAATTGTGTTAATATCGTTATATGGGCAGAAGAAAGTTAATTATTAACGCCGACGATTACGGCGTATGCAAAGAGACAAATAAGGCGATAACGGGGCTGATATTAAACAATAAGATTACATCGACTAGTCTGATTGCGACCGCGTCAGCGTCCGACGAGGCGATAGAACTTGCTAAAAAGCATAATATTAAAGTAGGCGTGCATCTGGCGCTTAATTCCGATTACCCTCATCATCCCTGGCAGCCAGCCGCGCCGGCCGATAAGGTCAGAAGCCTTACGGACGACACAGGGTATCTGAATTACGACCTCAATAAATTCAAGAAAAAGGCTAAATCCAAAGAGGTCAGTCTCGAATGCGACAGTCAATATGATTACATAGTATCAAGAGGCGTAACCGTTGACCATGCGGATAACCATTGCGGCACGCTGTACGGCATTAACGGCAGGCTGTTTTTCTATAACGCATTCAAGTTTTGCCGCGATAAAGCGCTGCCGTTCAGATTCCCTAAAAGGAACACTTTCTTAAAGGCTTCTTTCCCCGACGGATTGCCGCGTTACATAATTTGGGCGCATAAATTCGTGCTCTCGAGAGCCTTGAAATATACTGTCAGGCTCATTGACGATATGATTACCAATCCGTATCCGATAGACGAGATAGACGGATATAAGGGGCTTAGCGCCTATTACCTGGAAAAAATCAGAAATATCGGCGAAGGAGTCACGGAATTATTCCTGCATCCGTCGTACGATGCGCCCGTATACAATCAAGATAAAGAATGGTTAAAGAGAGTATACGAACTTGAATTCTTAAATTCCAAAGAACTGGAGCAATTATTAATAGAGGAAGGAATAGAGAAAGTGGATTATTCCGCCGTCCTATAACGGACGGCGGGGTGTGGCACCGTTATAACTCCTCGCAATTCGTAGGAGCAATCGCTCGAAAGAAAGACAACAGCCGTTAGTATTGTCGGGGAAAAGGTCGTATTGCGACTATTTTCGCGCATAAAGCCTCAAGAATATATCCTTGCGTTTTTCTTTGGCGGTGGATTGTTCTAAGGCGCGTTTATTGATATAGTTTTTCGCCGATTCTTCCATTACCCTGCAAGTCTCGAATGCGTCGTCTATGGTTCTTCCGACCGCGAGCAAGCCGTGATTTGCCATTATGCAGGCGTTGACGCCCTCTATGGCTTTGATAGTCGCCTTTGCAAGCGCCTTGGTGCTGGGCAACGCGTAAGCCGAGGACTTTGCCGCGCCGCCCACTCTTTTAAGCATTTCGTCGCTCATTACCGGAAGATCGGAATGCGAGGCGGCAAGCGAGGAGCACTCGTGCGGATGGCTGTGAATCACCGCGTTGACGCCCTTTCGCTCTCTCATAATCGCCGCGTGGATATCCTTTTCGCCCGAGGGCTTGTGGCGGCCTTCGTATTCCATAGTATGGTAATTAAGCAATACGATATCTTCGACTTTTAAGGTCAGATAATCCATTCCCGACGGCGTTATCAGCAGATAATTGTCGTCAAGGCGTATGGAAATGTTGCCCCAGGTGCCCTGAACGAGATTGGAATTTAATAGCTTAATGCCCGCGTCTATTATCTGCTGTCTTAATTCAAGCTCTTTGTCTTTGTAGATGTATTCGATATTATCTTTCTCTTTGGTCTCGAATAGTTCTTTATTTTTGTTTTCCTGATTCTGCTTGCTGTATTTTTTCTTATACACGAAATGCATCAGGCGCGCCTCAAGCGGATCGATTTTCCTGTAGCCGCCGAGAACCGCAGTGTCGACAAAGCATTTCGAGGACTTTTCGAGTACGAGACACGCCGTGTACGCTTCGTCCGGAGACCTGCCGTAAGTAATTACTCCGTTGCCCTTTATAATGCACGCGTTGCGCTTTCTTAAGACTTTGATTATACGGTCGTCGCTATCCTCTACGCATTTGGCGTCGGGGCCGATAATTTGCGCCATATCGTCGAGAATGGGCGGGATATTTATGCCCGCTTCGGCGATAATGCCGATATTAACGGGATAGGCGTGTATCACGGACTTAACGCTCTTGCCGTTGAGATAAGTCAGCCTGTGAAGCTCGGAATCCCTGTCCGCGGATACGGAGACCATTCCGTTAATGACGATGTCCTTGCCTGTTAACGGCTTATTGAAATCAGCCACCGCGTAAGCGTAAAGGATATCCGAGACTTTAAGGCTTATCGAGCATTTGCCGCTTAGAAAAACGCTCTCCGCCTTTAATCTCGATATATATTCGTTAAAAATATTTTCATATTTCTTGTCGGGACTCATATCAGCCTCCAAATCTTTCTGAATTTGCCCTGATATAGGCATCTTTCAAGCCATAATAAATATCCTTATAGCTAAGGTACAGCTTGTCGTATACGGCTTTATTACCGGGATCGGGCGTGTAGGCGCTCTCAATCTCAACGAATTCCGAAGCCTTTTCAAAGGATTCTATCTCTTTAAGACCGATAAGCGCGATTATGGCGCCGCCCAGCGCGCCTGCGTTCCGGGGGTCTTTTACGACCTTGAATTCGACGCCCGTGATATCCGCTATTATCTGCATCCATCCTTTGTCCAGCGCGCCGCCGCCGATTATCCTGAAAGTGTTGCAGGAAAAGCCGTAATCCTTTCTGAAATTCTCGAGAATCCACCTTAGGTTGTAGCCAATTCCCTCGTAAATGGCGCGCATTAAATGCTCTCTCGTATGCTCGGCGTTGATGTTAAACAGCGTGGCTCTCGTAGTAGTAGTCGATACGGGGCATCTCTCGCCGAGCATCCATGGCGTGCAAATCAAGCTGTCTGAGCCCGGCGGAATTTTCTCGATGACCTTATCCATATATGCGTAAATGCCGTCGCCGTGCTTTTCTTTCTCGCTCTTAAAAAACTGATCTACAAGCCATTGAATGTTGGAGCCCGCCGCCTCGGTTATTCCGACGATAATATTCATATCGGGGTCGGCGCTCTTGATTGCCGCTGCGCCGTTGATAAATTTGGTGTGGGTTTTGCTCATAGCGCATACCCATGCGGAAGTGCCGAGATAGATATGGATATCCTCGTCTTTGTTCATTCCCGAGCCTATCGCGGCGCTCTGCACATCGTCCGAGCCTCCGAATACGGGCAGACCTTCGTACAAGCCCGTTTCTTCCGCGGCTTTAGCGGTCATACCGCCGACATTATCCGTGCTCTTTACAAGCGGCGGCAGCTTGGACATATCCATGCCGATAATTTTCATTGCGGGCAACCAGATGTTTTTCTTCAAGTGCAATCCGTATGAAGACGCGCCCGACAATTCCGCAACCATTCTGCCCGTACATTTCATCTTAAGATAGCCGTTAACATCGAGGAAATACTTGGTCTTATCAAATATCTCCGGATGCTCGTCTTTAAGCCAACGCATTTTAGGGATGACATCCTTGCCCATAATAGGCGTGCCGACAATAGCGGTAAAGAGCTTTTTGCCGCCGAATTTCCTCATTATTGCCTGCGCCTGCTTCTCGGCTCTGCCGTCCACCCAGGTGATGTTATTGTAAAGCGTGTTTCCCTCGCTGTCGACGGGGATAAGCCCCATTGCCTGGGTTGTGAACACAATACCCTTTATTTCTTTCGGGTCTATGTTGTTTTCTTTAACCAGTCTATTAGATGTGTCGCATACAGCCGCCCAGTAATCTTCGGGCTTTTGCTCCACCCACGACGGGTTAGGGTAATAGGTCTCGTACGAGCATCTCGCAGTCGCTACGATTCTGCCCTTAAAGTCGACAAGTACCGCCTTGTCCGAACTTGTGCCTATATCGTGCGCCAGAATAAATTTTTTCTCCATAAATGTTCCTTTTATAATAAGCCTTCTTCGGTCTTTACGACATGCTTAAAGACATTTTCGAATCTTATCAATGACTCCTTAATGACCTCGTCCGTCGTCGCCATAGAGGTGTAAAGCCTGCTGCCTGCGAGCGTCACAATTCCGTTTGCCATATACGCGGCGCCCATTTCTTCCATAGCTACTTTTCGTTCGGTCATCATCTTCTTATGCCTCAATGCGGGAATATATGACTTCAGCTTGAACATCGACGAGAAGTCAAAGCTCATCGCGCCCGTGCATTCGAGATGAACGATAGAGCCTTGATTGTAGACGACATAAGGCAAATTGTATTTATTGACAAGCTTTCTTAAACCTTCGGTCAGCTTGTCGCCTGAAATACCCGCTTTTACGCACGCGTCGTTTTTCTCGATCTCTTTAATTGTAACATACCCCGCAAGCGAGGAGAGCGGGCTTGCCGCGAGTGTGCCGCCGCAATACGCCTTTTTCTTCAACCCGCCGATTCCCGCGGCAAGGCGCGATACATATTCCCTTTTGCCGCCTACGCCGCCCGCGCCGGGATAGCCGCCCGCTATTACTTTGCCGAAAATCGTCAGATCGGGCGACACACCGAAATATTCCTGCGCGCCGCCTAGACCCACTCTGAATCCCGTAACGACCTCGTCGAATATAAACAGCGCACCGTACTTTCTGCATAGCGCCTCGGCGCTTTTATTGTAATCGTAATCCACGGGTCTGGTGCCGCTCTCGGGCCCTACTGGCTCGACTATTACCGCCGCGGTGCCGCCCTTGAATTTGTTAAGCCTCAGCATTGCCTCAAGCATATTGAGGTCGTTAGGTCTTACCTCGTCAGTCAGCGAGAGTAAAGGTTTTGCAATGCCGTGCGACTCGAGCATATTCCTCGTTCCGGGAATTTTAAGACCGTAGACCATCTGATCCGACCAGCCGTGATACGCTCCGCCCATCTTGATAATTCTCTTCTTGCCCGTTACCAGTCTCGCGATCCTGGTTGCCGCCATAACGGATTCCGTTCCCGAGCCCAGCATTCTGAACATCTCTATATTGGGCATATGCTTATTTATTTCCTTGGCAAGAAGAAGCTCCGCCTCGTGGAACAGACCAGTAACGGGGCCGCATTCGTTGAGGAGTTTTATAACCGCTTCCTTAATGGCAGGATAATTGGAGCCTAATATTGTGGGACCGCCCGCCTGAAGATAATCGATATAACTGTTGCCGTCTATATCCGCAAGTTGTGCGCCCTCCGCCCTTACCATACATATCGGAAAAGGCTTATTGAACGCAAGATTGTGCTGTACTCCGCCCGGTATGTATTCCTTAGCCTCGTCCGTAAGCTCTTTGGACTTTTTGCATTTGTTCATAAAATACGGAATTACTTCGCCCTCGTAATACTCCTTGGATATCTTGTAAATAGGCTGTGAAGTTAATTTCTTCAGATTAGCGTTGATTTCTTTAGCAGGCTCCAGCTTGCTGATGGCAAAACCGCTCATAATTTACCTCCGGTTATATTTAATATATATTTTTTCATTGATTTCTTGATTTCGTCGGGGTTAAAGGGTTGTTTATTGATTAATTTATTAAAAACCGTTCCGAAATACGCGCCTGTAATAAACGAAGCGAGTTCGTCGGGCGTATAATCGTATTTGTTGCCGCCTTTGGAAAGCTCGTTTACAATAAGCTCCTGAAAGCCCAAAAACGGGGATTCGCCGCGGCTTTTTATTATACCGTTCATCAGTAGCTCCGCGGTAAGATAAGGATAGGGGCAGGTATCGTCAATAAGCTTGTTAAATAACGCAATGATACCCTCGATGCCCGTCTTGCCGCTCTTTGCGTGCGCGTTTAATATGTCCTCTATCGCTACGCCGCAAATCTCGGCGGACAACGCGTCCAATGTGCTGAAATGCGCAAAGAATGTAGACCTCGATACATCCGCCGCCTCGGTAATCTCTTCAATTGTGACATTGCCCATGCCCTTTTCTTCAAAGAGCTTTTTCGCGCTGTGCATTATGCTTAAATGCGTACGGTTTTTTTTGCGTTGCTGTCTCGAAATCTGCTTATCCATACCGAAATTATATCATCAATAAAATCGGATGTCAATATCAAAATTGTATTACAGTACAAATTTACACTAAATGCTAATTAGTTATTGCGCAAAAAAGATTATTGATTTAATGCCTATCAATATGATAATATGTTAATATCATTTTTGATTATAAGGAGACGATATGGCGAGCGTAAACGACGAAAAGAAAAAGAGCGGAGACGAAAAGAAAAAGAGCGGATATGATTATAACCAAGCAAAGAATTATGTGTTTAATTTCATCAAGACGATAATCGATGAACACGGCCCGAGGCTGCCCGGCAGCGAAGAAGAGCGGGCGGCATCCATCGATATAGAGAAATATATGCAAGAGGCAACGGGAAAAGATGTAATAAGAGAGCCTTTCAAGGTAAGTCCCGTGGCAAGCATAGGCGCTATACCCATACTCGGGATATTGGGATTTGTATTCCTCGCGTTTTATTATGTCAATCCTATTATCTCATTGGCGCTGACGCTAATAGGATTTGCTTACGCGGTAATTCAGATCTTTATGTATAAGGGCTGGTTCGATAAGCTGTGGCCGCAGAAAGAAAGCCAGAATCTTTACTCCGTAATAGACAAGGGCGGCAAGATAGATTATACGCTGGTTTTCAGCGGACATATGGATTCAAGCTG
The DNA here is from genome assembly GCA_050952545.1 of Christensenellales bacterium. GTDB lineage: Bacteria > Bacillota > Clostridia > Christensenellales > CAZKXV01 > JBMNLD01. Next base: position 496,648 of record JBMNLD010000003.1, read on the forward strand.
GAACTGGAATCATTCTACTAAGAATCCGCAGTTTCTCATTCTTAAAATAGTGTACTTTATCCTGTCCGTGCTCGCCATAATAGTTTTTTCGATAATAAGAATCGCCGTAGGTTACGCTGACGGCATATTCGGTATAAGTATTGTCGGCTCAAGGGATATCCTGCTTACATTCCTGCCCCTTCTCTTTGTGCCGGGGCTTTATTACGGCGCGACCTTCCTCTCCTGGGACAAGAAAATCGCTTCTCCCGGCGCAATGGATAACCTGTCCGGCATCGGCGCCGCGCTCTTTATGGGCAAATACTACCGCGAAAATCCCGATAAACTCCCCGACAATTGCAGAGTGATAATCGCCGCGCTCGGCTCGGAAGAAGCGGGACTCAAAGGCTCGTTTGAATTTACGAGAAGGCATCGCGACGACAAGGATTTGCTCGTTAATCCCATTGTGTTGAATATCGATTCCATTTCGGATTACGACCATTTCGGCGTAGTTTCGGGCGATGTATGGCAGATGACTAATTTCGATCCCGAATTAATAAAAATCTCTCTCGATGTATTTAAATCTCTCGGATTAAAGACACAGGCGTTCAAGAATCCCGTAGGCGGCTGCGATTCCACGCCGTTTTGCAGGCTCGGCATACCGACGGTTACGCTCTGCGCGCAGAATCCCGTGCCTTCGACTTATTACCATACCAAGAATGACCATTACAGCAGGCTGGATACGCGCTCGCTCGAAAAAGGGCTTGAAGGATTAGTAAAAATAGCGGAAGAAATTCATAAAAAATATAAAAAATAAACATATTACCGGTGGAGAATATGAAAAAAGCATTAGTATACTCGACACTGACCGGAACGGTCAAAAAGTGCGCTGACATTATAGCGGAAAAGATTGAAGATATCGAGTTAATCAATATCAAGAAGCAAAAAGTCAATACGGCCGATTATGACATGATAATAATCGGCGGCGCGTATTATATGGGGAAACTCCCCGCAAAGCTGAGGAAGTATATCAAATCCAATAAGGAAGCGCTGTTAAAAAAGCCTTACGCGATATTTATCAGTTGCAGCTCCGAGGACGATTATAAAGAAGTATTGGTAAAAAACATCGGTAAAGAACTCGTAGAAAACGCTTTAGCGGTCGAGTGTTTCGGTTGCGAAATAATTACGGAGCAGCCTAAAGGCTATTTGAGATTCATCGCTAAAATGACAAAGTTATCCTATGAAAACGAGAAAAAGCCGCTCCCCGAACTCCGTCAGGATAAAATCGCCGAGTTTATAACGAGAATAAAAAGCATTAAGAAAACCGATTGAAAAATTTGTCTAAACACTAAGTATTTAATCGAAAAGTCAGGGCGTGTACCTGATTTTTTCCTTATTCGCTCATATCATAAGAATTCAAGGCAGATTCGAAAAGGCGCCGTTAGAGCGGTGACACATTCCACAGTGCGTCGAGGACGGCGGAATTAAAAGCACAGCCGCTTAATCGCTTCGTAATATATTTTGGATATCTTTAACAAGTCATCCAGGTCAATAAATTCGTCCGCTCTGTGGATTGTCGAGGTCTGCCCGGGGAATATAGGGCCGAACGCCACGGCGAGCGGCAGCGCCCTCGCGTATGTGCCCCCGCCAATGGTAATAGGCGTTAATTTATCGCCCGTTATGTCGTTATACGCCGAAAGCAGGGTGGAGACCAGAGGGTGATCGGGCTTTACATATAAAGGATTATGAAAATTAATTATCTCAATGTCTTGAGTTGAAAGCTCTTTTATAAGGATTTCCTTTATTTGCTCTTTTGTATTGCTTATCGGATGCCTTATGTCTATGACAAGGCGGAGTTTCATATTATTGCTTTCCGCGGAGCCGAGATTCATAGTCAGCCTGCCGCTTACGCTATCGGATAAATCAAGCGAGCACTTACTGCCGTCATAGCAGGAGAGCTTATCGTAAATAATTGAATACACTCCGCCGTATGTGTCTTTTAAGATTTTAAACAAATGCCACAGCGCGTTGTCGCCGCCCTCCGGGGTCGAGGCGTGTACGGATTTGCCGAAAGTCTCGACGATAAATAAGCCGTCTTTATTAGTAATTTTGGCGTTATTGGCGTTTAAGGGCGCTTTATCGATAACCGCTTTGGCGTAATCGGGCACCATATTGGGCCTGACGCCGCCTTTTATAAATTTAACGCCTTCGGTGAGCGGCAATTCAATGCTGTAATGGGCAAGCCCTTTCTCGCAGTTTATGACGGGAAAATCCGCGTCGGGAGAAAAGCCCTCGGACGGCATTTGCTCGTGCCTGAAATAATAGTCGATACATTTCCAGCCGCTTTCCTCGTCGCAGCCGAAAATCAGCCTAATTTTTTTCTTGGGCTTTAAGCCGCTGTCCATAAGCGCTTTTACGGCGTAAATGCATGCGATGACGGGCCCCTTGTCGTCTAGCGCGCCCCTGCCGTAAAGTCTGTTGTCGTCTATTACGCCGCCCGTAGGAGGATAATTCCAGCCGTTGCCGTGCGGCACCGTATCGAGATGTCCGAGTATGCCGAATAGCTCGCCCTCGCCCGTTTCGGCGTGTCCTGCGTAGCCGTCAAGGTTTTTTACCGCGAACCCTAAAGATTTGCAGAGGCTTAAAGTATATTCAAGCGCCATATACGGACCGTCGCCGAAAGGTCTGCCTTCTTTCGCCTCTCCTTCCACGGATTCAATACGGATAAGCCATTTAAGAGATGACACGATATCGTTAAAGTATTTTTCCATTCTACACCCGACTATATTTTATGTTATATATTATACACTATTTTGGGAAAATATGATAGAATAGACTTGCTTGCGAGGTTTTTATGCATGAAGGACACAGAAACAGATTAAGGGAAAGGGTTATCAAAAACGGAATCGATTCTCTGGAGACGCACGAGCTTCTGGAGCTGTTTCTTTACGCTTATATACCTATGAAAGACACCAACGAAATAGCGCACGAGCTGCTGAATACCTTCGGCAGTCTGTCCGCCGTGCTTGACGCGGAAATAGACGAGCTATTTAAGGTGAAAAATATGACCAAAAGGGCGGCGATAGCCCTTAACTCCATTCCGTATATTATTAAGAGATATCTTAATTGCAAAGCCAAGCCAAAAAAGAATCTTTCGACTATAATAAACGCCGTGAATTACATAAGGAGCGAGACGAAATTCCTCGCAGTTGAAAGACTTATAATACTCTGTCTGGACACCCATTATAACTTGATTAAAGCGGAAATCGTCAAGTCCGACCTGCCGGACAGGGTAAATGTGTCGATAAAAGATATACATGCGGCGGTCAACCGTCATCGCACCAAGCATGTTATTCTTGCCCATAATCATCCCGGAGGCTCCGTGCTGCCGTCAGACGAGGATATCGCGCTGACTAAAGATGTGATAATCTCTATGTCTTATATTGATATTGATGTATTAGATCATATAATTGTCACGGAAGAAAAGTATTTCAGCTTCAGGGAGAGAGGCTTATTATATGAATTTACGACGGAGTCTAAACGCTCCGCAAGAGTCGCCGCCGAGAAAAACAACACGGGAGTACACGATGAAAGTTAGGACGAGATTCGCACCCAGCCCCACGGGATATATGCATATAGGTAATTTGAGAACGGCGCTTTACGCTTATCTTTACGCGAGAAAGAATAACGGCGTATTTGTGCTGAGAATAGAGGACACCGACAGGGAAAGATATGTAGAGGGCGCGACCGAAATAATATACCGCACTCTTAAAATCGCGGGTATCGAATACGATGAGGGACCCTTAAAGGACGGCGGGTACGGACCGTATATCCAGAGCGAGAGAAAGGCGGATTATATAAAGTACGCCGAGATGCTCGTCGAAAAGGGCGCCGCGTATTATTGTTTTTGCACCAAGGAGCGTCTGGATACGCTCTCGGACACTAAAGGCGTCAGAAAGTATGACAAGCATTGCTTAAAGTCCTTGAGTTTAGAAGAAGCGAGGCGTAAAATCGCAAAGGGCGAACCCTATGTTATCAGGCAGAACATTCCTGAGAGCGGCAAGACAAGCTATACGGATATGGTATTCGGCGAAATCAATGTGGATACGGAGGAGCTTGAAGACAATGTTCTTATTAAGAGCGATGGCATGCCCACTTATAACTTCGCCAATGTAATAGACGACCACCTTATGGCGATTAATACGGTTATAAGGGGCGCGGAGTATCTATCGAGCACTCCGAAATACAATTTATTGTACGACGCTTTCGGCTGGCAGAGACCCGTATATATTCATTTACCGCACATTATGAAAGACCGCGAAAGGAAACTATCAAAGCGTTACGGCGACGCGAATTTTGACGATTTTCTCGTTAAGGGATATTTGCCCGCGGCAATCGTAAATTATATAGCGCTATTAGGCTGGAGTCCGAAGGACAACAGAGAAAAGCTCAATATGCGCGAAATGATTGAGTTATTCGATGTTAGCGGGATATCTAAAAGCAGCAGTATTTTTGACGAGAACAAAATGAAATGGCTGAATTCCGAATACCTCAGGGAATTGACCGTAGAAAACTTCAACTCGTACGCTCTGCCCTTTTACCAAAAAAGCGTTATTTCCGGAAAATACGATTATATGAAGCTGTCGGCTCTTCTAAAAAACAGAGTGGAAATTCTCTCCGATATAAATGACAAAGTAAAATTTTTGGAAGAATTCGGTAACTACGATATAGAATTATTTAACCATAGAAAGTCCAAAACGGATAAGGACATCGCTAAGTCCGTAATCATCGGGGCGCTGGATGTGTTTAACCGCCTTGACGATTGGAGCATTCAAAGCGTTGACGGCGCGCTGGCGGGTATTCAGGAGAAGTTAAATCTTAATAAGGCGCAGGTTATGTGGAGCGTAAGAATAGCGGTTACGGGCAGCGCGGTAACGCCCGGAGGCGCGTTAGAAATGGTGGATTTGCTCGGAAAAGAACGGACGCTGAAACGCCTTGAACACAGCCTTAACCTGATTGATTAAGAGCGTATTATTGGCGGAAATAATATTGTAATTATATTTTATTAGTGATACAATGTTTTGTATAAAGGAGGTAAATATGTGTGATACCATGGTATGTTTGCCGTGCGTTACGGCTAACGGCGCAATGATATTCGGCAAGAATTCGGACCGGAGTCCGAACGAGCCGCATATAATCGAGCGCATTCCGCCGACCGACCATGATTTAGTTAAGACACCGTTATTAAAAGCAACTTATATAGAAATAGACCAGGTACCCCATACTTACGGCGTTACGCTTATGAAGCCGTCGTGGATCTGGGGCGCGGAAATGGGCTTTAACGAGCACGGTGTAAATATCGGCAACGAAGCGGTATTTACCAAAGTCAGGCGCGGCGGCGATTCGCTTATCGGTATGGATTTGCTGCGTCTCGGTCTGGAGCGGGCTAAGACCGCTCTTGAAGCGCTTTATGTAATAACGGGCTTGCTCGAAAAATACGGTCAGGGCGGCAACTGCGGTTATCAGAAGAAATTTTACTATGATAATTCTTTTCTTATCGCGGACAGGACGGAAGCGTATGTGCTTGAGACCGCGGGCAAATACTGGGCGGCGGTCAAGGTAAAAGACATTTACGCAATAAGCAATGGTCTGACGATAGACAAGTTCGATTTCGCACATCCCGAAGTGATGAAAGCGGCAGAGAGCAATCCCGAATATTCTTTCAGGAAGCAATTCACCGAGCCGGTATTTACATATTTCGCCCAATCTAAGGGCAGAAGACTCTGCGCAGAAACAATGCTCAATAATCTTAAAGGCAAGATTACCGTAGAGGGCGTAATGAATGTATTGAGAAGCCATACGATGGAGCGTAACCGCGCATCCGTAGGCTCGGTATGCATGCACGCGGGCGGGCTTATAGGCGACCATACGACGGGCGCGTATGTCGGAGAGATTAAGGCAGACGGCGAAATGTATTACGCTACGGGCGCGTCCCTTCCGTGTATGTCGGTATTCAAGCCGTTGCTTACGAAAAAGGTGCCCGGCGATATGACTGACAGGGGCATAAAATACTGGTATGACCGTGAAATGCTGTCGAGATATTTTCTCTCGGGTCAGGCTGACCTCGATTCGTTTGTCATAAAAAGAGACAAATATGAAAAGAATATGTTAAATCAACTTGAAAAAGCTAAGGGCAAGGAATCAGAGAAGACTATTGAGGCGTTGACGGATAAAGAACAAGCGTTAATCGATGAATACCTTTCGCCGCTAAAAGGCGTAAAGCACGAATTCAGACTGGGTAAAGCGGGCTACAGAAAGTTTTGGAAGAAAAAAACCGAAAAACTGATAGACGACCTGAAAAATATTTAGGGTATATGGCAGAACAAGATGAATTGATCACACCTATTTACAAAGCAATAAATTACTATGAGAATCTGGACGCTTCCAGATTTCATATGCCCGGGCATTCGGGCGTAGACATAGACGGAAGGCTCTATAAAGGCGCAATGAGCGACATTACGGAGCTTTCGTTTTCTGATAAGCTGATAAGCCCGCACGGGATAATCGAGCAGAGCGAAGACCTTATGGCTAAGACCTGCGGCGCCAAGAAAGTGCTGTATCTCACATCTGGCGGAACGGGCGCCGTCTTTATCGCGATTTCCATCGCGAGAAATTTCGGCGGCAAAATCGTAACGGACAGAAACGCGCACAAATCCGTTTACGCGGCAGCGAGAATACACAATTTGGATGTCATTCAGGCGGATATCAAGGAAATTCCCGAAATTGTCGCTGAAGAAAAGGGTATCGCCGCGGTACTCATTACGACGCCTAACTACTACGGCAGAGTGACGCCCACCGACGAGCTGTACGCGCTGCTCAAAGAAAAGGGCATAATATTTATCATCGACCATTGCCACGGCGCGCATTTCGTATATTCGTCCGGACTTCCCGAGACCTGTATTCCCAAAGCGGATATGACGGTATGCTCGCTTCATAAGACACTGCCCGTAATGACGGGAGGCGCTATGCTCGCAATAAACCGCGAGGACTTGATTAATTACGGTTTGTATTACAGGATGACATTGCATTCGACCAGCGCGTCCTACCCCATACTCGCGTCCATAGATTTCGCGAGAGCGTATATGGAAATCAACGGCGAGGGCTTGTACGATATGCTTTTCAGGCGCGTTGATTTGATTACCGACGAGTTGAGGGACACGGTATACAGGGTAATCGAAAACGACGACAGGACAAGACTTGTCATTGATTGCGGGGGCTTGAGCGGTTTTGCGGTGAAAGCCGAGCTTGAATCGGCGGGGGTATACCCCGAAATGGCGGATAACAGCAGAGTCGTATTTATTCTTACGCCGTTTAACGCGGACAGGATTTCCAGACTTACGGCGGCGCTGAATTCGATAAATGTCACGATTTCAAGCGGCGAAGATATTCCCGTTATAGTCCACGAAAGGGCGAACTCGTCCGGAGAGATTGAATTTGTAAAGCTCGAAGATTCTCTGGACAGAGTCGCGGTAAACGAGATAGGGCTATATCCGCCGGGCACGCCTTTGATAATCAGTGGCGATATTATAGACGCTAAGACACTTCAATTATTAAACGCCAACAGGAATTATATCGTCGGACTTGTTAAAGGCCTCGTACCTGTGTTAAAATAATGCTATGAGAGGCAAATTCATCACATTTGAAGGCTGCGAAGGCGCTGGCAAGAGCAAGCATGTCAGACTGCTTACCGAATACCTTGTCTCGACGGGTCAGGACCCCGTCGTGTTAAGAGAGCCCGGCGGCACTCAAATATCCGAGGGTATCAGAGATTTCATACTCAGTAAAGAGAACGGTTTAATGACCGCGCGTTGCGAGGTAATACTCTATATGGCGTGCAGGACGCAACTCATCGAGGAAAAGATCCTGCCCGCCTTAAAGGCGGACAGGCTGGTGATTTGCGACAGGTTTATGGATTCGTCAATAGCGTATCAGGGTTTCGGCAGGGAACTCGGATATGAGATGATTGATACCTTAAATAAAATAGCCGTAATGGGTTGTGTACCCGACGCGACGGTTTTTCTGGATATAGAGCCCGAAAAGGCGTTTATGAGAAAGGGCGGCGCAGACCTTGAGGACAGGCTGGAATCCGAGAGCATAGAATTTCATAAGAGAGTGTATAAAGGTTATAAATTTATCGAAAGCGTCAATCCTTCGAGAATTATCAACATCAAGCCTACGGGCAGCGTACAGGACACGCAAACTAAGATTATTGCCGCTCTTAAAGCCAAAGGATTGATTAAATGAAGTACCTTTCCCTAATCAAGAGAACTCCTGCACTTAAGACTATGCAAAAGGATGTATTGAGCGGGAATATAAGCCATTGTTATTTAATAATTTCACCGGACAGCGGACTGATTAAGACCTTTTTTTACGCGTCCGCGTGCCTTATAATGTGCGGTGACGGCTGCTGCGAGTGCGCCTTATGCATTAAAGTGAAGAATAATAACCACGCCGATATAAGGCATATTCTGCCCGAGAACGGAAAAGGCATCGATGTCGAAAGGACAAAGGAAATAATTGAATCCATGCTATTGTCCCCTATAGAAGCGCAAAAGAAAATTTATTATTTCTATAACGGCGAGAAATTAAGCCAGACCGTGCAAAATAAACTGTTAAAAACGCTTGAAGAGCCGCCTCAAGGCGTGATAATATTTATCGGCACCGCAAGCGAGGACGCGATAATTACGACGGTAAAGAGCAGGGCGAGAAAGCTATATATAGATAATCTCGATCCCGAGGATATTTATCTTGAATTGTCCAAGGTTTACGGAGAGAGCGACAAGGTATATAACGCCGCGCTGATGTCGGGCGGAAATATGGAAAGAGCGGAGCGGCTCATTCTGGACGAGGAATATATAGAGAATTTGAGCGAAGCGCGTAATGCGCTTACCAATCTTAAAAAGAGCGCGGATATAATAAAATACCTTAATAACCCCGCTTTTTCTAAAGAAAGGCTTCCCGATACGCTGGACTTAATGGAGATTTTATTAAGGGATGCGCTCGAATACTCGATAAATAATAATAACAAGAGCGGGGATTCGGGCATAATTATAGAGCGCTACAATACGCGGGCGCTTGCGATAATTCTTGATTTGGTAATAAAAGCAAAACAAAAAATATCAAGCTATTGCAATAACACGAATATTATTGACAACCTGCTTATGAACATGCTGGAGGTAGGATACAGATGTCGAAAATCATAGGAGTGAAATTTCTTAATTCTCCGAAAACATATTATTTTTCACCCGAGGGTATAGAATTTAAGGCGGACGACGGCGCAATCGTAGAGACTATGAGGGGCGTTGAATACGCGAGGGTGGTAATCGGTAACAAAGAGGTGCCCGAAAGCGAGATAGTCAAGCCGCTAAAGCCCGTAATCAGAAAGGCGACAGTAGAAGACCAGGAGCAATACGACAGGAATATCGTGGACGCCGAAAAGGCTTTGAAGACCGCGCAGGAAAAGCTGAATAAGTATAAACTTGACCTAAAATTCGTCGATGTCGAATACACCTTTGACCGCAAAAAAATTATCTTTTATTTTACAGCGCCATCAAGAGTGGATTTCAGAGAATTTGTCAGAGACCTCGGCGCGACTTTCAAGACGAGAATCGAATTAAGACAGATACACGAGCGGGACGACTTCAAGATGAAAGGCGCTTTGGCTCCTTGCGGCAGGGAATGCTGCTGCTCCACGCATTTAAACGACTTCGACAAGGTTACGATTAAAATGGCGAAAGTTCAGGGATTATCCCTTAATCCGCAGAAAATCAGCGGTTTGTGCGGCAAGCTGATGTGCTGTCTTAAATACGAGAATGAAACATATAAGGAAGCGGCTTATAAAATGCCCAAAGAGGGCTTAAAGGTGATGACGCCGGACGGCGAGGGAAAAGTCGAGTCGAATGATTTAATCAGAATGAGGTGCCGCGTAAAAATTCAGAAAGAAGACGGCGTATTGAGAAATTATTACGATGTAAAGGATTTGGATTTTACTCCGGTAAAAGAAATTCCCGAGCGGGATGAAGAAGACGAGGCGGATGAAATATTATTTGAAGAGGGCGGATTGAATCATAGTGAAACGCCGTTAAGCCCCGCTCCTAAAAGCGTTAACAAATTCGATAAAAAGAAAAAGTATAACAAAAAACCAAAAAAACACCCACAAAAATAATTTTCACCCTATACAAATACAATTTACTGTGTTATAATAACGACAATAAACAAATAAGGAGATGGAATTATGGCATACACAATTGGTGATGATTGTATCAGTTGCGGAGCTTGCGCGGATGTTTGTCCTACCGAGGCTATTTCGGAAGGCGCTAATCATTATGAGATTGACCCGGATACCTGCATTGATTGCGGTACTTGCGCGGATACTTGTCCGACCAATGCAATTTCAGAATAATGATACATAAAAACGGCTGTCTGTGACAGCCTTTTTAATGAAGACAATCTTTAAGAGGTACTGTGATGCCGCAAGATTTATATGATAAAGATGCCGCATCGTTGCGGCAATTTTTATGGGGTAATTTATGAAAGAAATGGGCGTAAAAGCTAAAATAATGGATTCGGACGCGATGCAGAGAGCGTTAAAGCGCATAGCGCACGAGATAATCGAGGACAATAAGGGTACGGATAACCTGTGTCTTGTCGGTATAAGAACGAGAGGCGTGCCGCTCGCTTATTATATCCGGGGGTATATAGAGGAATTCGAGGGCAAAAAAGTGCCCGTCGGAATACTGGACATCACTCTGTATCGAGATGATTTGAGTATTATTTCGGATCATCCCGTAATTAATTCAACAGAGATACCCTTCAGTATACAAGGCGCAAGTCTCGTGCTTGTGGACGATGTGCTGTATACCGGCAGAACGGTCAGGGCGGCGATAGAAGCTATAATGGAACTCGGGAGACCGGGCAAAATAAGGCTTGCCGTTATGGTGGACAGAGGGCATCGCGAATTGCCGATACGCGCGGATTTTATCGGCAAAAACATTCCGACCGCGAGAAACGAGGTCATTGCCGTCAAGTTCAGCGAAACGGACGGCGAAGAAGGCGTATTTATTATGGATTCACTTAAGAGGGAGATATGAATTTAACTAATAAAGATTTATTGGGATTAAAGGATTTACCGCGCGAAGAGATAGGATATATCCTCTCCGTGGCAGGCGAAATGAAAAAAATTCTCAAGCAGAATGTCAAGAAGACACCGCATCTTCTGAATAAGAGCGTCGTAACGCTTTTTTACGAGAACAGCACGAGAACGAGGACAAGCTTTGAGCTGTCCGCGAAATTTATGGGCGCCTCAGTGTCCAATATCTCGGTCAGCACCTCAAGCGTAAAAAAGGGCGAGAGCCTGATTGACACGGGCAAGACTCTGGACGCGTTATGCACTGATGTAATTATTATCCGCCACTCCATGACGGGCGCGCCGAGACTTCTGGCGGACAATGTCAGGGCGTCGGTCATAAACGGCGGCGACGGCACCAATGAGCATCCGACACAGGCGCTTCTGGATATGTTCACGATGCTGGAGAAATTCAATTCCTTAAAGGGCTTAAAGGTCGCGATAGTCGGAGATATTAAGCATAGCAGGGTAGCAAGAAGCAATATCTGGGGGCTTACCAAATCCGGAGCGGAAGTCATACTCTCGGCGCCGTATACGCTGCTGCCGGCAGATATCCAAAGGACTGGCGTTAAAGTAATTACCGACGCGGATTCGGCGGTAAAAGGCGCGGATGTCGTAATGGGTCTAAGGCTTCAATTAGAAAGGCAGCAATCGGGGCTTTTCCCCAGCATTAACGAATACCACGAATTGTACGGACTTAACGAAAAGCGGATTGCGCTAGCGTCAAATAACGCGATTATTATGCATCCCGGTCCCGTCAATCGCGGGTATGAGATGTCTAGCGGAGTCATTGACGGGGCAAAGAGCGTCATCAACGAACAGGTATTAAACGGCGTCGCCGTCAGAATGGCGATACTTTTCCTGATTACCAGAGGAGGGAAGCTGATATGAAAATTCTGATAAAGGGCGGCGATACGCTCATTGACGGCGTGATAGAGAAAGCGGATTTATTGATTGAGGACGAGATTATCTCCAAGGCGGGCAAATCTCTTCCTGACAAGGCGGACAGGGTAATAGACGCCGACGGTCTTACCGTTGTACCGGGGTTAGTCGATATGCACGTTCATTTAAGAGAACCCGGATATGAATATAAGGAGGATATCCTTTCGGGTACGCGCGCGGCGGTTAAGGGCGGATTTGCTTCTGTTGCGTGTATGCCCAACACCATGCCCGTCTGCGATAACGATTCCGTCGTAAAATTTATAACAGACAGAGCCAAGAGCGCGGGATACGCCAAGGTCTATCCGATCGGCGCGATTACCAAAGGCAGCAAGGGTGAAGAGCTTGCGGAGATGAACAAAATGAAAAAAGCTGGCGCGGCGGCGGTAAGCGACGACGGCAAGCCAGTCTCCTGCGGCAATATGATGCGCCATGCGCTCGAATACGCTAAGAGCTTGGATATGCTCATTATCTCCCACTCCGAAGATTTGAGTTTAAGCGCGGGCGGCGCGGTCAACGAGGGGTATAATTCCACTGTTTCGGGACTGCCGGGAATTACGAGAGCGGCGGAAGAAGTTGCGGTCGCGAGAGATATCCTGCTTGCCGAAGCGCTGGACGCGCGTATTCATATCGCGCATATATCGACTAAAGGCAGCGTCGAGCTTGTCCGCCGCGCAAAGGAAAGAGGAGTTAAAGTTACAGCTGAGACCTGTCCGCATTATTTTGCCGCTACGGACGATTTGATACTTAGCTACGACAGCTTTACCAAGGTCAATCCGCCGCTTAGAGAAGAGACGGACAGGCTTGCGATTATCGAGGGATTAAGAGACGGCACGATAGATGTAATAGCGACCGACCACGCGCCGCATCACCTCGACGACAAGCGCGTGGAATACGCGCTCGCGTCATTCGGGATAAGCGGGCTGGAGACGGCTTTCGGGCTTGCGTATACCTATCTGGTGCAGAAAGAATATATCGATTTTACCCGATTAATCCAATTAATGAGCATCAATCCCGCGAAAATACTAGGCATTAAGTCCGGCATTTATGCGGGTAGCCCCGCGGATATAACGATATTAGACCTTAAGACGGAATACAAAATCGATACGGCGAAATTCTATTCAAAGGGCGTTAACACGCCGTTTAACGGATACAAAGTTACGGGCCGCGCTGAATATACCATTGTAGACGGCAGGATAAAACTCGATAAAGGACAACTTGTATGATAATAGATAGACTGATAGACGCCATAATCGCCAAACGTAACCCGTCCGTAATAGGCATCGACACGGCAATAAGCCTTATGCCCGACGATATGAGGGCGGATATTGCGACTAATTCGGACGCCGCGAAAAAAATTTATGAGTTCAACTCGGCGGTAATAGACGCCGTATGCGATATCGCGCCCGCCGTCAAGGTGCAGGCGGCCTGCTATGAGGCGTACGGAACGGACGGAATGGCGGTGTTCAGAGACACGCTGTCATACGCGAGAAGTAAGGGCTTACTGACTATTGCGGACATAAAAAGAAACGATATCGGCTCGACATCGGCTAAATACAGCGCCGCATATCTATCCGTAAACGATATAGGCGTAAGAGCGGAATACGACTCGGATTTCATCACGATAAACGGCTATCTCGGCTCGGACGGCGTCAAGCCGTTTACGGACGATTGTATAAAATTTGATAAAGGCGCGTTTATTCTAGTCAAGACCTCTAATCCGTCCTCGGACGAGCTTCAGAATATTGAGACCGCGAGCGGACTGAAAATCTATGAAATAATGGGAGACCTCGTAAGCAAATGGGGCGAAAAGTTAACCGGCAAATACGGTTACAGCGCCATTGGCGCGGTAGTCGGCGCAACCCACAAAGAGGAGGCTAATTACCTTAGAAGAAGGCTTAGGAGCGTATTCTTCCTTGTGCCCGGGTACGGCGCGCAAGGCGGCAAGGCTTCCGAGCTTGAAGTATGCTTTGACGAGAGGGGGCTGGGCGCTATTATCAATTCCTCCAGAGGAATTATAACGGCGTATAAAAAGTCGGGCAAGCATTACGCTGACGCGGCAAGAGACGCTGCGATTGAAATGAGAGAAGATATCCTCTCCGCGCTTATAAGCAAAGGAAAGACCAAATGGCTATACTTGAAATAATTTCAAATCAACCTATAAGCGACAATTATTTCGTTATCCGCTTAAAAGGCGGGGAAAAGGAGTTTACGCCGGGGCAATTCGTACATCTCAGCGTCGGAACAAGCGAGGGGATGCTCTTAAAGCGTCCGATAAGCGTATTCGATTACGAGGACGGCATTATCACTTTGGTATACGAGGTCAAGGGCAAAGGTACCGCCGCGCTTAGCAAAATGCGGAGCGGGGAATTGTGCGCGGAATATTTTCTCGGCAACGGTTTTCCGGTAACGGACAAGAAAATCCTTATCGTAGGCGGCGGTATGGGCGCCGCTCCGCTATACCCGGTGGCGAAAAGGTACAAAGGCGTAATAGCCGCGTATCTCGGCTATGCGTCTAAAGACAAGATTATCCTTACGAAAGAGTACGGGGAGCTTGTAGACACGGTGATTACGACGGACGACGGCAGCTGCGGAACGGGCGGATATGTAACCGATGCCGTAAAGAGAGATTTAACGGATATTAATCCCGATGTAATTTACGCGTGCGGTCCGCTGCCTATGCTGAAAGCGCTTAAAGCGCTCGACATACCCGTCTATGTCTCGGTCGAGGAGCGTATGGGCTGCGGAATCGGCGCGTGTCTCACATGTCCGGTTAAGACGGTCGACGGTTATAAAAGAGTATGCAAAGACGGCCCTGTCTTTGATATAGCGGAGTTAGTGCTATGAATTTAAGTGTAGAGATTGCGGGTGTTAAATTCAAAAACCCCGTCATAGCCGCGAGCGGCACCTTTAATTTCGGGAGGGAATACGCCGGTTATTACGATATATCCCTGCTCGGAGGAATTTCCGTAAAAGGTCTGACCAGAGAGCCGAGAGAGGGCAACCCGCCGCCGAGAATCGCGGAGACCTACGGCGGCATACTCAACAGCGTAGGGCTGCAAAACCCCGGAATAGAGTATTTTATTAAATACGATTTAGAGCAGTTAAAGCGCTTTGATACCGTAATTATCGCTAATATCGCGGGAAATACCGTAGAGGATTACCGCTATATGGCTGAAAGGCTGTCCGATACGAGCGTGGATATGCTCGAATTAAACATATCCTGTCCCAATGTCAAGGCGGGCGGCGTGCAGTTCGGAGTCATCGCCGAAAGCGTATATAAGGTTACTTACGAGGTCAAGAAAAATTCTAGGAAGCCCCTGATTGTCAAACTGACGCCGAATACTTCGGATATTTCGGCGACGGCCAAGGCTGCGGAAGAGGGAGGAGCGGACGCCGTTTCGCTTATCAATACGCTGACGGGTATGGCGATTGACATTAAGACCAGAAGACCCGTGTTAAGCAATATTACGGGCGGTCTTTCGGGGCCCGCGATTAAGCCCGTCGCTCTGAGAATGGTGTACGAGGCGTACAAGAGCGTAAAAATACCCGTTATCGGAATGGGCGGCATTATGAATGGGGACGACGCGGTCGAATTTATGCTTGCCGGCGCCGCCGCAGTGCAGATCGGTACCGCGAATATCATAAATGTGTCCGCGATGCCCGAAATAATTTCCGGGCTTGAAAAATACTTGAAAGACAACAAGATCGAGGATGTAAATAAACTTACGGGAGCGTTAATTATATGACTAAGGAAGAGATACTGGAGATTTTTAAGGCATCGGGCGGAATGCTGAGCGGCCATTTCAAGCTGACGAGCGGCAGACACAGCGCGAGCTATATGCAGTGCGCGAAGCTCTTTATTAATCCCGATAACAGCGAAAGGCTATGCGCCGAACTCGCGAACAAAATACATGAAGATATCGACATCGTAGCGTCTCCCGCGGTAGGCGGAATTATTATGGGCTATGTTATGGCTAAGCACCTGAATTGTCTTAATGTATTCGCCGAAAGAGTGAACGGCAAGATGGAATTAAGGCGCGGATTTAATATAGCCGAGGGCGCGAAAGCGCTTATCGTCGAAGATGTGGTAACAACGGGCGGCTCGGTCAAAGAAGTGATAGAGCTCGTCGAAAGTCTCGGCGCCAAGGTAGTCGCGGTCGCGTCAATCGTAGACAGAAGCGGCGGTAAAGTCGACTTTATGAGCCCCTTTTATTCGCTGCTGTCTATGGATATCACATCATACGAAGCAGAAGAATGCCCGCTCTGCAAGCAAGGACTGCCTATCCAAAAACCCGGAAGCAGAGAACTTAAATAACCGCTTTAAGACGGGAACAGTATAATAAGAGCGTAGAATATATTCCTTATTATTAATTCTGTTATTATAAAGGAGAAAAACTATGTGGGGATTTTTTAAAAGAAAATTCTGGGGCTGGCTTATCGGAATGATTTTTCTCGGAATAATATGCTTATTCCTGTATGCCAAATACGGAGCGTAACAGAGACGAAATACCCGACTGAATTATTTAGGAGAACAATATAATATTGCTTCTTAGCAAATTGTTATTATATTAATTATGAGTGAATGCAAAACAGGCAGGTAAACTAAATGAAATTAAGTGTAAAGGCAATCGCGATAATTATAATAGCCGGGATTATAGCGATCTACTCGGCGGGAATGGTTACATATTTTGTAACGAGAGCGGAATTAGACATCACCGTAATCAGCGATACGCATATGCTGTGCGAAGAACAGATCGGTGATTACAAAAGCCCCGCGTATCTCAAATTCGACGGCGGCGGTCAGAAGATGAAACACATATCCGAAGCGATAATAAAGACCGCAATCGACGAATTTATCAATAGCCGCAGCGAAATTTTAATGGTCGCGGGCGATTTAACGGACGACGGCAGCAGGATGTCGCATCTGGCGATAGCTAAAGAATTCCAGAGGGCTGAGGACGCGGGCAAGAGGGTATATGTAATAAACGGCAATCACGATGTAAGGAGATTTTCAAGGGATTTAAGCGGTGATGAAACCGTACGGATTGACAATGTAACGCCCGAAGAATTCAAGCAGATTTATTATAATTTCGGCTATGACGAATCGATAAGCGAGGATGACGATACGCTCTCTTACGCGGTTAATCTTAATCGTAAATACCGTCTTATATGCTTTGATTCCGCGTATTACGATGATAACGAAGGACTGGGATATTGCACCGAGGGGCAGAATTCTCCCAATATGACCAAAGAGCTTACGGATTGGTGCGTTAACGAGATAGAAAAAGCGGTAAAGGATAATATGATACCCATAGCCATGACTCATATTCCGCTGCTGCAACATCTCGGCGATTTCTTAGGCGCGACATCATTTACCGATAGCGCGGTCGTTCAAAACAGCATTGAAATAGCGGAGAAATTTGCAGAAGCGGGACTGAAATATGTTTTTACCGGACATATGCACGCGCAGGATATCGTAGTAAAAGAGTACGACAAGAAAAAAATATACGATATCGAGACGGGCTCGCTTACTAGCTATCCTTTCCCGATGAGAAATGTAAAATTTAACGGCGAAAGAGCTAATATATCTACCCAAAGCCTTGACAATATTAACGAAGATTATTTGCCGGAATATCTTCTTGAAGAAGAAAGGAACGCGATAATAACGGATTTTTATAGTTATAAACTGGATTTTATGAAGAAAGATCTGCTGCTCAGCCTTGACTCCAAAGTCAAGAGAGAAATGCTTGCATCGATATTGGACACACTGGTTGAAGGCGACGGCGATAAAAAAGAAGATCTGATAACTGACTTGAAAAATCTGATTTTCGATGTCGTCAATACGCCGTTATATAAGACCGGAGAGGGTTTAAGCATTGAGGGAATCTGCCTTGAATATGGCGTCACGCTCCAAAAAAGCGAATACAAGAGCGTTCTAGACCTCGTTACTAGGCTTTACCGCGAGCATTCGGGCGGCGACGAGAATATTAAACCCGACGCCGTCGAACTCACTCTGTTAAAGTACACTATATACTCAGTCTTTTATATGCTTGACGATTTCGGATTATTTGACAGGTTAAGCGAAATAGACAACTCGGTATCCGCGCCCGATTTGGCGGGGTCGCTTGATAAACTTTTTACACAGGGCAGACTGGATATACTCAATAACAATCTAATAGCGTCGCTGTTAAGTTTTAAGATAATCGCGGATATTTTGCCGTTTGAAATCGGCGGGAGCGTGTTCGTATTGCTTACGGTGGCGGACACATATCTTAAGCAGAACTTAATTACGGGCGTTGACTTCTCGCCTTATCTTGACGCGGATAACGGCGAACTGCTCTTAGGCGACTTGCTTGACAGGCTGGTATTCGATTCGGTCGGCGGGCAGCTGCTTATCGACGCTTATCCGCCCGATAACAAGGCAAAATTGAAATAATACTTACCGATGTTCCTTATTATGAATAACAACCTTTTTGCCCTCTTATATAGAGGGCAAAAGTCATAGTTTCAGATACATAAATGATTTTTGAGTATTGACAAAAATTATAATATTGTAAAATAATATTATTATTGAAAAGGAGAGAAAAAAATGAGAAAAATATTGCTATTATTATTTATTGTAACAATATCGTTACTTACTTCATTTTCATTGATTGCTTATGCCGAAAATGAAGAATCTGATGTTTATGATGCAAGTGGAGGCGATGAGCCATGGGTTATTACCTTTGCCCATAATATTTTAAGAAAAAATGCAGGAATAAATGGTTTTTCAGGTGAGTATTCTTGTTCGGCTACGGATACTCGTTCAGTATATGAATTAGATTTAGATGGTTCAAATACAGCATTAACCGAAGTATATGATGATAATAGTCCTTATATTCCACAGAAAGAGTTAATAGTAAAAATGAAGACAAGAAGGCTTTCAGGTTTTCACTATGATCATAAAATTTATTATCATAGGGTATGGAACAACAATATGAAAAGCAGAAGTATTTCCGTTGTTGCAAGTAGCTCTAAGGAAAGTAATAGCGGTACTTGGCATAAAACTAAAACAGATAGTGAATCATCGGCATGCGATGATCATTATTGCGTATCAGGTCAGTTCGATTCAGATTAATATCACGATGATTTTCCTAAAACAATTCAAATATAATAAGACTTATGCTGTTTTATACAGCATAAGTCTTCTAATGTCTATTTTTTTACTATATTACAGTATTTATAATACCAGAAATGTTACCATGGAACTAAATAGAAATAATTTGTACTCAATTATACCGATGAATGAGACAACTTCAATCAACAAAAATGAAATAGATAATATTATTAGCGAAAATGAATTGAAGACAAAAATTCATTATATAGATTATTGTATTGACGAAGATAATAAACTATTTTATAGAGAGTATGTTAATACAAATATTATTTATGAAATTAACTTTAACAACGATAACGATTATAAAATAATTTTATCTTTCCAATTTGAAGAAAATGAAACATTTATTAATAAAAGCGCAATAAGTATTGGTGATACTACTTTTAGAATAACAAATTTCACTAATATAAACAAAAATTTTGTTAATAAGAAATATGTTGAGAACAAAAATATTACAACATATAATTACATAGATATTGAAATGGATAAAGATATACCTAATAATACTCTACAAGCTTGTTTTTCTAATTATAACATTCGGACTTTCAATTCGGTTTATTATATTAATCCTATAATTGACAAAAGCAGATATTTCATTTTATCTTTCTTTTTAGGTATAGTAATTCTCTTACTTACGTTATTTACAAATAACCACTTTACCAAAAATTTATTTAAAGTCTTATATTTGCTTGGAACAGACCTTAAAGGCTTTATAAGATACTTTTCAATTGATACTCTTTATATTCTTCTTAACATATCTATTGTATTTATATTAATGATTATCATTACTAAATCTGTAATTATAAATTCAATAATATTCTTATTAATATTTGTTTTTATTTTAATTATCAATATGATATTTAAGTTTATTAATTTACATAAGGTGAAAAATGAAAAGACATATTAAATTGATTTTTAATATCATAATAAATAATATATATACTTTTCTGGGTATGATAATTTTCTTGATTATATCTCTTACGATGTTTAATAATCTAATCGTTAATTACTACCGCATTACTCCGCTGTTGAGATACGGTGATGATTTTAGAGCAGATAATTTATATTATGTTTATCCTAAAGATATGACTAATGTATCTGAAGATACCTTGGATATTATTAATCGTAATCATGGTGTTTTACACGATATTTATATTCTTGGCGCTCAAAAATTGTCAGGAGATACATCAAGAATAGAACCTCTTATTATTTGTTATGATCGATTCTTCATTAATAAATTATCAAAACAAATAATAAAAGGACGATTACCGAGTGATAATAATGAATATTATGAAATAATAACTATAGAAGGTCAGAATGAAATCAATGATATTATTGATATAAATGTATATACTCCTAACAATATTAAGCCGATGAAATGTAAAGTCGTAGGTCTGATGGACAAAAACGCCTATTATCTTATGGCTGAATGCACGCAGAATAAAGAGCAGACTTTTCTAAATTTAATGGAGAATAACAGTAGATATCACCACTATATTTTACTTAATGAGAATTTAGATAATTATGAACCTCAAATTGAACCATTTACATTTGTAGAATTCGAGCATCCCCTTACTGCTACTGAAATAAACAATGACTTTTCAGAATATTTCTTATATTCGACAGAGGAAATATATAATAATACTTATAATATGGTTAAAGAGGAATTATTAATGTATCTCATCTGGGGTTTACTAACTTTAGTAATTTCAATAGTATTTAGCGTAGTGAATATTTATAATATTTACTTGAGAAATATAAACTTTTTATCAATACATTATATGTTAGGATATACAAAAAGAGAAATAATCATGAGTTTGTATTTATATAGCTTGATTATGTTTTTAGCATCAATACTACCTTATATAATTATTAACTTTTCTAAGGAATTCAAAATATGGGTTATTCTTATAAATATAACAGTTTTAATAATAGGTATTATATTTCAGACAGTATTGATTAGAAAAACTAATTTTATCGAAAAAATAAAGAACTTTGAGGTATCATAATGATAGAATTAAAAAATATTACTAAAATATACGGCAAAGGCGACAAACTCATAAGGGCACTTAATAACGTAAGCTTTAGAGTTAACGATAATGAGTTTTTATCAATTATGGGTAAATCAGGAGCCGGAAAATCCACACTTTTGCATTTATTGGCTTGCATGGACAAACCTGATGAGGGTACTATAATTATTGATAATGAAGATTTAGGAAAATTGAAAGATTCCAGATTAGCAGAAATTAGAAACAAGAAAATTGGTATAGTACTACAAGAATACGGATTAATTAATAATTTTTCTATACGAGATAACATTATGTTGCCTTGTATGATTGCAAAAAGTAAGGATAAAGTTGATATTGAAGAAATAATAAAAAAACTAGATGTCAATGAAGCAATAGACAAGCCTGTAAAAAAATTGTCCGGGGGTCAAAAACAAAGAATAGCGATTGCAAGAGCTCTCATTAATAATCCGGATATTATCTTAGCCGATGAACCAACGGGTTCACTTGATGAGGAAACAGAAGAAGAAATTATGAAAATATTCTTTAGATTAAACAAAGAAGGAAAGACAATAATATTAATAACACATGATAAAGATATTGCAGCGCAAACTCATAGAACAATACTATTAAAAAAAGGCGAAATAGTTAATCCCTGATTATCTAATTCTTCTTATTTATGGTTATATATGCAAGATTATAGCAGCGATAAATTTACGATATATATTCGAGAATGCTTTTTAAGCATTTGATATGTATTTCCTCGTCCTGAATTATTCTGTTAATGAGCTCGGTCACGCTTTTTTCGGTAAGGCACATCGCCGTCTTGGTGTAATTCCTGATTAAAGTCTGTTTGTCGCGGATGTCGTCGTTTAACATCTTTCTTAAATTTCTCGTGTAATAGACATAGCTTCCGTTCCAGAACGGCCCGAGTCCGGAAATTATCGGATCGCCACCGAGTTTTACGATTGCTTTAGCGAGCAATTCGTGATGAAGCATATCGGTTACGGCGATTTCATTAAAGATTTTCGAGATTTCTTTATCGACTCCATAAATTATATAGGACTGATACCTGAACTGAAATATCGAAGTGGTTTCGCTGACCTTGCCGGCGTAATCGTTCATTAATAGTTTCGCGTCATAGATATTATTCGGGTAGTTTATTTCCGGATAGGGAAGTTCTAAGGCGGTATGAAGTTCGATAATACTCATAATACATTATACTAAAAAGCCGGATGTTATTGTTAATAAATAGCCGTTTTTAGTTGCAAGGAAAAACTTAATGTGTTAGAATATTCTAACCTAAGGAGTAAGTATGAATTTATTGATGATGATGCTTACGGCGGAGTATATCAGTCCCGCCTTGCAGAAGACAATCGAAATATTAGCGCCTATATTAATGATATTGATGGCGCTCTTGTCAATCGCCATTACCGTGATTATACTTATGCAGAGCGGTAATACCTCGGAGATTACGGCAATCAGCGGCAGCAACCCGAATTCCTATCTCGGCAAGAACAAGACTGAAGACAGGGCATCGAGACTTAAAAAGTGGACATATATCCTCGGAGCGGGGATGCTGGTGTTGTCGATACTGTATTTCGTACTACAGCTGATAGGGAGACAGTAAAAAGATAAAAGGGCGGTGACAAGGTTGCCGCCCTTAATTAATTATAGAGAATTAGTCAATAATAAGCATATGTTCAAAGAGAAATTATTAAAACAGATAATAGCCTTGAAAGGCAGCTCGTATACCGTAACCGAGCTTCAGAATAAACTGAATTTCAGAAGCGGCACCGAGCGGAAAATCTTGCTAAAGACCTTAAAAGCGCTTGAGGAAGAGGGTAGCGTAGTCCGCGCGGGCAGAGGTAAATACGCGGTCGTCGCCAAGCATAACCTCATAAAAGGCGAATTAAAAGGCAACAGGAAAGGGTACGCGTTCTTAATCAGAGAAGACGCGGGGCCCGACTTATTCGTACCCGGCAGCGCCTTATCGGGAGCGTATCACGGCGACATCGTGCTGGTAAGAGAAACCGCGGAGGGTGAAGGCAGGGTCGTTAAGGTGATATCAAGAAGCAAAGGGACATTGGTTGGCACTTACATTTTGAGCGGCGGTTTCGGTTTCGTTGTGCCCGACGACGACAGTTATTTCAAGGATATTTATATACCGTTCGACAAGACTCGCAACGCGGGCTTAATGGATAAGGTCGTAGTCAGCTTTACGATTGACAATAAGACTGGCAAGCCGCAAGGCGAGATTACCGAGATATTGGGACTAAGCGGCGAAAGGAACGCCGAAGTGCTGTCAATTCTGAAGAATTACGGCTTTTCAGATAAATTCCCGCCCGGGGTATTAAGGGCGGCGGATAAAATTGAGAGCAAAGCGGCAGACGGTAGAGAGGATTTAAGGGAATTATTAACGGTTACGATAGACGGCGGGGACGCCAAAGACTTCGACGACGCGATAAGCGTAGAGAAGCGGGCAAAGGGTTACAGGCTGTATGTCCATATCGCCGATGTCTCCGAATATGTGAACTTGGGAGGCATAATCGACAGGGAAGCTCTGATAAGGGGTACAAGCGTTTATTTCCCGGGCTCCGTCTTCCCGATGCTCCCCGAGCCGATCAGTAACGGCGTATGCTCTCTAAGACCGGACGAGGATAAACTGACCGTTACGGTAGTAATGGATGTAACTGATAAAGGCGATGTCTCCCGACATAAATTCCTGCTCGGCGTAATCCGCTCGGATTACAGGATGACTTACACAGATGTTACTAAGATATTGAACGGCGATAAGAGATTGAGAGAGAAATTCAATAAAGTCGTGCCGATGCTGGAAGACGCGAGGGCGCTTGCCGATATACTGACAAATAAACGAAACGGAGCGGGCGCCATCAACTTTCAGACAAGGGAATCAATGATTATTCTTAACGACGACGGCGTAGAGGATATCAAGCCCTATCCGTACGATGTCAGCAACGCGATTATCGAACAGTTTATGATACTCGCCAACGAAACGGTAGCGACCGCGCTGACAAGAGCGGGACTTCCGTGCTTATACCGCGTCCACGAAGCGCCGTCCGAGACCAAGCTCGAAGCGTTCAAAGAGTTTATTAAAGGCTTTAATATCGGCTTTAAGTCGGAAGATGTAACGCCTAAAACATTCTCCGACATACTTAACGGGATAAAGGGCAAGCCGTTCGAGAGCGTTATTAACAAAATAATGTTAAGGGCGATGATGAAAGCCAAATATTCGGTAGTAAACTCCGGGCATTTCGGGCTGTCGCTTGAGTATTACTGCCATTTCACATCGCCGATAAGACGCTACCCCGACCTCATGGTGCACAGGATATTAAAAGCGCATATTTTAAGAAAAGCGGACGAGAAATTCGTTGATAATATCAAGAAGATTTCCGCTTCCGCGGCGACATCCTCAAGCGAAAGGGAGCTTGCGGCGGAAAAAGCGGAGAGGGATATAGACGATTACTATAAAGCGGTATATATGACAAGGCATGTAGGCGAAGTATACGAGGGCATCATAAGCGGAGTGATAAGCATGGGAATATTCGTAGCGCTTGAAAACACGGTCGAGGGTTTTGTATCAGTCGGCGATCTGCCAAGCGACAGATACGAGCTAGACGAAATAAATTACACGCTTGACGGAAGCAGGTATTCGTTCCGTATCGGCGAGAGCGCGATTGTCGAAATCAAGAGCGTCTCAATCGCCACCAGAAGCATTAATATGCGCCTTGTCGACAATAAAAATCATTTGAGAAAAAAGCGAAAAGGTGCTAATATATAGCTTATGAGCGAAATAAAGCTGATAGCCAATAACCGCAAGGCGCTGCACGATTATTTTATCGAGGAGACCTATGAGGCGGGTATAGTCCTAGAGGGTAGCGAAGTCAAATCATTAAGAGAGGGCAACTGCAATTTAAGAGACAGCTTTGTGATGATAAAGGACGGCAGGGCGGAGCTTATAGGCATGCACATTTCGCCCTATAATAAAGGCGGACTGTTCAATCCCGACGCGAGGAGAAACAGAGCATTGCTTCTGAATAAAAGGGAAATCCTGAAATTAAAATCCTCTGTCGAGACCAAAGGTTATACGATAGTGCCTGTAAAACTTTATTTCAGACAGGCGCTTGTAAAAGTCGAGATAGGGCTTGCCAAAGGCAAAAACCTGTACGATAAAAGACAATCGATTAAAGAAAAACAAATAAAAAGAGAAACGGAAAGAGATATCAAAAAATTAACTGAATGAGGGATATTATGGAGAATAAGAGTTTAGATACAATATGTCTGCATGGCGGTTACGAGCCGCAAAGCGGCGAGCCCAATGTGTGCCCCGTGTGCATAAGCACGACTTTCAGATACAATACGCCCGAGGAATTGGCGCGGCTGTTCGACGAGCCGGAGGGAGGTCATATTTACTCCAGACTCTCCAACCCCACGATAGGGGCTTTTGAAGCGAAAATGGCGGCTTTGGAGGGCGGTACGGGCGCGCTCGCGTGCGCTTCCGGAATGGCGGCGGCGGCGCTTGCCGTACTTAATGTCGCTCAGGCGGGCGACAACATCATATCGATGTCGACAATCTACGGCGGAGTATATAATCTGTTTAATGTTACATTAAGAAAGTACGGCATAGAGACGAGATTTGTTTCGCCTAAGGCAAGCGACGAGGAAATCGAGCGCCTGATTGACGAAAGAACCAAGGTGTTTTTTGCCGAGACGATAGCTAATCCGGCAATGGTCGTATTCGACTTCGAAAGGTATACGAAATTGCTTAAAAAATACGGCGTATTGCTGATGATCGATAATACGCTCGTTACGCCCGTGCTCGTAAGGCCTGTTGATTACGGCGCCAATGTCGTCATTTATTCTACGACCAAATACCTTGACGGACACGCCGTGGCGGTGGGCGGTCTTATCGTGGACGGCGGAAATTTCGAGTTCAAAGGCAATTTAAGGTATAAGGAATTCTATACTCCGGACGAAAGCTATCACGGAATGGTCTATACCGACGCGTGTAAAAAAGACAGAAACGCGTACATATTCAAAGCGAGATTGCAGATGATGAGGGATTTCGGCGCGTGTATGAGCCCGTTTAACGCGTTCCTGACTAATTTAGGAGTCGAGACGCTGCATATCAGGATGAAGAGACATTCCGAGAACGCGCTTAAAATCGCGGAATACCTTGCGGCTCATCCCGCAATCGAATGGGTGAAATATCCCGGGTTAATAGGCGATGAAAACCATAATCTCGCGGTCAAGTACTTTGAAGGGGGATTTTCGGGTATGGTAACCGTAGCAATAAAAGGCGGCAGGGCTAAGGCGGAAGATTTTATCAGGAATCTTAAATTGATACGGCAGGTCACGCATATTGCGGATTCGAGGACCTGCGTGCTTCATCCCGCCTCGACAACCCACAGACAGCTGACGGACGAGGATTTGATAAATTGCGGAATCAGCGATAATCTGGTGAGAATATCCGTAGGTCTCGAATCGGCAAGCGACCTTATCGCGGATATAGACCAGGCGCTGAAAGGATAATACAATGCCTATAATAATACCCAAAGATTTACCGGCATTCGAACGGTTGAAAAGAGAGAACATATTCGTAATGAAAGAAGCGCGGGCGATAACGCAGGATATCCGACCCATAGAAATCGCTATTGTCAACCTCATGCCTACCAAAATCGAGACCGAGACCCAGCTAATGCGTTTGCTCGGCAATACGCCTTTGCAGGTCAATATTACGCTTATCAAGACCGAGACATACCAGAGCAAGAACACGAGCGAAAGGCATCTGCAGAAATTCTATAAGAGCATATCAGAGGCTAAGAACAAATTCTATGACGGAATGATAATCACGGGCGCGCCCGTTGAAACCATGCCTTTCGAGAATGTGCTTTATTGGGAAGAACTAAAGGAAATAATGGAATTTGCCGAGCGGCGCGTGACTTCCACGATATTCATATGCTGGGGCGCGCAAGCGGGACTTTACTATCATTACGGCATCGATAAGGCGACCCGTAATAAGAAACTTTTCGGCGTATTCGAGACTTATTCGCTGGTATCCGATCCGCTTTTGAGAGGAATGAACGATATCTTCTATATTCCTCATTCGAGATATACCGAAGTCAGAGAAGAAGATATCTTAAATTGCAGGGATTTGTTGCCGCTCGCAAGAAGTGAAGAGGCGGGCATATCTATAATTAAGAGCCGTAACGGCAAGAAGATCTTTCTGTTCGGCCATTCGGAATACGATGCCGATACGCTGGAAATAGAATACAAGCGCGATTTGGACAAAGGACTTGATATTGAGCCGCCGCTTAATTATTATAAGGACGATTCTGGTGCAATTGATGTCAAGTGGCGCAGCACGGCGAATTTATTCTACTACAACTGGCTGAATTACTATGTATATCAGGTAACGCCCTACGAGTTCGAAGATTGATTATTCTGCCTTTCTATAACGGAAAGCAGAATGTAAATATCGTTCAACGGCGCCTTTTCGGCTCTATAGCCCCACTCGGAACCCTTGTCGCAATGCGGCTTCTTTTACGAGATTAGGCTAACACCTAATCTCTTATTATCAGCCGCTTGCTCCTTATCATAGACCAGTCGCAAATGCTACTATGTAGCATTTGGTCGGACTATTGTCCGGGTCAGTCTATTAAGAGGCGCCGGAGATATTATAAGGAACCCGATTGTGGCGCTATCATCGAAAAATTCATCAGTTATTGCTACTGCGCGGTTCCAAAATATAGTATAAATATGCTATATGATTTCCTCTATGTAATAATACTTAGTAATTGCGTATAATTGTTTTATAGTATATAATAATTGTAGATAGATGAATACTGAGCGGTAAACGCGAGGGAAGAGGAGCAATCGACCGAAAGAAAGACAATAGCCTTCAGGCTGTTGTCGGGGAAAAGGTCGCATTGCGACGAGGGGATGTTCAGGATTCGACAAGGAGAATGAGGTCAGTATAAGCATACCGCAGGCTCGGCTGCGTAACAACGGAAAACAAAAACAAACGCAAACAAAAATGTCAGAACCGGCTCAACCGGATTCGCATTCGCCGCTTAATTTAAGCGGCTGTCGGAGCGGGGCGCTCACAGGCCCGTAAACCGGCATCATCAAGAGTGAGGTACTGCCGCGGCAGACGCCCTCGGGCAGCGGCGGAATAAGAGGGCTCGGGTAAGAGAAAGCCTGCAGACGGGCGGTCTCAAGCCGACATCCAAAACATCTGATAAGTATGTAGAAAGTGCTGATTGAAACTTTTTGGACAGGGGTTCAATTCCCCTCATCTCCACCAGACCTCGTCCGAAAAGTCCGGTTTTTGCCGGACTTTTGGCATGTTTTTGGACATTTTTGAGGGTTTTTAGGAATCTTTTAAATTGGAAAAAATGAGGATAAAGGGATTCTATCCCTTTATCGCCGCAAGCAGTTTGTCAAATCCCGCTATGTTAAGCGCTCTTTTAAGATTGTAGGCAAGAAAGCTCAGCCCCAGCTCCGCTGAGACCTTCTCTTTGCCTTTGCACAGAAGATAATATGCTCCGTGGTGCCATTTCACCGTGCCGAAAGGGTGCTCCGACAGGCATTTTCGCTCTTTCAGTTTCTTTCTATCGGGTTTGAGCCTGATTATCACCTTCTTTTTCGGCTTGTCCTTTCTATAAAAGCTGTTGTGAGGCACGGCTTTGAGAGGAGGCTTTAAACACTTGCAATCGGGACTCGCGAACATCCGCACGAGCACGACCTTTGTGTCAGGCCCGAAGCTCACCGTCTTATGTCCCCTTCCGCTGGTGCATCTGTTCGCGCACTGGCGGCAGGCATCCTTATTTGAATAAATCGTGTTCCTGCCGCGGGTTTTTACCTTGGTTAAGATATTCCCCATCGGACAGGTTACAGTACCGTCGGGGTTGCGGATAAAACAGCTGACTGTGCCTTCTTCTCTCACCTCGACGCTTATGGCGCTGCCCTTGTAACAATCGGGTAATACCCCTGCCTTTATACATTTCTGTATATCCTCAGGCCTTGTGGAACTCCTTTCCTCCTCGGTGATCTCGTTTTCCTCGTATTCTACGTCAAATACCCTTTCCTTCTTGTCATATTTCATATCCACGTTGGGTATTATGCCGTTGTATATGCAGTTTAATATATCGGCGCGGCTCTCGTAACCCTTGTCGGCAACCGCTTCTATCACTTCGGTATCCAATGCCTCTTTTGCCATGGAAACCGTCTCGTTCAATAGACCCTGGTCGGTGTTCTGGCCGGTAACATTGTACCCGGCAATCAGATGGCTTCCCCCGTCAACCGCTGTCTGGACGTTGTAGCAGCAGTGAAAGCCGTCCCTGCTGTGCATCCTGTGAGCTTCGGGATCAGTGGTCAGTATCTGGGTCTTGCCGCTCTCGTCAAGCTGCTTTAAATATCCCTCGTACTTCTCTTTGCGCTGCTTTAGCTCAGCGACAACTTCCTTTATCTGCTCCGCCGAAAGAGCGGGGGTATCCTCTTCGCTCCGGTCGTTTTCGTCAAGCCGCGACAGGTACTTTGATATGTTTTCATCTATGCGGGCAAGTTTTTTGCGCAGGATCTCGGCGTTGTAGCAGTTATCGTCGCTGTTTACCGCCCGGAACTTTGAGCCGTCAACCGATATCAGCTCCCTCTTATACAGCCCCAGCTTTACGCATACCTTGACAAATTCGCTAAACACCTTCTTCAGCGCTGCCGCGTTATCTTTTCGAAAATCCGCTATCGTCCGGAAATCGGGCTTTAAACGGTTTAGCAGAAAGAAAAGCTCGATGTTCCTCCCGCACTCTTCCATCAGCTTGCGGCTTGAGCGTATGCGGTTGAAATATCCGTATATGTACAGCTTCAATAAATCCCGGGGATTGTATGGCGGCCTTCCGGTGTCGTTTAGCGTGCTGTGGCGAAACTCGCTTATGTCCAGCCCCTCCACAAAAGCGTCTATTATCCGCACCGGCGAATTCTCCGGCACATAATCCTCCACGCAATCCGGCAAAAAAGTTATCTGCTCCCTGCTGCTCCCCTCTATGTATTTCATCCCTCTTTACCATCCATTAGTATACGTATATTATACCATATCTTGTGGGAAAAATCTTGCGGGAAAATGGGTGCCCTTTGACTTTTCAGACAGTCTCACCACACATAGACACACCTAAGAACTTATTCTTGGGTGTGTTTTTCCATTATAAAGAGCAAAATGAGCTAGAAATATCTAAAAATGGCTTAATAATAAGCTTGTTTATGAATTAATTGTTGCTTATTCATGAAGACGATGGGAGCGAATATTTCAGCCTGAGAGTGCCTATGAACGGAAAGCCCCAGGAATTTGATACTAATACATTTTTGTTTTCTGAGCTGAATGGAAAGATATTAAAAGCGGAAACCAATTTCAAGGCTACAATGAATATCAATATGTTTATCAAGACGCTGATTTGTAAGAACGCTAAACCCAAGAAAGAATACCTGAAACTGTCCGACACAAAGAGCGGCAAGGCGTTAAAAGAATTGGAGATATCTCCTCTGCCTTTGCAATTCAGATACGGCGAACATATGAATTCGTGCTTTGACTATTACGATGAAAGCTACAGTTTAAAATAAAGGAGCAAAATATGAAAGTAATAATTATCGGCGCGGGCGGCGCAATCGGAAGCTGTCTTTCGGGATGGCTGAGCGAAATAAGTAAGGAAATATACCTGTATGACAAGCCCTCTGTTTCTGAAATTCTCAAGAAAAAAGGCATTACGCATTATAAGCAGAATGAAGGCAAGCAAAATGTAAAAGTCAATGTAATAAATAATCTTTCGGACATAGAAAATCCCGACCTCATTGCCGTCGTGGTAAAAAATTACAGTCTGGATGGCGTATCTAAGCTGATTAAAGATAATGTAAAGGGAAATCCGGTAATTCTTGCTCTGCAAAACGGCATCGAGAATCAGAAAATACTGCCCAAGTATTTCGATAAGGTCGTATACGGCATAATCGAATTCAATGCCTGGCTTGACGAGGTCGGAGTCGTAGGATATCAGAACCGCGGACCTTTCGTTATAGGAACGCTTGACAACGGCTTGCAGGACGAAATGAAGGCAATATCGGAATTATTCAATAAAGGCGTCGAGACAATTATCACCGACAGAATTCTGGACGCCGCGTATTGCAAAATGGTCATTAATCTCACGAATTCTTTCACAACATTAGTGGGAATGGGTTACAGAGAAATAACAAATCTGCACGCTTTCAAGGAAATTCTGACCAATTCAATGTATGAGGGCGTAAAAATACTCAAGAAGATGGGCGTAAAAGAATTCAAGGCTCATACCATGCCGAATTGGATGTCCATTATGGCGGGCGCCAAGTTGCCCAACTTCATTACGGACGGTATGTTCAAGAAAAACCTGGCGAAAATGGTCTTGAGCAGTATGGCGCAGGATGTCATTCAGCGTAAAACCGGCGACAGCGAACTCGAGTCTTTAATAGGCGAATTTATCGGCCTTGCCGACTGTTACAAAGTGGACATCCCTTACAACCGTACGGTATACAAGCTATGTAAAGACAGATTTTACAAAGACCCGTTTGTGCCCATGACGGAAGAAGAGGTTTTGGCTGAGGTAATAAAAGCTAAAAAATAATTTATTCCGCCACTCGTAATTCGATTGCAATTTATTTTTATGAAAAGAATACGGGCATAAATGCCCGTATTCTTGATATTACCTTGCTTGCCGATTAACTTAAGGATTAGCTGACGAATACAATTAAATCTCTGTATTCTATCCATTTATCGGCTTTCCTATTACGATTACCGCTCTACCTCGTCGCCAATGCGACGAGGTTCCGATTGGGGCTATAGAGCAGAAAAGGCGGTGTCAACTTCCGTTGTCCGTAGAGGACGACGGAGTATACGGAACATATTGATTAATGCTGTCTCTAATGGTATAATAGAATTATTAAAACGGTCGATAATTTAACATAAGAGGTATTTATGTCAGATGTTTCTACTCCGCACATTAAAGCCCCTAAGGGCGCGTTCGCCGATACGGTAATTATGCCGGGAGACCCGTTAAGGTCCAAGTATATCGCGGAGAATTTTCTAAGCGGCGCCGAGCTCGTCAACAATGTCAGGGGAATTCAAGGCTATACCGGTTATTATAAGGATAAGCGCGTTTCCGTTATGGCGAGCGGAATGGGTATGCCGTCAATGGGGATTTATTCGTACGAGCTGATGAAATTCTACGATGTCAAGAATATCATCAGGACAGGCTCCTGCGGCGCTATAGCGGACCTTAAAATCCGGGATATAGTGCTCGCTCAAGCCGCGTGCACGAATTCGAATTACGGCGCTCAATACCGCCTGCCGGGGATTCTAGCGCCGATAGCCGATTACGGGCTGTTAAGCGAGACGGTTAATATCGCTAAGAAAATGAAACTCAATTACCGTGTCGGAAATATATTTTCGTCGGATACTTTTTACGACGACGCCGAATCGCTGATCGAATGGCGCAAAACGGGCGTGCTCGCCGTAGAGATGGAAGCCGCGGCGCTGTATATGAACGCTTTAAGACTGGGTAAGCGCGCGCTTGCTATCTGCACGGTGTCCGATTGTCCTTTTACTGGCGAGAGCAGTTCCAGCGACGAGCGCGAAACCTCGTTTACGGATATGATGCGGCTTGCGCTTGAATTAGCCCTAAGAATATGAAATCAAGCAGAGTATTCTTAATCGTGCTCGACAGTCTCGGAATCGGCGCTTTGCCCGATGCCGCGCGCTACGGCGACAGCGGCAGCAATACATTGAGGAGCATATCTGAAAGCCCGGAATTTCATATCCCGAATCTTATTAATATGGGGCTCGGAATGATAGAGGGAGTCGGGCTTTGTAAAACGGACAAGCCTGTGGCGGCGTACGGCAGAATGATTGAAAAATCCGCCGGCAAAGACACGACGACGGGGCATTTCGAAATAGCGGGGCTGATATCGGATGAGCCTTTTCCCGTTTACCCTGACGGTTTTCCCGATGAAATAGTAAGAAAATTCGAGAAAAGAACGGGCGTAGGGATATTGTTAAATAAGCCTTATTCGGGAACGGAAGCGATAAAAGACTTCGGCGCAGAGCATATAAGAAGCGGCAGGATTATCCTGTATACTTCGGCGGACAGCGTAATGCAGCTTGCGGCGCACGAGGAGCATTTCGGGCTTGACAGACTGTATAAATGCTGTGAGACAGCTAGGGAAATTATGCGCGGCAAGCATAATATCGGCAGAATTATCGCCAGACCTTTTACGGGAAGCGAAGGCAGTTTTATAAGAACGCCGAACAGGCGGGATTATTCGGTAGAGCCCGCTTCCGACACGCTGCTCGATATAATGAAGAGAAGCGCGTTCGATGTCATCGGCGTAGGCAAGATTGAGGATATTTTCGCGGGCAGAGGACTTACCGCAAGTTATAAGACTAAGAGCAACCTAGAGGGGTTAGAGGTCTCATTAAAACTCGCGAAAGAGGATTTTCGCGGGCTTTGCTTTGTTAATCTCGTGGATTTCGATATGCTTTACGGACACCGTAACGATATAGACGGTTACGCGGCGGCGATATCTGAATTTGACCTGTGGCTTAAAGGATTTACCGATGGGCTCAACGATGAAGATTTATTGATAATCACGTCAGACCACGGATGCGACCCGGGTACCGAAAGTACAGACCATTCGAGGGAATATACGCCGTTACTGATTTATAACAACAGGCTGCTCCCTAAGAATCTCAAGACCCGTAAGAGTTTCGCGGACATAGGAAAGACCGTAGCGGCAATATATAATATCGATAACGAATTGGACGGGGAGGTCATAGCACTTGAATATCAATGAATTAATAGAGGCGGCGTTGAAAGCGAGAGATAACGCATACGCTCCGTATTCGCGCTTTGCGGTGGGCGCCGCGCTGCTTACGAAGTCGGGAAAAATATATACGGGAACCAATGTCGAAAACGCCGCGTATTCGCCAAGCGTATGCGCGGAGCGCGCCGCGGTTATCAAGGCGGTAGCCCACGGCGAACGCGAATTTGCCGCGATTGCCGTCACAGGCGGCAATCAAGGCGCGGCGCCTGAAGATTACTGTATGCCCTGCGGCGTATGCAGACAGACTTTTGCCGAATTCTGCGGCGATGATTTTCAGATAATCGTTGCGGTTTCTGCCGATAATTATAAACGCTTTTCCTTAAAAGAACTTCTTCCGGAAAGGTTTAAATAAATATTGACTCGTGTTCTCTAAATGATATAATGAGTTAAGGAGAAAACATGAATATAAAGAAATTTTTGGTCAGAACAATTATTGTCTTGGGTATAATTTCATTTTTAATTCTTCCGTTCAACGGTTGTAATAACGAAGAAATAAAAAAAGTCAATGTTATACTTTTAATCGGCGACGGCATGGGCGAAGCACATATTGAGGCGGCGCGAATTTATCAAGGTCTGGACGAATTAAATATGGAAAAACTCCCGTACAGCGGATATGTGGGTACAAATAACATATCGGGCTCCGTTACGGACAGCGCAGCGGCGGCTACTGCTATGGCGACGGGCGTAAAGGTAGCTAATAAATCTATTTCTATGAAAGACGGCGTTAATCTCAAGAGTATTACCGAATACGCAATGGAGCAGGGAAGAAAGACCGGAATTGTCGCGACTAAATTTATGTATGACGCGACACCCGCGGCATTTTCCTCTCACGCGCCGGTAAGAATCAATTATGATACGATTGTGTCGGGACAAATAAACAGCGGCATAGATGTCTTTCTAGGAGAGGGAAAGAGCTATTATGATAACTTTAAGGATGAGATTATCGGCAAAGGCTATACATATTTCAATACGGCGGAAGAGTTAGCGGCAACGGATTCGGAGAAGCTATTCGGAGCTTTCAACCTGCTTACGCCGGACAGAGAGCCTTCCCTTGAGGAGCTTGCTGAAAAGGCGATTAACACGCTTGATAAGAATAACGATAAAGGCTTCTTCCTTATGATAGAGGGTAGCGATGTAGACTCGATGAGCCACAGCAACGATATGGAGGGAATGATTGCCGAGCTAATGGATTTTGACGCCGCGGTAAAGAAAGCGGTTGATTTCGCGAAGTCGGATGGAAATACTATGGTTATAGTAGTCGCCGACCATGAGACGGGCGATTTGATAATCCCTCCCGGAGCCACTGCCGCGGACATTAACGACGATTGTTTTAAAAGCGGCGATCATACCGGCAAGAAAGTGAAATATTTCGCGCTCGGCGGATGCGCGGACAATATAGGCGATGAAATCGAGAATACAGGAATATTCGATATAATCATAGAGGCGTTTGGCATAAAGAGAAAAAATGCGTGAAGAACGGGTAAACAAGAAGATAGAGAAAGCAAAGAGTAAGACCAAGAAGGATTCTCATAAGCTGAAAAAAGCGGACAGATTCTATCCTAACATATTAACGGGACTGACTTTTGCCGAGGTTGAATCGAGAAAAGCGGATAATCTGACTAATATTAAACCGATTAACCGTTCCAAATCTTATTCCAGAATTTTTCTGGAAAATATTTTTAACTTCTGCAACACCGTGTCTCTGATACTCGTCGCGTTGCTTATTATTATCGGCGCGTGGGATTATACGATATCGTCCTGCATTATATTTATCAATATGGCGATAGGCATATCCCAAGAAATCAAGGCTAAATGGACGGTAGAGAAATTATCCCTCGTCGTCGAGAGCACCTGCGAAGTGTTAAGGGACGGCAGATACTCGATAATTTCCACCAAAGACCTCGTTCTCGACGATCTGTTCGTATTGACGACCGGAATTCAGGTGCCGGTTGACGGAATTATTCAATCGGGTTCGATTGAAGTGGACGAATCTATACTTACGGGCGAATCTTTCTCCGTTAGAAAAAACAACGCCGAGTTCGTGCTCGCGGGCAGCCATATTGTCGGGGGTAAAGCGATTGTAAGAGCGGACAGGGTGGGCAAGGACTGCTATATCGAAAATGTCGCAAGAGTCGCAAGGCGTGTGGTTAAACCAAAATCTAATATTTTTCATGTGCTGGACAGCATTATCAAATCAATCACTTTCCTGCTGGTGCCGCTTGCCGTATTGCTGTTTATCTCTAACAGACTGATAGCGTTAAATCCAGTCAACGAAACGGTTATCCAGGTATCCAGCGCGATACTCGGAATGTTGCCGATAGGGATGTTTTTACTGACATCCACGGCGCTCGCGGCATCGGTATTAAGGCTCTCGAGAAGAAATACGCTTGCGCAGGATTTGTATTCGATAGAGATGCTCGCGATGGTCGATACGCTGCTTCTCGACAAGACCGGCACTATCACGGACGGCAAATTGGAACTCGTCGATTGCCTTGAATTAAATAAGAGCGATACCGATATTAAAGACATAATCACTACGATGATGAGCGCTACGGAGGACAAGAACACCACCGCCGACGCGATAAAAAACCATTATTCTGGCGGCGCGATATTGCCCGTCCGCGATGTGCTCGCGTTCTCTTCCGCGAGAAAATACAGCGCCGTAACTTTAAGAGAAGGCAAGTCCTACGCGCTCGGAGCGCCGGACTGTATGATTAACGACAACGCGCGGCTGAATGAGTTTTCGGACACTAATTCCCTGTCTTGCAGAAGGACGCTGTTATTAGCCGAAATAGACGGCAATATACGCGAAATAGACAAATGTATAATAAAGCCGCTTTACGCGTTCGCGCTTGAAGACAGATTAAGAGAGGATGTTCGCGATACTTTGAAATGGTTCAGCGATAACGATGTCGACATAAAAATCGTGTCCGGCGACAATCCCAAGACGGTAAGCGAGATTGCGTTGAAGACGGGCGTAAAAGACGCCGAGAATTACATCAATTGCAGCGAACTTGACGATAAGCAGCTTGAAGAAGCGGTCGAGAAGACCACGGTATTCGGCAGGGTCGCGCCCGAACAGAAATCCAAAATAGTCAATATGCTACAGAAAAAAGGCAGAATTGTCGGCATGATAGGCGACGGCGTCAACGATGTGCAGGCGCTTAAAGAGGCTGACTGCTCTATATCGTTCGCGTCCGCTAACGAGGTCGCGAGAAATATTTCGAGAATTATTATGCTTGACAGCAATTTCAAGACGCTGCCGGGGGTAGTCGGCGAGGGCAGACGCGTAATAAGCAATATAGAGAAAGTGTCCGCTCTTTACATTATGAAGAATATTTTCGTAATGTTTATGACGCTAATGTTCGCGATAATCGCCTTTGCAACCCGCGAAGCGGCGTATCCGTTCGACACCAAGAAAATGCTCTTAATCGAGCTGTTCGTAATAGGCGTGCCGACATTCGCGCTTGCGCTTCAACGCAATAATCGGAGAGTGGAAGGCAACTTTCTTAGGAATATTATGAAATCATGTTTTCCCGCGGGAATTTCGCTTATTATCGGTGTGCTGCTGATATTGATAATCAATAAAGTAAACGGCTATGACAGGCATTACAGCGCCTCTATGGCCGCGATAGCGCTTACTATGGCGGGCTTTTCGGCGCTGAATATTATCGCGCTGCCTTTGAATAAGTTCCGTCTGACGGTCGTATTCGGAATGCTCTTTGTCTCCATTCTCGGCATTTATCTGGACGGCAAGGTGTTTAACGGGACATTTCTTGACATTCAGCTGATATCGCTGTCGGACACGCTGTGGATACTGCTTTCGACCGCGCTTGCTACAATTATAAATATCGCGCTTAGAAAACTCGTGCAAATAATCGATATCAAATACGGCGACAAAATCAAAATTCCCGATTTCAGAAAAATTTTCGGAAAACACCGCTTTCAAAAGGACGATAATTAATTCCGCCGTCTAATAACTCGGAATATTCTTGTTCGCTGTACGACGAGGACAACGGAATAAAATAGGCTTTTTAGAACAGAATAATTCTAAATATGGGAAACGAAAACGCCTTTAATCAGAGAATACCCGATTCCGCGTCTCAATTCGAAAAGCTCCTTAAAGCTATTCTCGGAGATAGTTTTGATGTAATTATCGACAAATTTGAGACGGAAGTTAAGGATGTCGTAATCGTATATATCGACGGTATGGTCAGCAGAGACCTCGTTGACAGGGATGTAATTAAGCCGCTTAAACACAAAGGCTATGACGGCGTTTTGAAGAGAGCGCTGTATTCGTCGCTTGAGGAGGTCAAGGACTTAAAGGGCGTATTAGATAAAGTTCTAGAAGGCAACGCCGTCGTAATGCAGGACGGCGAGGCGGTCGCGTATTCGCTTGAGTTCAAGCAATGGGATAAGCGCAATGTATCCGAACCCGACGCCGAATCCGTAACGAGAGGTCCTAAAGAAGGCTTTACCGAGAACATTCAGACCAACACATCATTATTAAGGCGAAAGCTCAGAACGCCCAATCTCGTAATTGAGAAAATGATATTGGGAAGGCAGACAAATACCCTTATCGCTATTGCGTATCTCAAGGATATTGTCAATCAGGATGTGCTTACCAGGGTCAAGGATAAACTTAACAAAATCGATACCGACTGTATTCTTGAGACAGGTCAAATCGAGGAGTATATAGAGGACAGTCCGTTTTCGCTTGTATCGGGCATAGGTCTTACGCAAAAGCCGGACAAAACCGCCTCGAAAATCCTCGAGGGCAGGGTGGCATTGTTGTGCGACGGCACGCCGCACGCGCTGACAATTCCCGAACTGTTTATCGAGAATGTTCATACGAGCGAGGATTATTACGAGAGAAGCATTTTTTCTACATTAATGAGAATAATAAGGCTGTTCGCGTTAATGATAGCGATATTACTCCCCGGCATGTCTGTAGCCGTACTGACTTACAATCAGGAGATGTTGCCCTTTGTCTTCTTAAACACCTATATCGCGTCAACCGAGAAAACGCCGCTTCCGGAATCAGCGGAAATATTCTTTCTGATAATAATGTTCGAATTGATTAAAGAAGGCAGCAGAAGACTGCCAAAAACTATCGGCAACGCGATTACTTTCGTAGGCGCGCTGATTATCGGAGAGGCGGCGGTTAACGCGGGTATAGTCGGAGCCCCGTCCGTAATTATTGTCGCGCTTACCGCGGTAGCGGGGTTATTAATTGTCAACCTTAACGAATTCATCTCGATTTACAGAATGGTATTCTTAATCGCCGGCTCGACTATGGGGCTTGTGGGTATAAGCAGCGCGATAATAATAATGCTTGTTCATCTGATATCGATAGAATCTTTCGGAGTGCCTATTCTATCGGGATTCAGTAAAGAGGAATTAAAAGACAATGTGATGAGATTCCCGATAAAGAAATTAAAATTCAGACCTTCAAGCATCGCGAAGAACAATGTCAAGAGAAATAATTTTGAGACCGACGGAG
This sequence comes from Christensenellales bacterium, assembly GCA_050952545.1. GTDB lineage: Bacteria > Bacillota > Clostridia > Christensenellales > CAZKXV01 > JBMNLD01. The sequence continues at coordinate 536,331 of JBMNLD010000003.1, forward strand.
CGAAAAATGCTTAAGAAAATCATCCTTACTGTAATAATCTTGATTTTATTTACTACGGGCGGCTGCTGGAGCAGAAGGGAGCCTAAAGAACTTGCTATTGTTACGAGCTCGATTTATGAAACGGGAGATCAAGAAAGATATAAACTAACCTTTGAAATACTCGATCCCGCTTCTTTTTCGGGGCAGAGCGGCGAAACCAATATGAGGAAATTCAAAATTATTATAATGGAAGGCAATTCGCACTCGGAAGCGACGAGAAACGCCTCTCTTCATATTGGCAGAAGAGTTTACGGCGGCAACAATAAAGCGAGATTTTTCACCGAAAAGCTGATTAATAATTATTTAATGGAAACATTCGATTTCTTGATGAGAGACCATATCGCGGACGAGCGGCCTATAATGGTGATGATAAAAGGCGATATCGATACAAAAATGCTCTACGAATGCGATATGGGACTGTCCGAGCAGCTCGGCATATATACCGAGAATATGATAAGAAACAGATACGAATCAATCGCTTATACTTCGCAAATTACCTCGCTGGATTTTATGAAGGCGTATTACAGCGACGGCATACAGCCGGTAATGTGCGCCGTCGAGATCGTCGAGAATAAGGCAAAATTACCAAGCGATGAAGAAAAACCGCCTACCGTATCCAAATACTCGCTTAATTTCGACGGACTAGCCGTATTCAAAAACGACAAAGTAGTCGGATATCTCAACGATAAAGAGACGCGCGCGTTTAACATTATTCAGAATCAAGTCAAGCGCACTTATATGGAATTTCGGTGCGGCAGCGATCTCAAGACCGCTACAAATCAGAACGCTAAGACGGATATAAGTATTGACTATAAAAACGATAAAGTAACGATAAAAATCGATACCAAGGCAACGCTAAGATTAGTTCAGGTACAGAATAAGGCAACGGATGTAACGGACTATAAAGAAATAAAAAGAGTGGAAGAGTCTCTCAGTGAAGAGATAAAAAAAGAAGTAACAGACACTATCAAAAGAGTGCAGACGGAGTACAAAAGCGATATCTTCGGTTTCGGTCAAGTCTTTCACAGGCAATACCCTGCAGAATGGCGAAAAATCAAAGATAAATGGGACGACGAATATTTCGCTAACGCAGAAATTATAATGAATGTAGAGAGCAAGATTATAGGGGAGGGCGAGATAAGAGAGCCTTTCGGCTGGAGGTTCAGATGAATAGAAAGCCCGTAATTAACAGCTTCCAGCTGGCAATGCTCGGCGCGGGCAGCGGACTGATGTTTCCGTATACTTTTCTTCCCATAGTAAAAGGCGATTATTCCAATCAGGATGTATGGCTTATCTTTATAGTGTCAATCTTTATCACGGTATTGCTCACTCTGCCTCTTTTATTTCTTACCAACAAAATGATCGGCGTTCCGTTTTATAAAAGGAATGAAATGCTTTTAGGAAAGGCGGGCGGAAAAGTCGTATCAATAATATATGCGCTATTCTTTCTCTTCTGCTTTACAGCCTGCATGCTTATCGCGACAATATATGTTAAGATATATATACTGGAAGAAACGCCGCTCTTTGCGATAATCATAGTTATACTGATACCCGTAACCTACGCATCGATAAAAGGCGCCGGCACCATAGGCAGACTGGCATCCTTTGTCATTCCGTATATAATGCTCACCATAGTCTTTTTCTTCCTGGCGGGTATAGAAAAAATGAAATTCGAATCGCTGCTTCCGATACTTGAGGATTCTACGATAGCGGGATTTTCAAAGGGCGTTTTCGTAACGGCCGCGAGATTTTCGGAAATGCTTATAATTGCGATTTTCGCGTGTTATCTGAAAAAGAAATCATCTGTAAATAAAGCGTATGCGTTGGGATTTACATTGTTTGTCGTGTTTTTCCTGCTTATATTAGTGCCCGTGCAGGTCGTGCTCGGCTCCGATATAGCCAGACTTGCCCATAACCCTTATTATGTGTATACAAGGCAGACGGGCGGTTATGAATTTATTCAGAGACTGCAATCGTTAAATATATTAGCCTGGTTTTCGGGCACGATTATAAAGCTCAGCATTTACAGTTATATGGGTACCAATCTTCTTTCGGGCACATTTAAGAAAATAGAGCGCAAATGGATGGTGGTTCCGTTTTCAGTTATCGGGCTTATAATATGCGAATTGCCTTTTATGAAAAAGACCAGCACGATTACCATGCTCGCAAGCGACGATTATTTTCCGTATGTTATTGTCAGCGTAATCCTTGTAATACCCTTAATTATGCTTATACTCTATCTCATCAGAAAGAAGAAGATCAATGCGATGTTGGAGCAGATAAAAGCATCAAGCGAGGAATCTAACCCTGCATTTTGATTTTAGCTTCTCTTAACTTCATTAACTCTTCCTGAATTATTTGCTTTTCATCGCCGACATAGCGATAGAAGTTCATTGTGATAAGTCCTAGAATCCAGCCCGCAATCGGCGTAAACACGAGAAAATAGAACATCTTATCAAGCACTTCCTTATCCTGAGCCTGAATAATGATTTTGCCGCCCTCTTCAACGGGCTGCTTGAAATTGATTAATGTCAGCATCAAAGCTACGAAAGTGACCTGCAATGCGGATATCAGTTTAATCATTAACGACTGGATAGATATCGATACGCCCTCCGTTCTCTTGCCAGTCTTCCATTCCACATAATCAATGCTGTCAGCTATCATCGCGAAATTGATATTGCCTATAACTCCGAGCGGAAAGCCCGAGATAAATAAGCACGGCAGGAAAAAGTAAGGCTTGTACCCGAGGAAAAACATTAAAACAAACGCGGATATGCCTACCAAAGCGCACAGGCGGTAGAGCCGGACATAATTAAATTTCTTTAAGAGTTTCGGTGTCAGGAGCATACCTATATAGCCCGACAGACCGGTAGCGAAGACGACAAGCACATTATACTGCGCATTGCCGAATAGATAAGTCGCGATATACATACTCGCAAGCACCGAAAGCCCCTGACCGAAGCCGAGAATGTTCGCGATAAATACAGTCTGCAACGGCTTATTCACGAGGAAATAATTGATATTTTCTTTTATAGTCGGCTTTTTTTCGTCGAATACGCATCTTTCTCTGGTGCCTATTACGGCAAGCGAAAATAGCGCGGCGCCTAATACGCCTATGACAATTCCCGAGGTCAGAAACGCGCCTTTCAGGTTCTCGCCGAACAGCAATAAAAAGACCTGAACGAGCGCGACGGGAAGCCCGTTGCCGATAAAGTGCCAGGTCCTTGAGAACGAAATGAAATTTGTTCGCTCGATGGCGTTCGGTGTCATTACCGAAGCAAGCCCCCAGAAAGGCACATCGGAGAAAGTATAAATAAGTCCGAACAGCAGATATGTTATGTAAGCGTATATTAATTTGCCCGTATTAGTCATATTAGGAGCGAAGAACAGCAGTATGGTGATGACCATAAGCGGCATTATGGTAAGGACGAGATAAGGCTTTAATTTACCCCATCTCGTCCTCGTCTTGTCAACTATGTTGCCGACTATCGGCGTAAGTAACGCGTCCCATATTCTTGCCACAAACATTAGCGTGGTAACCGCGACGGACGGTATCAGGAATACATCCGTATAGAAATAGAGCATAAAGGAATTGACTACGCCGATAATCATATTCTGCCCGAATCCCGAGACGGCGAAAGAGAAAACCTCCTTTCTGCTCAGATATTTTCTATCGTCATTCATAAGCGCTCCTTCAGTGAAAGATAAAACAATTATAAATTATAATTTCAAATAATAAAAGTATTTTGTCATAAGAAAGTCTATTTTGTCTTAAATCACGCGGGATAATGAAGGGGCGTATTGACAGGATAATAAGCGTATAGTAATATGTAATTACATATTTTAGGAGAGTATTATGGAATTAAAGGAAAAAAAAGTAATTATTACGGGCGCCTCCACGGGCATAGGGTATCAAGTGATGACAAGGCTTCTTGCTAGGGGCGCAAATGTAATCGCCGTATCGAGAAAAATGTCTAAATGCGACTATAATCACGAAAACTTAATCAAGCTCGACCTAGATATGTCCTCTAAAGAAAGCATGGATAAATTATTTGATTTCGCAGTCAAGAAGTTTAACAATATTGATATTTTTATCGCCAACGCGGGATTTGGTTTCTATGAAATTATCGATAAACCCGATTGGGAGCACCTTCTGGAAATCTTTAACATCAATGTCTTCTCGTGCATCTACGCGGCGGAGAAAATGAAGCGGCTAAACTCCGACCGCGCGTTCAATATGGTTATCACGGCAAGCGCAATGGGATATGTGTCCGTGCCCGGGTACTCGCTTTACAGCGCGACAAAGGCGGCGCTGAGGGGCTTTTCAGACGCGTACAGATACGAGCTTAATAAGAATCAGCGCTTGCAGGTCGTATACCCGATTGCGACTAAAACGGAATTTTTCGAGGCGGCGGGCAATATCCCGATGTCTTGGCCCGTCCAGAGCGTTGAGCATGTCGCAGATAAAATGATAAAGGGCATTATTAAGGATAAGAAACATATACATACCTCGGTATTGTTCAAGATTTTTCGTCTGATCTCCACAATATTTCCTTTCGCGCTTAAATTGTACAATAAACCGAACGAGCGTAAACTGAAAAATTATCTTAACAGAAAATGATAGAAATCGAGATTTTTGCGCCGCCCGTATGCAGCTACGACAAGATCCGCGACGGCAAGCTGAGATTAAATGTCAATACTACGGTCAAAGATGTGTTAAAACTCATCAGGCTGCCCGCTCTGTGGCGCAAATTGTCCGTTATCACCGTCAATAATGTCAAGGTTAATAAGGATTATATATTAAAAGACAAGGATGTATTGAGCATCTTTATGCCCGTTGCGGGAGGCTGATATGAAAGGGTATTGCGGCAAGATATTAAAAGTAGACCTTAACATAAATTCAAGCGAGATTATAGCGCTTAGCGACAGCGTATACGAGAAATACCTGTCGGGCGCGGGTCTCGGCGCTTGGTACATATACAATAATATCCCCAAAGGCTGCGACGCTTTAGGTCGGGAAAATGTGTTGGGGTTTACCTCGGGTATTTTAACGGGTACGGGCAGCGTGATGACGGGAAGATTTACTGTGCTTGCCAAATCGCCTTTAACGGGCGGTATAGGCGAGGCGAACGCGGGCGGATATCTTGCGCCCGTTATCAAGCAATGCGGATTTGACGCCGTATTTATTCACGGCAAAGCGGATAAAATGTCCTATCTCCATATTACGCCCAAAGGCGCCGAGATACTGGACGCCGGCGAATATGCGGGAATGGACGCCGTAGAATGCGAGGAGCGCCTAATACAAAAGCATACCAGCGCCGCCGGTAAGAAGTCCGCCGTAGCCGTAATCGGAATATCGGGCGAGAAATTAAGCCTTATCAGCGGCATTTGCACGGATAGAGGCAGAATTGCGGCAAGAAGCGGCGTAGGCGCGGTAATGGGCTCAAAAAACCTCAAAGCCGTAGTATTTAACGGCGCAAAGAGAATCGACGCTCACGATAAAGACGGCATTAAACAAATCAGCATAGAGTTAGCGGGAGCGATTAAGAAAATCAATCTCCCGTCCTTTGTAAGGCCGGGCGCTTTTTCGATGATTAAATTTATGCCGCCTTATGTCGTGCCCTTGAACGGCATGCTGTCCGCTATGATTATGAAAAGGTGGGGCACCTCGGGCACTTCTTCGATGTGCGTCGTGACCGGAGATGCTCCTATCAAAAACTGGGCGGGCTCGGTAAAGGATTTCAAGAAATACCGCAGAATTGACGGGCACAGGATTATAAAAAGAGAGTATAAGAAATACCATTGTTATTCCTGCGTACTCGGTTGCGGCGGCGAATGCGATATTTCCGATTTAAGCTACAAGGGCTATAAGACCACTCATAAGCCCGAATACGAGACCCAGATGTCCTTCGGAGGCCTACTGCTTAACGAGGATGTCGATTCGATATTTTATCTTAACGAACTTCTAAACCGCGCGGGAATGGATACGATATCGGCGGGACATTGTGTCGCAATGGCGATCGAATGTTACGAGAATAAAATTCTGTCCCTTGAAGAAATGAATAATATAGACATAGGTTGGGGCAAATCCGTAGAAATCATCGAATTCGTAAAACTTATGATTGAGAGAAAGGGCGTAGGGGACATATTCGCGGACGGCACCAAAAAGGCGGCGGAACGCATAGGCAGAGGCGCTGAAAAATATGCGATACACGCGGGCGGACAGGAATGCGGCATGCACGACAGCAGAGGAGACCCGCCGTTGGCAATACATTACAGCGTGGACGCTACGCCGGGCAGGCATACGACGGGCAGCAGTCAGTATTATTCCGTCGCGCATATATGGAAGAAAGTTTCGTGGGCGCCGGCGCTGAATATAATGCCCAAAAGCAGGGAATACGAGCCGAGCCGTGAAGAAGCGGTCAAATCCGTCGCAATGGGATTATACAAGCGAATCATAGACGCGGCGGGCGCGTGTTTCTTCGGCATGCTGTTAGGGGTGGAGAATTTCAAGCTCTTTGAATGGCTCAATCTTGCGACGGGCTGGAATAAGACTCCCGACGAATATATGTTCATCGCGAAACGCATTTTCACATTAAGACAGTTATTCAATATAAAGCACGGCGTTAATCCGCTTGATTTCAGACTTCATAAAAGGCTTAGCGGCGAGCCGCCCTTAATGCAAGGGCCCCTTAAAGGCAAGACCGTAAGGATTGACGAAATGATGCGCGAATTCTGGGATTATCTTAATTACGATAAAACGGGAAAACCCACGGCGGAATGCGTAAGGGAATTAGGGCTTGAGGAGTTGGTAAATGAAGAAAGCGTTTATTGATAGGGAAATCTGTATCCGCTGCACGGCCTGCGTATATACCTGTCCTTTGGGCTGTATAAATAATAAGCCTGTTCCCGAAATAAATACGGATAGATGCAACGGCTGCGCGTTTTGCGATGACGCGTGTCCCGTAAACGCAATCGAGATACTAGAAATTCAGGATTATAAGGAAGATACGCCGGGATAAAAACTATTATATCTTGTATTGTCTTATATAAAGTGGTATAATGTCTTATAATACAAATAGTAAAATGAAGAAAAAAGCAGCAACAAGAGAGCCATTAACCAATACGGATATAGATTATTCCAGCGGACTTAGCAAAGAGCAGATTCAGGAACGCTTGTCCAAGGGATATGTAAACGACCTCAAAGTTAGCACTTCAAAGACTGTCGGCAATATTTTAATTACCAACATCTTTACTTTCTTTAATTTCCTGTGTTTTCTTGTATTTCTGTGGATAATCTCGGTTTCCGAGAGCTTTGAAGATATCAAGAACACGACTTTTATGTTCGTCATCGCAATCAATACCTCAATAGGAATCATTCAGGAGCTAAAAGCGAAATCCACTATGGATAAGCTGTCCCTGCTGTCATCGCCCGCCGTCAGGGTAATAAGAGAGGGAAAAGAAGAAGTAATTAAATTAAACGAAATTCTTATCGACGATATTACGCTGTTAAGCTCGGGCAATCAGATTTGTTCGGATTCCGTGCTGATAGAGGGCGGTATAGAGGTAAACGAAAGCCTGCTGACGGGCGAATCGCAACCAGTAAAGAAAGAAAGGGGCGACACGCTCTTATCGGGAAGCTTCGTGGTGTCCGGAAAGGGTAAATGCCGCGTCGAATGCGTAGGCGAGGACAACTACATACAGAAACTTGCCTTAAAAGCCAAGGAATTCAAGGAGAATAAATCCGAGCTTATCAGGTCAATCAAGCTGATAATGAGAGTAATTGGGATTATTATCCTTCCTTTCGCAGTGCTCTCGTTCCTCAACAATTTTAACGCGCAATTGTTAGAGTTAAACGAGGATGTCCGGATATTCGACTCTACGGGGAGATTTTTCGAGGCCATACCGCATTTCTGGGATTTCATGGGACATTTCAGCTCGGGCGAGATGTCTTCAGCGTACAAGGAAGCCGTAATGAATACTTCGGCGAGTATGATCGGAATGATACCCGTAGGGATGTTTCTTCTGACATCCGTCGCGCTTGCCGTTGGCATTATCCGCCTGTCTAAAAAGAACGCTTTAGTTCAGGACCTTTACTCGATAGAGGCGCTTGCGAGAGTGAATATGCTGTGTCTTGATAAAACGGGCACGATAACGGACGGCACGATGAGAGTATCGGAGGTCATTCCGCTTACGGATAATATGCCGCCGTATTCGATTGAGGACATTATTTGTTCAATGCAGCTTGCGCTCGACGAGAATAACCAGACCGCGATTGCGTTGAGAGATTATTTCAAGTCGGATATTATATTAAGGCCCGAATTTATCGTGCCGTTTTCGTCTGATAGAAAGGCTAGCGCCGTAAGATTCGACGAAATCGGTCTTGTCGTGCTCGGCGCGCCCGAATATGTCGCCAAGAAAATTTCCAAAAAGATTCTCGATAAGATAAATTATTATCAGCAGAAAGGCAACCGTTGCTTAATGCTCGCGGTAAACAATACCAAAACCGCGTCTATCAAGCAAGAAATACCCGAGAATTCAACGCCGCTCGCGCTTATAGTAATCGAAGACAATATCAAAGAAAACGCCGCGGACACAATCAGCCTTTTCAAAGAAAACGGCGTGGATGTAAGAGTGATTTCAGGCGACAATCCCGTCACGGTCTCGGAGGTCGCAAGGCGTGTAGGAATAGAAAATTCCGATAAATATCTAAGCCTGCAGAACCTATCCGACCGCGAGATAAGGACATTAGCTCCCGATTATACGGTATTCGGGAGAGTTAATCCCGAACAGAAAAAGCTGCTCATACAGATTTTTAAGGAAATGGGCAGAACGGTCGCGATGACGGGCGACGGCGTCAACGATATACTCGCCTTAAAGGAGGCGGACTGTTCGGTCGCGATGGCGAACGGCTGCGAGGCGACGAGAAATATCTCGCAGCTTGTATTGCTTGATTCGGACTTTGCTTCAATGCCCTCCATAGTCAACGAGGGCAGACGCGTAATAAACAATGTCGAGCGTGCGTCTTCTCTGTTTCTTACCAAGACGGTATTTTCGGTATTGCTGCTAGTCGCGCTGATACTGATGCGAATGAGCTATCCTATCGAGCCTATACAGCTGACATTCACAAGTATGTTCGTTATAGGATTCGCCTCTTTCGTTCTCGCGTTAGAGCCCAATAAGAACAAGATTAAGGGCAAGTTCATCAATAATATAATGAAAAATGTGCTGCCGCCCGCGATATCCATTGTGGTCAGCGTAATAGTTATTATACTATTGTATAAACACAATTTCCTGACTGTCAGCGAGGAAGAGTATAAGACGATTATAACTATTACGATTTTCGGTATATTTATGCTCGTGCTTTATAATATCTCCAAGCCGTTTAATGCGGTCAGAGTGGTGCTTATCTCCGTCATTTTCGTGCTTGCTACGGGATGTATAATAATTATGCCGCTGCTGCCCAATCAGAGCTTTAATATGTTCAAGCTCGCGAGTCTCAGCAATCTTGCCAGCGTCACTCTGCTGTTCTCGCTCCTTTTCCTTGCCGAAAATGTCATCAAAATGGTCGATTATATAATTAAAAATTCCAAGGGCGGGATTAAATTCAAGGGCGTTAAATGGAGCACCACGCAAGGTAAGCTGATATTTAATATTTTCGACAGAAATCCGCGAGTAAATCTTGAAGATAACTCTGAAGATGCTAAAAAGACTGATTGATGAATTTAATGCTAAAGGCTGGAATTACAAGGCGGTAATTATTGCCCGGGACGGGGAGATTTCGGACAGGCTGATATTATCCGACGCATTACTGCCGCAATACTCGATAACCAAGGCATTCACTGCGACGGCGATCGGAGTACTTATAGACAGAGCCCTTATTAATGCAGACGACGAAATATCTATATATATCGATGAAATTCTGAAATCCGATAACGACAGACTGAAAAGGGTTAAGATAAGACATCTTCTTAGTAATTCTTCGGGTACGGATAAGGGATATCTGTTCGAGGCGGACAGATTCACTCACGGCACCGACGACTATCTTAATCTGATTATTTCTAAAGAGCTTATATACGAGCCGGGCGAAAAATACGCCTACTCTAATTCTAATTTCTATCTGCTCTCATTAATTATCCAGAGGGTGACCAATAAAGCCTCGGATGATTTTATACGCGATAATATCTTTAAGCCGCTTAATATAACGGAGTATAAGGCGACGAGATGTCCGAAAGGGCATTTTCTGGGTGGCTCCGGGCTGTATCTGAAGACAGAGGATATGATAAAGCTTGCAATTATGTACGGCAATGACGGTTTATATATGAATAACGGGATACTGTCTGAAAGTTTTATCCGTCAAGCGCTGTCAAGACAAATCGCGATTAACAGCAAAGAGCATTACGGATTCTCGTTTATGATGAAAGATACCAATAATGTATTTGTACCGGGAAACTATAATCAAATGCTCTTTATCAACAAAACGGGGCGGATATTTGTCGCGGTCAATTCCGATGTGCGCCCCTCCGACACAGGCACGCTTATGAAAATCATCCGCAGGGTCATAAATTCGCAATAATAAAGGCTGTCGCGTTTTCGACAGTTTCATATAAAAAGCTTAATCTATTCACTAACAACCTTTATTTCAATTATGAAGGCTATAACGAGCTGATTTTCGATGAAAATAAGGAAAAAGGTTCTGAAATATAATCTTCAACGCCTCCTAATGAACAAGCCCCTGACAAGAGTCCGACCAAAGCCGTTTGCGGCGTATTGACGAAGTTATCACGGAAAAGATGCCGTTAGAGCGATATGGACTTCCGCCGTCCGTCGAGGACGGCAGAAAATAAGTCATTATTTCTATTTAAGACGATATACATTACAATAAGCATTAACACATAGGGAAGCGGCGCGAAATTGCCGACATTTACAAGCTGATACGCTTCGAAGCCGACAAAGGACAATAAGACATAGATATTGAATTTGTCGCGGTATTCAAATACTGTCTTCAGTCTTACGAGGTATTGATATCCGTAACAGATAATTCCGAGAACGCCGAGACTTCCGAGTATTTGAAACAGCGTGGAATGGTACCAGTATATGCACCACGCTTTAGGGTAGTAATACGCGGGGTAGCTATACCCCAGACCCGTGCCGAAGACGGGATAGGACAGGAAATTCTGCCAGGCGAGTTTATACAGATTCATTCTCGCTTCACCCGACGAAATATCAATCTGCTCTGTGATATCGATGATAAAATCCCATGCGAATATGCGGAGCGGCAGAACGGTTGCGACTATTATTACCAGGCTCGTCACGAGTATCTTCAGCCTGTCTTTTTTCGTGTAATACAGTGTCAGCGTAATGCATATCGGTGCCAATAAAGTGGAGAATATTATGCCGCCTCTGGAGAGCGAAAATAGCATCGCAAGGTACTGGAGACATCCTAATACGAAATATAATACCGCGTGCTTGCCTTTGGTCGACATATAAAAGGCGAACGGCATAGTCAGTAACAGATTGGACGACAAGTTGTTGCCGAATTGGAATTTATTGACAAGCGCGCTGAATCCTTTTTCGCTGTAAACAGGAGCGTAGCGAAAATAGTTAACCGCGACCATTACGGTGCCTAATAAGCCTAAGGCGATCATCATCTTACAGAAATATATCTTGATATATTCATCTTTTTCGACATAGGATTCGAAGAACATATAGACCCCGATCATGCCTATGCCTAACGCGATGATATAATACAGCGCGGGCATCTTAAAATTGTTCATATAATACGGGCTGAAAAGTCCGCCTAATGTAACCGCTATCGCAACTAATATTGTGGGCAGTAAAAACCTTTTGGATATTAGTTTAGGCGGATATATTACAAGATGAATAATAAGCGCGATAACGACCAGGGGCACCGCGTACTTTAACGGCAGGAAATAGCCCTCCTCGTTGTATCTGGTGAGCGGAGTCATCGCGATGACCGTAATTATTATGAAATTGGGAAGCACATCTTTAACGACAATCAAGTTATAAGACGCGACAATAAGAAGCGCGATAATCGCGAATTTTTCTAATCTTAATACAAACGCGAGCGCGCCTATCAGCACAATAATCGCAAGGTAAAGGTCGGAATAAAGGAATTTTTTAGTTTTATCGCTGAAATTCAATAAAGAAGCCTTATCCAAATTAATTCTCCTTACGGGCAGTATAGCACTTCTTAATAGTATAGTCAAAACAATATGAGTACTCTTTGCAAACGTATTTTGATTGGAAAAAATTAGTGTTTGACATAAAAGAGTCTTAAAATGTTAGACTTAAAACATCTAAGGAGGCGCAAATGTTAAGAAAATCGTTAATTATTCTTTTAATAGTTCTGCTCGGCGTAATATTTGTTTCCTGCCGGAATGTGCAGAATCAGGAAGAGATATTACATAACGGGGACGGGGGCGAAGAGCTTTCCAAAAGCCGGGAAGAAAGCGAAATCGAGGAGCAAAATCTGAAAGTGCTTGCGCTCGGCAATATTAACATAAGGTCCTCGCCCGATACAAGCGGCAATAATATAGTGGGTCTGCTTAAAAAGAACAATACTCTTGATTACATAGAAAGCTATAACGACAGCTGGAATGTCGTGGACTATAAGGGCTCAAAGGCGTATATTACGGCGTCGTTTAAATACTCAAAGATTATCGACGCGGACGCCGAAGAGACGGATGAGAACAATGTCGATATTATCGAGAGCGTTATCGGGGCGGGAATGGCTGTTCTCGGCACTCCCTACGAATACGGCTCGACAAGACTGTTGAATCAGTACGGCGAGGTTAATCCGTATTTTACGGGTAATACTTTCGACTGCTCCGCATTCGTCCAGTACGCGTTCTATACGGGCGGCGGCATTAAATTAAAGGGCGATTCAAGGAGCCAGAGCCGCGACGGGGAATTAATTGCGCTTGACGATATCCAAAGGGGCGATCTGGTATTTATGACTTCCACGGCAAGGCAGTACAATGTCGGCATAGAAAAAATCGGTCATGTGGCGATTTACATAGGCGACAACAAGCTGCTGCACACATACGGTACGGGAGGAGTAAGGATAACGGATTTCAACTCGTTCTGGAGGGGCAGAACTCTACTCGTCAGGAGAATGATATAATTTATCGAAAAAAGACTTTTTTTGTAACAAAGACAATTAATCGCGCGGGCAGTCTTCTGACAACAAAATAAAGTATTCTGTTTATAGCGCCCGCCGGCGCGATTACCGGCGGGGATTTACTTACCGCAATTGAATAAACGCGTCGCGCGACGCTTTCGGCCGTCATTCCGCTCTGCTCTATGTTAAAGAGCGAATTGACGGCTTTATTCATTTGCGCGTCATCTGTTTCATAGACTTTTCTCTTGAACGAGAAATCCGTCTTGGTCCCGCCGGGCAGAACTGATGTGACATATATCCTGTTATTTAATTCGGTATTAAGGCATATGGAGAGCATATCAAGCGCCGCTTTGGACGCGGAGTAATACGGGTCGTACGGAATAGGGGACGCGCTCCCCATTGAGCTTATATTAATTATTCTTCCGCCTTTTGCCATATTGGGCAGAATGCTTTTTATTATTTTTATAGCGGCAAAGAAATTAACCTCGAATAGATATCTGTAATCCTCCTCTTTTACGCGCTCGACGGGCGCCGCCATTGAAAAGCCCGCCGAGTTAACGAGTATATCGATTATAAACTTGCTCTTCACATCGTCCAAGGCGGTTTCAAGCGCTTTTATATCCGTTATGTCGACGCCGTAATTAATTATCCTTTCGTCGGGCGCGCCGCGCCTTGAAAAATTTATTACGCGGTAGCCTTTTTTCAGAAAAAGCTCCGCAGTCTTAAACCCTATGCCGCTTGACGCCCCCGTAATCAGTACCGTCTTCATAAGAATAATATGCTCAATTACCACGATAAAATGAAATTATATGCCTTGTCGGGAATATATAACCCGCGCTTTCAAATAATATTAGCATATCAAAGGGACTAAAAATGAACAGATTAATTGACGAGAAATCCCCGTATCTTCTTCAGCACGCGAATAACCCCGTTAACTGGTATCCCTGGTGCGAGGAGGCTTTCATTGAGGCGAAAAAGCGCGATGTGCCCGTATTCATAAGCATAGGTTACAGCAGTTGCCACTGGTGCCATGTAATGGAAAGAGAGAGTTTCACCGACGAATCCGTGGCGGAAATAATCAATGCTAATTTCGTGGCGGTAAAAGTCGACCGAGAGGAGCGTCCCGATGTCGACAATATCTATATGCAGGCATCGATTGCGTATAACGGCTCGGGCGGCTGGCCGCTCTCCGTATTTGCCGGTCACGACAAGCTGCCGTTCTTTGCGGGTACTTACTATCCTAAGCGAAGTTTTGTTAATTTGCTCGAACGAATAAGCGCGATATGGAGCAGCAACAGGAACGCGCTTTACGGGTCGAGCCGGCGGATAAAAGAGCATTTGACGGAACCGGACAAGCCTTATGCGGACACGGATATTGATTATAAAGAAGTATTTAATAAGATAGCAAGCAGTCACGATAGCGAATTCGGCGGTTTCAATATCGCTCCCAAATTCCCGATGCCTCAGCTATTATTGTTCTTATTGAGATATAACGCCGTCTTTCCCGATTCGGGCGCGGACGAAATATTAAGAAAGAGCCTTAACGCTATGGCCGACGGAGGTATATACGACCATGTCGGCGGCGGCTTTTTCAGGTATTCTACGGACAGGCAGTGGCTCGTGCCGCACTTTGAGAAGATGCTCTATGATAACGCAATGCTTATAATGGTATACGCAGAGGCGTCGCGCGCGCTGGACAGCAGATACCGGAGCATAGTTAAGGCGACCGTCGAATATGTAGTGAGGGTTATGCGTGACGCGGGCGGCGGATTTTACACCGCGCAGGACGCGGACAGCGAGGGCGTCGAGGGCAAGTATTATCTTTTTACGCCGGACGAAATGTGTTACCTGTTCGGGCGGGATTTGGGCGAAAGTTTCTCTAAAGATTACGATATCACCTTAAAGGGCAATTTCGAGGGTAAGAATATATTAAACCGCATAGGTAAGGGTTTTATTCCTAACGACAAGCGGCTTAATGAAGTGCATTGTTATCGGAGCAGAAGAATTCCGCCTTTTCTTGACGACAAGATTACTACCTCGTCAAATTCCCTTATGGCGGCGGCGCTCGCGGTCGGCGGCAGACTGTTAAATAACAGAGCGTATATAGAGCTAGCCGAAGAGTGTATACAATTTATTGACAATAATCTCTATATAGACGGCAGATTAACCGCGAGATGGCGCGAGGGCGAGGCAAGGCATCCCGCGACACTTGAAGATTATGCGTATTTGCTGTGGGCTAAGCTCGAGCTGTATTATGCCGCACTTAACAAGCAATATCTTAAATCGGCGCTAGACACATCTTATGAGATAATCAGATTGTTTTCGGACAAAGAGGGCGCGATGTTTCAGACGGGCGCGGATGTAAACGACCTGCCCGTAAGGAGCAAGACGCTGTATGACGGCGCGCTTCCGTCCGGAAACGCCGTAGTGTCGTATAGTTTCTTAAGGCTGTACGATATAACCGGCAGGAATGAATTGCTTGAGGAGGCGGAGAAGATAATTTCAAGCGTCGGCGACAGGATAAGCGAGTATCCGACAGGTTATTCGGGGCATCTGCTTGCGCGTATATACAGAGACTGCCGACAGAGCTTGTCTTTGACGGCCGGCGAGGGGTTAAACGAGATGCTTAAAGCGACGGAGGGGTACAGACCGTTACTCAATATCTCCGTAATCGACGATACGCTAACGGAATTAATAGACGATTTTAAGCGCCTAAAGAGCGTAGGGAACAGGGCGACGGCGTATTATTGCGACAAGCAAGGGTGCAGACCGCCAGTTACGGATTCTACGGAACTTTCCCGGATGTTATAATTATTCCGCTATCCTTGAACGGACAGCGGAAGTAATCACCGCTCTAACGGCATCTTTTCCGCGATAACTGTGTCAAAAGAACCCCGATGCTTCGTCGCAATGCGGCTTCTTTTACGAGATTAGGTTAACACCTAATCTCTTATTATCAGACGCTTGCTCCTTATCTTAGACCAGTCGGAAATGCTGCATAGTAGCATTTGGTCGGACTATTGTCCGGGTCAGTCTATTAAGAGGCGCCGGAGATATTTATCAGGAACCTGATTGTGCGCTATCATCGAAAAATCTGCTCGTTACAGCTGCTTTATAGTATCAAATTGTTATAGTAATGACATTATATATTAATTATTATAACAAAATAACGGACATATCAAGCAGAGCGGTAAACGCGAGGGAAGAGGAGCAATCGACCGAAAGAAAGACAATAGCCTTTAGGCTATTGTCGGGGGAAAAGCCCGCATTGCGACGAGGCTTAAACTATGAAAGAAATATCATCTTGTCATCATCGGCAGTAAGTGTTTCATAGCCGTCCGTTAATTTGAATTTTTTGCCGATAAGCGTTTTCAGGTAGGCTGTAGGTAGCGCTGCGGACGGCGCGAAAGCGTCGGGCTCTGATGTATTTATTACAGGCTCCGATAATATAGAGCATAAATACCATTCTCTGACTGCGTTGTGCCCCTGAGATAACATATTATAGCCTTTATAATTTAATCTGGGATTTATTATAGCGAACGCCGTAATTTCGCTTATTTCGTTCTCCATGTGCTTCATAGCCTGATACAGCGTGCTCGAATCATAAGTGTAATATTCCAGCGCTATACCCTCTTTATCGAGCGCTTTCAGACATTCCAGCAGCGTGAAAGCGGTATTGTTGTCGATTAAAGGCTTGCCGCTCCATCTGATTGTAATATCGGACGGCCCCCAATAAACATTCTCATTATATGTCGAAAAATAAGCGTCCATCATCGCGTAGCGTACAGGTAGCTTGCTTTTAGCGATTTGTCCGGCTTTAGAAAGTTCGGTCAGTAAAAAGAGCGCGGGGCCGGATAACATTCCACCCATGGAATGCGCTGCAATCCTTATTTCTTTATTGCCCATTTCGTCGGGGAGAAGATTCATCGCCCTGATGTATTCCGCCGCAAAATGCTCCGCAAGGGAATACGCCGTCACATCGGGAGCGCTGAATTTGCCGTCGGTTTTTTTGTATCTTACGCCTACGGGCGTATCTCCTTCTTTACCGTCAATAGCCCATATTTTAGCCTCAATCATGGTAGGTACCTCGGTAGCGAACTTGTTGTAATGAAAGTTCCCTACATTATAGCCTTCATTAAGCCAAAGGTAACAGGCGTTCACTCTGTCCGTATCAAGCCCGAAATCGGCGGGATTGACTATTCTGTGATTGATATTATAGCTTTCTTTGGAATAATAGCCGTCCGCGAGCATTCCATGCACATTTATTATTGTAGGCTTATCCGGGTCGATCAGAGCGGCGCCTTCTTCGGAATCAGCGGGCACCTCCACGACGCTTCCCGTCTCTTCGTCCCAATATGTCCAGAATAGGCCCATTTCATCAAAATCCGGATTTTCGGGATTTAAGAATACTTCAGTTGCGTAATTTATGTATGAATCCGCATACAGATTATCGGCGCGCGTTTCTACTTCTTTACAGGACGGTAAAATAATTAATACTGTCATAATAATTAAAACTACTGATGTAAAACGCGAAAAATTCTTCATATATTAACCTCAATTAACTAAATAGTAACATTATTTGCTTGGTTTCGTCAAGATTGTATAATAGGTAACGCTTAGAAAATACTATTTTAAGAAAAACTCTTGACAACAATAAAATATTTAGTATAATATAATTAGCACTCAAAGGTATAGAGTGCCAGAACTTAAATAAATTATAGGAGGTGTAATATGTCTGGATTAATTCCGTTCAACGGGAAATCGCTGTTTAATCGCGACTTTTCGATTATGCTGGATGATTTTTTCGGAGATTTTCTGCCGGGAACTTTTATAAGAGGAAATGCATTCAAGGTCGATGTGTCCGAGACGGATAACGGATATCTCGTGGAAGCCGAGCTGCCTGGAGTAAAGAAAGAGGATATCAATATTGACCTTATAGAGGGCAGACTGACCATAAGCGTCACCGGGCAAGATGTAAAAGAGGAGAAAAAGAGCAATTACATTCATAAGGAGCGCAGATACGGCGCGATGATGCGTTCGATTTATCTTCCCGATGTAACAAGAGAAGGAGTCGACGCCGAATTTGGGAACGGTCTGTTAAAGATTAACATTCCTAAAAGCGGTAAAGACGATAAATCCTATAAGATTGACATTAAATGATTCCGTTGTCCAACGGAATCATTAATGCGTATGCGTAAATTGCGGCTACCGTTTTCGCATCGCGGATTTCGCCCTTTATTACCATATTTAGCGCTTTTTCAAAGGGTACGAATTCCGTTTCGATCAGCTCGTCGCAATCGGGGTTTTTATCTTTTTCAATAAAGTTCTCTGTCAGGTAAATATAGATTTTCTCGTCCGAATATCCCGGAGACGGGTAGAGGATATTTATAAGCGTCAATTTATCAGCGGCAAGCCCCGTCTCTTCCTGAAGTTCCCTTATTGCGCATTGTTCGGGTGTTTCGCTGGGATTGAGTTTGCCGGCGGGAAGCTCGAATAATATTTCGTCATACGGGTAACGGTATTGTCTGATGAGACAGATTTCCGCCTTACCGTTTACGGCAAGCACGCAAGCGCCGCCGCTGTGCTCTACAACTTCGCGGTAAGCGGTATTGCCGTTAGCTAGTTCAACGGTGTCCGTTCTTAAATTGAGGATTCTTCCTTTATAAATAATTCTTTTCTCTATCTGCTTTTCCTTTAAGTCCATAATTACCTCGAATGAATTATAGCATTGATTTTATAATAGGTAAATAAATTAAACGCTTGCCGGAGAAAAACGGGATTTAATTTTTATGCCGGTCTCCTTAATAATAATAGCCGGGAAAATTTCCCGGCTATTATTATTTATCAGCTTTAGGTTTTGAGGTTTTTTTTGCGGGCGCGGGTTTAGTATCGTCTTTTTTTTGCTCTTTCTTTACTTCGGCGGGTTTCTTGTCCGCAACTTTAGTCGGCGTCGTTTTCTTGGATTCAGCTGGTTTTTCAGCTTTCGCTTTTATGGGCGCCTCTTTCTCAACAGGTTTTTCAGCCTTCGCTTTAGCGGGCTCTTTCTTTACTTCGGCGGGCTTATCAGCTTTTATTTTAACGGGCGCTTCTTTCTTAACCTCGACAGGTTTTTCGGATTTTGCCGTTTTCTTTATTTCGGCAGTTTCGGCTATGGGCTTTGATTCTTCGGCAGGCTTATCGGGCGCTTCCGATTTTGGTGCTTTTTCGGCAGCGACCGTCTTTTCTTGATCTGCTTTTTTCTTAAATATTTCGTCTATTATCCTCAAATCCTCTTTGACCTGGTTAGCTGGGTCGGAATCGGGAAATTTCTCGGGGTAACACGCCTCGATAGTCGTTCTGATTCCCTCTGTTACATCCAATTCTTTATCATATCCCAGTCCCTTGTAATCGAGCTGGCTCTTGACTTTATCAATAGTCTCTTGAGTAAAGAAAAGGTCTTTGGACTGGATATCCGTCATCAGCTTCGCGTAATCAAGACCGCCTTGCTTGCCGTGTTTCTTTTCTTGTCTGTTTATGAATAACCCTCCGAGATATGCAATCCAGGTCGGGGTGTTAATAATCTTTTTCTTGTTGTTCAAAGCGTCGTACATAATCCTTATCATCTGCTTGTATTTCATATTAGAATCGCCGATAGGGTATTTCGTCGCATGTTCACCGTTTAATATAGAAGCTACGACGGCGTACGCGATGCCTCTTACATGTATCATTACCGTGCCGCCTTTAGGGAAGAATACCGCGGGCATTTTGTCAAATCTGTCCAGAAATACGCTTTTCCATAGAGGAATTCTTCCCGGCATGCTGCCGAAAATATACGGCAATTCCAGAATCATTACATCCATTACGCCCTTTTCGCCCTCATTGATGCACGCCTCGGCTTGTTCGCGCCTGACGCGGATATAAGGATGATGCTTTGATAATATCCCGTTGAATTCCGCTTGTCTGTCAAAATACGCGAAATACGAATTTAAGACCGAGACTCTCTTGACGCCCGCTTTTTTCGCGGCTCTCAGAACTTTCGCGCATTGAACGACGAGTTTTTCGTGAAAGAAGTCATAAGACGGCGCGGGGGGAGTGTATCTGTCGTCGGGGCCTACCGCGTAAACCAATGCGTCGTGTCCTTTGAAAAGCTTAACGAGGTTATCCTCTGTTTCGGTGAAGATATCGAGATTATCGCTTACGATATTTATCTG
The DNA here is from genome assembly GCA_050952545.1 of Christensenellales bacterium. Lineage (GTDB taxonomy): Bacteria > Bacillota > Clostridia > Christensenellales > CAZKXV01 > JBMNLD01. The sequence goes on from JBMNLD010000003.1 coordinate 556,704, forward strand.
CTTAGGGAACCAGTCTCCGAGCTTGACATCGGGTATGGACGCGGAACTGACATTAATTCCTTTCTTTAGAAATTCCAAGGCTGAATAATAGCCTAAAAAGCCTGTTCCTCCGACAATAAACACATTTTTTACGGGGTATTTCATAATTATCTCTCCTTAAATTTATTAATTAATAGTAGCATTAACTGTAGATGTTCCTGCTCGTCCTTTACGATATTGAGATTTTTTTCAACGCTGTCCATAATAAACGGAAATACCAGCGTCGCGCAAAAAGCGGCGAATAGTTTATCCTGCTCATCCTCTCTGCTGCCGATAACCGAGGCGAAAAGCGCTTTTAACTTCATGACTTTTTTCATAAAATCCGCTTTCATTAATTTATCCGAGGCGGACTCAGGATTCTCGTATTTTCGTCTTAGCAGCACGAGTATGCCCGGATAGTGAGAGCCGTAGCTTATCGCTTTATTAAGCCAGCCTGTAAGCTTCTCCGTATCGGACAGCGAATCGTCCTCTAAAGGCGTAAAAGCGTCAAAATAGTTATCCGTGAAGAGCTTTTCCATTTCAATGAAGAGCCTGCTCTTGCTCTTGAAATAGTAATTAATCGCGGCGATATTGACATCTGCCTCTTTGGCTATCTCGCGGATAGTGAAATCAAAGCTGTTTTTCTTGGAAACCAGCTTTAAGGCGGCGTCTAATATCTGCTCTTTCTTGGATAACTTCCTGATCATTACAAAATGTCCTTATAACAGTCAGCGGCGTAAAATTCGTTTTCTTCGGGCGAATGCGAGTTGTACCATACCTGCGCGAAAAAGGGTATTTTCTTGCTCAGAGCGTCGAAATTCCACGGCACGGGCTGACTGCATTCCGGACACCAGAAACCCGCTTTGATTACGGTATACGGCGACGCGGAGAATTTATGGCCGTCATGGCATTCCCATTCGAGCTTGGTTCTCAAATCGCCCTTTTTCATTTTTTCTGATATCAGCTTGCCGCCTCTGAATTTCGCCGCGGACCTCATATCCTCTATATCAAGCTCGCTCTCGGGCTTGCTCTCGTCATAGCCGTGGCTGAATATCACCGCTATGTTCTTGCCCTTATATTCATTGTCGGCAATAAACTCGATATCTTTTTCTGAAATCGTCGTCTTGCCCCTTAAATCAAGCACCTCCGCAGTAGAAATGTCCCTTATTTCGTCTGAGGGGAGCAGCTTATAATTATCCCAGGTCCTCGGGATTTGCTCATATTGCTCCCTAGAGCCGTAAAACGCCTTAATTCTGCCTTCAATGTTATGATTGACCCAGTACATCGGCGCGTTAGAGTCCTTGAAAAGCCTCTCTATCGCGAATTTTCTGATCAGACCGGGGAAAGGCTTGCCGAGCTTAAAATACCATAATTTCTTTGAAAGTTTGCTGAAGAAGTCTTCAAATGACTCCGTTCTGAAATTAAGATAATCGTTCAATAAATCCGAGTCGAGATACCAGAAGCAATGAAAATTCCTGTGCGCGTTCCAATGCGGCCTGAAAATATCCTTAGCGCCTCTGCCCATCATCTTAAAACCTCTTTCGAGAGTGTCATATCCCGTAACTCTCGCCTTGTCGCCGTTGCCGATATTGTAGCACCTCTGCCAGAAATCCTCGGGGAGCTTGCCGTCAAGGTCGTATTCGACGAGATTTCGCGCCATTCTGCCGCTGTCTCTCGCGGTCGCCCATTCGATAGCCGTATTCCAGCCAGTATGGAACATAAGACCGTCATTCATATTATTAAACAGCACATCGTCGTATAAAATACCCGACTGACGAAGCGACACCCAATACTTGATGCCGGATTCGACTACCGCCCTTTCGCCCTTAATCTTGGTGACGGCGTAATAGTCATACGGAGACGACAACAAAGGGTCTCCGACTCTTCCCCAGTGCGCGGGAAAATTGCGGTTGCCGTATTCAGCGACCGAGCCTATGTTAACGAACTTCTTCTTAGCGGAATTCTTGTCTTCCTCGATTGCCTTGACGAGGTTTTTCGTGCCTATGTAATTGGTCTTTTCCGCCGCCTCAGGATGATGGTCGGATACGGGCGGAATTACCGCGGCGCAGTGAATAATATAATCCGACATCGCTACGGTCTTAACGCAGTCGTCATAATTTGATATATCGCCGAACACCACTTCGATATCCTCGCCGTAGCGCTTTTCAAGCTTGATTTTAAGTTTCTCGTTGCTCGGCTTTTTTCTTAGCAGTACAATGCCTTTGAATCTGCCCGCTTCCATTACGGCTTTTAATACCTCGCTTCCCATCGAGCCGGAAGCGCCCGTTACCATTACGCTCTTTTTGTCCATATCTCACCTCAGTATTTTATAAGTATATTACAATAAGTATATCACAGCAAAAAGCCCATTTCAATACCAAATTGAAACATTTTGTTTGAATATTTTACGCTTATGTTAATTAAATTTCAAATTCATAATTAAGATTACTAATTGAAACAATCAGTATAAAATGACATTAAATATCTTAATAATAAAATCTAAAGAAAGCGTTGGAAACAACATGAGATTAATAATAGCTTTTCTTATAAGCATTATTTTTATAATTTCTTTTATTTTAATATATTACTCTTATCCGCTAACGCTTAACGAGCAATTTAGACTATTCGTTACTTAGATCTATTGGTACCACTAATAAACAACTACTATTGATGACAATTTTTGAAAATTTAATATTAGGATTATTTGCAATACGATAAGCATATTATTTAGTTATTAATTCATTACTACCAAGCACGGTTATGGTATAACCGTACTCGGTAATATAAGGTTTTCATACGCTGTATCTTATTGACGCAACCGTAAGATAAATTGTATCGTTATAATTGCCGCTTTTTAATTTCGTTCTGTCGAAAGACAATATCGCGAAGTCTCCGGGATTTGCATAAATACCCGGTAAATCGAAGCTGATTTTATAATGTCTTGCGCTTTTTGCTTCCGTTAAACCCGTCGGTTCATTTACGGTCGTTTCGGAAGATATAACCGTTTGCTTATATTTAGTGTCTGTCGTCCCTTGTCCCCATTGTTCGCCGCTGCTTCTGAAGTCCGCTCTCAACCTTAATTGTATAATACCCTGAGCCGTATTATTTCTTTCCAATAAAATATGAGCGTCAACTGTCATACTCGTACCGAAGGTATATGAGTTGGGCACCTTAAATTCGACGCTTACAGTATCCGAAGGGGAATCATACGGCAGACTCCATGCCCCGAGTCTTGCGCCTTCGGATGCGGGAATGGGAGGGGTAGAAGCAACATCGTAAAGTTCTATCGAAAAATCTTTATTAGGGTCATAGCCTGTGTTTTTGTAAAAATCCAATGCCGTAAAGATTATTTCCACTTCGCCTATACCCTGAGGACCAGTCGAACCCGTAGGACCCGTAGATCCGGCTACACCTTGCGCGCCGGTAGGGACCCGTTACACCTTGCGCGCCGGTAGGACCCGTTGCGCCCTGCGAACCTGTTGGTCCCGTAGGACCTGTTATGCCTTGCAGACCGGTAGGACCCGTTGTGCCTTGCGCGCCGGTAGGACCTGTTACGCCTTGCGCACCTGTTGGTCCCGTAGGACCTGTTATGCCTTGCAGACCGGTAGGACCCGTTGTGCCTTGCGCGCCGGTAGGTCCGCATTCGCCTTTAGGTCCCGTAGGTCCGCATTCACCCTTTGGTCCTGTAGGTCCTGTATCGCCTTGCGGCCCCCTCGGCCCCGTAGGTCCTGCAGGGCATTGCATACAGCATATTTGCATACAACAAGATTTCTTTTTGCAGCGCCCATAGCTACAACAAACATGTTTATCAGAAAAAGGATCACAATTACATAATTTATCGCTTATGCAATTATTAATATCGTTATTATATTTCATATCAGATACCTCTTCATATGTCTTAGATGAATACATCATCCTATTCTATTTATGATATATTCATCAAGCTAGTTACAAGAAGCGCATAATATAAATTAATAAATATCATTCAATATTTATGTGAAAATCCGATGTGGAAATTCAAATAATAGTAATTATCAATAAGAAATGAATTTATAAGAAAATCACCGTTATATAAAAATTTTGAAAAATAATGTCCCAATAACGGTACAAGCGCTTATTTTCAAGCAAAATGCTATTGAATACACAAATTTCTTTTGCTATAATGAATATCGCCATACCGAATTGCAGCTTGAATGAAAAATACATATTTTCGCTTTGGAAATTGACATTTCGGAGGAATTGAATATAATATTATTAGAAGCGGGCTTGATTTCCATTCCCTGCTTACTATTAGTAAGTAAATTGGCGGTTGCAAGTTCCGCTTTTTTTGTTTTTTCAAAAACGAATTCGGCTCCATTAGACAGCAATATTCTATGGGTCTTGTATCTATTTTTATTTGTTCTTTTAACAACTACCGCCATATTTCCCATCGTTTCAGTTGACTGTTTAAGGTCGGGGGATTTTATTGTCTGTACGAGGAGGGAAGAATAATACATTATCGTTCAAGGACAGCGGAATATTAAAAGTCGCGGTGTGAGACCTCCGGTGTCTACTGGGTGTTCAGATATCAGTTTTAATTTACCTTTACAGACGGATTTAAGCAGGCTGAAGTCGGCGGTCAGCAAAGCGATAATGCCGCTAGGGTGAATTAGTCCGGGCAGGCGGTTAATAAAATTCCTGTAGAGCGTCTCGTTCTCTTTATGGGTTGAGACGCGTATTCCGTAGGGCATATTTGAAATGATTTCATCGAATTTTCCTGACGGATTATAATCGAGTATATCGCTTTTTATCATATCGGCTTTTACTCCCGCGGCGATAGTATTGACCTTCATATGTTTGAGCGCTTCGGCGTAAATGTCCACGCCCGTTAAGGAAAGGTTCTTACTCAATTTCGCGCGCTCGATCAGCATTGTGCCCGTGCCTGCGAACGGGTCAAGCACTCTTGCATTATCTCTAAGATAAGGCTTTATAAGCCTCATACATACCGCCGCGGTCTCTCCCTTGATTGAAGCGGGCAGCGCCTTGATGCGGTATGAAAAGCGCTCGTCGTTAAATGTCAGCAGCTTATAGTAAACATCGCAAAGGCTGCCTTTTAACCGAATTCTGATTTCCAGTTCGTAATTTGATAGGCTGTTGACGATTTCGTTGCCTTTAACTCCGTTAAGGGTTTTTATAATCTCATCTATTAATTGCCGCCTTCTTACATCGCCCTTTATCTCTATTCTGTATCTGTAGGGCGGCGCGCCAATGTGCGTTTGGTTAAGTAATCCGGGTAATTCATCCGCAATTCTATCTGCAATTAATCCGGCGTCTGGCGGGATATTTCTCAATCGCTCCGGGCTTATCAATGCCTCCGAGAATGTCCTTATATTGTAAATTTTCTGATAATCCGCGGTTATTATCCGGATTTCATTATCGTACAGCAAGACTTTGTCGAAATACTCTTTTGCCTCCGTAAAGGTTAATTCTATCTGCTTGGGATTAGGGACGATTAACACGCTTACGGGCGCTGTTAATCCCTTGAAAGTATGCGTCTTATATTCGCTCAACTTGTCCAGCGCTTTATTCGCGGAGGTTATGATTTCGTCGATATGCTTTTTCTCATTATCTTTCGGCGCCCTGATTTCTTCAATAAATTTGTTTATTCTTTCCTTTACGGCATCGCCCTTGAAATTACCGAGCGCGAGCAATATCGAGGGAACGACAAATAGCGTTTTTTCTTCGTCAAGCCTTCGGATTAAAGCGTCTTGAATCCGCTTATCTTGAATCTTACCCATAATTATATAGGCGCTTTTTCTGACTTTGGCATCCTCATGGCGGCTGAAATTTATCAACGGCTTATAATTTTCGGCGCGCCACCTGTTAATAAGTTCGTTCATGCACTTTGCCGATTTAACCATTCTCGATAAGGTGAGCAGCAAGGCCCTTTCGTCCTTTCCGGTTTCAAGGCGCTTCAATATTATATCAGTGCCTTCAGCGCCCATAGCGGCTAGCGTGTCGGCGATTTGTTTGCGCATATTGTCGTCAGAGTTAAGCAATTTTTCTATAATTTGACACATATGTTAATTATAACATACCCGTTGTAATTATTGTTACTCTATGATATTATAACTTTAAGGAGAAGAAAAATGAAGAAATTAATAAGCGTAACGATTATAATTGTAATTGCTTTGGTTTTTACCGCATGCGAGTTTAATTGGGATTTATTCAATGATTTGGCGAGCAATAACGAAGATTTCGCCGACATTGTAAACGCGTTCAACGAGAACATTCCGGCGCTTCTTGAAGAGCAGAATGTACCCCAGAATATACAAGATTATTATAATCAAGATATTACTACGGCGCTTACATTTCAATTAATGGAATTGGCATATTTCGCAGCAATTGCCCACCATATCGAAGTGGGCGAAACAGAAAGTAAGACGAATGATTTAACCGTAACATCGGGCGAAGACGGCGAGAATTATATCTTAACTAACGAAAATGACGAGATAATTACGGTCAAAACCACAGAAACAAGCACTTCAATAAAAATCGAGTCCAATAATAATGTGATCAAATTTTTCTTTGAGAAAATTATTCTCTCGGATACTTCCTGCGCCTCGCAATATTATCTTAGTGACGATAATAAACTGTATATGCTCTACATAGCGGGAAATACGGGAAGATTAGCTTACTGTGAAGATGTCGAAAGCGCGCCCGAATCCATTTATAATGCGCCTGCTAAAATTACGAATGAATTCGCAACGGGCGGATACAGAAATTATGTTATAGGCGAAGACGAATTCGCATATACGGGCGATTTCTTTAATAATATAGAACCCCAATACAAGATAACTTTCGAAACAAACGGTGCGCCTGCAATTGAGTCCGTAACCGTAGCTACTCTTAATCCCGCACCGGCAGTAACAAGGGCGGGTTATACCTTTACGGGCTGGTATTTGTCATCCGATTTATCAGGCGAACCCGTTATTTTCCCGTTTACGCCCGATTCTAATCTTACGCTTTACGCGGGTTGGGAACAGTAATTCCGCTGCCTTCGACTGGCAGCGGAATACGGCGCCGCTATAACGGCGCCTTTTCGGCTCTTTATCCCCAATCGGAACCCTCGTAGCATTTGCGACTGGTCTAAGATAAAGAGTAATCAGCTGATAATAAGAAATTAGGTGTTAGCCTAATCTCGTAAAAGAAGCCGCATTGCGACGAAGCATCGGGATTCTTTTGACGCAGTTATCGCGGAAAAGATGCCGTTAGAGCGGTTAGGATTTCCGCCGTCTGTCGAAGACGGCGGAAATATTAATATTGACCTTATAAGCCTTTACTGCTATACTGTTTTATGTAATATTTATTTTTGCCGCAGGACGGTGTAAAGGAGTAACATGAAAAGGAGCAGATGGTATAAAGACGCTATTATTTATCAGATTTACCCGAGGAGTTTTCGCGACAGCAACGGCGACGGAACGGGAGATATCAGGGGCATTATCGAGAAACTTGATTATCTGAAAAGTCTAGGCATTAACGCCGTGTGGCTCTCGCCGTGCTATAAATCCCCGAACGACGACAACGGTTACGATATTTCCGATTACAGGGATATCATGGACGAATTCGGCACGCTCAAAGACTGGGAAGAGATGATTAAGGGCATGCATGAGCGCGGTATTAAGCTGATAATGGACTTGGTCGTCAACCATACTTCGGACGAGCATCCCTGGTTTGTCGAGAGCAGAAAGAGCGTCGATAATCCGTACCGGGATTATTATATCTGGCGCAAAGGCAAGGGCAAGGACGGCAGGAAGCCGCCCAATAACTGGACTTCTAGATTCGGCGGCTCTGCCTGGGAATATGACGACACTACGGGCGAATGGTACCTGCATCTGTTCACGAAAAAGCAACCTGACTTAAACTGGGATAACCCTAAAGTCAGGAAAGAAGTGCAGGATATATGCAAATACTGGCTTGACAAGGGTGTGGACGGCTTCAGATGCGACGTTATTACATATATCAGCAAGGCGGAAGGTCTTCCCGACGGCAAATGGAACCCGGCGATAAGAGGCGACGAGCATTTCTCGCCCGGTCCTAACATTCATAAGTACTTAAACGAATTAAATCTTAAAGTGCTCTCCAATTACGATTGCATGACGGTCGGCGAGACGCCCAATGTCACGGTGGACCAAGGACTGCTCTATGTCTCCGAGGAAAGGAACGAACTGGATACGGTGTTTATTTTCGAGCATATAGAGTGCAATCAGTTCATGAGGCTGATACCGAGAAAGTTCAATCTTGTCAAATTCAAGAAAGTGATCTTCAAATGGCAATACGGCTTAAAGGGCAAGGGTTGGAACAGCCTTTATCTCGAAAACCATGACCAACCGAGGTCCATACCCACTTTTGTTTCGGATTTAAGATACAGAAAGCAGGGCGCCAAAATGCTCGCGATAGCGATGCATATGCTCGAGGGTACGCCATATGTGTATCAGGGTCAGGAAATCGGCATGACGAATTGCAAATTCGAGCTCGACGAATACCGCGACGTAATGGTCAAAACGGTAATGGGAATGCTGAAATACCTGCCGTTTCTCAAGGGTTTCGCTCTGAAAGTTCTCGACAAGAGAGCCAGAGACCATGCGAGAACGCCGATGCAATGGGATAGCTCTGCTAACGCGGGCTTTACCGAGGCGGATGCGACTTGGATAAAGGTTAATCCGAATTATACGGAAATAAATGTGGAAGAGGCTGAGAAAGACCCGGATTCGATTCTTAACTTTTACAGGAAATTAATAGCGTACAGAAAGGGCAATGAAATAATAAAGAATGGCACACTGAAAGTGCATTTTATTAACGATAAGAATCTGATGTGCTATGAAAGGTGGTGGAGAGGAGACAGGCTTTTCGTACTCTGCAATTTCAAGCCCGATAATGTGGATTTCAAATTGCCGAACGATATGGTCTATAAATCCGCAAAATTGGCGCTGCATAATTACGGCAATGATATTAAGCTGGAGGATATGACGCTGAGACCATACGAGGCTATGGTATTTGAATTAAAATAATACTTCCGCTTGCCTATAACGGCAAGCGGAAGTATTCACCGCTATAACTCGGCGCATAATTGATATAATAATATAAATTTTATCAGGAGTAAGCTATGAAAATAGTAGTATTAGACGGATATGCCTTAAATCCCGGAGATATCAGCTGGGACGGCTTTAAGGCGTTGGGGGAATTCGCGCTTTACGACCATACCGTAAAGGCGGATATAGTGTCGAGAATCGGCGACGCAGGGGCGGTGCTCACCAATAAAACGCCGATAACAAGAGAAACAATGCTTAAATGCCCCGATATGAAATATATCGGAGTGCTCGCGACGGGCTACAATGTCGTGGATGTCGAGGCGGCGGCGGAACTGGGCGTAACGGTGACGAATATACCCACTTACGGCACGGACGCGGTCGCTCAATACGCGATAGCGATGATGCTTGAGCTCTGCCACCATATCGGAGAGCACAACCGCTCGGTAAAGCTCGGCGAATGGCAAAAAAGCAGGGATTTCTGTTACTGGAACTACCCGACGATAGAATTAAGTGGCAAGACTCTCGGAATTATCGGTTTCGGCAGAATCGGGCAGAAGACGGCAAGAATCGCGACGGCGCTCGGCTTGAATGTCCTTGCATACGATAAACACCCGAATGAAAATTACCTTTTTGACGGTGTAAAATACGCCACGCTTGACGAACTGTTAAACAAATCGGATTTTATTTCCTTAAATTGTCCGCTCACTCAGGAGAATAAAGGTATAATAAATAAGGACAATATAGCTAAGATGAAAGACGGCGTATACATAATCAATACGGCGAGGGGGCCTCTCATTAACGAAAAAGACCTTTATGACGCGCTTAATAGCGGCAAGGTCGGGGGCGCCGCGGTCGATGTGCTTAATGAAGAGCCGCCCAAAGAGGGTAATTTATTGATTGAAGCCGTAAACTGCATCGTAACTCCGCATATCGCGTGGGCAGCAAAGGAAAGCAGAACGAGACTCATGGATATCGCCGTTAATAACTTAAAAGCCTATATGGAGGGAAAACCCGTAAACACCGTAATATGAAGATATTAATAATTTGCGCGAGCAATATCTGCAGAAGCCCTTTTGTAGAATTTATATTACGCCGCGAGGTAAATAACGACCCGTCGCTTAAAGATAAAATTCAATGGATAAAGTCTTCCGCCGTAATCAATAAAATGTTCAGAATTCATCCGAGGACTAAAAAAGCGCTTATCAAAGAGGGCTTTAACGAGGACGAAATCGATATGCACAGGCCCTCGCATATACTTTTTGATTACAAAAGATTCAAGGATGCGGATATCATTGTCGGCATGAAAAAGAATCAGAGATTATTCCTGCCGAGAAAAATCCGCGGCAAGTTCGTAACGCTGTCCGAGGCGGCGGGCGCGGGCGAAGTGAAAATCAGCGATCCGTTCTTTGCGAAGGATGAGGAGGGATTCGACCTTATAATGCGGGAATTAAAAAACTACTCCGTAAAATTTCTGAAAAATCTGAGAAAACAGCTGATTCAATAGCTATTTACTTATATATAAAAAGATAGTATAATATCTTACTAGAGGTTTTTAATGAAAGATGATATAGGCAAGATTTACATACCCAAGAAAGAGAAATGGTCTTTCGCGATTGCGGGACTGGGACAGAATATGGCTTACGGCATAATGTCCAGCTTCCTGCTCTCTTTTTATACGGATATAGTCTTTTCCGACGCGCTCTGGGTGGTCTCGGTCATTATGATAGCCGCGCGCGTATGGGACGCTATAAACGACCCTATTATGGGCTCGATTGTGGACAGGACGAGAACCAAATGGGGCAAATGCAGGCCGTATCTGCTTGCGGCGCCCTTTCCGATTGCTATATTTACAATACTGATATTCATTGCGCCCGACGCGTCGCTTCCTATGCGTATAGCTTACGCGTCCTTTACATATATAATGTGGGGAATGCTCTACACAATGTCCGATGTGCCGTTCTGGGGATTGCCCTCGGCTATGACGCCTAACCCTAAAGAGCGCGCGGATTTTCTGTCGTTTGCGAGGGTGCTTAACGGTTTCGGCGCCGCCGCGCCCTTTATCGTAATGGAACTTTTTAAGGGCGAGAGCGGCTATACCAAAGAAAGCTATCTGTATTCCGCCATATGTATGGCTATTATCGGCGCGGCGCTGTTATCAATAGCGTTCTTTACTTGCAAAGAGCGTATTGCCCCGCCCGTCGAGCCCCTGAAAATCAAGGAAAATTTCGCGCTCGTTAAGCAAAATAAGCCGCTGCTGCTGATATTGGGTCTCGGGGTGCTGAGTTTCGGCAAATACATCGTCAATATGTGTCTTGTCTACGCGACAAGGGATATTTTTTATAATTCGCCCGAGAAAATCTCCATGCTGCTTATGAGTGCGGCGATCGCGGTCGGAATGTTTCCGGGAATGCTTATTATGCCCAAGCTCTTCAGAAAATTCAATTATAAGCAGATAGCTATTCTAGCGGGAACGGGCTCGTTTATTTTTCAGATAATGTTCTTCATTGCCGTAATTGCATCGAGATATAATTATTATGTCGCGCTACCGTTCCTTTTCTTCTCGGGCATTCCGTTCGGCATGTATAATGTGCTGACCTTTGCCGTCATAGGCGACAGCGTGGATTACCTTGAATGGAAGACGGGCAAGAGGACGGAGGGAATAGGATTCGCGTTTCAGACTTTTATGAATAAGATAGGCGCGGCGATTTCAACGGGATTAATTCCTGTATTATTGATTATTATCGGCTATGTCGCGCCGGATAAGCGCCCCGAAGGTTACGATGTGCCCTCACTCGGACTGCTGATAATATTCGCGCTCGTGCCCGCCGTATCCATGCTGCTTTCGACTATTCCGATGTATTATTACGATTTTATAGGCGAGAAGAAAGATAAAATCATGGCGGAACTTAACGAGATTAGAAAGAAAGAGAACAGAATTATAGAGGTCTGATATGGAGTTATACGGCGATTATCATACGCATACCCGTTACAGCGACGGCCTTAATACGATTAAAGAAAATGCGCTTGCCGCTAAAGCGCTGGGCCTGAAAGATATCGGCATATCCGACCACGGCTATAATAATTATTCCTTTTCCTTAACGAGAAAGAAAGCGGTTAAGCAAAAAGCGGAAATTCAGGCGGTAAGACGGGAAATAGAGGGCGTAAAAATCTTTTACAGTATCGAGGCGGATCTGATATCGCTTGACGGCACGGTGGATATGAGCGTCGAGGAAATGGCGGATTACGATTATATAATAGCGGGCTTTCACAGGTGGACGCGTCCCAAGAGCTTTAAGGATTTCTATAAGTTCTACTGGCCCGCGTATAAGACATATTACCGCGCGCCCAAAGCGCAGGAGATGGTGAAAAACACGGACGCGACGATAAAGATGCTCGAAAAGTACCCCGTCGCGATATTCCCGCACATCAACAGCGGCACGCATGTAGACCCTGAGGCGGTCGGCGAGGCGTGCGCTGAACTGGGCGTTTTTCTCGAGCTCAACGTAAAGCATATTATAAGGAATTTAGGGCGCGAAAAGTTCGAGAAATTACTGGATACCAAGGTAAAATTCATTATCAGCACGGACGCGCACAGAGTTGAGAAAATCGGTAAAGTCGATAAAGTATTCGAATTCATCAAACCGTATAATCTGGACGCTACGAGAGTAGTAAATATCGGAGACAAGACACCGGAATTCAGAACCGTAAAGAATTGGAGATAAATATGAAGTATATAGAATTTGACGATAAGAGAAAACTGGACATTATACCTATGGGCAGGATAGCTATCGACTTTAATCCGATAGACTATTTCAAAACGCTCGCCGAAAGCGACAGTTACAAGAAATATCTCGGCGGCTCGCCCGCGAACATCGCCACGGGGCTTGCCCGGCTTAATAAAAAGGTCGGATTTATCGGCGCCGTGTCCGACGACAGGTTCGGCGATTATGTGACGGAATTCTTTGATAACGAAGGCATAGACACATCAAATATCGTACGCGCCAAAGGCGGCGAAAAGCTCGGATTGACTTTTACCGAAATACTGTCAAGAGACGAAAGCAGCATTTTAATGTACAGAGACGGCGTGGCGGATTTGACGATAGCGCCCGAAGATGTCAACGAGAATTATATAAAGAGCGCTAAAATTCTCTTAATCTCGGGTACGGCGCTCGCTAAAAGCCCGTCAAGAGAGGCGTGCTTTACGGCGCTCCAATACGCCATAAATTCAGGTACAAAAGTGATATTCGATATCGATTACCGCCCGTATACCTGGAAGTCTAAGACTGAGACCGCGGTTTATTATTCGCTCGTCGCGGAAAAAAGCGATATTATCATGGGCAGCCGCGAGGAGTTCGATTTAATGGAAAGCCTTATCGGGCTTGATGGCACTGACAGGACGAGCGCGAACTACTGGATTGAAAAGGGCGCGAAAATCGTAGTCATAAAGCACGGCAAAAAGGGCTCGACGGCGTATACCGCGGACGGCAAGAGCTATACTATTAAGCCGTTCCCCGTTCAGGCGCTGAAATCATTCGGCGGCGGCGACGGTTACGGCTCGGCGTTTATCTACGGACTTCTCGAGGGGTTGGACATTATGGATTGCCTTGAGCTCGGCAGCGCGTCCGCTTCAATGCTTGTAGCGGCGCACGGTTGCTCGCTTTTTATGCCTAAAATCGATGAAATAAAGAAATTTATTGCCGACAGCAAAGCAAAATACGGCGAAATGGTCGCGAGAGGTTAATATGTTCGGATATCCTGAATATGCAAATAACAAGAAGATAATATCCAGAACGGGCGGCAAGAATAAGGATATGATGATGGATATAACATTGTATATCTTAAAGCCGCGCGAGACTAGGAGAATTTACCATAAAGACAAGGAAACGGCGGTTCTACTGTTGTCGGGCAGATTAAAATTCGATTGGTTAAACCGCTCCGAGACCGTATCGAGAAAGGATGTTTTTTCTGAAGACGCGAGCTGTCTTCATTTTCCTAAAGGCGTTAACGTTAAAGTGACCGCGCTGACCGAATGCGAAATACTCGTCCAAAGCACGACTAACGAAAGGGATTTCGCCGTTAAGCTGTACAGACCGGAGGATATTCAGTTCTTCGTGTCCTGTCAGGGCAAATGGGAAAACACCGCGGTAAGGGATGTCAAAACCGTATTCGATTACACAAACGCGCCTTACTCGAATATGGTGCTCGGTGAAGTGATTGCGAGACAAGGCAGGTGGTGGAGCTATATCCCGCATAACCATCCTCAACCAGAGGTGTATTATTATAAATTTCAGCGTCCGGAGGGTTTCGGAGCGTGCTTTATCGGCGAGACCGCTTATACTATAAAAGACGGCAGCTACGGCGCATTCCCCGGCGGAATGAATCATCCGCAGGTTACGGCGCCCGGTTATCCGATGTATTGCTGCTGGATGATAAGGCATCTATTAGATAACCCCTGGACGGACAGAATAGACGACAGCCGCTATACCTGGCTTACGGAGGTGGATAAATGAAGACATTGAAACTCACCGCCGCTGAGGCGATTGTGAAATTTCTTGACAATCAATATATCGTTTTTGACGGCGAAGAAATCAAGTTCGTCGAGAACTTTTATACGCTGTTCGGACACGGCTGCGTGCTGGGTCTCGGGCAGGCGCTTGCGGGGGATAATCATTCGTTCAAGGTGCTTCAGGGCAAGAACGAACAGGGAATGGCGCACGCGGCGATTGCGTACGCGAAGCAGCATAACAGGAGAAAGATTATTCCCGTTACTTCCTCGATAGGGCCAGGCGCCGCGAATATGGTTACCGCAGCGGCTACGGCTACGGTCAATAACATACCCTTATTGCTGTTCCCGGGAGACACATTCGCTTCAAGACAGCCCGACCCCGTATTGCAGCAATTAGAGCAGCCTTACGACCTGAATATCACGACAAACGACGCATACAGACCCGTCGTAAGGTATTTCGACAGAATATCAAGGCCCGAACTTGTTATGAGCGCTATGGTTAACGCTATGCGCGCGCTTACCGATATAGCGCATACGGGCGCCGTGTGCATTTCCCTGCCACAGGATGTTCAGGGCGAAAGCTACGATTATCCGGAGGAGTTTTTCTTAAAGAGATGCCACAGGATTGTAAGACCCGGGGCAATAATCGAGGAGATCGAGAAAGCGTCGGAATTGATACTTAAATCCGAAAGGCCCCTGATAATCGCGGGCGGCGGCGTAAGATACTCCGAAGCGGGCGACGAACTGATGAAATTCGCGTCCGAATTTAATATCCCGGTCGCTGAGACGCAGGCGGGAAAGAGCGCTATACCCGCGTCGTTCCCCCTTAACCTAGGCGGAATAGGAGTGACGGGAAATCTTGCCGCAAATACCATTGCCGAAGAGGCGGACCTAATTATTGGCGTAGGGACGAGATTTTCGGATTTTACGACTTCAAGCAAATACCTGTACTCCAAGGCGCAAGTCATCACCGTTAACGCGAGCGCTTATCACGGCGGCAAATTAGACGCGTTAAAGCTGACGGGCGATTGCAAGGCGGTATTAAACCAGTTAAATAACGAATTCACGCTTAAAGGCTACAAATCCAAGTACACCGAAGAAATCAGAGTGGCCAAAGAGCAATGGAGAAAGGAATATTTAAGGTTGAAATCCAAGAGCGTTTCGGACGAGACCGAAGTAATAGACAAATCGCCCGATACCGTTCAGGCGTTCCTTAAAGCCGTCAATACCTCGATAACGCAGACTGCGGCGATTGCGTTAATAAACGAAACCATAGACAAAGACGCGATAATCGTCGGCGCCTCGGGCAGCCTTCCCGGCTGTCTTCAGAGAATGTGGGAGACGGATTCGCCTTATTCATATAATATGGAATACGGCTATTCCTGCATGGGTTACGAGATAGCGGGCGCGTTCGGCAGCAAGTTAGCCGCGCCTGACAGAGAAGTATACGCAATGGTCGGCGACGGCAGTTATCTGATGCTGCATTCCGAGCTTGTTACGGCAATACAGGAAAATATCAAGATAAATGTGCTATTATTTGATAACGGCGGTTTCGGATGCATTAACAATTTGCAGATGGGACAGGGAATAAAGAGCCTGGCGACCGAATTCAGAACGGGCGCGGGGGAATTTATGTCAATCGATTACGCCAAGAGCGCTGAAGCGTACGGAGCTAAAGCGTATACCGTAAGAACTCTGAAGGAATTAAAGGCGGCTTTATCGGACGCGAAAAAGGCGTCTTGCCCGGTATTAATTGATATAAAAGTGTTGCCAAAGAGTATGAGCGTCGGATATAATTCGTGGTGGAATGTAGGTTGTACCGCGCTTCCTAAAAACGATAAACAGAAAGAAGCTCTGAATGACCGAATCGAGCATTTGGCAAGAGCGAGAAGGTATTGATATGAAAGTTAGAATCGGGATTGCGCCGATCGGCTGGACTAACGACGATATGCCCGACCTCGGAGGAGATATATCCTTTGAAAGGTGCATAAGCGAGATGAGCGCCGCAGGTTACAGCGGCACCGAGATAGGCAATAAATACCCCAAAGACGCGCTGACGCTTAAAAAAGAACTGGACAAAAAGGGGCTGGTCATAGCTAACTGCTGGCACAGCACCTTTATTTTAACGGAGGATTTTTCATCCGTCGAGGCGGATTTCAGGAAGCGGTGCGAGTTCCTCAGGGCGCTTGACGCTAAAGTAATCGGCGTTTCCGAGCAGAGTTACAGCATACAGGGCAAGAGCGTTCCCGTATTTGAAAGCAAGTATGTATTAAACGACGCGGAATGGTCCCAGCTGACCGCAGGACTTAACCGTCTCGGTAAAATTGCCAAGGAATACGGCATTTTAATGACTTATCACCACCATATGGGGACGGTCATTCAGACCGTGAAAGAGATAGACCGCTTTATGGCGGATACCGATGAGGAAAATGTATTTCTGCTCTATGACAGCGGTCATCTCGCGTACTCGGGCGAAGATTACCTGAACGTCTTGAGAAAATACATTTCCAGAATCCGGCATATTCACTTAAAAGACATTAGAAATAAAGTAATAGGGCGGGTAAAGGATGAGAAATTATCCTTTTTGGACGGCGTAAGAATGGGGACTTTTACCGTGCCCTCTGACGGGGATATCGACTTTGAGCCTATATTAAAGATCGTATTGAATTCAAATTACAGCGGTTGGCTGCTGGTTGAGGCGGAGCAGGACCCCGCGAAAGCGAATCCTCTTGATTACGCTATAAAAGCTAAGAAATATATCGATAAATTATTAACGAGGTAAATTATGCTGAGAATCGGAATTATCGGCGCGGGCAGAATCGGAAGAGTGCACGGCGAGAGCGTCAGCACCAAAGTAAAAGACGCGGTTATTGCCGCGGTCGCAGACCCTTATATGAATGAAGATATCATTAAATGGGCAGAATCTTATAATATTGACAAGCGCTATAAGGATTACAGGGAAATCCTGTCCGACCAAAGTATTGACGCGGTGCTGATTTGCTCGTCTACGGATACACACTCCGCGATTTCCATTGAAGCCGCCAAGGCGGGCAAGCATATATTCTGCGAGAAGCCCGTAGACCACGACATCAATAAAATCATGGAGGTCATTAAGGTCTTACGAGAATATCCCGTCAAGTATCAGGTCGGCTTTAACAGGCGCTTTGACCATAATTTTATGGCGGCAAAGAGCGCCGTTCAGAGCGGAAAGATCGGGAAAATAAATATAATCAAGATTACATCCAGAGACCCGGCGCCGCCGCCTGTGGAATACATAAAGGTATCGGGCGGATTATTCCTCGATATGGCGATACACGACTTCGATATGGCAAGGTTTATAGCTGGCGCGGAGGCGGAGGAAGTATTTGCTTACGGCGCTAATCTGGTGGATCCGGCAATAGGCAAAGCGGGGGATATAGATACGGCAATAATCTCTATGAAGATGAGCAACGGCGCGTTAGCGGTTATTGACAATTCGAGAAAGTCCGCCTACGGCTATGACCAGAGGCTGGAGGTTTTCGGCTCCTTAGGTCAGGTTGCGATAGGCAATGACACCGGCGCAAAATATTCGCTCTCGACCGCGGAGGGCGTAATAAGCGACAAGCCGCTTCATTTCTTCCTCGAAAGGTATATGGATGCGTACGCAAGGGAAATATCGCAATTCATTGACTCTGTCGAGAACGATAAGGAGACGCCGGTCGGGATTACGGACGGGCTTATGGATGTCGTGACGGGACTTGCTGCGAAGAAGTCGATTGAAATAAACGCGCCGGTAAAGATAAAAGACATACTGTCGGCATACGGATTATAAATGCCTAATCAGATAACGCATTATTATCACGGTCAGGAAGTATTAAAGCGTCTTGACAATAATTTGAGGGATATCGTAAACCGATACCCCTACGCCTACAAAATGGGCTCGATAGGCCCGGATATTTTGTTCGTATTGCGAGAGACAAGCGGGGCAAAGATAAGGCATTACGCGAACGAGATGCAATATCTTCATATGTATGAGGTATTCGATTCCGCAACAAAACACTTAAAGAAGAATTTCGACGAATGTCAGCTCTCGTATATGCTCGGATTGCTGTGTCATTACGCAATGGACAAGCGCGGTCACGCGTATGTAAATTATTTCGTAGAAGAGGTGATGCCGCCGCATTTCCCGTCTGAAATGCAATCCGCGCTTCATCCTATGATGGAGGCGGGGCTTGACGAATTCGTGCTGCTTGACCATATGAACGAAAATCCGAGAAAATATAAAATCGCGGACAATTTCAAATCGACGCTTTACGAGAGAAATAAAATCGGCGAACTGTACGAGCAGGTCATAAATCCCGTATTCGGATATACTTTATCCAAAGGCGCAATGAGATTTATTCTAAAAATTACCGTGATGTTTTTTCGCCTGACCACAGACCGCTTCGGAGTCAAGAAAAAATTCTTTAACTATCTTGAAAACAGGAAAGGCGTAAAAAAACAAATGTCATCCTCCATAAGACCTCCGCACAATAAAGACGGCTTCGATTATATGAACAGAAACCGCGTCAATTGGCGTTTGGTCAGAAACCAAAACAAATTAACGGACGAGTCTTTCGATATGGTGATATCAGACTGCGTCGAGCAGGGCGTTAAATACATTGAGGACTTTATTGCAGCTGTTAGCAAAGACAAGCCGCTTGATAAAAAGAATTTTCAAGTAAATTACGAGGGTGTTAAGGTTTAATTTCCGTTGTCCGTACGGACAGCGGAATTTATATATGCGGTTATTGACTCAAATAGCTTTTTGTATTCCGATTTTTCTCTGTAATATACCGGCGGGGCGTTAAGCGGCGCTTTGGCGGTCAGTTTGCCGCCTTTATTTGTTTTGCCCGTAAAGAGATTAACCCAATTGTCTTTAGGCAGAGTGAAAGACCTGAATTCCGCTCCCGCTTCAATGACGGGCGCGACAAAGAGGTCGTCTCCGAGCATATAAGAGTAATCTTCGGCATAGCAGCTTAAATCGTCATAATTATAAAAAGGCGCGCGCATAGCGGGAACGCCTTTTTTCGCGTCCTCTATAACGCTTATGATATAAGGCTTTAGCATATAATGGATATTTGTGTAATAGACGGAGTACTTTATTACTTCCGGGGAATCGAATTGCGCGTTTATTTCGGGTCTCGGCGTCTCGTGCGTGCGCATCATAGGCGAGAATGCGTTCATTGACATCCACCTGATAAAGAGCTCCGCGTCTCTTTTAAGGCTCATAAATGTGATATAGCCGCCTATATCGCTGTGCACCAGAGGCATCCCGCTCATTCCCAGATTAAGCGTGGCGGGAATGACGCAGGGCATACCGTAATCTATGCTGTAATCCGTATGCTGGTCGCCGTTCCACATAACGGGAATGTATTTCTCGGCGCCGTTATACGCGCTCCTTGTAAAGAAAAACACCTCGTCCGCTTTACCCGCTTCCTCAATCGCCTCCCGTACATATTTTGCCCAGAGCACAGGCCAGATATTGTGCATTTTACTGGAGGGCTCTTCGTTATGAAGACTTACGCCCGCGGGCAGGTATTCGCCGAAGTCCGCCATAAAGCCGCTTATCCCTATATCCAGCATATTTTTCTTAATAACAATGTCTTTGAGATAGCTTATCATACCGGGATTAGTTAAATCCATCATTGCCGCCGGGAAAGTCGTGGTCTTAAACAGATAAACGGAGCCTTTAAGGTCTTTTATAAGATATCCCTTATCTCTTAGCTCGTTAAACATAGGACTGCCCTCCACAAGATAGGGATTGATATAGGCCAGGAATTTAACGCCGCGCTTGTTAAGCTCAATAATTTTTGTTCTCAAATCGGGATAGAGGGTATTGTCCGCCTCCCAATTCCAGTACACCTGCTTGCCTGCAACCGTAATTTTCTTACCGCACCAGTCCTGACACCATACGCCCGAAATCTTTACGCCGCGGTCTATCATATCGTACGCTTTCTTTACGGCTACATCAATACCGCCCTGAATTCCCAGAATCATTCCGTCATGAACCCATTCGGGTAAATAAGGTCTTGCGGAATTGGCTATACGGGATATCTCCTTATATGAATTACCCGTGTAAACGCATATGCTTCTCGGCAATCCGTAAAAAGTCAGGCTGTTGATGTCGTTTTCAAAGCGAAATTTCGCGTATCCGTCCGCGTCTATTCTTACCATATAACCTTTATCCGACATATACGAGGTCATGGGAGCGTAAGTATTTACTTCTTCGCTTGGTTTAGATATCCACTTAAAGGGCGGAATAGTCTTTTTAAGGATTGACTTGACGTTGATATGCTCGGAGACGAAATTTGCCAGCGTCCTGTTCTTATGGTTAAGGCGGACAAATCTCTCGCCAAGACCGAATATTTTCTCGTCATAAGCGCCCGACAGGTTAAAAGTTATCTTATTGAAATCCCCCTCGGAATCAAGCTTTATCGTAAGCGTCCCGTCCTTTTCGGCGCACTTTAGCATAACCTTTACGCCGTTGCCGCTAAAAGTTATGTTAAGACCTCCCGCATTTGATTCATATTTGATATCATCTAAGGAGTGTTCCGGATATGCGCGCTCCTTTATCTTGAACGAGCCCCTATTGTCGCTGAAAGTCAATTCGGACATTCCGACTTTAACAAACGGAAAGCTCGCGCTGTGAGAGAAAATCTCTAATCCGTTAAATATCAACTTATAATTACCGTATTCCTTTACAATTTTCATAACACTATCCCTTGAAGTTATTATTCTCTATTTCCCCGACGCTTTTATACGCGTTTTCCAGAAATTCCTTTCTGTCGGCGGGAAAACCGTCTGCAAATTCTGCCGTAAGCCACCTGTCTATCATATCTACGGCGAGCTGCGGCTGCACGACCCAGCCGCCCAGCGTCAATACATTCGCGCGGTTGATTACCGAGCTCATTTTCGCAGTATATCCGCTTTCCGCGCAAACGGCGTAAACGCCTTTGAATTTGTTGGCGACAATGCACATTCCCGCGCCCGTGCCGCATACGAGAATGCCTTTTTCAAATTCTTTGTCCTGTATAGCCTTAGCGACAATTGCCGCGACTTTATAGTAGGGCAGGAAATTATCGACATCGAGCGTGCCGCGGTCCGCCACTTCATAACCTTTGTCGGTGAGGTGTGTTTTTATCTCTTCTTTAAGATTAAATCCCGATTTATCCGAGCCTATTATGATTTTCATTTAATTTCTCCTTTTTATTGATTAAAATGCCCACGGCACCGCCTAATACGGCAATAATGCCCGCGCATTTTATTAAATTCAGCTTTTCGTCAAGAAACATAACGCTGAAAAGCGCTGTTACGACGGGAACGAGCAATAATATTATCTTTACTATCCACACCTCGCGGCGCTTTAAGTTATAATAATAGAATATGTAAATCAGACATTGCATCAGCCCGCCCAAGACGATTATACCCGATATCTTATAATCAATC
Source organism: Christensenellales bacterium (assembly GCA_050952545.1). GTDB lineage: Bacteria > Bacillota > Clostridia > Christensenellales > CAZKXV01 > JBMNLD01. Next base: position 578,766 of record JBMNLD010000003.1, read on the forward strand.
AATCCCCGCAAGCCGTCCCCGCTGATTATCACGGCTGCCGTAAAGAGCGTAAGCGCGATAAAATTATTATAATAGCCAATCGTGTCCGAGGGCACATTGTATTTGCTCTGGGCGTATTTAATGATAAAAGCGTTCGCCGTCACCGCCGCCGCGCTCAATACGAAGAATAAATCGTAATAATTAAATCTCAATGTCTTTATATCTATGTCGAGCGTCATTATAACGCCTGACAGCATAACCGCCGTAAACAGCCAATCGGTAAGTTTCAGACGCTTGTGAAATATTATCGCGCTGGTTACATTTGTCATCAACACATCGAGCTTTAATAGCGCCGTGCCCGTGGATGCCGAAGAATACTTGAAACCGATGTTCGCGAATAAATCCAGAGCGAAGCCGAGTACGCCGATAATAAGGAGAATATGCCATACGCGCTTAATCTTAACAAGCTCACTCAATCCGCCCGATATCAGCAATATTAAGGTGTAAATCACCAGCGCGGACGCTCTTAGGAGCATTCCCGTAAGATACGGCGAGCCCGTCAGACCGACAAGGTATTTGGAAGCAAGGTAATAGCCCGCCCATACGAGAACCATTAAGGCGAGTGAGACGCCTCTTTTCGTCATACGGAAATTACCTCTATCCCTTTAATGCGCGCGAAAATCTCGAAAGCCCTCGTAAAGTCGCCGTAAGCTACCGATACATGGTGGGCGATACCGTTATATACGACGCTGTCCAATACCTCGTTGACGGGACGCGCAAACCTGACCTTTAAGTATGTGCCTTTAAGCTCTTTTCGCATGGGTAAGCCCTCGCCTTTAGTCATGAATAACCTGTAAACGCCGCTAACGGAATCAAATCTCATCGCGCTTATCGCCCCCTCTTTCATCACAAAGTCCACCGTAACGCCTCTGCCGCCCGCAAAATATGTGTCGAGGGACGCGGTACAGCGGTTATCCTTTAAGTTGCACGGCGCGACGCCGCAATGCCACATCAACGCGAAACCCGCGTCAAAATCTATTTGCGACAAATCCGCCATAAACGGCGTGCCGCCGCCCGCGGCTCTGTGCGCCGCCATTGTAACGGCACAGTCGATATCGCCTTCGCATGCCGTAATTAATCCCTCGCTCTGCAGAATAGACATCGCGGCGCAGGGCGATATCCCGTAGTTGTCGGCAAATTCGGGCCAGCACCTGACCGCGAGCGCCGTAATATTCTTGTCAAGAGAAAAGGCTTTGAATTTTGCCGCCAGAACTGCTACTTTGATAAGCTGTTCGTCGTTTAAGCCTTTAATATCGAATTCCGCCGTCAATAAATTCCCGTAATGCTCCCTCAGCGCGTCATCAACCTTATAATTTAATATATCAGATATTTCGTAATGGTCGACTAAGATGCCGAATTGTCTGAATAGCGACATTTCGTCGACATCGACATTAAAAAACCCCTTTGCCCTGTAACCGATAATGGCAAGCCTCATTCCGTTAAGCGCCTTATTAATTCTCACAGCGTCTAAAAACGCGGTATCAACGCCGTTTCCAATCTGATAGACATAGTCCTTAAAGCCGCCTTTATAGAGATTGGACGCGTTCAGATTCACGCCGCATACTGAATTGAGCCTGATTTTACCGCCGTCGTAACCCAGTTCCTTAAACCCATAAAGAAGCGCGGGTTTATCAAGCTTGTTCTTGATTATAAGCGCGAGATGCCCGAGGTGGAATGTGCCGCTTATTATGATTAGGCAATCTACTTCGCGCGAATAGAGAAATTCCGCGGCGCGCTCCGCGTCTTCAGGCTCGATGACAAGCCCGTCCACCGCTATGATTTCGGTGTCGGAGTCGCTGTTTAGTTCTTCGAGCATTTCTTTATAAAGCTCATACGCTTTAGTGTAGTCAAAGGTCTTTCTGGCAAGACATGCTACGCCGGCTTTGATTTTCGTCTTCATATTCACCTCAATAACCGTATACGCTCTCGATAACAAGCCCCGCGGCGCCTATCGGCCCGAGTTCGCGCGCGTTGCCGCCCGTGATGTTAAGCGCGGTTTTTTCTTTTATTAAATTTACAAAATAGCCGCTGCCCGCATACGCGCCTACGAGTACGATTTCACCGGGGTTTATGAGCGCCGCGCAGGGCAGAATCAATTTGGTAATGCAGTCGGACAATTTATCGAGATAGTCAATCGCTTTCAGATCTCCTTGCCTTGCCAGCGTAACTATCTCGTCTGCGGAATTAATCTCCGAATACTTCCTCACCACCGTATAATCGGATAGTATGTCTTCATAGGTCATATTGCCTTCGGCAGTGAGCTTGCCTATTTCTCCGGCATATCCAGAGGCGCCTTTTACTAATTTGTTGTCGACAATAAGCGCAGCTTTCACGCCCCGTCTTACCGTTAAGACCATAAGCGACTTGGCTTTGCCTCCAAGTTTAAGCCATTTATACCCCAGAGCCATCGCGTTGACATTGTTTTCTAAGAATACGGGCGCCCCGAAACGCTTTTCGAGGATATCCTTTACGGGCGCGTCCCGATAATCGCTGATGTAGTCGTACCCGGACACCGAGCCTTTTGCTGCGTCTATGTAGCCGGGAACGCCTATTCCTATGCCTATCAGCCCCGCGCCGTCCGTTAATTCCTTCGCCCTGATGTCCGCCTCCCCGATTAGCGCTGCGATCCTGTCGATGAATTCCGCAGTCGTGTTAATGTCCTCGGTCTTCTTATCGATTGAGAACATCCGCTCCCGTTTTATGTTGAATACGGACAAAAAAATATTCTCCCTGCTGAAATCTATACCGATAATATAACCGCCCGCGGGGTTAATGTTGATTTTCTGCGGAGGTCTGCCGACCGAGGCGGCGGATGCGTCCTGAACCGTTATAAGGTTTTCTCTGGTAAGCTCCTCGACGACGCTGATGACACTCGTCATACTATAACCGCATCTCTTCTTGATGGCGAGCTTGGAAAGGTCTTTATTGTTGATGATAATATTGAAGATATGATTTCGCTTTTTTAGGCGCAATAAATCCTGCGATTTTCCTGTCGGCATAATAACCCCGTAATTTTATCGTTATCGATAAAATTATAGCATTGCCTATTTGCATTGTCAACATCAATAAATTGGTTATTTACTTATTGCATATAAAATGATATAATTAAATAATAAATGAGCCGGATAAAAAAGCCAATAGAAAAGCGTCGTATATACAGGCGTTGAAATTTTTGTTTTTCTCAACCGGAGCGGGGATAATTCAAGCGGGCTCGTTTGCTCTTTTGAGCGAGGTTTTTCATCTGGAGCCGTGGATCAGTCATTTAATCGCGCTTGTTCTGTCTGTATTATTTAATTTCACCTTGAACCGCAAATTCACCTTTAAGGCTGTTAACAATGTGTATTTCGCGATGTTTCTCGCGTTTATGTTTTATGTGTTTTTCACGCCGCTATCTACGCTCTATGTCAAAGTGCTTGCGGAGCGATATGATAAATACCTCGTGGAATTCTCCGTGATGTTGATTAACTTAATTACGGAATTTATTTACACGAAATATGTTGTATACGGCATTTTTAATAAAAAAGTCGGTGCTAAATAATTACGTCAAGGACAGCGTAATTAAATAAGCCTAGAGCCTACGGTGAGTTCGACCAGCTTGCCGTGGCGTCTTGCGGTCTCGACGGTGTCCGGGGTGATTCGGGTATTTGCGGGGATTATTAATTCGCCAGAGAGCGAAAAGACATCCTGAAGCACGAGGCGGTCAAGCAGAAAGCTGTAATCGCTTATTATCCTTGCTGGGATGCTTTTTTCAACTTTTATCGGCGCGCTGTCGTAAGTTTCCTCTACGGAATAATCCTCATAGAGATTTAAGCTTTCATCGATTGGAAGCTGCTCCTCGCGCAATCCGGCGCTTTCGGAGGTTTTGGTTTCTCTTTTTATCCTGCGCCTGTTTCTCGGAGCCTGAAGCCCGGTAAAGCCTTCGCCTTTTAAGATGACGAGATTGTCAGAGACCGAGGCGATATCGTCCGGAGTGACTTTTACGCCCTCCAAATCCAATTCGATTACCTCAAAACTCTTTTCGTCGAAAGAGACATCTTTTACGATGCCTTTTCTTTCGCCGTCTGTCGTATAGACGGGGCGGTTTATCGGGCTCTTTACATAAATATTGCTATCGATATACTTTCGTATGGCGTTTCTGTTTCTGACGGTTAACGCCGTATCTGAGGTCATTATCCTGCTGGCGGGAACGATAAAAAAATCATCCGCCTCTTCGTTGAGGATGATAAGATACGCTAGCCTTTTCATTTTCCTGTCGAACGCCGCGTTGATGACGGTGCCTGTTATCTCCGCCTCGTATACGGAAATAACGGGCTTGGAAAGATAATTGCTTAACAATTCCATATTGACCTTTTACCTCTATTAATTTATATTAAGAGTTTAATCATTTAATGAATAGGAATCCGGACAAAGTATCTTTAATGGGCGCAACTTAAATTGACATTACGGATAGGGGATAGTATGATAGAACAAATGAAAGTTATTTATCTTGACACCGAGACCACGGGACTGACGAACGCGGAGATTTGCCAGCTCTCTTATATTACGGATAACGGCATAGAGGTATACGGCACGAATTATTTTTTCAAGGTCTTTAATATGAATCCCCACGCTCAGGCGGTGCACGGCTATTCGCTTGAAATGCTGGACGAGCTGTCCAGCGGCAAGACTTTTGACGAGCATATAGACGCGATTGAAAGGGATTTTTCGGATGCGATGATTGTCGCTCATAATGCGGCGTTTGACATAATGATGCTCAAAGCTGAATTCGTCAGGCGCGGCAGGGTCTTTAATCCAGAGCGCTATTTATGCACGATGAGATTTATGACGCCATATCTGAAACTTAATAAGAGTTCGGGCTGCGGATATAAATATCCCCGCCTGCACGAACTCGTCGCTGCGTACTTAAACGATTATACGGCTATAAATGATCTTGTCTATGAGCTATTCGGAGTAAGAAGCGCTTTTCACGACGCAAGATTTGACGCCGCTTCGCTGTATCTTGCAGTCCATTCCGCGTCCGGCATTATCGACAAGCTGAAGGAGGCAGTATGCGTATAGAAGCGACAATCACGAGCGTGCTGACGCTGATTGCGATGTGTATTCCGGGCTTTATCCTGATACGCTCCAGATTGCTCAAGGAAGACGCTATTGCCGCGCTTTCGGCGATACTTCTCTATGTCAATCAGCCGGCGTTCTCGTTTTATTCTTTTCAGACAAGCGGCTATTCGGGTTCGATATTAAATAATATCCTGCTCGTCATGGCAATCAGCGCGCTGATACATCTTATCGTGCTGATTATAAGTTACCTTGTATTCCGTTACGACGCTAAGCCGGACAGAGGCAGGGCGTACGCATTCGCGGCAAGTTTCGGCAATATCGGCTTTATGGGGCTGCCCGTAATCAGGATGCTTATGCCCGACAATCCCGAAGTCGTAATTTACCTCGCCGTAATGTTCATAGTCTTTAATATGCTTTCGTGGACGGTAGGGATATATCTTATCACGGGCAACAAGAAGTATATGAGCATAAAAAAGGCTTTTCTTAATCCGCCGACTATTGCGGTATTAATCGCGTTTCCGCTATTTATGCTGAATATCACTCTGCCGCAGGCGGCGCTTTTTCCGATAAGGTATCTGTCGGATATGATTGTGCCGCTCGCTATGCTGATACTCGGAATGCGGTTCGGGGCTTGCGAAGTCAGAAAATTATTCAGCGACTGGGGGCTGTATGTGTCTTCTTTCATTAAGCTGATAATAACGCCGCTCATCGCTTACGGATTGCTTAAGCTGGTGAGAATTGACCATACGGTGCTTACGACAGTCTTTATACTTATGGCGATGCCAGCCGCGAATATGGGGCTCATTCTCGCCGAAAAATTCGGAGGCGACAAAGAGGCTTCCGCCAAAGCTGTACTCGGTTCGTCAATAATTTCCATAATAACCGTTCCGCTGATATTGTTAATGTTGTGAAGATATTGAAATATCGGATAAGAAATGATATAATTTGAGATACTATCAACAAATATTCAAGGAGAAAACCCCATGACCAAAATAACCAAAGACACTTTAATAGGCGATTTATTGAAAGAAGACAGGAAAGAAGAACTTGCCGAGGTGCTGCTTAATTCGGGTATGCATTGTCTCGGATGCTCTATCGCCAAGCACGAGACGGTCGAGCAGGCCGCGAGCGTGCACGGCCTTGACGCCGACGAACTCGTTAATCAATTAAACGCCGTCTTAGAATAAACTGATGAAACCCGATATCAAGGCGACGCTCCTCAACATATTTATTGTTGCGGGCATCTTGCTCTTTCTGGGCGCCTTAAATCAGACGATATCCGCGGGCGTTAATAAGACGGGAATAATTTATATGATCGCCGGCGCGGCGGTTACGGCTTTGTCGGTGACGCTGAGATTATTGCTGAAAAAATATTCTAAAGACAAGCAGCTAAAAGATAAGCAATAGGAATATATGTCCGACGAAAAAAAATTTAACGGTAAACATTTTGATCCCGGGTCACCCAAGGTGGCAAGACCTGCCGTTGAGAAAAAATTCGATAATAAGAGTTATGAAATTAACCCTAAGGAATTCGAGCCCGTTATTATAGACGAGCCCGAAACGCTGAAATACGGAAAGAATAAAGACGATAGAAAGAAGGCAAGAAAGGCGCTCGAGGATCTCGTTGAAGATACCATAAAAAGAAAAGAGGCCGCGGCGGGGGAAGCGTCCATGGACATTGAGAGCGGGGATAGCGAAAGGGAATTTATTCCCGACGAATCCTTGAGCGAGATAAGAGAAAAAGTAATAAGCGACGAAAAACCCGATTACATACCCGTTATCCCTAAACCGCTATACCAAAAAGCAGAAACATTAAGCCCGGCAGACATGGAAGCGAGATTAAAAGCCAACGCGATATTAAATCTTTCCGTTAAAGAATATAAAGAAAACAACTTAAAACAAGCGGTGAAAATGGCCTTAAAAACGGCGTTTTTTCCCATTTTCGGCTTTAGAATCAAGAAAAAAGACGATGTAAAGGGAAGCATAGTTAATAAGGACCGTACCGCTGCTATGAGAAAAGAGCTTGAATTGCTTGCCCTTACCGCCAAACAGCAGAAGATGCTGAAGCAAAAAAGAGACGAGGAGATAAAAAAAGAAATCGAGGCGGAGAGAAAACAGAAAAAAGTCCGAGAAATAGCCGTGGATTACGCCGAGGGCGGCATTGAAATAGACACGGATAAAGTCTCGGATACCACTAAGATAATTAAAGCCGAAGATAAGGATATCAAAGACGAAAACTACGATTTCATTATTTGATTCCGCTGTCCTTGAACGGACAGCGAAGTAAACACAGCTCTAACGGCATCTTTTTCGCGCTGGCGCCCCACTCAGAACCCTTGTCGCAATGCGTTTTACGAGATTAGGCTAACACCTAATCTCTTATTATCAGCCGCTTGCTCCTTATCTTCGACCAGTCGCAAATGCTATATAGTAGCATTTGGTCGGACTATTGTCCGGGTCAGTTTATTAAGAGGCGCCGGAGATATTATAAGGAACCCGATTGGGGCGCTATCATCGAAAAATCTGCTCGTTATAGCTGTTTTATAGTTTCAAATGGAGTTGTTGTCGTAATGACTTTGGTTTATATATTAATTATTATAACAGAACAACGGGTAAATAAGCAGAGCGGTGTCTCATTCCGTTGTCCGTTCGGGGGTAACGGGAAAAACAGAGAAAAAGTTATAATAATTGCTTGACAGTAAATAATCCTTTTTGTTATTCTATTGAGGCTGCAAAGCAGCGTTATGCTTAATATTGTCATTAAAAGAGGCGGCGTACCTCTTAATTTTAAGAGGCTGCCCGACACACACGGCAAAGTGTACAACAGGTGTCAGATAAACAGGAGGTTACAATAATGGCAGGACAAAAAATCAGAATCAAATTAAAGGCATACGACCACAATTTGATAGATGCCGCGGCAGAAAAGATTGTAGAGGCAGTCAAGCGTACCGATACTAAGGTGTCCGGTCCCATACCTCTTCCTACCGAAAAGGAAATAGTGACGATACTTCGCGCCGTCCATAAATACAAGGACAGCAGAGAGCAATTTGAATTAAGGACGCATAAGCGCCTTATAGACATTTACGCTCCGACGGCAAAGACGGTTGATTCGCTTATGAAAATCGACCTTCCCGCCGGCGTCGATATCAGAATTAAGTTATAAAATTATTTGGAGGTGAACTTTATCTATGAATAAAGCAATCGTCGGTACAAAACTTGGAATGAGCCAGGTATTTAATAAGGACGGCACTCTCGTACCCGTTACGGTGATTCAGGCGGGTCCGTGTCCGGTAATACAGGTAAAAACAGCGGATAAAGACGGCTACGAGGCCGTTAAAGTCGCGTTTTCGGATATCAAAGAGAACAGAGTAAACAAATGCTTGAAAGGCGAATTCAAGAAAGCCAAGGTACCCGCTAAAAGGTATCTCAGAGAATTTAAGCTAGAGAACGCATCCGGTTATCAAATCGGTCAGGAAATCAAATGCGATATATTCTCCGAAGGCGATGTTGTCGATGTAACGGGCACTACCAGAGGCCGCGGTTACACGGGCACGATACAGAGATGGAATTTTCACAGAGGCCCCATGGGGCACGGCTCGGGTTATCATAGAGGAGTGGGCTCGCTCGGCTCTAACTCTACACCGTCCAAAGTGCTAAAAAACAAGAAAATGCCCGGTCAGTACGGCAACGAGAGAGTAACGATTCAGAACCTTAAAGTTGTAAAGATTGACAGCGCCAGAAATCTTATAATGGTAAAAGGCGCCGTTCCCGGACCCAAGAAAGGGCTCGTTATAATTAAGCAGGCAGTCAAAGGTTAAGGAGTGAGCAATGGTTAAAGTTAAGATGTACAATACAAGCGGCGCCGAAGCTGGTGAAATAGAATTAAACGGGGAAGTATTCGCAAGGGAATACAACGAGGCGTTAATTCATCAGGTAATCGTAGCGCAGTTAAATAACAAAAGGCAAGGCACCAAATCCACTCTGACAAGAGCGGAAGTAAGAGGCGGAGGCGTTAAGCCGTGGAGACAGAAAGGCACGGGCAGAGCGCGTCAGGGTAGCAACCGTTCACCGCAATGGACCGGAGGCGGAGTGGTATTCGCTCCGAAGCCCAGAGACTATTCACAGAAAATCAATAAGAGCGCGAAGCGCGAAGCGCTGAAATGCGCGCTTTCCGAAAAAATCAGAGAAGGCAGCTTTACCGTGCTTGACGAATTAAAGTTAAGCGAAGCAAAAACCAAGCAAATGGTAAGCGTATTAAAAAATCTCAATATCTCAGGCAGGATACTGCTTGTTACTTCTAAAGACGACGGCACGGTATACCGCGCGGCAAGAAATATTGAAGGCGTATACCCGATAGACGCGTCGCTTATTAATGTATACGATGTCGTCGCTAATAAAAACCTTCTTATTACCGCCGACGCAGTCAAAGAAATCGAGGAGGCATACGCACAATGAACAGTTACGATATCATCATTAAGCCGATATTGTCCGAAAAGAGCTACGGCGGCGTATCCGTTAAAAAATACACCTTCAAAGTGCATCCCGACGCAGATAAGACGGCGATAAAGAACGCCGTCGAGGAGATATTCGGAGTAAAGGTCGATAAGGTCAATACAATGAATGTTCAGGGCAAAATCAAGAGAATGGGCAAGTACCAAGGAAGACGCCCCGGTTACAAGAAGGCGGTCGTCCAGTTAAAGGCTGACAGCAAGCCGATAGAGTTCTTCGAGAGCTTATCGTAAGGAGGCGAACATGGCTATCAGAAAATATAAACCCACCACACCCGCCCGCCGTTTCATGAGTGTTTCGTCTTTCAACGAAATCACCAAAACCAAGCCCGAAAGAAGTCTTCTTGACAAGATTAAGAAGACCGGCGGCAGAAACGCCCAGGGCAAAATCACCGTAAGGCATATAGGCGGAGGCAACAGGCAGAAATACAGAATTATAGATTTCAAGAGAAATAAGGACGATATACCCGCTAAAGTCGCGAGCATCGAATACGATCCTATCCGTTCCGCGAATATAGCGCTATTAAATTACGCCGACGGCGAGAAGAGGTATATACTCGCGCCCCTCGGTCTTAATGTGGGCGATACCGTAATGAGCGGCGCCAACGCGGACATTAAGAGCGGCAACGCGCTCGAGCTTGGCAATATTCCCGTAGGTAGTACCGTTCACAATATCGAAATGCTTCCCGGCAAAGGAGGTCAGATAGCAAGAGCGGCGGGAATGTCGGCTCAGCTTATGGCTAAGGAAGGCAAATACGCGACATTGAGAATGCCGAGCGGCGAAATGCGTAAAATTCCGTTAAGATGCAAGGCTACAATCGGTCAGGTAGGCAATATCGACCACGAACTGGTATCTATCGGCAAGGCAGGCAGAAAGCGCCATATGGGCATTAAGCCCACGGTCAGAGGCTCGGTTATGAATCCCGTAGACCATCCGCACGGCGGCGGCGAAGGCAAGAGCCCGATAGGCAGACCATCTCCCGAAACGCCGTGGGGCAAGCCCGCTCTCGGTTACAAGACCAGAAAGAAGAAGAACAAGAGCGACAAGTTAATTATTAAGAGGATTAATTAAGGAGGAATACAATGAGCAGATCAATCAAGAAAGGTCCTTTCGTCGAGGAGAGGTTAATGACCAGAATTCGCAAGATGAACGAAAGCGGCGAAAAGAAAGTTATTAAGACCTGGTCCAGAGCGTCTACGATATTCCCCGAAATGGTCGGTCATACCATAGCGGTTCATGACGGCAAGAAGCATGTTCCCGTGTATTGCACCGAGGATATGGTCGGCTTGAAACTTGGCGAATTCGCGCCTACAAGGACATTCAGAGGTCATGCGGGAGACAAGACCTCGGGTTCAAGGTAAAGGAGATAAAATATGGCTACCAGAATCAGAGAAAAGACTAAAGCGCGCAAGGAAGGCGCGGATACGCGTCCGTATGCAATCGCCAGATATATCAGGATATCTCCCTTTAAGGTCAGGATTGTGCTGGACACGATAAGGGGCAGAAAATACGCGGAGGCGCTAGCTATATTAAAGAGCACGAATAAGTCCGCGAGCGAGCCTATAATCAAGGTGTTAAACTCAGCGGCAGCTAACGCCGAGCATAATATGAATCTGAGCCGGAACGATTTATTTGTCGCCGAGGCATATGCAGACCCCGGTCCGACGCTAAAGAGATTTCAGCCGAGGGCTCACGGCAGGGCGTACAGCATCCTTAAAAGGACCAGTCATATCACCGTCATTCTTGATGTGGTGAATAATTAGGAGGAATCATGGGACAGAAAGTTAATCCGTACGGACTAAGAGTAGGAATAGTTAAACCCTGGCAGACTCAATGGTATGCGGGCAAGAAAGAATTCTCGGTAAATCTGATTGAAGACAATAAGATAAGGGAATTCATCAAGCAAAAGTATTATCAGTCGGCGATTTCTTCTATATTAATCACGAGAAAGGCGGGTTTAGTGACAATTGACATCAACACCGCAAGACCCGGAGTAATGATAGGCAAGGAAGGCGCGGGCGTTGAGCAGATAAAGAAAGAAATCGCTAAGATTTCAGCGGCAAAGAGTGTCGTCGTCAATATCAGAGACATTAAAAGACCCGATATCGACGCGCAACTGGTGGCAGAGAATATCGCGGCGCAGCTCGAAAAGAGAGCGTCTTTCCGAAGAACTATGAAAATGGCTATGCAGAGAGCTATGAAAGGCGGCGCAAAAGGCATTAAGACTATGGTCAGCGGCAGACTCGGAGGCGCCGAAATCGCCAGAACAGAGAGCTATCACGAGGGCTCTATACCTTTACAGACATTGAGGGCCGATATAGATTACGGCTTTGCGGAAGCGAATACAACCTTTGGAAAGATCGGTGTAAAGGTGTGGATTTTTAAGGGCGAGATTTTCGGCAAGCCTGTCCTGAATAAGATTGAAGGAGGCAAAGATTAATTATGTTAATGCCCAAGAGAGTTAAGAGAAGGCGCGTACACAGAGGCAGAATGAAGGGTAGCGCCCAATCGGGAAACGAGATAACATACGGTGAAATCGCGCTCGTCGCAACCGAGCCGAGCTGGGTCACCTCGAATCAGATAGAAGCCGCGCGTATCGCTATGACGCGTTACACAAAAAGAGGCGGCAAGGTATGGATAAAAATCTTTCCTCACAAGCCCATAACCAAGAAACCCGCGGAAACAAGAATGGGCTCGGGAAAAGGCGCAGTAGAATATTGGGTAGCCGTGGTCAAACCCGGCAGAGTAATGTTCGAAATGGCTGGCATAAACGAAACGGACGCCAGAGAGGCTTTAAGGCTTGCGTCATACAAGCTTCCCATGAAGACGCGTATTGTAATGAAGTCGGATATGAGCGCGCCTACGGATGAAGGAGTGACAGATGAAATCTAAATTCTATGAATTGAATAACGATGAATTATTAAATAAATTAAACGAGTTCAAGAAAGAGCTGTTTAATCTTCGCTTCAAGCATGCTACGGGTCAGCTTTCGGACGGTAACCAGTTAAATAAATGCAAGAAGGATATCGCAAGAGTGTTGACCATTCTACGCCAGAGGGAACTGGGCTTATCGGCCGAGCCCCGGAAGGCTAAATCCGGTAAGGCGAAGTAAGGAGTAGTATAATGGACACAGCAAGAAATTTAAGAAAGAACAGAATAGGCGTTGTCGTCAGCGACAAAATGGACAAGACTGTGGTGTGCGAGGTGCAGAATGTATCAAAGCATCCTCTTTATAAAAAGACGATAAAGAAGACATCAAAGATTAAGGTGCACGACGAGAACAACGAATGCGGCATAGGCGATAAGATTCTTATCGCGGAGACGCGTCCTCTAAGCAGAGATAAACACTGGCGCTTGGTCGAGATTATCGAGAAGGCTAAGTAAGGAGGCCCATTATGATACAACCGGAAACAAGATTAAAAGTAGCGGATAATACAGGAGCTAAAGAAATCTGCTGTATCAGAGTGCTCGGCGGCTCTTTCAGAAGGAGCGGCTCTATAGGCGATGTAATAGTCGCTTCCGTAAAAAGCGCGACACCGGGCGGCGTCGTGAAAAAAGGCGATGTCGTAAAAGCGGTAATCGTCAGAACGGTTTACACGGTAAAAAGAGCGGACGGCACGCATATCAGATTCGACGATAATGCAGCGGTCATAATAGATAACGATAAACAGCCGAGAGGAACGAGAATTTTCGGGCCCGTCGCGAGAGAATTAAGAGGCAAGGATTATATGAAAATAATCTCCCTTGCTCCCGAAGTGCTGTAAGGAGTGTTAAATGGCTAAGTTAAATGTAAAAAAAGGCGACCCGGTAATAATCATTTCGGGCAGAGATAAAGGCAAATCAGGTCAGATTGTAGGCGTTGACAGGGATAAGGGCAGAGTGTTTGTCGAAGGCGATAAGAACATTAAGCGCGTCGTCAAGCATGTCAAGCCTAGAAAGGCTCAGGACAAAGGCGGCAGAATAGAGCAGCCCGCGTCTTTGGACGCATCCAATGTAATGATAGTATGCAGCGCGTGCAATCTTCCTACGAGAGTGGGGCATAAGATTACTCAGGAAAATGACAAGGATGTAAAAATCAGGATTTGTAAAAAGTGCGGAGCGTCTTTGGATATTTCCGCGGCAAAACAAAAATCTGCCGCGAAAAAGACCGCTAAGAGAAAGAAGAGCGAAGCTAAAGTTGACGATAAGGCGTTAGCGGTAGAAGAAAACATCGAGACCGCAGAAATTAAGACCGAAAAGAGCGAGAAAACAGCTAAGCCCAAGAAAGCGGTTAAGGCATCCGAAAAGGATGAAACAGTAAGCGAAACGGAGGTAAAATAAGTGGCAGACAAAGTAAAAGACAAGGCAGCAGAGCCTAAGACAAAAGCCGCCAAGACCCCGGCAACTTCAGCCAAAGACAAAGCGCCCAAAGCAGCTAAAGAAGCGACTTCGAAAGCGCCTAAGGCGACCCCGTCCGAGACCAAAGTTAAGGCGGAAGCCGTTAACGATTCCGACAGATTCCGCTTGAAGAAGTTATATATCGAGAAAGCCGTTCCGGGGATGATGAAGAAATTTAATTACAAGAACATCAACGAAGTTCCGAGAATCGAGAAGGTTATTCTCAATATGGGACTCGGCGATTGCAAGGATAACTCCAAGAGCTATCAGCTGGCAGTCGAGGAATTAAGAATTATCTCCGGACAGAAGCCCGTTATCACCGCGGCGAAAAAGAGCGTCGCTAACTTCAAGATCAGAAAGGGAATGAATGTCGGCGCCAAAGTAACTTTAAGAGGCGCCAGAATGTATGACTTCCTCGATAAGTTCATCAATATCGTTCTTCCGAGAGTCAGAGACTTCAGAGGCGTGTCCAATAAGTCGTTCGACGGCAGGGGCAATTACGCTCTTGGCGTTAAGGAACAACTGATATTCCCCGAAATATCATATGACAAGATTGAGAAAGTCAGAGGTCTGGATGTTGTCATAGTGACATCGGCTAACACCGACGAGGAAGCAAGGGAATTGCTCGCTCAAATCGGTATGCCCTTTGCCCGTTAAGGAGGATAATATGGCTAAAAAATCCATGATAAATAAACAAAAACGCACACCTAAGTTCAGCACCCGGGCTTACACAAGATGCCAAATCTGCGGAAGACCCCATGCTGTGCTCAGAAAATACGGCATTTGCAGAATCTGTTTCAGAGAGCTGGCCTATAAAGGTCAAATCCCGGGAATAAAAAAGGCAAGCTGGTAAAAGGAGGAAACCATGGTTCTAACAGATCCGATAGCAGATATGCTTACAAGAATCAGAAACGGTCTGACCGCCAAGAAAGAAACCGTCGATATACCTTTCAGCAAGACCAAAAACGAAATAGCTAAAATCCTCGAAGAAGAAGGATATATCAGAAAATTCGAGACAGTGGAAGACGGCGTGCAGGGAATTATCAGGGTCACATTAAAATACGGCCCTAATAACGAAAAGGTTATTTCTGGACTAAAGAGAATCAGCAAGCCCGGTCTCAGGGTGTACGCTAATTGTAAGAGCCTTCCCAAGGTCTTAAACGGTATGGGCATCGCGATTATTTCGACCAGCAAAGGCATTATGACAGACAAGCAGGCAAGAGCGGGAAGCATCGGCGGCGAAGTGCTTGCTTACATCTGGTGAGGAGGTTAATATGTCAAGAATAGGTAGACTTCCGATAGAAATACCCAAAGGCGTTAATGTAAGCGTTAACGATAATTTGGTCATCGTCAAGGGGCCTCTCGGCGAACTCAAGACTCAAGTCGACAAAGACATCGCGGTACAAGTTGAAGATAATCAGATTATATTGACGAGGTCAAGCGAAGACAAAAGAGTCAGGTCAATGCACGGTCTTTACAGGGCGCTTGTCGCTAACACCGTCGAGGGCGTAACCAAAGGTTACACCAAAGAGCTCGTGATAAAAGGCGTAGGCTATAAAGTCTCTAAACAGGGCAAAAAAATCGTATTAAATATAGGTTTTTCGCATCCCGTAGAGGTAAACGAGCCCGAGGGAGTTACGATTGACGTCGTAAATCCTACCGAACTCGCAGTAAAAGGCATTGACAAGAGAGCCGTAGGCCAGTGCGCCGCGGATATCAAGGCAATCAAGAAACCCGACCCTTACCATCAATACGGAATTCGTTACAAGAATGAAGATGTAATCAAGAAAGAAGGCAAGTCCGGTAAGAAATAAGGAGTGATTTATGATAATTAAAGCCGATAAAAATGCCGTCAGACAGAAGAGGCATTACAGAATAAGAAAGAGTATTTCGGGCACAGCCGAAAGGCCGAGGCTTAATGTATACAGAAGCACCAAGCACATTTATGCCCAGATTATCGACGATAACAAATCCGATACCGTTTGCTCCGCGTCCACGCTTGACAAGGAAGTAATCGCTAAGATAAAAGATGTCAGCAAAAGACAAGCCGCTTACATCGTCGGACAAGTAATCGCTCAAAGAGCGCTCGATAAAGGCATAAAGGAAGTAGTCTTTGACAGAGGCGGTTACCTTTATACGGGGCGCGTGCAGCAGATAGCCGAAGGCGCGAGAGCGGCAGGATTGAAATTTTAGGAGGAAATATGGCAAAGCGTGAAGACAGATTCGGTGGCTCGGACGAGCTCACGAGAAAACTTATCAGCATCAACCGTGTAACTAAGGTTGTTAAGGGCGGCAGAACAATGAGATTCTCGGCGCTTGTTGCGGTAGGCGATAATAACGGTAAGGTCGGGCTGGGAATGGGCAAGGCGGCCGAAGTACCCGAAGCCATAGAAAAAGCTGTATTTGCGGCAAAGAGGTCTATGATCGAGGTCCCCATTGTCGACAATACGATTCCTCACGAAATAATAGGAATTTACGGCAGAGGCAATGTCATTCTTCTGCCTGCCCTCGAAGGTACCGGCGTTATTGCGGGCGGTCCCGTCCGCGCGGTGCTCGAGGTCGCGGGAATTAAGAATATCAGAACCAAGTCCATCGGCACTAGCAATCCCATTAACTGCGCCAAGGCGACGATGAACGGATTAAGAGGCTTAAAGACCTTTGAAAAAGTCGCGGCGTTAAGGGGCAAAGCGGTCGAGGATATCAAGTAAGGAGCGGAATATGTCTAAGATAAAAGTTACATTGGTAAAAAGCACTATTTCAAGTCTTAAAAAGCATAAAAAGAACATAGAGGCTCTCGGACTGAGTAAAGTAGGCTCTTCAAAGGTTCATGAGGATATTCCTTCCATACGCGGTATGATTGATGTCGTCAAGCATATGGTTAAGGTCGAGCCGGTGAGCGAATAAGAGGTGAGTTATGAAACTTAATAATATGTCTCCCGCCGAGGGAGCGAAAAGACAAGCTAAGAGAGTAGGAAGAGGAATAGGCTCGGGTGTCGGAAAGACATCGGGCAGAGGCAGCAAGGGTCAGAATTCAAGGTCCGGCGGCGGCGTGCGTCCCGGATTTGAAGGAGGACAAATGCCCATTACCAGAAGACTTCCGAAAAGAGGCTTCAATAACTACTTTAAGAAAGAATACACGGTAATAAACATAAACGCCCTCGAGGTATTCGAGGACGGCGCTGTCGTCGATGCGGTCGTAATGAAAGAAAAAGGCTTAATCGGCAAAGTGTCGGAATACGGCGTCAAAGTTCTCGGGAACGGAACGCTTAGCAAAAAACTCACAGTTAAAGCCAGCAAATTTTCAACAAAAGCCGCCGAGGCTATCGAGAAAGCGGGCGGCAAAGCCGAGGTAATTTAATGTTTAGGACACTGATTAACGCGTTTTCCGAAAAAGAAGTGAGGATGAAGATGATATGGACATTCCTCGTGCTTCTCGTATACCGTCTGGGATGCTATATTCCCGTGCCGGGATTAGACGCGGACGCGATTAGCAACGCGATAGTGAAGAATGACTTTCTATCTATTATGAGCACTATCTCGGGCGGCGCGCTATCCAACGGAACGCTTTTCGCGCTCGGCATTATACCCTTTATCAATTCGTTCATCATTATGCAGCTGCTTACCTTGATAATTCCGCCTCTTGAAAGATTGAGCAAAGAGGGCGAGGAAGGCAGAAAGAAACTTACGCAGATTACAAGGTTCGTGGCTATAGGCCTCGGAGTCGTGCAGTCAGTAGGAATAATGATCAGCTGGAATAAAGCGGGCGCGGTGCTGGAGACATTCGGAAATGTGTATGTCACGATGATTTTTGTCACGATAATTCTCGTATCGGGCAGCGCATTTGTCATGTGGCTCGGCGAAAGAGTAACCGAGTACGGTATAGGCAACGGCTCTTCGCTGATAATCTTTGTCGGAATTATTTCATCATTCGGCACGAGTCTTACCAACGCGTTCAGGGATATCGGCAAAGATATCAACAATGTATGGTATATCCTCGGATTCTTCCTTATAATCGCAGCGCTGTTTACATTTATAGTGTTCATAGACTTGTCCGAGAGAAGAATTACCATTCAGTACGCCAAGCAGGTCAAGGGCAACAAGATGTACGGCGGACAGAGTACGCATATACCGATCAGAATCAACGCGTCGGGCGTTATGCCGATAATTTTTGCGTCCGCATTCCTTATGTTCCCTCAGATGATAGGCAGTTTCTGGCCGACAGGTAAATTCTACGCGTGGTATTCGGCGAATTTAGGCGCGGGCTCGTGGGGCTATATTGTCGCGATGTCCGTAATGATACTCTTCTTCGCGTTCTTCTACGCGCAGATTCAGTTCAACCCCGAAGATGTGTCGAGAAATATCCAACAATACGGCGGATTTATACCCGGAATAAGACCGGGAAGACCCACGAGCATGTACCTTGCCAAGATAAACAACAGAATTACGCTTTTCGGAGCGCTGTTCCTTGCGATAATCGCGTTTGTGCCGAGCATAGGCTTCAGAGCGTTAAGCACGACAGTGGATTTCAATAACGCGTTTTCCGCGACTGGTATGCTGATAGTCGTAAGCGTAGCGCTTGAATTCAATAAACAACTGGAAGCGCAACTGATGATGCGTCATTATAAGGGATTCCTAAAGTAAGGAGAATCTGATGAATATAATTTTCCTCGGAGCGCCCGGCGCAGGCAAGGGCACAATGGCGTCAAGGCTTACGAAAAACCTTAATATCCCCCATATATCCACGGGAGATATATTCAGGGCGAATATAAAAAACAATACAGAACTCGGCAAGAAAGCTAAATCTTATATCGATAAAGGCCTGCTTGTTCCCGACGGGGTCGTAATAGATATAGTCGCCGACAGACTCAAGCGGGACGACTGCGCAAACGGTTATATACTTGACGGCTTCCCGAGGACAATACCGCAGGCGGACGCGCTCGCGGCTATCAGTAAGATTGACATGGTTATAAACCTCGTCGTCAGCGACGAGCTGATAATAAACAGGCTCGCGGGCAGAAGGGTATGCGGCTGCGGCAACACATCGCATATCGAATGGCTAAAGGGCTCCGACATTTGTCCCGTATGCGGTATGGTAATGTACCAGAGGGCGGACGACAAAGAGGAGACGGTCAGAAAAAGGCTGAAAGTCTATTACGACGAGACCGCGCCGCTGATAGACTATTACCGCGAAAAGGGCGTGATAAAGGACATTGACGGCAGCGGCGGCGTGGACGCCGTTATGGAAAGAATCCATAAGGTTGTCGGCTGATGATTGTAACCAAAACAGATGAACAGCTTGGTATTATCCGCGAATCGGGGGCAATACTTAGGGATGTTCATAAGCTGGTTGAAGACAACATAGGTGAGGGAATGACGACCCTGGAACTCGATGAGTTATGCCGTAACTACATAATTAAAAGAGGCGCCAGCCCTTCATTCCTTAACTATAACGGTTATCCCTCGTCAATCTGCGCCTCGATAGACGAGGAAGTCGTCCACGGAATACCCGATAACAGGCGGCTAAAGCGCGGAATGATAGTCGGAGTGGATATAGGCGTATATTACAAGGGGCTCCACACCGACGCGGCAAGGACATATATCATATCCGACGCCTCGCCCTTAAAAAGAAAACTTGTCGTCATAACCAAAGAAAGTTTTTTTAAGGGAATAGAGGGGTTAAAGGCAGGCGTAAGGCTAGGAGACCTGGGGCATAAGATACAGAGCCATGTCGAGGCAAACGGCATGAGCGTAGTCAGAGCCTTGGTAGGGCACGGAGTGGGATTAAATCTTCACGAAGACCCGAGTATACCCAACTTCGGTACGCCGGGGCACGGATTAAGGCTTAAAGCGGGTATGACGGTTGCGATAGAGCCTATGGTAAACCTCGGAACATACGATGTTGAAGTCAAGACCAACGGCTGGACGGTAGTGACCAAGGACTTAATGCCTTCGGCGCATTACGAAAACACGCTGATAATCCTGACGGACGGCGTAGAGATTATCACTATGTAGAGGTAAAAATGGTAAAATTACAACCCGGCAGCGTGGTACTTAGCAAGTCGGGACGGGACAGCGGCAGATATTATATCGTAACGGGCATTATAGACGAACAGTATGTCACGATCGCCGACGGAACGCTGAGAAAAATCGAAAAGCCTAAAAAGAAGAAAGTAAAGCACTTAAAGCCTAATGGAGATGTGCTCGAAAAGTTAAGCGCAAAGCTTATAAACGGCGATACAATATATAATGCGGAGATAAAGAGCGCTTTGAGAATATATAACGATAAACTATAAAACGGAGGTTAAATTGTGTCCAAAGACGATGTAATCGAAGCTGAAGGTAAAGTGATAGAAATTTTGCCGAGCGCGAATTTCAAGGTGCAGCTTAATAACGACCATATTATCACCGCATATCTGTCGGGTAAGTTAAGGATGCATTATATTAAGATTGTCGAGGGCGACAAGGTAAAAATCGAAATGAGCCCGTATGATTTGACAAAAGGCAGAATCGTATGGCGCAGCAAACATTAGGAGGACAATATGAAAGTTAGACCGTCGGTAAAACCTATGTGCGATAAATGCAAGATAATCAAAAGACACGGCAAGGTAATGGTTATCTGCAAGAAAAATCCCAATCACAAGCAGACACAGGGTTAGTAAAAACATTTGGTAGATGAAATGTTTTGTGATACAATAACAAAATGTGACATTTCGCCCGTGCGGCAAAAATTGCTCATTCCGATAAATACGGCAATTTCCGGGCGCAAAATACATCAAGATAATAAGGAAACGGAGGTAAATTAATGGCTCGTATAGCTGGCGTGGACTTGCCGCGCGAAAAAAGAGTCGAAATTGGCTTGACCTACATTTTCGGAATAGGTCGCGCAACATCAAACAAAATCCTTCAAGCCACCGGAATTGATCCTGACATCCGTGTCAAGGACCTCAATGAGGCTCAAGTAAGCGCTATCCGCGAATACATCGAGAAAAAATTGAGAGTGGAAGGCGACTTGAAGAGGGAAATAGCCTTAAATATCAAGCGTTACATTGAGATAGGCTCATATCGTGGAATAAGACATAGAAAAGGTTTGCCGGTACGCGGTCAATCCACCAAGACCAACGCGAGAACGCGCAAAGGTCCGAGGCGCACGGTCAGCCGCAAGAAGTCCAAGTAGGAGGTCATAAATGGCAGTAAGAAGAAGTCAGGTAAAAAGACGCAAAGACCTCAAGAACATCGATAAGGGCGCAATGCATATCCATGCATCGTTTAACAATACAATCGTATGCTTTACCGATGTGGCAGGAAATGTGATTTCCTGGTCTAGCGCAGGCAAGCTGGGTCTTAGAGGTTCGAGAAAGAGCACGCCGTTCGCGGCGCAGATGGCTGCGGAGGCGGCCGCGGCAACAGCGAAAGAACACGGCTTAAGGTCTGTCGATGTGTATGTAAAAGGTCCCGGTCAGGGCAGAGAATCGGCAATCAGAGCGCTTGAGACCGTAGGCATCGCCGTTACGATGATTAAGGATGTATCACCTATTCCGCATAATGGGTGCCGTCCTCCGAAGCGCAGGAGATTATAGGAGGTATTATGTCTAAATATATCGGGCCCGATTGCCGTTTGTGCAGAAGAGAGGGCGCAAAATTATTCAGAAAGGGCGATAAATGTTATACTGATAAATGTCCCGTAGTCAGAAGACCCGCCGCTCCCGGCGATCACGGAACGGGCAAGAAAAAAATGAGCGACTACGCGATGCAGTTAAGGGAAAAGCAGAAAGCTAAGAGAATTTACGGTATTTATGAAAAGCAGTTCAGGTCTTATTATGAAAAAGCGGAGAAGATGAGAGGCGTTACCGGCGAAAATATGCTTATCTTAATCGAGAGAAGACTTGACAATGTCATTTACCGTATGGGCATAGCCGTGTCGCGTTCGCAGGCAAGGCAGTTGGTAACCCACGGAATGTTCACCTTAAACGGCGACAATGTAACAATACCGTCGTTGCTCGTAAATGTTGGGGATGTCATCGCCGTAAAAGAAAATAAGAAAGAATTAGAACTGTTCAAGGCATTAAAAGAAAGCCCCAAGAAAAACCTTCCCAAGTGGCTGGAATTCGATAACGCCGTTTTAACAGGCAAGATAAAGGCTATTCCCGAAAGAGCGGATATAGACGCCGTTATTGCCGAGCATATGATAGTAGAGCTTTATTCTAAGTAATCTGCTGTTCAGGAGGACGATAATTAATGATAGAAATTATTAAACCAAAAATCATCTGTGAAGAGTCCGGTAAATGCGGCAGTTACGCCAAAATCACCGTCGAGCCTTTGGAGAGAGGCTTCGGCACCACCCTTGGCAACGCGCTGAGAAGGATTCTGCTCTCTGCGCTTCCGGGCGCCGCGGTCGTGGGCATACGCATTGACGGCATAATGCACGAATTCACCGCAATTCCCGGCGTAAGAGAGGATATCACCGATATTATACTTAATATCAAAGGGCTTGCCTTAAAGGCGCATACGAATAATAAAGACTTCAGGCAGAATATCAGAATATCCAAGAATACCCCCGGCGTGATAACGGGCGCGGATATCATCGCTAGTTCGGACATTGAAGTCTTAAATCCCGACCATTACATCTGCACGCTAGAAGAAAAATCCTCTTTGCATATGGATATGACGGTCGGAGTAGGCAGAGGATATGTGTCCGCGGTAATCAATAAAGACGAGAGCATGCCTATCGGGTATATCAGCATCGATTCGATATTTACGCCTGTAAAGAGCGTAAATTACACCGTATCGGATACGCGTGTCGGACAGAGCATCGATTACGACAAGCTGGAGCTTGAAGTAACGACAAACGGCACGACATCGGCTAAGGAAGTAGTCAGCTTGTCCGCTAAGATACTCGAAGACCATGTAAGGCAATTTGTCAATCTTGTGGACTCGATGGGCAATATGGATATTCTCGTCTCTCAAGAAGACGACAAGCACAACAAGGTGCTCGAAATTCCCGTCGAAGAGCTTGACCTCTCGGTCAGGTCTTACAACTGCCTCAAGAGAGCGGGCATCCATACCGTGCAGGATTTGACGCAAAGAACACAGGACGATATGTTGAAAGTCAGGAATCTCGGTCAGAAATCTCTGGACGAAGTCGTCAAGAAACTGCATGATTTGGGCTTAAATTTCAAAAGTAAGGACGAATAATAGGAGACTGTTATGGAGAGAAAATTAGGAAAACCGACCGACCAGAGAATGGCTATGATTAAAAATCAGGCATCTGAATTGCTGTGGTACGGTCAGATAAAGACCACCGTAGATCGCGCTAAAGAGGTAAGGCGTTACGCCGAAAAGCTCTTGACTCTCGCTATCAATTCATACGAAGACGAAGTGTTGGTAACCAAGACGGTTAAGAACATAAAGGGCGAGAAAGTCGAGGAAGAGATGAAGAACGACGGCCCCAGAAGGCTTGCCGCAAGGCGCAAGATGATGGCGTCGCTTATCGATATCCAGGAGACCAAGAACGAGAAAGAATCCAAATCCGTATACAGAGAGCGCACAAAGGATATAAAACATCCGCTCATTGAAAAAATCTTTAACGAGTACGCCCCCAAGTACGCCGAAAGGAATAAATCTCAGAATCAAGGCGGCGGGTATACTAGGATAATCAAGCTCGGCGCAAGAAGAGGCGACAACGCCGAAATGGCTCTGGTCGAGCTCGTATAATTAAATATATACGGTTTATTCGAGGGCGGACTTTACGGTCTGTCCTCTTTTTATAAAAATGTGGTATAATATATTTTAGGAGTAATTATGGATTTCGTATCTGAAAGAATAAATAACCTTGAACCCTATACCGCGGGGGAGCAGATTAATTCGATTATCAAATTAAATACCAACGAGAATCCTTATCCGCCGTCGCCCGAAGTTTATAAGGCGATAAAGGAGTACGATGCGGGTTTATTGAGGCTATACCCCGACCAATATTCGACGGCGCTTATTAAGACTGTCGCAGAAAAGCATTCCGTTGACAAGGATATGGTTTTTGTCGGCAACGGCAGCGACGAAATACTGGCTTTCTGCTGGCAGGCGTTTTTCGATGAAGCGGACGAAAAAATCGCGTACCCCGATATCACATATTCCTTTTATCCCGTCTACAGCAATCTCTATAAGGTGCAAAGCGTCGTTATTCCCGTAAACGAAGATTTCCAGATAGATTTATCCGCATATAACGGTCTCGCAGTCAAGGGAATAATCCTCGCCAACCCCAACGCGCCGACCTCGCTCGCGATAAAAGCGAACGAGCTTACGGCGTATGTCAAGAGCAATTCGGATAAGCTCGTAATCGTAGACGAGGCGTATATCGATTTTTCTGATGAAAGCGTAATTTCATATGTCGGAGATTATGATAACCTCCTTGTAATCCGCACGCTGTCTAAAGGCTATTCGCTTGCGGGATTAAGGTGCGGTTACGCGGTCGGCAACAGTAAACTCATAGCGGGACTAAATAAGATAAAAAATTCTTTTAATAATTATCCCGTCGATTCGCTTGCTCAAATCGCGGCGACCGCGGCGCTAAAGGATGCGGCTTATTACGGGGAAATTAACGCGAAGGTCGTAAATACGAGAGAACGGATTAGCGCGGCGCTTAGGAATATGGGTTTTAGGGTCTTAAAATCCGAATCGAATTTCTTATTTATTACACACAACTTATACCAAGCAAAAGATTTGTATCTTAAACTCAAATCCGAGAGAATTCTCGTAAGATATTTCAATAAGCCCAAGATAAATAATTATTTAAGAATATCCGTAGGCACTGACGCGGATATGGACACTCTCTTAGACAAAATATCTATGATAATCAATGCTTGAGCAAATTATACAAATTCTTGAAAAACACATTGAACACTATGCCGTTACGCCTTACGGGGACGGGACAAGCGCCATAGTGTTTTTTTTGCCGTACGCGCCGTACAGGAGCGTTACCGGTATGTTTATCGACGCGTATTACAGGGCGTCCGACAAATTATACGATATCACCGGTCAAATTATAAACGAATTGAACGCCGCGGGCTTTCAGGCAGAAAGGGAGAAAAGGCATAACTACAAGCAACTGGCGGTAAAAAGCGGTCTGACCGCGCCGCTGAAAAATACGCTTACCGCAGCGCCTGAATACGGTACGAGAATCGTAATCGGCGTAATACGCGTAAAAGGCAGCTACGAATTCATAACAAAAAGCGCAAATATATGCGTTAACTGCGGCAAATGCGCCACGGCTTGTCCTACCGGGGCTATATCGGAGCAAGGCTTTCATAGAGAACGCTGTATCAGACAAATGCAGAATCTTAGCCGTGAAATTGCAGAGGGCGATCTTGCGCTTATCGGAACAAGGTTTCTCGGGTGCGATTTATGCCAGAGAGCCTGTCCGGCAAATAAAGACTTATCCGGGTCGGACCCCGACCCTATCGTAAGGGAATATATGAGAGCGGGGCATATGATTGAAAAAGCGGCTGAAGGAAAAAAGGCGCTAATTGATTTAGAGCCGTATATCGGAAAGAACTATTTAAGACCTAAAAAGCTATTGATACTGGCTTTAATCGCCGCTTATAATATCAATGATTTCTCGGCTAAAGAGACAGTAAAGAGTCTTATAGACGATAAAGACGAAAGGGTAAGGTTTTACGCGAAACGCCTTCTGGAAAAATACAATAATAGCCAATAATCTCTATAAAATTACCGTTTACGCTGATAAGATAATGCTATCTTATTCCTATGATAGATTCGTTAAAGGACATTGTTAATCCCATTAAATGCAAATGCGGCAGAGAACACCGCACCGAAGCAAAGAAAATTGTTTTTTCGGACAATACGGCGTCAAGGGCTTGCGAAATAGTTAAAGAAGCGCTGCCTCTCGGGCATATTCTCTTAACGGGCGAAGGCGGCTATTATTCGGATATTAAGAGCAATTTAAGGCGCGGCGGCTTTATTATAGACGAATTGTCAAAGGACTGTAACGGCATTAGCGACAATGTCAGGCTCATAGTCGGAGTCGGCGGCAGGGAAGAATGCGACAGGGTCAAGCTGTTAAGCGCGAAAAACAACATCCCGAATGTCTTCTTTATAACCAAGCCCGAAACTGACGAATGGTTAAACGATACGATTTATTCTTACGACCCTTTAATGAGCAAATCAAAGGGCGTTCCGCCGCAGGTACTCGTAGCGGATACATCGATAAAGCCCCAAAGGTCTGAAATCGCCCGCGGATACGCGGCGCTGTACCTGAGGCTTATTAATATCTTCGATTACGAATACAACGCGGAGATTACGGGGAGCGGATACTGCGGCGTTATCCTCAATGAAATGAAAAGGGATATATTAAGCTTTATGACAGCATCCTTTAATCCCGATGACGACGAGGATATTAAAAGGCTTACGGTATGCCTTATGGATGTCGCGTTAAAAATGTCTTATATGCCGCCTATAAACGGAGCGGCGGCGACGCTTGAAAAATTATTAACCGGAGCGAATAAAGACAGTTCGTATTCGTCGCTTATCGCGGCGCATACATTAAACCGCTTTTACGCGTATTTTCTTAATAATATACCACGGGATTTCGCAATGCCGCCCGACAGGCTGAAGACAATCGGCTTAATGCATGAGGACGGGCTTATAGACGAGACGGATTATCTCATAAATTGCGATGTAAGCGGCGCTGATTTAATGAAGTCCGCTTATATGACCAAGTGCATAAAAGAGGATTTAATTAGCGAACTTTCGCAAATGCTGCCCGAGCCGTCAAGTATTTGCAGGCGGATTAAGGGAATTTATAAGGATAAAGGTTATCGGATATCGGAGTATGCCGATTACGATAAGCTTATTAGATTGCTTGAGTTCACGGGCGAGCTTTCCGAGGGCTTTTCATTGATAAAATATATTTATCTGTCCGGTCTGCTCATTGCGGCGTAAAAGCTATACATATCAGCCTTAGGATGCTATAATTATCCTATGGCTACAAAAGATATCAATAAAATCAAGTTGTTTCTTATGGATATGGACGGGACAGTGTACCTCGGAGACACGAAAATCCCCGGCGCTTTCGAGACCCTGGAAAAGCTGCGCGAAAGCAGGCAGATTTGCTTTTTTACAAATAACTCCTCCAAATCGCACAGAGCGTATATCGAGAAATTAAAGCGTATGGGCTTTGATATTTCGGACAGGGAAATAATGACCTCGGGACAGGTTACGGCGGAATATATCTTAAACGAACACCGGGGCAAGAAAGTATTTTTGCTGGGAACGGACGCGCTTTACGACGAGATGAAATCAATGGGCGTTCGATTGTCTTACGACGACGCGGATATCGTCGTGATAGGCTTTGATACATCTTTGACATATGACAGGCTGTACCGCGCTTGCAGGTATATTATGGACGGCAAATTTTATATCGCGACGCACCCCGATCTCGTATGCCCCGCTCCGCTCGGGGATATGCCGGACACGGGCTCGTTTATTATGCTTATCGAGGGCGCTACGGGCAGAAAGCCCGATATTATTGCAGGCAAGCCGTATGAGCTCTCGGCAAAAGCGGTTGAAAGAAGATTTAACCTTAAAGCCGAAGAAATCGCGATGGTCGGAGACCGTCTCTATACGGATATTAAGTTCGGGCTTAATAATAATTTCTATTCCGTCCTCGTGCTTTCGGGCGAAACGGACAGGAAAATGCTAAGTAGCAGCGGCTTAATACCCGATATTGTGCTTGATAATTTCGGCGATATCGCTAATTTCTTAACATTTTAAGCGGATATTATATATTTTTCGAATAATTTTACAAGAAAAATGCCTGTTTTTTAATAATAAGCAAAATTATTTAAGAAATGTATTTGCCTATAAAGGCAGGATTATTATATAATCTTTTCATACTATTTTTGTTGCGGCAAAACAACGGAGGTAAAAAATGTTTAACACACTAATTAACGCAGTACCTGTCGGAAGAATATCGTCATACATAATTCTCGTTCTGTATATTCTCGTTATGATAGGTATCGCGTATTATTGCCGCACCAAGAAAGAAAGCGGATTGAATGATTTTTTCCTGGCGGGCAGAGGTCTCGGAGGGTGGATGTCCGCGTTCGCTTACGGCACCACATATTTTTCGGCAGTGATATTCATCGGCTATGCCGGCAAGCTGGGATGGGCGTTCGGAATGGCGGCGGTATGGATCGGCATCGGCAATGCGATAATCGGCACTTGGCTGGCATGGAAAGTGCTTGCATTAAAAACGCGCAATATGTCTCACAGGTTAAATGTCAAGACTATGCCCGAATTTTTCGAGAGCAGATACGACAGCAAATATATCAAGCTGTTTTCGTCTATCATCGTATTCATCTTCTTAATTCCTTATTCTACCTCGGTTTATCAGGGGCTCGGGTATCTGTTTGAATTGATTTTCGGAATAGACTTCGTGTATGTCGTATTGATTATGGCGGGACTTACGGCGCTGTATCTTTTCTTTGGAGGCTATCTCGCGACCGCGATTACGGACTTTGTGCAGGGGCTTATCATGATAGGGGGCGTAATCATTATGGTTGTGCTCGTCCTGAACAAGGTCGACTGGTTTAAGGGTATTCAGGGCGTCGTGGATCTGGGCGGCAAATTTATACCTACTACCAATTCTCCGACCGGCTCGTTTATCGATTCGCCGTTTATTAGCGTCGCCGCTCTGTTTATCTTAACTTCATTGGGAATATGGGGCTTGCCGCAGTCCGTTCATAAATTTTACGCGGTTAAGGACAAGCCCGCAATAACGAGGGCGACTGTAATCTCTACGGTGTTCTCGGCGATAATTGGCATTGGCGCTTATTTCGTCGGCACATTCGGCAAACTGGTATTGAACGGTGAAATGCCCGCGGGTGGTTTTGATTACATAATTCCCAATATGTTGATAAAGACTATGCCCGCGATTGTTCTCGGACTTATCGGCGTGCTCGTATTGTCGGCGAGTATGAGCTCTCTTTCGTCGCTCGCGCTCTCGAGCTCGTCCGCTGTTTCAGTAGACCTTTACAAAGGATATATTAACAAAAACGCAAGCGACAAGAGCGTCAAGCTCTTAATGAGAATACTCTGTCTTGTATTCGTAGCGCTGTCCGCGGTATTCGCGATGACTAATTTCGCGATTATCATTACGCTTATGAGCCTTAGCTGGGGAACGCTTGCGGGTTGTTTTTTAGGCCCGTACATCTGGGGGCTTTATTCCAAGAAAACTACTCGCGCCTCGGTGTGGGCTACTATGATTATTATTCTCGCTTACACATTCGGAATGATAGCTGTGTTCGGCATTAAGGCGCCCGACCCCGATTCGGACGGCGTAATGGCGGTAATTAAAGGCGGCCTTTCCAAGACGCCTATTATCGGCTCTACCTCTATGATTTTATCCTTGATACTGACACCCGTTATCTCAAAGTTTACAAAGCAGCCCGATAAGGAAGTTCTGGACAAGGCGTTTAACGGACAATAAGGTATAAATAATCAAATATCGGTCAAGAATCCCGAGTAAGGGATTCTTTTTTTATGAAAAAACTGTTGACGCTTATAATAATTGTAATTGTCATAGCCGTTACATATTCGGAAAAAACTTTAGGAGACATCGCAAGCGGCGATGTTACTTTGTATTACAGCGCCGATATCTGCTATGACGGCGTAAAAGCGGTAAAAGGCGGCTGCTATTACGAAATTACCCTGCCCGCGGACAAGGCGAAATCATTAAAGCGCGCTTATCCCGATTATCAAGGCGAAAGCGTAATTGTAAGCAATTTAGAAATTAAGGACATTCTGTCTTATTTTGCGGCGGTAAGAATTTACGAGGAGCGGATAGGGGACATTTTATTCGTATATGCCTATTCGAGACAATTAAGAGGTTATCAGACGGTTAACGGGCATAAAATCAATCTCCAGTTAGCTTGCCTTAACGGCGGAATTATCCTTATAGGCACTCCGTTAATTTTAGGTGGCGTGTGATGTATAAAAAATTTTTTATAGTCAAAAATCATTACGAACGGAGGTAACATAATGGAAAAGAAATATCATAACAGCAAATTCGTAAGCTTTATCAAGAAAAATATATATTACCTGCTTATGATTGCCTGCATAATCGCTATCGGTACGCTTATTACAATCGCCGCGTTAAATAACGCAAACGACCGCGACCCCAATGTAATAGTCAATACGCCGCCCCCGACGAATTCGCCGGGATCCAACGAGGAACCCAATAACGAGCCCGTAGTGTTCACTATACCCGTAGAAGGCGCGGAAATCGGTATGGATTATTCAATGGAAGTGCTGCTGTACCACTCAACGCTCAACCAGTATATGGTGCATAGAGGCATAGACTTCCTTGCAACCGAGGGAACGGAGGTAGTGGCGGCTTACGACGGCGTCGTGCAATCGATTGAGACGGACCCGCTGAACGGCACCACAATAGTCATAATGCATGAAGATAATATGCAGACCGTTTACAGCTCCTTAGACGAAGAGGTCAATGTAATCCTCAATCAGGCGGTAAATAAAGGCGATGTAATCGGATCGGTCAGCAACAGCTCGCTTGTGGAATTCAATGAAGGCCCTCATCTGCACTTTGAAGTAAAAGTCAACAACGAAAATGTAGATCCCAATGAATATCTTCCATTAGAAGACAAATAAAAAAATAGCATATTAATCCCCCCGCCTGAGCAGCCCGGAATTCTTCGGGCTGCTCGGACTTTGTTCCAGATACTATCCGCGGTCGCCCCAGCCGCCCAATCATCGCCGAAAAGGCGCCGTCAGAGCGGTATGGACTTCCGTTGTCCGTTCAAGGACAACGGAACAAAAAATGCCTTAAATCATCAAAATATTGCATAGAAATATACCCCTTACTCATAGTCTATTATGTAGGACTTTGAGGGAGGATTGCTTGATGAAGGATTACATAGTCAACAGGGTATTCAGTATTGCCAATTGCATCATCGATAACGGACTTACGGTAAGAGAAGCGGCAAAACGGTTCAATGTAAGTAAAAGTACGGTTCATTCGGATGTGACGAACAGACTGGAAAAATTAGATAACGAATTATTTGAAGAGGTGAGACAGGTCCTGGACTTCAATTTCGCCATGAGGCATTTAAGAGGCGGAGAAAGCACCCGTAAAAAATACAATAGAGAATAACCGCCTGAGGCGGTTTTTTACTTATCCCTAAAGTCCGCTAACCCCCATAAATTATTGCGCTCCGGATGAATGACCGCGTTTAATATCCTCTCTCTCGATTTAGGCGTTTCGGAGTAAATTCTTGATAACAGCTCCTTTATATATTGCCTTTTTGTGTTTTTGTTCGCAGGGCAGGGACTGGTTATCGACGGGAGGTTAAGCGAAGTGATTTTACTTTCGCTCAGATAAATGAGCGGTCTTATCACGGTAATACCCGCTCTGTCAAGATAACTTACCGGCTTAAAGGTCGACAGTCGGCTTTCATAGATAAGCGACAGAAAAAAAGTCTCTATAAGGTCGTCCGAATGATGACCCAGAGCGAGCTTGTTGCAGCCCGCTTTTACGGCAACGGAATTTAAGGCGCCTCGTCTCATATTCGAGCAAAGAGAACAAGGATTTTTTTCTTTTCTAACCTTGAATATCAATTCGTAAAGCCGCGTTTTTTCGATAATCAATTCAACGCCGAGCGCTTTAATAAACGAATAGTAATCGTCAAAATCGGTAATTGCCTTTTCAAAGCCCATATCGATATGAATCGCGATTAAATCGAAACTTCTATCATAAAATTTCTTTATATACGAAAGCGCGGATAATAGCGCCAGACTGTCTTTGCCTCCCGAGACGCCTACGGCAATCTTGTCGCCGTCTTCAATCATATTGAAATCATACATCGCTTTAGTAACCGCGCCGGATATTTTATGCATATATTTCATTTTACTAGATATATTGACTTATAGCAACAGCT
The DNA here is from genome assembly GCA_050952545.1 of Christensenellales bacterium. GTDB lineage: Bacteria > Bacillota > Clostridia > Christensenellales > CAZKXV01 > JBMNLD01. Next base: position 610,715 of record JBMNLD010000003.1, read on the forward strand.
TACGGTATAATTAGGTCTCCGGGAGTTATTATGACAGATAATATAATTAAGTTTTTTCAAGAGCTTGTTGATAATGATTACCTTACAATCATTATCATTTCAATTCTTCCGATTATCGAGTTAAGAGGCTCTATACCCGTTGCTTTTTCGATGGGAATGCATCCGCTCGTGGCATTTATTGTCGCGGTATTCGGCTCTTCGTTGATAGTTCCCGTGTTGCTTCTGCTGTTAAGACCCGTTCTCGATGCGCTGAAGAAAATCAAATTTATCTCCAAAATCGCGTTGAGTATTGAAGATATTCTGGCTAAAAAAGCTGAAAAAGTAATACAAAAAGCGGAGAAATCGGGAAGAGTAATTAACGGCGAACTCTCCTCTAAATATAAATTCTTAGGCGTATTGGCTTTTGTCGCGGTGCCTCTTCCCATGACCGGAGCGTGGACAGGCTCCGCGGTCGCGGCGTTTCTCGATATGAAATTTCTGCCCGCGCTTGTTGCCGTCGTACTGGGCAACATTTCAGCCGGAATTATTATGTCTCTGCTCTGCTTTTTCTTTATCGGCTATCTGGATATGATACTTACGGTATTTCTGTCCGTTGTCGTTGTAATTTTAATCGGTTATGTCGTCGTTCTTATTGTGAAATCTATGAAAAAGCGCGAAGAAAAAAAGTAAAATTCAAAAGGTTCCCGATAGCATTATTGCATCGGGTTCTTTTGACGCAGTTATCGCGGAAAAGATGCCGTTAGAGCGGTGATTACTTCCGCTGTCCTCGACGGACAGCGGAGAACTAACTTGTGTCTAAATAGCTCGAAAATTCATCCGTTATAGCTGCCATAGTTGATTTGGCAGCTGGGCGACCGCAGATAGTATTATTACATCAATAATTCCGCAACATTATACAAGCCCTGACAAGAGTCCGGACAAATGCCGCTTGCGGCTTTGCGTTTGGTCGGAGGCGAGAACAAAAAAAACCGCATAAAAATGCGGTTTTTTGGCAGGAGCGGTAGGAATCGAACCTACACCATAGGAGTCAGAGGCCTATGTGCTGCCACTACACCACGCTCCAGCGGCAGGAATTATTATATTACACTTCAGACGATTATGCAAATATTTTGAATGCATTTTAATTATCTTTTCTTCTCTTAAACGCAAGCGCGAGAAATCCCGGCCCCGTATGAGAGAGCAGAATATGCCCCGTCGGAGTAATATGGATTTTAATTTTCGGGTATTTTCCCAGAATTTTGCTTTGTAAATTAACGGCGTCGTCAAAGCAGTCGGCGTGCGTAATAATTGCCGTATCGGAATTGGGGTTAATGTGCTCTAATACCCTCTCAAGCAGCCGCTTTAATGCCATTTTTCTCGATATTGTCTTCTCCGAGGTTATAAGCTCGCCCCGCTCGTTGATTTTGATTATGGGCTTTAACTGTATCGCCGTGCCGATAATGGCTTTTAAGTTGGATATTCTGCCGCCGCGCTTTAAGTGAAAAAGGTTATCGACTATCCCGTAATGATAAATATCGCTCTTTATACGGTCAAGATATTTGGCGTTATCCTCGATGCTCTTGCCGCGGTTTCTGTTAATCACCGCTTCGTTGACGAGCATTGCCTCGCCTATGCTCGCGCTGAGTGAATCGACAAGGCATATCTTTCTGTCGGGAAATTCTTTAAGCAGCTCTTCTCTTGCTAGAGTCATATTCTTAAACGACGAACTGAGCGCCGATGAAAAGCCGATATGCAGGATATCCTTTCCTTCTTTTAATGTATGAGTCCAATATTCTATCGCCGTGCCCGGACTGACGCAGGATGTAGAGGGCACGCCGCCGCTCTTGATCTCCTTATAGAAATCGGGTAGCGGCAGGGAATCCGCCGTGCCGAGCATATAATGCCTGCTGTTAACACAATACGGCATGGGCAGCTTATAGAAATTATTGAACTTGAATTCCTCGGGATAATCGCCCGTCGAATCCGCAGTGATATAATACATTAATGACCTCTTACTATATTTTTATTTTGCGCTAAAATATCATTAATATTAAAGTCTTATCCCATTACTATTATTGACTTTTTGAAATGTTTTTAGTAAACTTATTTAGTATGGCAAATATGACGAAAATCACTAAAATAATTATCCTGATTACGGTAATGGCGCTTGTTCTGGCGGGCTGTAACAGGACTTCCATAAAATACGGCAAGCAATATACCGAATATGCGTTCGTGGGCGATGAAGGCGCCTTCGTTCCTACGGGCAGGTATCTTACCCTTAATCGGGATGATACCTTCACTATGATTTTTGACGAGGATTTGACGCTTACGGGCGAAGCCGAGCATATAGATCGAGAATATACGGTGTATCTCGATTGCGACGAGAATACCTCGCTTGCCGTTAAAGAGATGTTCAAGCAGAGACTTATAAACGACCCCGACAATATACTTGACATAGAGATTATCGATCAAATGCTTGAGGGTATGACGATAAGCGAGGAGATGCATTATTACAAGAAATATATTTTCTCGACCAATTTCATCTCGGCGCACAGATATGTCGATACCAATCTTTATCAGTACGGTGAAGATTACGGCAAATTCGAGGGCGTATACACCGTCAAGCAGTATGACGGGCTGATGCTCTTAAAGCACGGCGAGATTTTTGTTCAGGACACCGTTAACCCCAAGCCCGGAGAATTCCCGGTATATAAAGGCACATATATATACGGCAACGATTTCATCACAATGACAATAAACGACGAGGACGGCAATCCCCAGCCGCCGCAGAAATACCTTGTCGCGGAACTAACCATTCCCTATGATTTAAGACCCGACGATTCGCTCTCGCCGAGTGACGACGACGCCGAAAAAGAAGAATGGTACGAAATGATCGAAGATCAGCTCGAACAGTTAAAGGGCAAGAAAATCAAAGTGCTGGTATTATGCTTTTATACAAGAAATAAGATGTAAGCGTTATGTAATGCGATAAAAAATATTTAATCGAAAGTCAGGGTATCTGACTTTTTTCTTTAATCTGAATATTACGCCGTCCTTAAAGGACGGCGGAATAAACTCAGTCAATTTCAAGATGCCAATCGCTGCTTTGAGTGGGCGGAAGATGTTCGCCTCTTTCTACATCGACCGTATACATAGTATTACCGTTTTGGTCAACCACTCTGTATTGTCCGGATTTAGGAGCAAGTTCGCCGGGTCTGAATTTTTGCATGAAAATTACCTCCTTGTGTTATTACTATCATTATTTGTATTTTCCCTTAAATTATTATTCTTAATCTTTTTACCTCGCTTAGTTAATAAGATTTCGATTAATTTCAAGGCTTTCAGGAAAAAATTACGGCGTATTGTTCCGTTTTTGTTAAGATTTTTATGCGCCCGGGTTATTTTCAAATGGTCTTATTATACTAAGATTAATGGATAAATTCATCAGGACGGATTTGAAAAAACGGGCTAGGGCGTATATTAAAGGCAATGTTATAAGCCTTTTCGCCGCTAATCTTCTCGTAGATTTATTAGTGGGCTCGGCTATATTTTTCAGGGATATATATCTTGTATTAATTCCCGTCCTTGTCTTTACATGCGTGCTCGAATTCGGATTGAGCGGCATATATCTGAAGTTCGGCGAAAAAGGCGTAATAGACTACAAGCAGCTTTTTATCCCGTATAAGAGCGTCAGGCGTTTTATCAGGCATTTTACGACCTTTGTCATCAAATATGTGATTATACTGCTTTCGGCGACGCTGCTGCTTATCCCCGGTCTGATAAAAAGATACGCGTATTCGCAGGTAAAATATCTGAGAGCCGCCGAGCCCGATTACAGCTCTGTTAAATGCCTTTTTGTAAGCAAAAGAATGATGAAATGGCACAAGTTCGAACTATTCCTGCTGGATGTTACATTCCTGCCTTTATTTATCCTCGCGCCGCTGACGGGCGGGCTGTTGCTGATATATTTATTACCCTATTATTCGACGACAATGGCTAAATATCATCTGCATTTAAGAAGCCGCTTTGAAATAAACAGAGAAATCAACAGGGGATTTATAGGTTACTTTGTCAATTATCTTAACCATATGAGATAAATGATAAATAACCATTTATTTTTTTGCAGAAGTGTAGTATAATATATAAATATCAGGAGGAGTAATGGATACAATCAATTTCGGTAAAATCAAAGAGGATGCCAAAGCAAAAATCAAAGGCAATGTGTTTATATTGTTTGTGGGCAACTTGATTGCGGGTGTTTTACTGGGTCCTATTAATACGCTGCTCGGTCTCGGACAGCTGATAATGATAGCGCTTACGGTAGTAATATTCGGTCTTTGCCGCTTTTATTTAACATATATCGACGAGGGAAAGACGGAATTTATTGAATTGTTCTATTCTTTCAGGGTAAAGGATATCAATACTTATTTTCTGCATTTAGGCACGGTAATTGTCAGATATATAATCATATTCCTGTGGGCATTATTGTTAATCATTCCCGGCATTATCAAGGCGATTCAGTATTCGCAATCTTCGTATATCAGAGCGGAAAAGCCCGAGCAAGGCATTATGGACTGCTTGAGGGAGAGCGAACGGCTAATGACGGGGCATAAAATGGAATTTTTCCTGCTCAATCTCAGCTTTATCGGCTGGTATCTGCTCTCTTTGCTGACTTTCGGCATATTGCTTATCTATGTCATTCCCTATCATAGTACGACAATGGCGCTGTATTACAGGCATTTGCGGCCTAAAGCAGAAGGAACTGAGCCCGTTATCGAATAAAACCGCCGTTGACTATGAGCCGCTAAAGGTATATAATCAATTATTATGTGGAGGATAGTATGAAAGACCAACACCGTATTCAGCGCCCGGGCGCGTTATTAGACGAGAACGGCGTATTACGCGAGCCCGGATATGCTACTTCATTATTGTTAAAATACGAGCGGGACAAGATCCGCGCCAAAAAATTCAGAATTAAGGAATGGGATTATTATTACATAGGCAACAGCAAGCACGCAATTGCCCTTACGGTTGCGGATAATTCCTATATGGCGCTTATTAGCGCGACGCTTTTTGACTTTATTAATCCGTCCGAAATTACCAAGACGCTGATAATTCCGTTTACTATGGGTAAATTAAAGTTGCCGGAGACCTCCGCTCAGGGCGTTACGGAATTTAAGAACAGCAAAGCGAATATGAAGTTTACCACTGCGGACGGCGTCAGAACAATCAGGGCTAAAATACTGAATTTTTATAAGGGCAACGATTTGAACGCGGAAATTACGCTTTCTGACGAGCCCGAAGACACGATGGTAATCGCCACGCCGTTTCCCGGCGATAAAAAGGCGTTCTATTATAATCAGAAAATCAACTGCATGAAAGCCTCGGGCGTGATAAGTCTCGGCGATACGGTATATGAGTTAAATACCTCGGATTCAATGGGCACGCTCGATTGGGGCAGGGGAGTATGGACTTACAAGAACACCTGGTACTGGGGCTCTATGTCCAATATTCTGCCCGACGGAACGCCTTTCGGATTTAACATAGGTTATGGTTTCGGCGACACTTCCAAAGCGACAGAGAATATGATTTTTTATAACGGCGAGGCGCATAAACTGTCAGAAGTGACATTTAATATCCCGATGAAGAACGGCAGGGAAGATTATATGTCGCCGTGGACTTTTACATCTGACGACAAGAGATTCGAGATGGAATTTACGCCCGTACTCGACCGCAGCGCTTATATTAACCTGCTAGTGCTAAAGACCGTTCAGCATCAGGTATTCGGCAAGTTCAGCGGCAAGGTTACGCTTGACGACGGCAGAGTGATTGAGATAAATAATCTTCTCGGCTTCGCCGAAAAAGTCTACAACAAGTATTAAGGGCTTATGGATATTGTCCTTTCAATTGTCGGCGCGATATTATTTCTTGCTTTCCTGTATATGCTTTCAGGAATAATTTTCTCGATAAAAGTCAATTTCGCATCCTCGAGAACGCATCAAATGATATACAGAAACGAATGGAAAGAGAACATTCCCCACGGCGAAATCAATCCTTTTCATAAAGATATTTATTTAACGAGCAATCTTGGTTACGAAATGTCCGCCAGATTCTTTCCCGCTGGTGACAAGAATAGCCATAAATACCTTTTAATGCTGCACGGCTACACTAATAACAGCGTAACCTGCGGCAAATACGCGTGCGTTATGACCCGAAGGGGCATAAATTGCATCGCGCCCGACGCGAGAAAGTGCGGCAATACGGGCGGCAGAGGCATTACTTTCGGGTATTACGAGAGAAGCGACGCCGAACAGTGGATAGAAGAAATTTATAAAATGGACGAAAAAGCGGAAATCGGCATATTCGGCATATCCTTGGGCGCTGCTACCGCGATACTTACCGCGTCTTTGAGAAACGACATCAAATATGTGATATCTTACTGTTCTTTCGCGTCTTTTAAGGATATCATACACGATGTGGGCTCTACGATGTTCCCGAGGCTCATTAAGATTATGTACCCCGCAATTATTATCGGAGGCTTTATAACTACGGGCGCGAGGCTTGACTTAATAGATATAGCGGCGGCGGTAAAGAAAATTACTTGTCCCGTATTGATACTGCATTCCAAAGGCGACGCATTTACGCCGTTCTCGCATGCCCTTAAACTCAAGGAAGCAAATCCCGGCGCCGAGCTAAAATTCTTTGAAGGATCGCCGCATGCGAAATCTTTTTCAAAGCATAAAGAGCAATACACCAAATACCTGAACGACTTCCTGAATAAAAACGGGATATAAAACCTGAAAAAGGTCATAATAATTTCTTATAATATCAATAAGCTGAGCTTATAAAGCGATTTTAATCGGAGGATTTTCAGCAATAAATCTAACAAATATTTAGCAATAATTTATGGGTAATACCCATTTTTTATTATGAAAAACTACAGGTTGTTTTATGCGTATTTTTTCATCACTAGATATGGTGTAAAATTAAGCGCATATATTGATATATCTTCCTGTGATATATTTTGCATATAGTTATATATATAAAAAATATCTTTCTTGACTTTTTAGAGTGTGTGTAGTAAGATTATATTGCATAAATCTCGCCGTTTAGAGATGCGGAGGACTAAGTATGAAAAATCGTTTTAACTTAAAGGTTTTAACAGTAATTATTCTGAGCGTATTGCTTGTTATGGTGCTTGCGGCTTGTCCGATAAGACCCGAACCCTCACCCTCACCGAGTCCTACGCCGACCCCGCCGGCTCAAAGTATGGGTATAAAACAAGCACTGGATAAAATGATGAATTCGATTGCAGCCTCCGGCAATCAAATCGACCCTACAACCCAGTTAATTGTATTCGATTTTTCAAGTAAATCCTACATAGATAAAGGCGAGAGAAAGGAATTTAATATAAATATCGCTGGCCGTATCGACTTGTATAACAATTCCAAGACTATTATAAACTTTGAGATTGTGACGGACGACGATGAAGAAAAACTTGTATTGGGACTGTATTACCATCAGGGAATGATGTACATAGACATTGCGGGTAACGACGGTCCCAATCTTATGTTAGAGGACTTAAACATCAATCAGGCGATTGAATTTGTCGATGCGCTAGGACTTGAAGGGCTTGAAGATAAAATCAACGAATTAATGTCCGGATTCGGCATGACGCTCGACGCCGTGCTCAATATGATGTTCGAAGTGTTAGCCGCGGCTTTTAAGGTCGAGTACACCGTAGACGGCAATAAGGAAAACCTGAGCATCGATATAGATATCAATGCCCTTGTAGGCAAGATTCAGGGATTGCTTCCTATCGTGGGCGCCATATTGCCCGGAGTCAATCTCGACGATATATTTATGGGCTTGTTCGGGGTAACGCTTAAAGAGCTGCCTTCTAAAATTCCCGATATCGATGTGAAGCTGACCGCGGAGATAGTAAACGGCAAATTTAAAGAAGGCGGAATCGATATTGATAAGAAAGATAAAAATTCCGACTTGAAATTCGGAGTAAACTTATTTAACAAATATATCGGCTCGGACGCGGAAGAGATTGAGATAACGCTTCCCGAATTCGTCGGATACGAGAATTTCAGCATGACGAATATCGATATCGAAATGGGCATGGCGTTAAATAACGGCTCGGACACGACCGTAACCGTCAATACGCTGCTCGGAGCTATCGCGCCGCTACTCGGCATAGAAGACCTAGGAATGCTCGGCACGAGAACGATTTCCATAAAAGAAGGCGTAATCGGTCTGAAAGTTAGAATTCAGGGCGATCTCGATTTACTCGATAACGACAAGAATAAAATTTTGATAAAAATTAACGAAATGGACGCCGACGGCTATGACGATGCTTTGATTTCGATGTATTACATAGGCTCCGAAGAGGCGTTCTTTATAGATATGTCCGAAATCGGCTTCCCTAAGGCTAAGATTTCCGGCATTAATCTGACAAATACGCTCAACGGCTTAATAGACGGAATTAAGGATACGATAATTAACGCGATTAATCCTCCGTCCGAAGACATACAGGAAGCGGTTATGAGCGCGTTCGGCGGCGCCACATACGATGAAGCCGTGAATAATATCCAGAGATTGAGCACTTACAAAATAGTACCGCTCTCAGCCGAAGAATCAGAGGCGGAGCTCGATGTAATGGGACTTATTTTCAAAGTACTCGGCAGTATAGAGCGCGGAGTAGACGGCAAGAAATCCATAGATATTTCGCTTGACAATGAATTCATAACTACTTTAGCAGAGGGTCTCGGAATTACGGGCTCGCTACCTATTGATTCCGTGCTGCTCAGGCTGGGTTTATTAGACGGCGACAGGGAATTCGGCATTTACGGCAAGCTGTCGGTGATGTTCGATTCCGACACTTCTTTGGACCTTGAAATCAATAAAATTTCTTTAGGTTATATTCCCGACTTTATAGAAGACCTTGACAATTTCAGTCCAGAGGGCTATCAGGACATCGATGATATCACAACGATACATATCGAGAGCAATGTCGTCATTGAATTCAACGCTGGAGATCTGGATAAATTCGATGTCGGCTCAATGCTCGGCTCGTTGCTCGGCGATCTGAATTTGATTCTTAATATCGAGAATCCCTTTGTTGCGGGAATAGAGATAAACATTCAAGGAAACATAAATATCAGCGGACTGTCAATAAGCGGATTACTTTCGGGCGAAGGCCTCGAGAGCCTGGCTTTAACGGGAATAGAGTTATTGGTGGGCATTAAGGCGCTCGGCGGCGAAGATAATTTGCTGACAATTTATTACGGCAAGGACAGCGAAGGCGTATCCGCGGTATTTGTGGACGCATCCAATGTCGGACTGCCGATGTTTAGAATTAATCTGTCCATCGAAGATATGCTTGATTCGCTCTTGAACGCTACTCCCGAAGTTCCCGAAGAGGATGAAATTGAAGAGCCCGAAGAGCCTCAAGAGCCCGGAGAAACCGAGCCTGCGGATATGATAGAGCTTATCGGCTCCTTAATCGCGGGTATTAATATTTCTACGGACGAGATAGCAGTATATCTCGGCGAGACATTATTAAATGTCGTTCTCGAAATGCTCGGCGTTGAGCTTGATGTTCCCGAGATTACCGAGGAGAGCAGAATTTATATTAAAGGTCCGAGAGGTATCGAACTCGGAATAGTCTTAGGGCTTGATATGGTTCAAGAGGGCGAAGATCCCGCGTTGTCCATAGTCTTGGGAGGTCTTAAAGCGGGCTTTACCGCAGCAAATATACTTCCCGATGATTTTAGCGCCTTCAAGAGCTTTGACGAGATACAATACATATCTCTCAGCACCGTTATTGATATCGAATACGCGTTCAGCGAAGGCAAATACGATTTGACGGCTCTGCTCGGCGCAGCGGGCGATATGGTCGGCGGAGATATAGCCGAAATGCTGAATTCAATACTTGCCGAACTATACTTTACCGAGAATGTTTCGGGTAATCTGACTATAAGAGTCGCCGCAAATATCGACATTACGGATTTATCTTCCATCGAGGTAATGATAGAGATTCTGTCAAGAAAAGACGGCAATCTTAACTCTCTGGTAAGCGCTTATTACGACGGAGAATACCTGTATCTGGACGCGACGAGATTAGGCGCGGATACGGCGCTCGGCGTCAGAGGCATACAACTTCCCAAGCTGAAAATAGCGCTTAGCGTAACGGGCGACGATATTCTTCTTGCGGCTGACGGCGAAGGCGAAGGCGAAGACGGAGAGGGAGAAGATATCCTTGCCGGAATAGACATTATAGCGCTTATCAATGATCTTATCGAGAGCATAGACCTCTCGTCCGACGGAATAAGCGTAAGTCTTGTTAAGACCTCGTTATCCGTACTCGCGTCCATGCTCGGTATCGACGCGACGCTTCCCGACCTCGGACTTGATCTGTATATGTCCTTTAACGACGGGCTTTCTCTGGGTATGCGCGCGAGCATAAACGATGAAAACTACGCGGGCATAAGCATTTCCGAATTAAATGTAGGTCTTGAGCCGCAGGAATTTAATATAAATGTTCAGGAATATACCGAATTGAAGCTTGAAAACTTCTCGGATGTCTCGCTTACTGCGAGCGGAGAAGTTTCGCTTACGCTTGAAGAATCGGATTCCGCCTTAAAGAGTCTTATCGGTCAGTTTACGGATTTAATTGACGAAATCGATATTAATGTCGTATCCGAAGCAAATATCAATCTGTTCTACGATTTGATGGTCAATATCGATTTGTCAAGAACGGACGATATCCAGTCATTACTCGAATCGCTAGAGGTAGCGCTTAAACTCTACACTCTTGAAGATGATGCAAGAAAAATTGCTCTTGAATTATATTATTACGACGGCACAGTGTATGTAAACGCGCCTATATTCGGCGTAACATATCTTAAATACAGCGGTCTTGACCTTTCGGGACTTATCGGCGGATTATTGCCTTCTGGCGAAGAAGACGAGGATGTATTCGCGGCGCTAAATGAAATTGTCAACGCCGCCGAAGAGGAAAATCCCGCTTATTTAACCGAAGTACTGTTACAGTTGCAAGTCGGCGCGAATAGCATTTACGCGGGAATTAACGGTGCGTTCATAGCCTTTATACTCACTCAATTCGGAATCGAGCTTGAGGGAATTAATTTCCAGACTCTAATCGAAGAAATCAAAATCGGCGCGGAATTCGACGAATATATTTCACTCGGCATATTCGCGGATTTGCCCGGCGTGGATTTGATGCTTAAACTCGGAGGATTAAGCCTTAAATTCGAAAAGCAGCAGATACTCCCCGAACCCGAAGAACTCGATAAATATTCGGACTTAAACGAACTCGAGGTGCTTTCCGTACAGGCGAGCATCCGTATGAATTACAGGGCGGGCGCGCAAGAGCCGCTGGATTTGTCCGATACCGTGGGCTCAATCGGCGATCTGATTGGGCTTGAAGGCGCGATAGCGGAACTTCTTGACGATATAATGCTATATCTCAATATCAACGAATCTCTGGAGGGCGCGTACAGAATTAATCTCGGCGTGAATATCAATATTAAAACTCTTGATTATGCCGAAATACTCCTTGAAATATACAAAGTCGAATCTACGGGAGAAAAGCTGATTATCGGAGTATATTACGACAGTCATGCAATATTAATAGGCGAAACATATATCGATGCAGTATATCTTGATTTAAGCTATCTCGGCGCGCAACCGTTCATGATTGAAGATATCGGGCTGATGAATATGCTGAGCGGTCTCTTTGGCGGCATTATCGGCGGAGAAGAGCCCGAAGAGCCCGAAGAACCGGGAGAACCGGAAGAGCCCGGAACGGGAGAGGAAATAGATATTATCGGTCTTATAAAGAGTCTGATTACTTCTATTACAATAGACGGCGCCGGCGGCGCGGCGGAATTGCTGATTGCGGGCGACGGGCTTGTAACGGCGTTAGCGCTTCTCGGCATAAATATTATGCTTCCCGAAATAGACAATATCAAAGTCGGAATTGATTTTAATGATTTGTCGCTGAATTTAGGCGTTAACATTAATGAAAACCTCGAATTCAACTTTGCGGTCGGAGGTATGCTGATCGGTCTTAACGCGGTTGATTTCCTGCCCGACTTTACGGGTTACATAGACTGGAGAGAACTGTCGTTTACGGTTACTACCAAAGCGGAATTCGATATTACTCTGACCTCGGAATTTGCCGAAGAACTCAATAATATCATTAATTCTCTGGATAACAACGGTCTGTTCGATGTGACGGTAGGAGACGGCGAAGGCGATGTCGTATACGCTTCAATGGGCGTGGATGTCGCATTAAGGATAAATATTAATAACTTCGATTTAGGTATTGAACTCATATTGTCGCTGTATGTCGATTTGGACAACAATCACGGCGATAATCTGTTCACAAACGATTACCTTATCGCGATATTGTATTACGATTCATTAGAAGACGCTCTGTATCTCGACGCGTCGTATTTCGGCATTACGCCCGTAAAAGTTCAAGGACTTAATATCAGCGGAATGCTCTCGGAGCTTGTTAAAGGTATGCTCCCCGAAGATATCGTTAACGCGAGCGAGGGCGATGAAGGCGGCGGAACCGAAGGCGAAGGGGAAGAAGAATTACTGGGTCTTATCAGCCCAATACTCAATCTGACTATTGAAAACGGCTTAATAATTGAAGCTAACGGAGCGCTTCTGCAACAGCTGTTTAATCTTATCGGCATCGGCGAACTAATGCCTTCTTTAGCGGGCGCTACGATAGAGATTAGCCCCGACAGGATGTCGCTTTCCATTGATACCGATAACGGCGCGGCTATAAGTCTGAGCCTTATCGACTACGCTCTGTATTTCGATACGGCGATAAGCGAGATAAGCGACGATTACAGCAATTTAATCGGCGAATTAAGACACGACGCCGTAAATGTCAAGGATATCACGAGCCTGCATCTGAAGACCTCGGTTAATCTGGGTCTGACTACGGGTATTACGGCGCCCGGCGAATCTGTCGATCTCGGTAATTCTTTGAGCGATGTTATAGGCAATCTGCTGTTCTTTATGGAATCCGAAGACGATAAGGATATTAAGTTAAGAGCGGATATCGAAGCGAGAATTTCGGGTATCGACCTCGGCTCGCTGGATTTGAGAGGTCTTGACAATATCGAAATAGACAGGATTATCAGAAACCTTAAATTAGAACTACTCTTTATACTCTACGAGGTTACTCCCGAAGAAGATGTGCCTTTAATCGGTATATATTATGTAACGAGTACAGTAGACATAATATATGTGACAATCCCCTCGCTTGACCTTAAAGTCAAGTTCAGGGATATGTTCAACATCACAGAACTCATTAAATCCCTATTTGCGGGAGAAGATGTAAGCGCGGCGGAAGAGGTGAACGCGGCGGAAAGCGGCGCGCCCGATATACTGTCCATTATGGATATTCTCGGCTATATCAATTTCAGCGAGAATATGACGACGCTTATGCTGGATCAGCATTTGCTCACTATGGTTATGAGCATGCTGGGTTTCGAGATGCTCATGCCCGATGTATACGCTGCGTTAAGATTTGAAAGGTATTCGGGCACGGTAATACCGAAAGAAATAGGATTTGACTTAAAGCTTTTCTACAACCCCGATTTCGGTATCAGCTTGAGCATTAATAATTCCGACCTATGGATAAACGATTCCGATCCGATAGGCGATAATCCCGTAATAGGCGAGGTATTCGGAAATCTCGGAGATTATACGGGATACAGCAGTCTGATGATTAATCTCAGCATGAGCGCGGAGATTGATTTCGGCATCGGCACGGATACATTTGATTTCTCCGCTCTGCTTGAGGACTTACTGGGTCTTGAAGATGTGATGCCGATTAATCTGCTCGATACGCTGAGCGGCAGATATCTGCTTACGATCGAGCTTGCCGCTAATCTTGCGGAGACGGATAGCCTTTTCGGTATGGAACTGTATATCGCGCTATATAAGATCATAGACGACGGAGCGGGAAATATCTCTTATGAGACCGTAATGAGTATTTACTACTTCAACGGCGAACTCGGAATTAACCTTGAAAAGATCATAGGGCTTCCCGCGATAAAGATACCTTTCGATATCCAGAAGCTGCTCGGAATAGGCAGGATATTTCTGCCCGCGGAGGGCGACGGCGGTGAAGGCGACGGCGGCGACGGCGAAGAAAGCGCTTTCGACATAGCCAAGTTCTTCAAGGCTTTAAGCGGCGTTGTCAGGCTTTCAATATTCGAGCAGGGGCTGGCGCTGTCCATATCGGGCGAAGTGCTCCAGACCGCGCTCAATTATCTCGGTTACGGAGATGTTATCCCCGATTTGACGGAGTCTGAGGGCATTGAAATAAGCCTAGGCACCCAAGGCTCGCTGCTTGGTATCAGATTCAGTATCGACGATGAAACGCATTTCGATATCGATCTGAAGAATTTGAGTCTGTCCTTTCCCGTAGGCGAAGCTAATTCGATTGACAGAAGAGACCTTGAGACGGGTATGCCCGTAGTATATACGGATATCGTAGATTACCTGTATATGAGCGCGACGGTAGATGTAGATCTATTTGCCGAGGAAGGTCTTGAATCTAACTTAAATAACATCCTGGGAACATTATTAGGCCCCACGATTTCGCAAATACCTTTAATGGTTAAGTTCCAAGACGAATTCAGTCTTAAATACCGCATTGTAATTCAGGCTAATCTGAAATTCGACCTTGCTTCTCCGTTATTAATCGATATCGCCCACAGCGAATTCGCAATTGAAATCTTTGATATGACGGAATGCGGCTTTGAAGGCGAAGGGCCTATAATGATAGGACTTTACTATCTTGGCACCGAGGGGCCGAACGGTGCGTTATATGTGGATTTGTCATCGATAAATCTTAAATTTAAGATTAACGAAATAGATTTCAGATCCTTATTAGAGGATCTGCTAGGCGGATTATTCACCGACGAGGTGCTCCTGGCCGAGGGCGAGGAAGAGCCGAGCGGCGATGTAGTCGGTATGATATTCAAGATGTTTGCCGGCATAAATATCGGCAACGGCGGAATTTCCGTTGAGTTCGCGACCGATCTGCTCGACACCGTAATGGGTCTTATCGGTCTTGACCTCAATATGCCATCACTTATCTACGATGTCGATACTTTCTCGGGACTCACGATTGAATTTGACGAGGGAAGATTTGATAATATCTCTATGCAGGTAAATATGAGAACCGACAACGGGCTCGGCAAGCTCGTCCAAGCCGGCGTAAAGATTGGCGGACTTGAGTTCTCGTTCAATAAGCAATTCGATTTCAGTAAAGGCACTTTCGAGACAATTACCGAAGCGGGCGCGCTCCATATGGAATGGGCAGGCGTAGTATACTTTGATTCCGACGCCGTCAATATCGTGGAGCTTGACGGAATCGGCGAGCTCGTAGGACTTGATTTATTTGATTTGCAGATTGACCCGCTGCTTGAAGTATTTAATTTCAGAATAGAATTAAATATCCCGATATCCGAAGCGTTCAACATTAAGAGCATTGATGATTTGCCGTTATTGTTTAATGATTTGAATTTATATATGTCCGTTACACGAGATATATATACGGATATATTCGACGAGAACAGCAAGATCGGCGAGCAATTGCTGATGGAGGTCTATTACTTCAATAATACGCTGTATCTTAACCTGAACGAACTCGGACTTCCCAAGGTCGCGATACCCATTGATATCGACGAGTTATTCGATATGCTGTTCGTCGGCGGCGAGACGCCCGAGGTGCCCGAAGAGCCCGAGATGCCCGAAGATCCCGAAGATCCCGAAGAGCCGGGCGAGCCAGAAGAAATCGATGTGACGGGCGCTCTGCTCGAGTTGATATATAATTTCGATAAAATCAGCCTGTTATTGAACTCGCAATTTGTAAATGTGCTCTTTGCGCTGCTCGGCGTGGATATCGGAGCGGAATTAAATGTAGAGGGCTCAATTGACGGTGAGAACGGCATCGAACTCATTATTAATGCGATAGGCACGGGAAGCACCGAACTCGGATTAAAAGTCGGTATTCCTAAATTCTCGCTCGGAGGCAGCAGCTCTATCGATATTGCCGGTCTGCACGAATACGGCTCGCTGTACGAGATCGAAATGCTGTCCGTTCAGGCGGAATTCGAGCTTGATTTATCGCTTCACGAAGGAGAAATCGACCTGGGGTCCATATTGTCCGCTATCGTCGGCGAGGATATCAGTATTCCTATAATTCTGCCTCAGGAATTTGAAAGAATATACACTATTTCCTTTAAGATTAATCTGAATGTATTAAATGTCGCGGATTCCGAGATTTACCTATCGATTAAAAAATACGATGAAATTCTCGCGGAATTGTTCTACAACGGCAACGACAGGGTATTTATCGGTCTTCCGATAATAGACGACCAAATCAAAATCGAACTCTATGTCGAAGGCGAGACTTTCCTTGAAGGGATGGGAATCGACAACGATCTGACCGACTTGATTAAATTCGATTCCATTTTCGATTTGTTTAGCGGCGGATCCGACCCGTCCGGGGTAAGCGCTGCCGAAGGCGATGAAGAAGAAGGCGATGTGCTGTCGCTCATTCTGGAGGTAATCGACACCTTAAATATTATGGGCAACGGCGATATCGCGCTGGTGCTGTCGGTAAATATTATGGATATTATATCCGATTATATCGGCATTGAACTCGCTCTGCCGGAGATTCAGGATATAAGGCTGTTAATCGACCCGCTCGACACGCAGTTCAGGCTGCAGATAGAATTTGTGCCCGAAGAAGGTTTTGATCCTCCGCACATTTATCTGGGACTGCAGAATTACTCCATTATGCTGATTGAGCAGGCAATAAATTTCGATACATCGGATTATAAGAGTTATGAAGAATACGATTCAGTAACGCTCTCGATGTCCGGTATGCTTCATTACGATTTGCCGGGCGGAGAAGGCAAAGTGTATAACCTCGGCGGAATACTCAGCTCGCTGTTCGGGGATGTGGATTTCTTTATGATTCCCGAAGGTTTCGACCACGGCGAATTCCTGTTCTCGATAGATTTGAAATTATGCCTTAAGAACTTTATGGATTCCGAGGCACTTCTAAGAATCGACTGGATAGAGGATACCACAAATATCGATCCCGAGACGGGAGAGCCGGTAATAGAGAATATTCTTACCGCTTTCTACGATGTCAGAACGGGCGAATTATATGTGGATCTGCCTTGGTTTGATATACCGCATATTCTGGTTACGGACTTGCTTATACCTTCGCTTGAGCATATTTTACCGCAGCCCGATGAAGTAAATCCCGCTGATCCCGCGGAAACAGACGCTGCCGAGACCGATCCTGCCGAGACCGATCCTGCCGTAGGCGATAACCCGTTCAAGATAATCGCAAGCATGATAAGCAGTATCGTGATTACGGACGGCGAGGAAGGCGTTCCGGGCACATCCGGCATATTCATTTACTTTACCAATACTTTCATCCAGGGCGTGCTTGACCTCATCGGCATCGAGTCCGAGCTTGACAACGATACAATCGAGGACTTTATGATGAGATTCTCGATAGCCGAGAGAATGCTGGAATTCGAGATGACTTTCGTAGATAACCCCGCTACCTATACATACGGCGGCGGTATGAGCTTTGAATTCGGACTGAATAATGTAAGTTTTGACGACAGAACGATAAGACCCGAAAGCGTCAACGACACGCCCAAGTATGTAAATATACGCGAAATAGACACGATATCCTTTGCGACGAGCATATTCTTTGAGACCAATATGGATGATCAGTACCTTGACTTGTCGGATTTGTTAAAGCATCTGTTTAACTCCAGATTCGGAATTAACATCATCGAGGATATAGATTTACTTGTAGAGATTAATGTATTCGCTAATATTAATATCATTAATATAGCGGATTCCGAAGTGCTTATTGAGATTTATCAGCACGACGGCAAAAACCCGATTACAGGCGAATACGCTGTAAGAAAGCTATTCTTGAGAGCGTATCTGGTGGGATTCGAGCAATCGTTGTACCTCGACGCGCCCGCGATAGGATTATATTCCGTCAAGGTGCCGAATATCGACCTTAACAGTTTGCTGAATTTAGGCGGCGGCGAAGATGAAGAGGAAGAAGAGCCCTCTCCCGTCGAAGGCGATGACGAGTACGAGACGGATTATTCCGTGCTGCTTAAAATGTTCGAATCCGTTACGATTACGCCTCAGGGTATGAAGATAAAACTTCATAATAAATTCGTGAAAAACGTCTTTGATTTCTTGAGCGTCGGTAAGATTTCGCATGCGACGGGCGAATTAATCAGGCCTTTAGGCGAAGATTATGAAATTGACGGAAGAGTAATTACAATTAACGAATCAATCTGTGAAGCGATATTACCCGAATTGTTCTTTATCGAAAATGACGGCACGACGCTTACAGAGGGCGCGGATTATGTGATTGAGGGCAATACCGTTACGCTTGACGAAGCGGTAGTCGTCGGAGCGCTTACCGTTATCTATGACGGCGAAAAATTAAGAGACGAGTCCGTCATTCCCGATTTATCAGCAGATATAGAGATAATACTGGGCAGAGACGGCGATATGCTGTCTAACAGCAAAATAAAGGTCAGACTTAAATTAAACGAGGGCGAAGTGGGCAGAGAGGCGCTATTCAGCCTTGATATCGGCGGCGCTCCGGCGGCGCTCGGCGAAAACGCCAAGATGATAGTAATAGGCAGCCGCGATTTCAGACCATTGATATTAGACCCGATAGAGCCTTATATCGACGGCGAAGAAAATCCCGCGAAACTGGAAAATTATTCGGTAATAAATTCGCTTTCCAAGGTGCATTTAGAGACCACAATCGAGATAAAATTACATCCCGTTGACGGTTATGCCATTGATGCGGGCGGATTTATTAATGATTTGTTCCCGGGTATGGAATCTATGCTCCAATTGATAATCGAACTAGATGATTTCAGTCCGGAGGAGGGCAGGGATTATCACTATATTATAAATATTAAGGCTAATGTCGATTTCACCGATTTCTCTAAGATCGAGCTGTATCTTGAAATATTCAAAGTTGTAAAGTATAACGATGTCGAATATATGTTGCCGTACGGCGTGATTTACTATAACGGCGCGGAACACTATATCGAGACCGAGGACGGCGAAGTCATAATCAGCGAAAACGGAGTGCTGTTTGTCGATATACCCTCTCTCGGATTACCGCCTTTCAAATTGACGGGTCTCGACCTTAACGCGGTGTTGTCTTCAACATCTTTGTCGGGTATGGAAACCGAGGATACAGAGCCGGAAGAAGACCCCGGATCTGCCGAAGAAGAGCCTGATTACAGCGATATGTCTTTTTATGACCTGATGTTCGAGGTATTGCTGCCGCATATCGCGATGCTGACATTCTCGAGAACTTTCGGTATTGAGAGTTCCGCGGAGCCGCTCCTTGTGTCTAAGATACTCAATATTCTAGGATTGGATTTTGATTTCAGCGGCGTTAACGATTTCGCGGAGATCAGCCTCGGCTTGAATTCGCATCCCGACAGGGGCGCGGAAGCGACATTGAAATTAATTCTGCTTAACCCCGAAAATACCGAAAGAGATCCCGAACTTGACCCGTATGTCATGTTCAGGCTCGGAGGTCTTAATTTCAATATGCAGAGTATTCCGATTACGCTCTCGGAAGGCATATTATCGAGAATGAACGAAAGCGTGATTATAAATTCGCTTGAGAAGTTCTATCTGGAGTTGTCGGGCGAAATGGGTTACGAGTCTTCGGCTCAGATATTCGACCTTACGGATAATCTCTATGAGATACTTGATATACCCGAATTCAAGCTGGAATTTGAAGAAAGCGAGGGCGCGAGAATCGAATTTAATTTCTACGCCAATATCGGCATAGCCGATCTGTTCGGCGGCAGAATTGATATATTAAGCCTTATTCAGGACGGTTTTGAATTAGATCCGGCTCTATTAATTGGAAATATTGAACTCATGATTGAATTCTTCAATGTCTCGGACGGAGGCAGGGAGTTCATGTTAAGCCTGTATGTGCTTGACGGCTGGCTGTATCTCGATCTCGGAATACTTAAAGGCGCGCCGCCGTTGAAATTTGATATTAATAATATAATAGAGCTGTTATTCCCCGAGCCTGACGAGGTCGGCGAAGTCGAGAAAATCGACGCTGCAGGCGTGCCGCTAGATCCCGAAAGCCCTGTCCCGCAACTTACGGACAGAGTAAAATATTATCTGTATAAGGATAAGCCCGAGGTAGTGACCGAGATAGGCGTAGACCTTAAAGGCAATCCGATAACAAATGTTAAAATAATCAAGAGATACGACAATTCCGTAATATTAGATACGGGCGACAGCGAAATATACTCTGATTATATTGAACTTAATGAAGGTCAGGATAAGCTGCTGATAACAGTCAACGAGACTATCTCCGCGCTTGTAGACGGCTGGTACATCGTTCAGGTATCGACAGCTGAGGGAACGCTCGAGTTCTTGGTAAAGGTATATGAAGAGAAGTTATCGATTACTAAATTCATATTCTCGTTCATAGGCGAGATAAAGGCGACGAGAAATGCCATTCAGGTATCGCTCAGCACGCTTACGTTATGGATACTCGAAGAGCTGTCCGGTTATGAATTAATGCTGCCGGAATTAGACGATTTATCCTT
This sequence comes from Christensenellales bacterium, assembly GCA_050952545.1. Classification (GTDB taxonomy): domain Bacteria; phylum Bacillota; class Clostridia; order Christensenellales; family CAZKXV01; genus JBMNLD01. The sequence continues at coordinate 631,426 of JBMNLD010000003.1, forward strand.
AAAGATATCATACGAGAATTACGGTTATACTCTTGATAATAATGTAATCCATATTAATGACTGTATAGAGCCCGGTGAAATCGTTGTGATAAACGACGGCGTAACTTTAGTGTCCGGAACGGATTATAATGTGGACGGACAGGATATCATATTAAATCCCGAAATTACAATCGGCGAGCTTACAATTACAACTGACGGCTACCTGCTGCCCTATGAAGGCGATTGCAGATTTAAGTTCATATTAAATCTCGTATTAAGCGGATTCTCCGCCGACTTTATACTCAACAGTTACAAGATTAGATATAACGAGACATCTATTACGGGTAAAGAGGGCAATCCCGTGCACGACGCTTATATGAATGGAGGTTTTGACCCCGACAGATATGTGGATATCCTTGACGAGGGCATTAACACATTCTACCTTGAAACCAAGATAACCGTTGACGCGAGCGTTGCTCTGGATAAGGATTATTCGCTGATAGGCAACAAAATCACGATTAACCCCGACATCGCCATACATGACCTGGAGATTTTTAACGACGGAGTTAAATTGACCGCGGATAAATATGTTATTAACGGCAATGTGATTACAATCGACTCGTCTGTAGAGATAGGCGAAATAGCAGTTAAGAACAACGGCGTTACTTTGGTGAAGAATTTCATTGAATACGACTTGTCCTCTCAGCTTGCGGCGCTGATTGAAGGCATCGGCCTCAATATTAATCTCACCGATACGATAACGGGCGTTTATATCATCGAGATTAAGGCGCTATTAAAGACTTTGACCTTCACAGACTTCAAGGCAAATGATGTAGAAGTCTTTATCAAGATATTCACAGCGGACGAGATTGGCGGAGCGGAGACGCCGTTTATGAGTATTTACTTTGACGGCAGTTATCTGTATATCAATCCGTATGACGAACTGTTTGGAATGAAACTCGCGCCGATGTCCATTAACATTATAGATTTGCTCGGCGAGATAGGGATTGACCTCGGCGAAGGCCCCGCGGGCCCCGCTGAAGGCGTAGAGCCCGCTTTGATTGACGACATTATGATAAGCGAGGATATCGCGCTTAAAGATATTGTCGGACTGATTGCGGGTATAACGGTAGGCAAGGGCAGTATAGCGTTAAATATCAGCAGGAATGTGATTTCAAAAGCTGTCGAGATACTGATGCCGGGCACTACGATGAATCTGCCGATATCTTATCTCAGCTTTAAGATTGATTTGTTTGAAGGCGAGATTTCCGCTAAATTCGGCGGAGTAAAAGACCTTGAAGACGATTTCGATCCCGGAATCGAATTCGGCATATCCATAGGCGATTTACTGATTGGCTTCAAGACACCCGAGGCACCGTTATATGACGCCGCCGAAGAAGGCTTAGAGCTTTTCGAATACACGCTCATTGAGAATATGCAATTCTATTTCGCGGCTGAATTTAGTCTGAATTTCGATTTTGACGAGATAAATTATGATATGACCAACGATATAAGCGGATTCATATCCAATATCCTGTTAAATCTGCATTTCAGAGAAGAAATACACGATGTGATTACCGTGAAGCTGCAAGGCAAATTGCAGTTTGACGACCTCAATAACAGCGAGATTCTGATTACGCTCAAGATGCTGCAATACGGCGATAAGCCCGCGTATGTATATTACACGCAGGGAAGAATTTATATTGACTTCAGTAATTTCGATATCGCGACATTCAGCTTAGCGCTCGACCTAGGTCAGGTTATACTTGATATAGTCGAGGATATGACCCGCGATGACGGCTTTGAATCGCCCGAAGAGAACGGCGAACCCGGCGAGCCCAGCGGCGGAGAAGGCGAAGAGGGCGAGGGCGAAGAGGAAACGCTGGATATTAAAGTGCTGATAACCGAGCTTATTGACCTTTTGAAATTGGGTACTGAATCAAGCGCGTTATTTATAAACGGCGATTTGCTCAACATTTTAATGCTGCTGCTCGGCATTAAAATAACAATGCCTACTTTCGACGAGATCAAGATTCAGGCGGATTACAGCGGCGATATCGCCGATATGATAATTAACTTCAGAATTTATGAGACATACAACGACGAAGGTGAAAATAAAGAATTTGAATTCAATATGAATATCGGCGGTTTCGAATTCGTAACCTGTCCCGTGGGAACTCAGGAGGATCCGAGTTATATCGACCTTAATTACGATATTACGCCGACGGGAGACAGCTCGTATCAGAATTGGCCCGATATCATTGACTTGCAGGTATTGTTCAGCGCGCGGGCGATTATCGACTTGGACGGCAGAATTACCGAAGATCCCGTAATAGAGATTCCCGAGGATTATCACGGCTATTATGATTACTATAAGGCGCTGGTCGAAAGCCCCGACAAGATTTCTATCAGCTGGTTCAATACGATTAAGAATTTCATCTATAATTTAGCGGGCGAAGATTCTGCGGCATTCGAGCTCCTTAACAATTATTACGACCTCTATGAAATGAGGATGGAGATGTTCCTCGATTTCTCCAATATGAACGAACTCGAATTAAAACTTGAATTCTCGAGTATTACCAAGCACTTCTTATTGTTCGGTATTTATTATAAGAACGCAGAAGAGACGCTGTATCTGTCATTGCCGATATTAGACCTTGAAGGCATTAAGCTCGAGGGTATTAATCTTGTCTCGCTGATAAGCGGCGCGCTCGGGGACTTCGACATCGCGGAGCTTCTAGGTCTCGGGGGAGCTGAAGGCGCGGACGCGGCTGAATTCTCGGAAGATCTGATGAGTATGAGCGGCGTTCTCGGCAGAATGCTCGGTCTTGATTTAACAGAGATCATAGATAAATTCGAAGGACTTCTGACCGAAGGCGCGATGGCGACGATATTCTTCTCGAGCACTCAATTGGGCTTCATGATTAATACGATGCTCATTGACCTCGTGCTTGAAATGGCAGGCGTGGATGTCGTGCTGCCCGTAATGGATACCATAAGCATTTACTACGACAGCAACGACGAGTTATTTATAGATTATACAATGGACGGCAATAAACTGGAGTTCAAAGAACTTATCGATATCGGCGTTCTCGTAATCAAGAATGACGGTGTAACGCTTGTTCAGGGCTCCGATTACACGCTCAGCGGCAATACGGCTACAATTAATCCGTCTATTGAAATAGGCGTTTTAGAGGTTACGAATAACGGCGTCAAGCTGTTCAGCCACAGCGATTTAATTCCTTGGTCTATAAATGTCGACGTCGAGGTCAATGACCAAATGGACGCGAACTTCTCATTCGGAGGCGTGAACTTCATATTCGGCGACTCGGATAACATCATTCCATTTGATTCAAGGGTTAACTTCCCGGCGGTAGGCAGACCGTCCGATTACGAAAATTACGACGATTTCTCCGACCTTAACTCCTATGTCGATATACTCAATATCAATTCCATAGATATAGAGGTTGAGGCATCTATTAAGATACACATCAGCGAGAATTCCGGCCCCTCATACGGCAATATGGCGGTACAGTCGCTTGTCGACCTTGTAGCCGGTCTGGTTAATCTCCCTAGCGAGAGTGTTCAGCTTAATCTGAATGTCCATGAACAGTTTATTTTCGGATTGAAACTCAAGGCGAGCGTCAATTTTGACGATATGACCAAGACTAAGCTGCTGCTTGAACTCACATATGCGTCCTCGTCATCGCCGAGAATTCTCGCGGGAATATATTATAACGGCGAGACCAATTGCGTATACGCGGATTTATTGGGCTTCGGCTTAATGAAAGCGCAACTGACGGGATTGAATTTACTCGCGATAATCAGCGGTCTGTTAAATACCGATATATCTGAAGGTATTGACCTCGGTAAACTTCTCGGAATATCGGATTTCGGAGATTTATTGGAAGACCTTATCGGAGGAGACGAGGGTATCGAGCATGAAGAGGAAGAGCCCGGCGAGCCCGAGCCCGGTGAAGAAATTCCGCATCCGTCTACGGTATTAAATCCGGAAATCAAAGTCAGAGTAATGTCTTATCTGAAAAAGATCAGCGAAGAACAGAGCATCAAAGGCGTTCAACTAGATATCTGTATGAATACGAACTTCATACAGCAAATTCTCTATATGGCGGGCGTAGACTTTGAGCTGCCTATGGATATACCCGTTGATTTAAGATTGAGACTTAATAACGGCTTTGACGGACTCGCGATCGATATAGACTTCTCTGATACGATTAATCAAGACGAGCATGACCCGAGCGGAGGCGTCAACGGCGTATTCGATAACAGACTTGAAATCTCGATAGACGACTTCGGTATCGGCTATAATATTGACAGCAACACATTCTGGAACGGAACGGGCTTTGACCCCGACGCGATTAATTACGGCGGTATCGCATTGAGCGGACTGCTCGGCAAGTTGCTGGGTAATTCAGTCGGCAAAGTCAACGGCACCAACGGAATGGCGGCGCTTGTAAATAATCTCATTGACGGTCTCTCGCCCAGAGGCACGCTTGATCTTAATTTAAGGCTTCAGACCGAATACACGCTGAAAAACGGCGCGTCTACGGCGCGTAACGAAAGAAATACGGATATCACAGTAAAAAGGAGCACGATTTCCGGCATAGAGCACGGTCTGCAACTGACTTTATCGCAAGGCGGCGGAGATCCGATTGCCGATGTCGTGTTAAATAACGACACTCTGTTCCTGAAGCTCGGCAGTTTGCCGTCAGGCTCCGGAGAGGGCTTCCAGGTATGGCTTGGTAATCTTATTATCGACTGGTTTATGAATAATCCTCTCCAGCTTGTGGAATTAAGCATCGCAAGCCTGCTTGCGGGCGAAACGGAATCCGCGTTCGAGTATCCGGATAAGTATGAAATCTATCAGTCGCCTCAGGAAGAAGCAGCGACTACGCTGGTTGAGGGCGTAATTATTAATCTCGGCAAAGGCAGAATAGATAATGAAGGCAAGATTAATGTATCCAATCCGGGCGGCTCGGAGGTCAGCAGCGTAAGGCTCGACCTTAATCCCGTTAAAGTCGGCGAGCTTCTTAATTCGATTCAATATGAATTGCTCGGACTCTTAGGCGCGCAGAAATCCGCTTCGCCCAAGATGCTGCCTTACGAGATGCTTCAGGCTATTTACGCACTAATCGAGAATATGCTTAAAGATGCGGATTTCGGAATATTTAATTTCTTGAAGCCTTCCGTGCCCGGCGTTGTGGATTATCTCTTCGGCAACACACTAATCTCGATATTGTCAAGGTTATTGCCGCTGCCGATATTAAATTCCGCTTCGACTTGTTATGTGATTGTCGAAATGAACGACGAGCCCGACGGCGGAGTAATAAACGAAACGATAAACAAAATATTCTTCTACGCTCATAATCCTCAGAACGGCGATACGATGAAGCTGATGATAAAGAATAACGGCATCGGGCTTGCATCGGTAGAATCATTTGAGATATTAACGAGCGCGGACGAAGACAACTTATATTACGGTAATACCAATCCGCGCGTAGTAGACGAAGATGTATATAATCTTGACGCGAATAAGAATGAAGTCATCGATTATATGGAGGCGTTGCCTAATTTCGCGAATGTGCTTTCTTATGTTGCCGGCACCGTACCCGAAGATATCAGAACCGTAACCGACCTCGTGCATATGGTCTGGACGGATGCGGGCTTCACGATAGACCCGACTAAGGCTGCGATTGACGATCCCGACCCCGATAATCCCGACGAGATAGAGCCTTATTATATCGACGGCTATATTCTCAACGAAAATTATAAGGTTAAACTCACCGTAACAAAAGAAGCGGTAAGGAAGCCAAAGATGATTGAGATAGACGGCAAGCAATATCCGATGATCTCGGGCGGCAACCTTGCGTTCCCGCTGGTGCTTGACCCCGATGTGCCGATTGAGAGTATATTGCCCGATGTAATATATGTAAGTCTTATAGACGGCAACGGAGCGGATAAGGGTACTAAGAGATTTGACGGCACGGCTGCCGGCTCTGACTTGGTCAAATGGGATTACAGCGATGTCAAGCTCGATTATATCGGTGGCGAGTACACAATTACTCTTACTTATTCCGACAACATTATAGGTAAGACGGTAATAGATATTCCCGTTACGGTACAGAGAAAGGATCTCAACAGAATTATTATTCCCGAGGATCCCGCGCTTGATCTCACTTTCCATCCGTACGAGCCCGTAAAACTGCCGGATAAGATTAATGCGGTATTCGGCAACAACGAGCCCAGAGAATACAATATCAAATGGGTAAATCCCGAAATAATCGTACCCTCTTTCAGAGGCGCCACCTATAATGTGGACGCGCTGATCGGCGACAGCGATATCGGCTATCAATTGATGAAGAATATCCCGATAATATTCGAAGAGAAGATTATATCGAGGATAGATGTTGAAGATAAATTATTTGACCCATACGGCGACGATGCTCTAGATGTCAATAATTACGAATCGCACGCAGATGTCTTATTCACTGACGGCACATCTATGGAAATGCCTTTGAGCTGGAATCTAAGAGATATAGAGGTCAATTACAGAGGCTCCGACAGATATTACGCGATTGTAAGAATAGGCGACGAGGTCGCGGGATATCAGATGCAATCCGTTCCCGTGACAATTCTCGACAGAGAGGTATTTGTAAATTCGATCGGAATCAGTCTGCCGAGCGAATTGAAACTGGTCGACCCGTTCAATGTGATACGCGACCCGAGAGACATTAACGAATACGCAAATTACACTACTACCGAAGTAACTTTCAAGAACGGCGATAAGATGACATTCGATGTGTCCTGGGATCTTTCGGGTATCTCATTAAATTACAAGGGCGGCACTTATTACGCAAAAGCGACGATAGGCACCAAGAAAGGCGGCTTCCAGACAATAGATATTCCGATAGTCGTTATTGACAGGACCGTCGTTACGCTTGATTTGCCGGTATTTGAATTCGATCCGTACGATACCGAGCATAATCCTAAAGACCCGTCCGAATATCCCGAAAAGCCCGTGATTTATTATAGCGGAGCAAGCTCTAGCAATGATTATCAGGTTGAGTGGGATTTGAGAGGAATTCAGCACACCTATATAGGCGGCAACTATTTCGCCAAGGCGATTATCGGCAACGATATATGCGGCTACCAGTCAATTAATGTGCGTGTAACAATACTGCCTAAAATAATCAAGGAAGTCCTGATAAGTCCTTATGTATTCGATCCTTACGACAGTATCAGCCCGATAGATTTCAATAATTACGCGAAATCCATTCAGGTCATATTCGAAGACGGCACCAACCGCACCTTTAATAATGTCAAATGGGATTTGACCGCGCTTCAGCCTTATGTCAATTATAAAGGCACTCCGGATATCGGTTACAGGATGGACGGTAATGTGATAACAATTAACGACAGGCTGATACTCGGCAATATAACTGTTACCGATGACGGAGTTGCGCTTACCGAAGGCGTGGATTATACCATTAACGGGCGCGTTATCGAACTCAATCAAGAGGCAGGCGACTTAAAGATTTATAACGATAATATCGAAGTGCCTTTAGAGGAACAGATTTACGCCGTAGCGAGATTGGGCGATATAATCGGAACATATCAATACATCAATGTGCCCGTATCGATTAAGTGCCAGCAAATAAAAGAGCTTGTATTAAACGAGGGCAATAAGTTCGTATTCGACCCGTACGGCGGAATTGATCCGAGATATTTAAGCTCGTACCCGGATGAGGTTTATGTAAGACTTACCAACGGCGAATTGCAGCTTGTTGAAGCGTCTTGGGTAATCACTCAAGTAATAGAGGGTTACAGAGGCTATAAGAGCAACAGCATTCTTGAGGAGAACTTCTACGGCGACAGATTCACGGTCTATTGCGTAGTCGGCAATATTTCGGCAGGATATCAAAGATTCCCGGTAAATGTCGAGGTATTGAACAGAGAGGCTTACGAAGACCCCGCCGAAGAGAAGAAATTTATTATCGATCCTTACGCCGTGCTTGAATATCCTTCTTCTATAGACGTTAAATTCATTCGCGGCAAGATAGGCGGGGAATTTGTATTCGAGACCAAGGTATTACCCGCTAAATGGCTTAATTCAAATGTAAATATCGGAATCAATTATCCCGGCTACGCTTACGACACTTACGGTATAGACGCGAGAATAGGCGACAATGTCGGAGGATTCCAGTTAATTCATTACGATGTCTATGTAGTAGAGAAAGTCTTGAAAGAAATCTACTACAACGGCGAAATGATTTGCGACGGAACGGGAATGCTCGTAGATTATACTTTTGACCCGTTTAAGGACAATTCCGACGTGCTGCCGAAACTGCTTACCGTGAAATTTGAAGACGGCACCACGCAGCTGTTTGAAGCGATATGGGATTTAAGCGGAGTGGATTTAAGTTACGGCGGAGGCGTCAAGACCGCTTACCTTAAGCTCGGTAACGAAATGGTCGGCTATATGATTAACGAAGTCGATATCGATGTCTTGAACAGGACAATTGATTCAATCTATTATTACAATATGGTGACCGGAACAGCCGAGGACGAGATAACCGAGCTCAGATTCGACCCGTATGTGACCGAGACATATCCTAACATTGTGCTTGCGAAATTCGCCGATCCCGGACTAGAGGATATGACGGTGTCCGTAAAATGGGACATCGTAAGGAGCGAAGGCGGAATAACCGCGAGCGTGCTAATAGGCAACGATAGCTCGGGCTATCAGGAATTCAGCCTGAATGTCATCGAGGTATTAAGAGACATAACCGTAACCGAATCAGTAGTCATCGATCCTTACGATATTAAGCTGCCTTCGATGCTGAAAGTTCAACTGACCGGTCTTGACGAGGAGAAGAGCCTTAAAGCGGATTGGTCTAAGACTAAATTCAACTTTAGTTATCTCGGACTCGAGCCTACCACGGTAACGGTATTTGTCGGCAATAAACTCGGCGGCTACCAGGAATGCGAAGTGACCGTATCCGTTAAAGAAAAGATTGTCTCAAGGGTGGAGCAGGATATATTCGAAATCGATCCGTACGACAGAAACGCGCTTCCCAATGTAGTCAGCGTATTGTTTAACGACGGCACGAGCCAAGACCTTGAGCTGATTTACAATTTGAGCAACGCAATCAGAGTTGACGGACTGAACAAGGCGCTATACGAGGGCGGTATGTACACTCTTACGGCGTTCGTCGGCAACAGAGACGGCGGATACCAGAGTGTAGAGCTTAATCTCAATGTATTGCCGAGAATTATCGAAGAAATTATAAACATATCAGACAGGGTAGTGACGATAACGCCTTACGACCCCGATACTTATCCTCCGAATGCGGTTACCGTTGTGTTCACAAACGGCCTTATTAAGGAACTCACCGCGCTGTGGACCTATGCGGATATCAACTATATTTATACCGGCTCTTATGAAGAGACATATGTGCTTGTAGGCAACAGTCAGGGCGGATATCAGAGACTGCCCGTAAGAATCGAGGTGACCAGAAGAATTGCCGAGAGCGCAACGGCGGGCTCATTCGCGTTCGATCCTTATAAGGAAGAGAATACAATGCCCGACACGGTATTTGTAAGCTTCTCAGACGGCACCAGCGCGTATCTTAACGCCACGGAATGGCTGTTCGACAGAAGCAATTTCAATTGGGAGGGCGGCACCGTTACGGTACAGGTAAAAGTAGGCGATAAGATGAGCGGCTATCAATGGGTAAATTGCCTGATGACCGTAGCAAGAAGACAGTTAGACGCTATCGATAAGAATAATATTATTTTCGATCCGTATGAATTAAAAGTTAACACGGGCACGGTAAACGCGACATTCAAAGGAACCGGAATGAGCTATCCGCTAAATTACATCATTGATATATCTGACATAAAGGATGTCGGTTACGAGGGCTGCGGATACACATTGGTACCCGTCAGCGTAGGCAACGAATACGGAGGTTATCAGAACTACTTTATCACGGTATCCGTAAAATCCAAGGTATTAAACGGACTGAAATTGCAAGACGGAACGACGATAGAGGAATACCTTGCCGGCGTGCTCAATCCGTACGCTATGCCGGTATATCCCGAAATGCTGACAGCGGAATTTACCGATAACTCAAGTCGCAAGCTCGACCTTGTCAAGATAGAGTATTTAAGCGGCGGAGTAAGGTCGGATAGTATCGGCTACGAGGGCTTTGACGGCAAAGTAATTCTTACGGTCGGCAACGAATACGGCGGATATCAGGAATACGAAGTCGAAATAAGCGCCGCAGCTAAGGTAATAAAGAGCGTAAGCTATGGCAATTATGTAGTCAATCCGTACACCTATACCTTGCCCGAATCGCTGACCGTCGTATTTGAAGACGATACTTCAATGTCGCTACCCGTCAAGTTCTATATGATTAAGAACAATGAAAAGACATACGAAATACCCGTTAATTATAAAGGCGGAGTATTCAATATCACCGCAGAGATAGGCGACGAAACGGGCGGATATCAGCTGAGAAATTATACGCTTACCGTAACCCAGCTGATTGCCAAGAGCGTCGAGCTGAGAATCGACGGCATAAGCGTCAGCAGGGTATATATCAATCCGTTTGACGATATTGTAACACTCCCCGACTCTATAAATGTGACATTTGAGAACGGCTCGACATGGCTTGATACGAATATCCTGAACGGCGGCTGGAGAATAAGAGTAAATCCGGACGGCACAAGAGAGCTGTATCTTGACGGCGATTCGAGCGACTGGGATTTGACCGGCGTGCTCTTAAATGCCTCGGGCAGCACCTTTAACGCAAGACTCAGAATCGGCGCGGAGCAGGGCGGCTATCAATATATAGTCGTGCCCGTCAAGGTAGACACGCTTGAAATTGCCCCCAACGAAACGCTCGCGGTAACCAGAGACGAAGACGGCAATATTACGAGCGAAGACGCGTTCAATTATATGCTTGAAATCGCACCGGGACAATTCTTTAATCTCGCTACGGAATTAAAAGTATTCTTCAATAATTTAAGGACTGAAGAGCCTGTGTCCGATTACTTTACGGTGATTTGGGATTATTCCGATGTCGATTTCTATACCCCGGGCAATTACTGCGCGATCGCGAAAGTATTCGATCAGAATATCATTGTCAATATCAGGGTGCGTAATGATCTTAATGTAGTAAGCATCGATATGCCCGGATATATCTCGGTAAAGAGAGGCGACACTCCCGCTTATCCCGAAGATGTAGTCCAAACGCTCTCAGACGGAAGCGCGGTGATAATGCCGCTGATATGGACGCTGATGCCGAATACTTATCTTGAGGGCGTCTATGACGCGTACGCGTTAGTGGATAACGGCTCCAAGCAATGGGCATTGAGCACAAAGGTAGTCGTATACAGCTCTTATATCACAAGCGCCAATCCCGAAGTCATAGGAGGCGACGGTCAAATTTATATCAATGAGAGCTTTGATGTATTCGATATGCCCAAGGTAAGAGTAACGCTTACATCCGGTATTACGCAGGATGTCAGAGCGAACTGGCATCTGGTCGGATATTACGACAGCGAGGGCGCGTACACATCCTTTGGTACCGTAGGCAGTGTTAAAGCGAATGATTTCACTCTGCTTGACACTACGCTTGAGAACACCGTTTATAAATTCATCGGATTAATCACTACGAGAAAAGAAGGCATTATCGAGGTAACATATCATCTTGAAATTCTGGATATTGATGTAGCGGGAATGATAGAGGTTACCGATCTCGAGCAGGAATACGGCGAAGTGACGGGCGTTACGGTGAGCTTGCCCGACGAATTGACTCTGACATCCGTTAAGTATTATAAAGACGGCGTCGAGCTTATCGGACTTCCCGTCGAAGGCGGCGTTTATACCGTCAGAGTCGAAGCTGAGGCTTACGGAAAATCCGGTGTTGTCGAGAGGGAATTCAAAGTAGTGCCTAAAGATATCAGCGAGCTTATTATAATCCTTGACCTGTTGCAGGAGTATGACGGCGCGCCAAAACATGTGCTCGCGGGCACATCCGAGGATATAGCTCCCGTCAGAGTTAAATATTTTAGTGACGGCGTAGAGATTGTCGGGCTTCCTGTCGAGGCGGGCGAATATGAAGTAGAGGTTACGGTAGAATCCTTAAATTACAAGGGTAAAAAGACGGCGATATTAATTATTGCCTATGCCGATTAATAGTTGTTTTGACGAAATAACGAGGTAATGATATGAGAAAAGCTAATAAAATAATGACGATAATACTGATTGGTCTTCTGGGAGTTATGCTGACCGTTGCTTATTCGGCAAGAGAGGATGCATTAAGTCCCGGGCTTATCGCCTTTGCCGAAGACGCGATAGTCATTAATGAGATTAATGTCAACGGGCAGGAAGCTTTTAGCACGGGAGCGGGAACCAGCGGAAATCCCTACTTAATCGAGTCTGCCGGGCATTTCGTCAAAGCAATGAAAGACGGTAATGCGTGTTACCGCCTGACCAGGGATGTTATTATTCAATCCCCGGGGTCGCTTAACTGGGCGCCCGCCGCTAATTTCACAGGCGAATTCGACGGCGCGGGGTATACGATTACTTTCTCGGCATCAGTAACAACCGGCGGCGCTGATTACGGTCTGTTTACCAAGAACAGCGGTTTAATTAAAAATGTAAAATATGTGTTTAGCGGCTCTTTCAGAAGAAACGGAGCAAGTAATTACGGCGGCTTTGTAGGAGTAAACGCGGATTCCGGTATCATTGACAATTGCGATTTCACAATCACAGGCACGATAGATGTCAGAGGCAACGGAAACGACCAGGTAATAGTCGCGGGCGGCGTTATAGGTTATAACCTCGGTAACCTTAATAATTCGTCCGTATATTATATGGCTAACATCAAGACAAGTAGCAATGTTAATCCCGACCATAATAATATTGATACCGTAGCTTATTCCGGCGGCGTTATCGGTTATAACAAGGGCGTTATATTCAATACGGATATTGAGATATACGGCTCGGTAGAGGCGAATAATAATCACGAAAGAGATGTATTCATTGTTCCCATAGGCAGCAGGTCGGGCGCGCTCTTTGCGTCGGGCGGCGTTATAGGCTACACTATCGGCGGCGCGATTGACGGATGCATTATAAAATCTTCTTCAAGTATTTGCTCGATAGGAATCGACGCTTCTTTCGGCGCGTCTGGTGGAATAGTCGGTATGATTGAAAATATCGACGGCTCGGGAGAGGATGCGTTCAGCATAGTATCGTCAAACATCGAAATATCATCATCAATGCAGACTTTCTCCTCTTATGAAGATGCGAATAATTTATATGCGGGCGGAATCGTAGGAAGAATGGATACGACGGAGGGCACTTTCGAGTCCAATGTTATCAATCTCAATATCACTACCGACAACTTACTGTCTGCCAAAGTATCCGGTTGCGTAATAGGACAGGGAGATTTTAACGCATGGGCGCCCGCCGACGGATGCAATGTATGGTTTATTATCGACAGAAGAAGTGTTGACGAAGAGGATTTCTTCGGCTCGGGAACAGTCCTTTCGCAAATCCAATTTAACACATTGGATGTCAGGGGAAGCGGCAAGGTAACGGGCGAAGTTAATCCCGACGACTCTATTACGCTTAACGCGGAGCCCGTTTACAGCCCGCTATACGGCTGGATGAGCAACGCGTCCACCAATTCAAAGATTACTTCCAATTGCTTTGTTTACCCCGAAGGCAACGGCGTTTATAATCCCATAAAAAGCACGGAAAGAGCTAAATTCGAGGCGTTATTTATCAAAGAGCATATCAATCAGGCGGGAGACCTCAATGTGCTTGCCGAGCTTACCGAAGCGGGTGCGAACTGGAGCTGGATGAATTTCTATCTCGATAACGATATTACCGCTACGGGTCAATATGCTCCGATAGGAACCGACGAACAGCCTTTCAACGGCAAATTCTACGGTCAGAATCATAAGATTACATATACTTCTGCGACATTAATTAAAGGTAAGGATTGCGCGGGAATTTTCGGCTACATCGCTCCAAGCGGAAGAGTTTACGACCTTGAGATCGCGTTCGGCGGTGAAATAAAAGCTGAAAACCTTGACCCCGCTGAAGATCTTTTCGGCGATCCCGTCCCGAGAGAGACAAATGTTTTCGTAGGTATTCTTGCGGGCGTATGTCAAGGCGAAGTATACAATGTAAATGTGCTTGCCACCAGCGGCAGTCAGGTGAGGTCATTCCAGACATCCGCCTCGTTCCAATCCGTGGCGGGCGGATTAATCGGACTCCTGATACCCGGCGGGAAGCTCGAAAATATCTCCCTTACCATGCAGGGTAAAGTTCACGCCGTAATTAATGTCGCGGGCGGTATTCCTATGGCGGGCGGTCTTGTCGGTATGATTGATAAAATACCGAGCGGCGGCATTCCGAGCAGACTTCAGAATATCTCCATTGCAATTGAAGGCGAAGTAATCGCTTTCGATAAAGAGCTTACGGGCGCTACTATGTACGCGGGCGGACTCGTAGGCAATTATGAAGAGAGTACGGTAATAGATATTATCAACGGCTCTGTTTCCATAAGCAAGACGGGAATTTTCGGCAATGAAGGCTTAGGCGGCGAGGGCAACGGCACTTTGAGAATGGGCGCTATCTCGTCGAATAGGAGTACCGGGAACTTAAATATAGATAATTTCTGGGTAATACTCGATATATCCGAAGATTCGATAAACGGAATGAAAATGTTCGGCGACGATGCCGACGCGCTTGTTACTACCACCGAGAACAGGCTGTTTATATCCGACGGTATTGTCCAGGCTGAAGTAGATACCCACGGTCAGATCAGTATGTCCGTACCGATCGGCGCGGGTGAAATTTTCGCGGGCTGGTTTATGACCAAGGAGTATGAGGGTATGTTAAGGACGCCCGAACAAGGCGTTTACGGCAATGTATTTAGGCCTCAGACGGATTCAGTCCGCGCTAAAAGATATACCAAGGTCATCACATCAATTATTTATACATACGGGCAATTACTCGATGTCGCGCATTTTACCAATCAGGGTAACGATTTTTCGGGCGAGGAATTTATATTAGGCGCTAACATCGAATTCCAGACTTCTTTCGTGCCCATAGGCGATTCACCCTTGAATAAATTCAACGGCACATTTAACGGAGGCGGTCTGAAATTAAAGGTCAGAAATATCGATAAGACCGAAATACCCGGCGAGCCGGGAGTAGCGGCGATTTTCGGATATGTGGGTCCGGACGCTCATATTTACGGATTTAATGTCGATGTCGTCGGCACGATAAGCAACAGCAGGAACGACTGGAGCTGCAGGTATTCGGCGGTGCTTGCGGCGTATAACGAGGGCACTATAGGTCTTGATTCGCCTTCACAGAAGACGGTAATCACTCTGACGGAAGACGAAGGATTTTCGGGCGGCGTTCAGGGATTTAACGCCGCGGGTCTTGTCGCTTATAATAATGGAATTATATATAACATAGATATTATTCTTGATAAAGGTTATATAGAAGCGGGAGAAAACACTTCAAATAACGCTAAAGCGGCGGGTGCAGTCGCAATTAACGAAGGTATAGTGAAAAACATCAGAGTATACAATAATCCCGAGGCTTCAATCATCGTAAACGGCAACGGCACGAATTTCTCGACCGCCAAATTCGCGGGCGGCGCTGTGGCGCAGAATTTCGGACATCTGCATTCGGTAGTCGCGATTATGCGTCAGGATATTCAGGCGAGAGGCGGCGGATTGTCTCTTATCGGCGGCTTGTTAGGCTATAACGCATCAAATGATACATCCAATCTGTGGATGGTATCCGATAATCCCGAGGTAGAAGTATTCTCGGGTCCCGAGGGCACTTCTTTTTACGGCGTAAGCGGAGGCGCGAATTCCTTAAGCTTATACGGTCCCGGCACTATCGAAGTCATAGTCGAGGCAAATCCCATTGGCGATGAAATCACTAAAGGCGGTATGATAGTGTTTAAGTCCGTAGTAAACGATGAATCGGGCAACAGGACTTTCTACGGCTATATGAAAGACCTTGTAACGGGAGAGATGCTCGCTAACAATGAAGGCGTTTCGGATTATATCTTTACTCCATTAACGACTCAGAAAGGAATCAGCGTCTATTCCGTATTCGCTCTTTCTAAGATCACAAACCTTTCCGACCTCAATAATATGTCGGACGATGTCAATAACGGCGTAAATCCCAAGATAGTCTATAATCTGATGGCGGATATCACAATAACGGGCGCTTACGAGCCGATAGGCACGGCAGATCATCCGTTTAACGGCATATTCAGAGGCAATCAGAAGACGATCACTTTGGGTACGGGCGCTCCGTCAATCCCTGGACTTTTCGGGATTGTAGCAGAGTCGGGAGAAATAGAATTTCTCAATATCGTAGTATGGAGGACGGCATCCGAGCTTACGGGCGAGAATGTCGGAGCAATCGCCGCGGTAAACAACGGCGTAATCTCCAATGTAAATGTTGAAATAAACAAGCCGCTTCAGGCGACAAACGCCGCGGGCGGTATCGCGGGTATTAATAACGGCGTAATTTATGCCGCGGTAGTAGACTTGAATTATACCGTCGCTGGCGGTGTGGTGTATGACGGCAGTATCATTGCGGGTAACGCCGCGGGCGGTATCGCGGGAATCAATAACAATATTATCGGCTCCTCCGCGGTACAGGATATTCAGGTCTTATTTGACGCGAATTCCAAGATCAAGACTTCGTCCAACAACTCTGCCGCTGGCGGCGTCGCCGGCATAAACGAGAGCGAAGGCGAGATTCAGAGCGCGTTTATGATTATGACGGGAATTATCGAGGCAAGCGGCTCAACTACTTCGGCGGGCGGAATTTGCGGCAGGAATTCGGGCTTCATACATAATATCTACTTCCTTATGGAAGGCAACGGCAGAATCAGCTCGGCGACGGCAATCGGCGGTCTCGTCGGCACAAACAGCGGAATTGTCGGCGACGAAACAGTCGATGAAAATTCCGGAGAAATGATAACCGTAGGTCTTTATAATACAAGTTATCAGTATATAACGGGCAATACTGCGGGACAGAAAACCGGCGGCGCGGTCGGCGTGCTGAACGCGGGCTTTATACATAACATCATAATCACGATAGGCAACAACATCAGAGCGGTCAATTGCGCCGGCGGTCTTGTCGCGGAGGCGACTGGCGGCGAAATCCGCAATATCGAATTAACGCTACTTTCAGATTATTATATTAACGGCAACGCTCAGGCGGGCGGGCTTATAGCGAATAACTACGCAGATGTATATAATGTCTTATTGACAATCGACGGCGTAATTAAATGCGAAGTATCGGACGGAGTGATATCGGGCGAATCCGAGGCGGGCGGCGCAATCGGAATCAATAACGGCTTGCTAAACAATATGATTATCAATCTGAAGAACGATGTCATAGCGACTTACAAGGGCAGCGTTGCGGCTATTTCCGAAGAGCATTCGGGAATTAATGTATGGGCGTTGCTTTCAAACAGCATATTGACGGATGTGTCCGAATCCGAATCCACGGACTTTAACAGCATTAAAGTCGTGGGCGACGCGACATTCGACGCGTCATTTGACAGCAATTACGAGATATCATTTGAGATATTGTCTTTTGTAGGTGAAGACGGCAATTATATCATGTGGTATGAAGACATCTCTATTTCTAAGACCACGGATGTAAGGATATACAGCGGCAAGAGGCTCTTTGTGCCCGAGAAAACCTGGTCGGGTAAAAAATATCATGTCAGCTTTTACAGATTTGAAATAGGCAGTGTCTCCGCCTTAAAGCGCATATCCGATTATATTAACCATAATTCTTTCTTTAACGGAGTGAGATTCTGGTTAAGCAGTTCGCTTTACTTATCCGAAGGCGATATCATAGTACCTATCGGCACCGAGGAATATCCTTTCAACGGAATTTTCGACGGTAAGAATTATACTATAACTTTCGGCGCGGAATCCGCAATCGGAGCGGTGAAGTATTCGGGATTGTTCGGCTACACGGGAGCGGACAGCAGAATACATAATTTGATACTCGATATCAACGAGGGCGTAATAATCGGCGGTCAGAGCCCCGAATATACTGGCGCGCTCGCGGGGTATCTTAACGGCAGTATTGAAAATGTCGCGGTAAATCTTTTCTCGACTTTAAGAGCCAAAAGCGCGGCTAATATCGGCGGACTTGCGGGCTTGATTAATCCCTCGGTAGACGCGGTCAATACCTGGCTTATTATCCATAACGCGTCCGCAAAGGCGTCTTCGAATTCCTATTACGACGATATAACGCAGACCAATGTACAATACGGTGTCAATACAATGAATATCATCGGCACCGGCGACATAGATGTGACAATAGACGAGGCGCTGAGATTCAAGTTCTTAATACCCTCGGGCTATATAGATCCCGAAGAGGAAGAGCATAAATGGTATTCAGATATCAGTACGCAGACTAAACTCAATTCGAGTCACGGTGATTTCACGATATATCAGTATCAACCGTTTACCATACTTAAAGACAGCGCATTCTCGGTATCGTTTATAGACCTCATTATCAGTTCTTATTCCGATTTGTGCGCATTCAGCGACAATATTAACACATATACGGGTTTTGCGGGAGTCCAATTCATACTTAATGCGGATATCGTAATAGACGGACCTTTCGTATCTATCGGCACCAAGAGCAATCCTTTCTCGGGAATATTCGAAGGCAACGGTCATACGATATCTTTTGCGGGAATAAGCGTATACGGCAGTTATCCCGGTCTGTTCGGTTATGTGAATTCGACCGCCCTTATTCAGAATTTAATCGTAATATCCAACACGACGGATAATCCCAATACATTCGGAGACGATAACGCGATTTATTCGGGATTAGTCGCGTCCTATTGCGACGGCGAGCTGAAAAATATTATCGCGCAGGTAAAGAACGAGACGACAATTTATTGCGTGAACAAAGCGGGCGGTATGGTGGGCTCTATAGGCGAAAACTTCAACGCGGTTAATTCGTGGGTAATTCTCAGAGAAAAGAGCACTATTCCCGCCTCTGGCGTGCCCGAATCCAAGATTAATATTCTCTATTCGGCGGGCAAGGGGTCTATACATCTGCAAATCCTGAACGGACAGGTAACGTTTACCGCTACTCCGGACGGCACAACGGACCCGTTCTACGGCTATATAGACGGCACTACTACGGTAAACAATAATCATACGCTTCAGCCGTCGGATTCTCTATACGGCGCAAGGTATACGGCTATATTCTTGAATTCATATATAACGGATTATTCCGACCTTGTAAGGCTTTCCGAGACCATTAATTCAGGGCTTAACTACTCCGGCGTAGTCTACAATGTCATGGACGATATCGTAATGGAGAACGGTTTTGTTCCTATCGGCGGATTAATCGGTATTGAAATCGTTAAGTTTAAGGGTATTTTACAAGGTAACGGCTATACGTTTACAATTCCCGAAGATGTAGCGATAATAGGCGCATACGCGGGTATATTCGGATATATAGACGCGACGGGTAGCGTCAAAAATCTCAGAATGGAGGTTTACGGCACTATCGGCAACGATAAGACGATATACGCAGGCGCTCTAAGCGGATATAACGAGGGAACTATCGAGAATATCGCGATGTATGTCGACAGAAAATCATATTCAATCGCGTCCACCGCCGCATCGGGATTTATCGGATATACGACAAGCGATGTTACTAATGTATGGATAGTAAACTATAACAGGAAAGACACAATAGACAGAAATAATCAGGGACGCATCAGCGGTCATAACACCGTTACCGTACTCGGCGCGGGCGAGATGATTATTGATTTTGTTAACGCGCAGGCAAATAATTATAGAATTAATATCATAGCGGTTTCGTCCGAATATCTCAACGAATGGTACTACTATTTGGGCGGCGTTAAGACACAGTTGCTGCCGGGCGGAGAAACGCTTTACTCACCTACTCAGGACCTTAAAAACAAGATTAATTATATATCTTTCCTCCATACGGAATTATCCACTTATGAGGATTTGCTTAAACTCGCGGAGGATACCAATGAGGGTTATGACTTTTATAATATCAGCTTTAATCTCAATAACGATATCGCCATCGAAAACGGCTATCCCGCAATAGGCGGATTTTCAGGCGCGTTCAACGGCACATTTAACGGCAACAACTATACAATTTCTCTGCCGGAAAGCATTGCGGTTACTGGCAAATACGCGGGTATATTCGGCAAAATCGATATATACGGCAGAGTAAGCAATCTTGTAATCGATTTAAGCGGAACGCTCGGCGACGGCGGTACCGAATACGCGGGGGCATTCGCGTATAATCTGGGCGTAATCGAGCATTGCGTGGTGTCCGGTTACGGCGCGGTGATAAACGGTACCGAATACGCGGGCACCGTCATCGGATATGACGCCAACAAGCTGATATTCAATACTTGGGGTATTATAGCGAGCTACAATAATATCGAAGTCGCGGGACAGAAAGACACGCGCGTTAACAAGATGAAAGTTGTGGGCGTCGGCAGAATTTTGGTTGAAATCGAAGCGGACAACAGCATTAAATTCACTAACGATACGGAAGGCGAAACCGATACGGATATTACGGGCTGGTACCGTAACTATGCGCGCGGCGAGGTAATCAGCAATTATCTCGGAATAGGCACCGTGTCCGAAGATTTACAGACATATTATCCGGCGCTCAATGTAAACAGCGTCAAATACGAAGTAATTATCATCAAGCATACTATCGACAGCGAGAAAGACCTTAATGTGCTCGCCAACGATATCAATATCGGCGGCTATGACTTCAAGAACGAGACATTCACGGTAAGCGCTAACTTCAATGTAACCGACAATATACTGATAGGCACCGAAGAATCGCCGTTTATGGGCGTTATAGAAGGCAACAATTTGACAATCACGATAACGGGCGACAAAGGTCTGTTCGGCTATAACGCGGGCACGGTGCAAAATCTCAATGTCCTGGTCGCGGGAAATATCTTCTCGATGGCGGAAGCGGGCGCGATAGCGTATATCAACAGCGGCACAATTACTAATTGCTATGTCGAAATTCTTGACGGCGGCTCGATAGAGGGAGTAACAGCCGGCGCAATCGCGGGAACAAATAACGGCAGCGTTAACGGTCAGTCAGAGGTTAAGATTAATCCTGCGGGCTATATCTCGGGCAAAACCGTAGGTGGAGCAATAGGTATTTCCAACGGCTACACCAACGATATTTCGGGTACGGTCTACGGCGCGATAACGGGCTCGGGCGAGGAAGTTTACGCGGGCGGTCTCATAGGATTTGTAAGAGAGGGCGTGTCAAGAAGGCTTGTAAATAATATAATGAGCGGAGCTGAAATTACCGCTAACGGCGATACGGCATATGCGGGCGGAATGGTAGGAAGGACGAGGTCGTTCCTGTCCGACTGTATATTGTACGGCGAATACGGAAGCGTATCCGCGGAAGGTCCGACCTCGGCTGCGGGCGAATTCGCAGGAATTTCGGATTCGAATATCCCCAATTCCTGGATGGTGATGAATTCATACGACGGCGATACCGTAGGAGTCGGCGACGGCCCTCAATCCGTTAACCTCCTGACCATATACGGCAACGGCAAAATAAATTATTATATGGACCAAACGCACGGCGCAATACTGTTTTATAAAGACGAATCGTTTATAGACAGCACGATAGACGGATGGTATACCGCGCAGAATACGCCGGTCTCCGAAAACCCCGTTCTCGGCAATGTATCGGGCGAAGATTACGCGCCTTCAACGGGGATAATGGGCAGGAAAATCAGCGTCGTATTCATTAATACGAATATCTTTACGGTACAAGACCTTATTAATCTCGCTGATGCGGTTAACGGCGGAATGTCGTCAAGGGATATCATATTCACCCTAATGAATGATTTAGATATCGTAGAAGCGTTGCCCGATAGTATAGGAACGTCTCTCAATGGATTCAACTTCTCCTTTGACGGCAATAACAACACGATAAATATTCATTCGTATACTGCGGGCGCGAACGCGTCAATTTTCGGACATATCGGCTCTGCGGGCAAGGTCTATAACCTGACCGTTAAAATATACGGAGTGATAGGCGATGAAACTTCTCTCTATGCAGGCGGCATAGTCGCCGAGAATGAGGGCATAATAGACGGCTTAATAGTCGATATCATCGAAGATGCTTATATATTATCCAATACCTCGGGCGGTATCGCGGGCATTAACCATAATAACGGCGTTATAACGAATTGTACGGTCAATGTCTTAGGCTCGATATTAGCGTCGGGCGCGATAGAGAGGGATAGAGCGGGAGGTATTGCCGGAAGAAACGGCGGTATCATCGAAAAATGCGTTGTAAATATTATCGATAATATCTCGGCGATAAGCCTGAATACGCCTTTTGCGGGCGGTATTACGGGACAGAATACGGGCATAGTGAGAAATTCCGAGGTAACGGGCGAGGGAATGATTCTCGCGAGCACGGACGGCCCTTATAACAGCTTCTCCGGCGGCGTAACGGGCTCTAATACGGGCACGCTAAGCTATTGTTATGTAGAAGCCGATGCTATGAATATCGTCGCGTCCGGCGAAAAAATCAATTATGCGGGCGCGATAACGGGCTCTAACAAGAATTTCGTAACGGGCTCGGTTGCTATTGTCGGCAACGGCGGCACGATAGTCGGTAATAATTCGGATTCGGGCATAGGATATGACGACAGTTCTGAAAAAGTGTCTAACACCTGGGTAATAGTATCAAGCGAAGACGCTAAGTCAAATACCCCGGCGGTCAACACGATGCTGCTGTATCCGGGAATACAGTTAGCTTACGATACAGAGCAATTCGCACTGAATAATTTGATGTTTAGAATTACCGAACAAGCGGGATATTTCGCCGTATACGACGATTTGAGCGTAGAGGGCGAGAACAATGTCTTGCTTGAAAATGTAAATAAGAACGAATATACGCCGTCTGCCGGTACTAAAGGATATTACCTCAGGGCGAGAAACAGCGACAGCGTAAGCAGCGCAACTGAATTGAAAGCGCTCTCTTATGCGGTAAGTAACGACGGCGTAAATCTGCTTGAGGGAGCGGAGATAAGCCTTTTTGCGGATATAACAGTATCGGGCGATTATGAGCCGATAGGCAATATTAACAATAAATTCAAGGGAATATTCCTCGGCAACGGATACAGAATAACCATTGACGCGGCCACAACCTTTACCGGTAACGATGCCGGAGTGACATACGGCGCGGTATTCGGCTATAATCTCGGTGAAATCTATGATTTAATCGTAGATATTAAGGGTAATTTCACTCTTGATAAAATTGCCGGAATAGCTATCGACAATATCAATACAATCGACAATTGCGTAGTCTATCTCGTAGACGGCGAAATTCACGGCAATCAGCTAACGGGCGCGATAGTTACATCCCATACCGGAGTATCCTTAAACAATAACTGGACGATTAGCGACGATTTAGCGTTTATACCTAATCTCGGCAAGATAATCTATATCAACGGCAAGGGTTATATTGACGCTCAAATCAGTTTAGGTCAGATTTTATTCGAGCCCATAACGCAAGAGGACAGCATGTTCGCGGGCTGGGTATTTAACGATGAATTCGTGCTTGAAGACCGCGCGCAGTTCGATTCGGATTTGACCGAAAACGGTTATATAGCGGAATTCATTATGCTTGAAATCTCATTGCAAGCTGATTTAGCCAATATGCAAAGGCTTATCGAAATGGGCTTCGATACTAACGGAGTGGACTTTAAGCAAATAAATGATATCGAGCTAACGGGCGATTATACGGCAATAGGCTCTCAGGATAAGCAATTTGAGGGCGTATACGACGGCTTGGGCTATAAATTAACCTTAAACGCCGTATTCGCGGGCGAATACGCGGGCGTGTTCGCTAACCTAGGAAGAAACGGCATAATACAGAACATTATACTTGAAATAGCAAGTTACAACGCGCCCGAAGCAACTGTTAAGGGCGGCATCGCTGCGGTCTCGGAAGGCGCGGTTTATAACAGCGTTGTTTACGGCGACGACGATATTAATCTTATTGTAGGCGTAGATAACGGCACGATAACGGATAACCTCTGGATAGTGTCGACGGACGATAGCGTATCTGCTGGCGTGAACGCGGGGCTGATATTAATCAGCGGCGACGGCAATGCGTTGAGCTCGATAGACGCTGTGAATAATCAAATCGGCTTTACCGCGGAGACTACGGAAGATACGATATTCGCAGGTTGGTATAAAGACGATATAATTTACGGCTATTCGTACGAAATAACGATGTCCGATCAGGATATCGGCGGATATCAATTGATATTCATCAGCGCTAAGATAAGTACCGAAGCGGAATTCACGCTTTTTGCGGATGCTGTAAGCATTGGATTCGATATGGAGGGCTATACTATAAGCCTCATTAACGATATTCTGCTCGATAATCCCGTAACGGCGGGCGATAACGATAATCCGTTTAAGGGCGCATTTGACGGCGACGGTTATTCTATTACGGTCAACGCATCAATAATAGGAGATTACGCTACGCTGTTCGCGATAAACGAGGGAACAATTACTGAGTTAAGAGTAATATTCAATGAGGATCTTGGCGAGGAGACCAATCTTTACGCGGGTCTTGTGGGAATTAATAACGGCAGTATCACGAGTACGGTCGTAACGCTTAATGCCGATATGTACGCCGTTATGCGCGGAGCGATAGCCGCTGACAATTCCGACGGCGAAATAGTTAACAGTTGGCTTGTTACTTCCGGAAATTACGCTCCGACCGATAGCGGCGAGGGCAATCTGCTTGCTACCGATGAACTTGCAGTTGCCTCTGCTATTAACGCGGGTCAGATCAGCTTTACCGCGGAAGATACGGCGGGCAAATTCGCAGTATGGTACACAAGCGACGAATATACCGCGACGCTAACAGATGGAGTCTCATTAAATACTTATCAGCCCGATATATCGATAAACGGCGCCGCTTACGCGGTCAAGGCGATTGACACCGTGAATATCGCGGGCGAATTAACAGCTTTCGCGGAATATGTCAACAGCGGCAACGACTTTGCGACATATACGATATTCCTTAATTCGGATATTGTTATAAATGACGAGTTAACAACAATAGGCAACAGCCCGGCAAATTCGTTTAAGGGAAGCTTGGACGGACAAGGAAATACGATTACAATATCCGAAAATGTTACGATTAACGGTGATTATGCGGGATTGTTCGGCGTAAACGAGGGCGTGATATTAGATTTGATTGTCGTATTAAACGGCTCTGTCATAGAGGGCGGAATTTACGAGGGAACCGTTGCGGCTCTGAATAACGGCATTATCTTAAACAGCGTCGTATATGTAAACGGTGGAGTGTTTAACAATCACGCCGTAACCGATACCGCTTCCGAAGGACAGCTTAACAATTGCTGGTACATACTTAATCCCGCTCTTGAAGAGGGCTGGGCATATACCGAATCCGCTTACTCTATTACAATAAGAGGCAACGGAAGCATATTAACCGACATTGATGACAGCCACCTGACATTTACCGCGACTGCGGACGCCGATATATTGTTCGCGGGCTGGGCGGCAGGCGGCGCGCTTGATGATACCGCGTTGCTCGATACCGATGTGACTAAACAGGATTTGATAGCTGAATTTATCGAGCTTAATATAGATGAAGAAGCGGATCTTATTAACCTTGCAAGAGTAATTGACGAATATGATTACGATACTTTAGGACTGGTCTTTGAAGTAGTTCGGGATATCACCGCATCCGATGAGTTCGTATCGCTCGGCACGGCAAGCGCCGACTTCAGCGGCATAATCAACGGTAACTTCCATATTATCAATATCGACGAAGTAAACGAAGCGGCATTTAACGGTCTTATTGCATACGGAGAGGGCGCTGAGATTAACGCGCTTGCCGTAGTAAGAAATACGGCGTTCGGTATTTATTCGGACGATGTTATTGTCAGAAACGGCGACGCGACGATGATTAATACGATGCTCGTTACGCCTATTCAAGGAATGACCGCGGGCGAGGGCGCCGAAATCATTCTCGTCGGAGAAACGGAAGACCTCACTACGGGCGATGTCGATATAACCGAAGAAGAGGGCAGCTTTGTAATAATACCCGTACCCAATTCCGAAGCGCATTACGCGTTCAGAGGATTCATGCAGGAAGCCGCGTGGATAGATATCGAAGACGACAGGTATATCGTTCCCGAAGACGGCGGCAACATCACCCAAGTAATATTCAGGTTGAGATACACGGTAGATTTCCGCTTAACGGGTATCGCCCAAGGCGAGGCACCGGAGAATACGCCCGAGATTACAGGCGAGGGCGAATATTGGTACAACGAGGACACGGTAACCTTGGAAGTCATTAATATCGGCAACGGTTATCTGTTCAGAGGTATATTCGAAACAGGTGTCGCAGGCTCTGTATCGGGCGATGATTTATCAGTAAGTTTCGCTACGCCGGACGGCGACAAGAGTTATGAGGCGGTATTCGAACTCATTTCCTTTGCGTATCTGTCTCTTGAATACAATGCCGAAAGGCAGGCGCAGGCGGTAAGCAACGATGATATAGACGCGTTTACTATCGGGTACACATATAAAGGCATTGACGGCACCGATTATCCCGAAAGCGAGGACGCGCCTGTTGATGCGGGCAACTATAAAGTTACCGCGGTCTTAACGAATACTGTTTCCGGATTGGTATTTGGAATAAGAACCGTAGGATATGAAATCACCCCCGCTCCGTTAAGGATTACGGTGCTGCAAATCAAAGACAAGTATTACGATACGACCGATGCCGCCGAAATCACTGGCACCTACGAAGCGATAAGCTTTGACGGAATAAAATCCAGTATAATTAGACCGGATAGCGCGGATTACATTTCGCTTGAAAATATTTCGTTTAAATTCGATAGCAACGATGCGGGTACATGGAATATAATCGTCAGCTGTAACGAGCTTGTTGCGACGGAAGGCGCGCCCGAGGACTTTAAGATTAGCAATTACTGGTTGGGAACCGAAATCGGCGAGGCTATTATGGTAGGCGCGGATCCTAAACCGCTTACGGCTACGATTATGCCGTTGGAGATTGAAATTCTTGCGGATACGGGCATACAGAAAGTATACGGCGAGACAGAGGATCCTGAGCTGACATTTACCTATCTTACCGCAAATGTTCCTTACGAGGGCGATTACTTCACGGGCTCGCTATCAAGAGAATCCGGCGAAGATGTGGGCATCTACAAGATTAACAAAGGCGATCTCAAGCTGAGCGACAATTACAAGTTAATTATCTATACGACGGGCGCGCATATGCAAATCGTCAGAAGAACGGTTATCATCGAAATCGCTCCTGCAGAAAAGCAATACGCCGATACCGATCCGACATTTACTTACATTGATATGAGTACGGAGCCGTTAACGGGTATTGTCAATAACGATAAATTGAATTTGAGCTGGAATTATCCCAAAGACGCTCTGCCGAGTGAAACTCCGTACACGGTTGAGGCGTTATTCAATCCGCTTCTTAATCCTAACTACAATGTGATATCCGAATTAACGGTTAATATCGACGGAATCACCTGCAAGATTATAAAAGGCAATGTGTATACCGTCCATAAGAGAACGGTGACAGTCGAGGTCAAAGGCAACGATTCCAAGATATACGGCGACCCCGACCTTACAATCAAGGTAAACGTCACGAATAATTATCCCGGCGATAATGTATATGCGTATCGCGATGCGGGCGAGAATGTAGGCGCATACGCAATCTATTATTATATAGCTAATTCACAAGAAGATGTAACGGACAGATACGAGATAATATACAAAAACGATACCGGTTACTCATATACGATCAGACCGAGGCCCATTTATATTAATCCCTCTAAGGTCGAAAAAGTATACGGCGAGGAGGATCCCGAAGAAATTCCTTTCGAAATACCAGAAGAGTTTAAGGATATCGTCTCCGGTATACTTAAAAGAGACCAAGGTAACGATGTCGGTGAATACTCATATAGTCTTGAGGATCTGATCGTATCAGATAACAATTACGAACTCAGATTATCGGGCGGCAGCAATTTCATTATCGTTCCAAGGCCTCTTACGATTACGCTCACTCAGGAGGCGACTAAGATTTACGGTGCCGTCGATCCGTCGAGCGTGGAATTCCTCGCATCGGGCTTTGTTGAAGGCGATACGGGAATAACCGTAGAAATGACCGGATTAATAAGAATCGAATCCGGAGAAGATGCGGCGTCTTACCAAATCAGCGGGCTGTTCGAGCTAACCGGAGCCAACAGCGAAAATTATATGGTTGATGTTGTGCCAGGACTGCTGACAATTCAACCCAGACCCATTACAATCGCGACGGACAGCAAAGAGATGACCTACGGCGACAGCGCTCCAGATATAAGTTATGCGATAAGGAGCGGTCAGCTGATTGACGGAGATACGCTGGAGTTAATCTTTAACGAGAACTTCTTTAATAAGGGCGTAGGAAAGTATGATATAATTCCCGATTCTTACACCAACGCGAATTACGATGTCACCGTCGAGCCCGGAAAACTTACAATCACGAAGAGAAAAATCGTGCTGGTATTTAAAGATAGCTTTGAGAAAGTCAAGGGCGAAGATGACCCCGAATTCAGCCATAACGATTATAAGAAAATGATTAAATTAGGCCGTCTCGTAGGTAATGATAAATTCAAGGGCAGCATTGGCAGAGAAGAAGGCGAGAAGCCGGGCGTATACCTCTATAATGAAGGCGATTTAAATCTCGGCAAGAATTACGAACTCGAGATACTCATTGAAGACAATGCGTCGCTGACTATTACCAGACCCCCCGTTTCGTTCGTGCCGATTGCGGCGGCAGGCGGCGGAGGAGTAGTGCTGATAGGCGCGGCCATCACGATAATTACCGTACTCAGGAAGATTAAAGCGGCGAGAATACCCATTTAATATATTGCCCCTAAAGGGCTTATATAAGACAACTTAAGACCACAGGAGAATGTATGAAGAAGTCTATAAAAATTAGCTTGATCGTATTAGTGCTGACACTTACAATGATTATGAGCGGCTGTAAAGAAAGTACGCCGCTCGCGACATCCGAAAATCCTTTCGGACTAATCGGAATGGATATTAGACCCGACATAGAAGGTAAAATCGATATAGATATCGATTCGGATGACCAAATAGCGCTTGCAGTCCAACTATATGAAATTGCTTGCGATAACGACAAAGAGGTAGATTGCAGAGCGTATTATTCGTATTGTCCGACAAATAATGTCGCGATAGGAATGAACAACAAAATATTATTAAATATTCTCGAAGTAAAGAGCGGCGACGAGTATTTCAGAATAGATTACAGATTACGAGACGATATTCCGCTGTTCAATTATATGCCGGGCTCCGAGGACACTATTAACAAATTCATAAAACTTGTTACTACCGAAAGAAGATACGCGAATACCGATATGGATCATACGCTCTACGAACAGGTGCTTAACGCCTCAACGACAGAAGAGGGCATACCGTACGCTAACTGGTCTAACGAGTCGGATATAATTAAATTTACCGATCCGTCAGAAAGCCCCAGCAAGCCCAGAGTGTTTTCAAAAAATCAGGAGGGTGTTTTCAGAAAGACCGAGCATGTAATAGACCAAGACACCGTTAAGAGCGCTACCGTTACCTATGACGAGGAAGATGGTATATATTCGGTAAGGATTGAATTGGATTGCACCTTGGACGAGAACGATTACAATAAGGCGACTGAATTCACAAGGCCGTACATACTCGAAGGCGCTAATTCCAAAGACGCTCATTATACCGATATAATAATTGAATTCGATCTATGGGATAACGGCTATTTCAAGGAATATTACAGCACAGAAAAATGGTTCGGTCATACCGTGTTAAATCTTGAAGTGAGTTCGGAAT
The DNA here is from genome assembly GCA_050952545.1 of Christensenellales bacterium. Classification (GTDB taxonomy): domain Bacteria; phylum Bacillota; class Clostridia; order Christensenellales; family CAZKXV01; genus JBMNLD01. Next base: position 661,483 of record JBMNLD010000003.1, read on the forward strand.
TTCTGTATAAAGATGTGTTCTCTTACGATGAAAGAGACTGCGTCATCAGCAAATTCTATAAAGACGGCGATTTCGTAGACGATTACTATAAGAATTAATAATTATTAATAAACAATGTAAGGTCAGGCTCCGCCTGACCTTACACAATTTATTTAAGCTGCTATATCCGCCGTCCGTTATAGGACGACGAACCTCTAATCCGTTACGATAACCGTACCGTCCGACTTTATCTCTACCGTCATATCAGTCTTTACATAATCGAGAAATTCCTGACCTAACCCGTCTATCGCGATTATGTCGCTGTTTTCCCAGTTTTTCGCAAGGACTATGCCCGAAGCCGCTAGGGAATCTATATGCTCCGAAAAAAGCATTGCCTTGGGATTAAGCCCCAAAGCGCAAACGGTCTGAAGCACAAGCCCGCCCGTTGTCGAGCCTATTGTCTTGGGAAGACAGAGCGCGACGCCCGTTATGTTGAGATTATAAATATCCGGATTGTTCTGATCCGACACTATGACCTCGTTCGCGCCCGCGAGCACGCTCTTCTTAAAAGACGCGAGAGTATTAAATCCTTGCTTAGTGACTACGCACTTCCCCTTCCATTCGCCGCCGGCGATAACTCTTCCCTTAAAGGTTTTCATCAGTTTGCCTCCTTTCCCGACAGGATATCGAGGATTTTAGCGTCGGGATAATATCTAGCTACTGAATAAGTCCTCAATTTGTTGGAATTAGTCATTATCGGTTTAATTACGGCAAGCGGGTTGGATGTGTACATTAAAGGACAATGCGAGGAAAGTTTGACGCCCGTCTCGAGTAATTTCGCGCATTCGGGCATCTGCCTGAATTTATCGAGCACATCGGGAGCGGATGACATAACCGTCTTGACTTTTACCTTTTTCAAGTTATTACTTTTTAGCGCGTCTGACAATTTATCAGTCCAGTCAACCAACTGCGAAAGTGATAAATGCGGACACCCGATAAAGCAAAGTTTTGGCTTGGCGTTATGGTTCTTCCACATCACGGGATAGGATTCATATACCCTTTCAAGCTCTTTATCGTCGATAGTGTAAATTTCGGCGCCTTCTTTTATCAGCGCTTCGCCGTGTTTTACCGCTTCTGGGGTGAGGTTTTCAATATGATACAGCCCGACCGCGCCGTTTGACGCGGAAGCGGCGCCCATATCTTTCAGATAAGCCTTGACACCGTCTGTCAATTGATTGCCGAGGAACTTATCGAGACCTTTAATGTAAGGCACCTCTTCCATTACTTTCATTCCGATAGCAGATCCGAGAATCTGCGCTTCGGGCAATTTCTTGCATTTGATATCGATGATATACGACGCCTTTCTGCCTTCGTCGGTCAGCAATCCGAAATACGGTACTTTGCCGGCAAGAATGCTCATTAATTCAAGCATTCCGCTGTTGCGGTTACACCTTGCGCCTATTACGGAATTCGCGTATACGACCGCAGAAGATTCCGCCCATGCGAGGTTTTCGCCGAATGACGGGATATTGCCGACTTCGTCAAGGTAGCACGCGCAGGTGTAAGCGTTGTCGTTTAACAGTCCGACTTTTTTCAGTTGCTCGTCATAACGCTTCTGCAGGCCGTAAATTTTCTTCTTAAAGATTAAATTCTCGAGTATATTCGTATTAAAATCCGAAAAATCGGGCTTAGGGTCTACCGTAAAGCCGTAGGGCGCTTTAAGCCCCGCCCCTATAATCTCGTCCATAATCTTGTAGACGGGCTGAAGCAGCGATAGTCCGAACGAAGTTACGAGATGTCCCTTTCCGTTAATGGGAACGAGATGCGTCGCGTTAAAAATTCCTCCGAAATCCACAATAGTCTTGAGGATTTTCGCCATAGTCTCGCCCTGACTGCCATTAAGAATTGCTTTTTCTTCAGCGGTTAATTTCATATATCCTCCTTAAATAACCCGCGCTTTTCTGTAAGCCGTTCTCACCGCTTCCAGAATTCTTCCCGGCTTCAAGGAATCGCCTATATTATAAATCTCCTTAGCGGCGCGCGCATTGACGAGTTCGTAATACAAATCATTTTCGCTAATTACTCCCGCGGAAATAATTACGGCGTCCGCTTTAAGAATTTCCGGCTGGTATTCCTCGCCGATTTTCTTGGCGAGCGGATTAAGTACATTCTCGGGAAGAACGGGATGCCAGGTAACATACGGGTCAGGCTTATTGCGCGAAATGTTCTTAATGATTTCCACGCTCTTGTCTTTTACGGACTTGAGTCTGGTCATATTGAGAAGCTCTACGCCCGCCTTTTCGAGATAATGTATCAAATGTCCTCTGTTGGCGGTACATACATTATTCATTAAATAGGGAAGCATTTCCACCACTTTTACTTTTTTCCCGTGCTCATAGGTCAGAAAATACGCCGTCTCCACGCCTACTACGCCGCCGCCTATGATGACTATGTCCGTGGCGTCTTTAACAATCTGGGGATTGGCGAGAACATCAATTGCAAAATGCACATTCTTGTTATCTATTCCCTCGACGGGCGGCTTGACTTGTTTGGAACCCGTTGCGACAAAAATCGCGTCATATCCCTTTGCTTTCAATTCATCCGCCTTTACTTCCTTGCCTTTTATTAATTGAAAATCGGAATTGGCGGTAAAACCGCTTAGCAGGAAATTAAGATAAGCGAGATAATTGGAGAATTCGTATTTGATTTTTGGCGCAGAGCCCTGATTTACAAGCCCGCCGATAAATTTTTCCTTCTCGTAAAGGTCTACCTTATGACCTCTTTTGAGCAAAATATCCGTTGCGATAATTCCGGAGGGTCCGGCGCCTATTACGGCGATTTTCTTAATTACTTCGGCCTTTTCGATTTTTTCGTCGATTTCGGCTTCAAAGGCGCATCTCGGATTTACCGCGCATTGAGGGTGTCCGCCCTCGATAAATTCATTTATGCAACCCTCCTGACATCCTATGCAAGGCACAATGGATTCAATCTCGCCCGAAAACGCTTTTTTAGGCCATTCCGGGTCGGCTAATAAAGGTCTGCCGAGCATTATCATATCGCATTTGTTGTCCCTTAACGCTTTTTCGGCGAGGTCGGGGTAGCCTAGTTTGCCGACTGCGGTTATAGGCACATCCAGACCGGTATTTGCCTTGATGTTGTTTTCTTTGAAATAGTTTTTCGCTATTTCGGCAATTTCGAGGAAACATGCGGGGGGCATTGATGCGGGAGGATGGGGCAGCCACCAGTTATCGTAAGAGCCTAAGTCCACATCGAACATATCCACGCCCGCCTCTACAAGTTTTGCCATATATTTAAGGGTATCTTCTATACTCCTTTCGTTCTTAAACTTTCTTAAAGACTTGACCGTGTTCATCTTGTCGCCGTATGTAGCGTTAAGAGCGAGAGAAAGGTCAATTCTGAACATAATGGGGAATTTATTGCCGCAACGCTCTCTAATTTTTGATACCGTATCCACGCCGAAAGCGCATTTATCCGAATATTTTCCGAATTTCCTGCGGTTGTATGCCGAATTCGCCAGTTGCTCGAACAGATACCCCTCGTGAGCGTGAAGATATACGCCGTCGATATTAGCAGCTTTCGCGTCCGCCGCCGCCTGACCTATCTGATTGATGATTTTTTTGAGTTCGCGTTCCGATAAAGGTCTGCAAGGGATTTGAGGCATATAGAAATTGGGATTCCAGGATGCGGATACGGGCAGCTTTAAGAAATTCAGCAGACATTGCGGATTGCCGACACGCCCTAGACCCGCCGACAATTGTATAAATAAAGCGGCGCCGTGAGAATGGCATTTCATCGCCAAATCCCTCCAGCCCGCAAATACCGTCCTGCTACTATCGATTCGCGGGAAATACACCAGATTTCCTTTCTCGATAAATGTCGGGTCGATACCGTAGCTTACGGGCACAAGTCCCGTGGTAATCAGTCCTACGCCGCCCTTTGCGCGCTCTTCGAAATACGCAATCATTCTCTCGTTGGGTCTGCCCGTTTCGTCGCACATGCTGACATTGCCTATCGGAGCCATTACCAGTCTGTTTTTAAGCGTCAGGGAATTTACTTTAACAGGCGAGAACATATTCTTGTAAGGGAATAACTTGTTAGTCATTCGGGGTATCGAGTCTTTTTCTTTGAACCATTCACCGTATTTTTCATGCAAATCGTACAAAATTTTTTCTTGGTCTTTCATTTTGCTCTCCTTATAAGACTATTTTACAATATTAATTATTAATCTTCAAGACCCAAAGTAAAAATCGGCAATATTTGTAAAATTTCTTGATTAATATACATAAGTAATATATAATAATTTAACTATGAAAATGAATAAAATATTAGATTCGAGAAAATCGGTGTTATAGGAGCGGGAACGACAACAGGAGAAAAGAATGAATAACAGCAAACAACACGACAAAACCCGTCGTTTGACGGGACTTGCAATCTTTACCGCAATAATAGTAGTGCTAACTGTTCTGTGCAACTTCGTGCGATTTGGCCCGTTTTCCATTACATTGGCACTGGCTCCGATAATTATCGGCACCGCTCTTTATGGAAAAGGCTCAGGCGCATATCTCGGCGGAGTATTCGGAGCGGTGGTAATTATAACAGGCCTTCTCGGTTGGGATGGCGGCATGGTAATGTATCTTATGGGCATTAACTCCGTCGGTGTCATCGTTATCTGTCTCGGCAAAGGTATTGCCGCGGGGTTTCTCGCCGGACTTGTTTATGAAATCATAAGCAAGAAGAGCAAGAAAAAGGCGGTTCTGATATCCGGTATTGTATGCCCCGTTGCGAATACCGGCCTGTTTATTGCCGGTATGTTTGTATTTTTCAGCAGTGTAATAACAAGCTGGGCGCAGGCAAACGGGCAAACGATGCTTCTTTATCTGATAATGGGCTTGACCGGCATAAACTTCCTTATTGAGCTTGCAGTAAACATTATTCTCAGCTCCGGCATAACCAGCATAATAAAAGCAGGAAAGATCATAAAATAAGGAAGCACGTAATATGCTTCTTGCAATAGAAGTCGGCAACAAAAATGTTTTCCTTGCCTATGTTGAATAAACTGCATATCCAAATAAAATCTGATTTGAAATCGTAAAGCGGCTATAACGGATGGATTTTCGAGCTATTAGACACAAGCGGGTTCTTTATAGTATTATTACATAAAGGTTCCTATTGGGGATATAGAGCCGACAGGGCGCCGTTATAGCGGTGACTCTTTCCGCTGTCCGTTCAAGAACGGCGGAAAATAATTCCAAAAGCGTATTGAATTATAAGTGTTCATCTGCTATAATTTAAGTAATTAAAGGAACTCGGGAGTACGAATGACTATTTACAGTGAAGATACCGACTATCCCGTCTATCTGTTTCATAAGGGAGAGAATTACGAGGCTTACAAGCTGATGTGTCCGCATCCTGCCAAGGTAAACGGAAAGAAGGGATACATATTCCGCGTATGGGCGCCTCAGGCTAAATCTGTTTCGGTGGTAGGAGATTTCAATAACTGGGACAGGTCAAGACATTCTATGCGCAAAATTTCGGTCGGCATCTGGGAAGCGTTCGTGCCGGGCGTTAAACAATACGACAATTACAAATATTCCGTAGAGCAGGCTGATTTGCAAATTGTATTAAAGTCAGACCCTTTCGCGCTCCATACCGAGACCTCGCCGGGTACGGCAAGCAAGACATATGATATCGAGGGATTTGAATGGACGGACGGCGATTGGATGAGGGAAAGAGAACATAAAGAGCATCTCAAGCTGCCGATGAACATTTACGAGGTGCATTTAGGCTCCTGGAAGAGATACGAGGACGGCAATTTCTTCAGTTACGCTAAACTCGCGGACGAACTTATACCGTATGTGAAAGAAATGGGCTATACACACATAGAGCTTATGCCCGTAACCGAATACCCTTATGAAGGCTCCTGGGGATATCAGGTGACGGGTATATACGCTCCGACCTCGAGATACGGAACGCCGCATGATTTTATGCGCTTTATCAACCGTTGCCACGAAGAGGGAATAGGCGTTATTATCGACTGGGTTTCTGCGCATTTTCCTAAAGACGAGCACGGACTGTATATGTTCGACGGCTGTCCACTTTACGAGTACAGCGATAAGAAAAAAAGAGAGCATATAGAATGGGGCACGGTCGTATTCGATTTCGGCAGGAACGAGGTAATCAGTTTCCTTATTTCTTCCGCTATGTTCTGGTTCGAGCTCTACCATGTAGACGGAATCAGAATGGACGCAGTAGCCTCTATGATATATCTCGACTACGCAAGGTCGGACAATAACTGGACGCCCAACATATACGGCGGCAATTATAATCTGGAGGCGCTGGATTACATCAAGAAATTAAATACCGCCGTGCTTAACAAGCATAAGGGCGCGCTAATGATAGCCGAAGAGTCCACGGCGTTTCCTATGATTACCATGCCGATATACGACGGAGGTTTAGGCTTTAACTACAAATGGAATATGGGCTGGATGAATGACACTTTGAAGTATATCAAGCGGGATCCTTTCTTTAGAAAGGACGAGCATAATAAGATAACTTTCTCGTTTCATTACGCCTATACCGAGAATTTCATACTACCTCTGTCGCACGACGAGGTTGTGCACGGCAAAGGCTCGCTCGTCAACAAGATGCCGGGCTATTACGAGGATAAATTCAAAGGGCTTATGGCTTATCTCGGGTTTATGATGGCGCATCCCGGTAAGAAACTGCTTTTTATGGGCGGCGAATTCGGGCAATTTATCGAATGGGACTATAAAAGACCGCTGGACTGGTTCCTGCTCGATTATCCGACGCACAAAAATATGTTAAACTACACTAAGGCGCTGAATAATTTCTACCTTCGGCATAAGGAGCTTTATGAGCTTGACCAGAGTCCCGAGGGCTTTGAATGGATATGCGGAGATGACAGCACTAATAATGTGATTTCTTTCATAAGACGCGCGTCAGACGGCGATTTTTTAATTGCCGTTACGAATTTTTCGCCAATGCAACTTAATAATTATAATATAGGCGTACCTTTCGGCGGCGATTATAAAGAGGTGTTCAGCTCTGACAAATTTATAAGCGGAGCTACATTTAATTACTATTACGCGAAGCCTGAAAGCGCGAATATGAAACCCTATCGTATTACAATCGACATACCGCCGAATTCGGTAACATATATTAAAAAATCCTAAAGGAGGATAAAATGATATCCAGAGGCAAAGAATGTATAGCAATGCTGCTGGCAGGAGGTCAGGGAGCGCGACTCGGAGTGCTGACAAAAAATGTCGCCAAGCCTGCCGTTCCTTTCGGAGGGAAATACAGAATCATAGATTTTCCCCTATCCAATTGTATTAACTCGGGTATAGATTGTATCGGAGTCTTGACGCAGTATCAGCCTTTTGAACTCAATCAGTACATCGGCAACGGTTCTCCTTGGGATTTAGACCGATTAAACGGCGGCGTGTTCGTATTGCCGCCGTATCTGAAGAACCATTCCAGCGACTGGTATAAAGGCACGGCGAACGCAATTTATCAGAACATCGATTTCATAGACAGATATAATCCCGAATATGTGCTGATTCTGTCGGGCGACCATATCTACAAGATGGACTACAACGAAATGCTCGAAAACCACATCAAAAACGGCGCGACCTGCACGATTGCGGTCATAAAAGTGCCTTTTGAGGAGGCGCCGAGATTCGGCATTATGAACACATACGATAACGGCGCGGTGTATGAATTCGAAGAAAAACCCGCCAAACCCAAGAGCAACAAGGCGTCGATGGGAATTTATATCTTCACATGGAAAGCTCTGAAAAAATACCTTATCGAAGACGAGGCGGACAAGAATTCCAGCAACGATTTCGGCAAAGATATTATCCCTAAGATGCTCAAATCGGACGAAAAGCTCTTCGCTTATGACTTTGAGGGCTATTGGAAAGACGTAGGAACGATATCCAGCCTGTGGGAAGCGAATATGGACTTATTAGACCGCGACAGCGGATTGAATATGAACGATAAGCATTGGAAATTCTATTCGAGAAGCTCCGCCGAGCCGCCCCATTATACGGGGACTTCGGCGATAGTCACTAACTCCATTATTTCCGAGGGCTGCAATGTATGCGGCGAGGTAGTCAATTCCGTGCTCTTTCACAGCACCCAGGTCAGGCGCGGCGCCAAAGTCGTAGGCTCCGCTATCCTTCCGGGCGCGGTGATAAAAGAGGGAGCGGAAGTCTATTATTCGATAATAGCCGAGAACGCCGTAATCGAAAAAGGCGCGAAAGTCGGCGAAATTCAGACGAAGCCCGATAAAGGCGAATGGGCGATTGCGGTCGTAGGAGCCAATTCCGTTATCGGAATAGGCGAAACGGTAGCGCCAAAAACCATGGTCGAAGGGAGGAATCAATTATGGTCGAAGTAATGGGGATAATATTTGCCAGCGATAATGAGAACAAGTTAAACGAACTAACGCTACATAGGACTACGGCGTCCCTTCCTTTTCTAGGGAGATACCGCCTTATCGACTTTACTCTGTCCAATTTCGTTAACAGCGGCATAACGAAAATCGGCATTATCACTAAGAATAATTATAATTCCTTAATGGACCATTTAAGAATGGGCAGGGACTGGGACCTCAACAGGAAAAACAGCGGCATTACGCTATTCCCGCCTTACGCGCTCAACACCTCGAGGGATGTGTATAAAGGCAAAGTCGACGCGCTTTACGGTATTTCCCATTATATCAAGCATAACAGAGAAGATTATGTCATACTTACTAATAGCAATGTCGCCATGAATATAGATTTCGACGATGTCTATGAAACGCATATTCAAAGCGGCGCGGATATAACGGTATTGACTCACGAGGCGCTGACGACGACTTCAAGGCGCGTCGTTATAGCCTGCGACAGAAGCAACAGAATCAAAGATATGTATATTTCCGAAATGCCCGACGATAAGCCCAAGCTACTCGGATTAAACACCTATCTTATGAAGAAAGATATCCTGATCGACCTTATAGAAGGCGCTTACGCGAGAGGATATCAAGACCTTGAAAAAGAAGTATTCTTGAAAATCCTTGATAACTATAAGTTTATGTGCTATAAAGTAGAGAGTTATGTCGCGGTAATAGACGATGTCAAGTCCTACTTTAACGAGAGCATGAAGCTGCTCGACACGGATATCAGAAATAACCTCTTCTACGGCAGCGGCACTATTTTTACTAAGGTAAAGGATTCGGTGCCGACAATATATGAAGACAATGCGGAAGTCAAGAACAGTCTTATAGCGGACGGATGCGTTATTGACGGAACGGTAGAAAATTCCATACTTTTCAGAGGAGTAACGGTCGCAAAAGGCGCTGTTATCAAGAATTCTATCGTAATGGAAAATACATCCATAGGCAGTAATTCCATGCTAATCTATACAATTACAGACAAGAATGTGACAATAAGGGAAAATAAAAACATTTCGGGTTATCAGACATATCCTATAGTAATTGTTAAGGACAAGACTGTATAATCAAAGGAGGGAGACATGGCTCAAGAGACTAAGAAAAAAACAAACAAAACCGCCTCGAAAACCCCGACAAAATCAAAAGGTTACGCCAAAGCGCCTTGCGCCGATAAAGATAGCGATAAAGCTGAAAAGGAAAGAGGGGTAGCGCTGCTCAAGAAAAAAATCCTATTCGTAGCTTCCGAGGCGTCGCCGTATGTGAGATCCGGAGGGCTGGGCGATGTGGCGGGAGCGCTTCCCAAAGCGCTTAAAGAGCTTAATTACGATGTCAGAGTAATTATTCCGCTTTACGAATCTATTTCATCGGACTACAAGAGCCTGATGAAAAACCTAGGCAACACTTATGTGCCGCTCGGGTGGAGGTTTCAATACGCGGGCGTATATCAGCAGACTTCCGCATCGGGTATTACCTATTATTTTATAGATAACGAGTATTATTTCAAGAGGCAGGGGATGTACGGGCATTTTGACGACGCCGAAAGATTCGCTTTTTATTCAAGAGCCGTTCTCGAGGCGTTGCCCATAATAGATTTCTATCCCGACATCATACACGCCAACGATTGGCATACGGGGCTTGTGCCCGTATTCCTGGACGCGTTTTACAGGGACAAAGACGGCTACCGCGACATCAAGACCGTATATACCATACATAACATACAGTTTCAGGGAATTTACGATATATATCTTATCGGCGATATGCTCGGTTTATGCGATGACAAAGCGTCCTTAGTCGAGTATAATAACTGCCTGAATTATATGAAAGGCGGCATTGAAGCGGCTAACGCCGTAACCACGGTCAGCGAAACCTATGCGTGTGAAATTCTCGATCCGTATTTCGCGTACGGACTGGAATCAATATTGAAGGAAAGAAGATACAAAATTTCGGGCATAATTAACGGTATAGACACAGAGGTGTTTAATCCGAAGAAGGACAAGGCGCTTTTTTCAAATTACGACGCTTCGAGCATAGAGAATAAAGCGATTAACAAAAAAGGTCTTCTCGATATGCTGAGAATGAAATACGACCCGAAAAAACCTCTTATCGCTATGATAACAAGGCTAACCTCGCAAAAAGGCGTTGACCTGGTATCAGCCGTCATAGAGGATATACTGACCGCGGATATACAATTCATACTGCTAGGCACCGGAGACTGGAAATACGAGACGCTGTTTAAGGAAATCGAGAAAGAGAGAAGCGCGAAATTCAAGGCGATAATCAACTTCTCGGACGACCTCGCTTCTAAAATTTACGCCGCGTCGGATATATTCCTGATGCCCTCCAAATTCGAGCCCTGCGGTCTCGGACAGCTTATCTCCATGAGTTACGGCGCGATACCCGTTGTCAGAGAGACGGGCGGATTAAAAGACACCGTCGAGCCGTATAACCCTATGACGGGTACAGGCACAGGTTTTACTTTCAAAACATATAATGCACACGATATGCTGAATGCGATTTGGAAGGCGGTGGATACTTATTACAACAGAAAAGCCGATTGGGAGAAGATTACTGTAAACGCAATGTCCAAGGATTACGGCTGGTCGCAGTCTGCCTTGAAATACGATGAATTATATAAAAAACTATAACAACCCTAAGGAGAGACCTAATGACAAATCCCGAATGTTCTTGCAAGGATATCATAAGAAAAATCGAAGACAAAATTAATAGAATCTACGGCGTTAAAGCCAAAGATGCATCAACGGTACAAATGTATAACGCCGTATGCAATGTATTAAGGGATCTATTAGCGCAAAAGCGTATTAATTTCAAAAAATCGACCAGAGCAAAGGAAGCCAAACAGGTATATTATATGTCCATGGAATTCCTGCTCGGACGCTCTTTGAAAAATCATCTGTTCAACTTGAAACTTACCGAAGTATTCAGAGAAGCCGTATCCGAGATGGGCTTTAACCTCGGTGAAATATTTGAGATAGAGCCTGACGCGGGACTAGGGAACGGAGGACTCGGAAGGCTTGCCGCCGCGTATCTTGACTCGCTTACATCCTGCTCATACCGCGCGAGCGGATTCTCTATTAAATACGATTACGGTATTTTCAAACAAAAAATTGTGGACGGTTGGCAGATAGAAATGCCCGATTACTGGCTGGAAAACGGCGAGGTCTGGCTGAGCCCGAGGGTGGACGACACTTTCGAGGTCAAGTTCGGCGGCACGGTAGAGCAGAATTGGGTGGACGGCAAGCTGAAAATCAATTATAAAGACCAGACGACGATTTATGCGGTGCCGTACGATATGTTCGTATCGGGATATAATACGGACGCGGTCAACACATTAAGGCTATGGACCGCGAAAGCGCCCGTGGACTTCGACCTTGCTTTGTTTTCAAGAGGCGAATACTTAAAGGCTATGGAGAATAAGGCGCTCGCCGAATCCATATCAAAGGTGCTTTATCCGGCCGATAACCATATCGAGGGCAAATCTTTAAGATTAAAGCAGCAGTATTTCTTTGTCTCCGCGTCCATTCAGTCCATAATCAAGCATCACCTGAAGAACTACGATTCCCTGGATTCGCTGTCCGATATGGTCTCAATTCATATCAATGACACTCATCCATCGCTCTGCATACCCGAACTGATGAGAATACTCGTAGACGAATACGACTACGGCTGGGATACCGCCTGGAATATTGTAAAGAAGACTTTTTCGTATACCAACCATACGGTAATGGCCGAAGCGCTCGAGAGATGGCCGCAATCGCTGTTCGAGACGCTTCTGCCGAGAATTTACGAAATCATTCTCGAAATCAATCAGAGATTCTGCGCGGTGCTGTGGGATATGTATCCTAACGATTGGGACAGAGTGTCGAGAAACGCGATAATCAGTCACGGCGAAATCAAGATGGCAAATCTCTGCGTATGCGCTTCTCATACCGTTAACGGCGTATCGGCGCTGCATTCGGAGATATTAAAGAGCGATATTTTCAGAGATTACTACAAATTAGACCCGAAAGTGTTTACCAATGTTACCAACGGTATAACGCACAGGCGCTGGCTCAACCAGGCTAACCCCGAGCTTTCGTCGCTGGTGTACGAGCTTATAGGCAACGATTATGTAAAGACCGCGGATCTTAGCAAGCTTATGAACTATATCGGCGACAGGAGCGTGCTTGAAAGGCTTGAGCGAATAAAGTTGAGGAATAAACAAAGGCTTACGGCATTCATCGAGAGAGAGAACGGCGTAAAGATAGACACCTCGTCTATATTCGATGTTCAGGTCAAGAGATTGCATGAATATAAAAGGCAGTTATTAAACGCGCTTCATATCATTGACCTCTATTTCAAGTTAAAAGATAATCCCGATCTCAAAGTCAATCCGAGAACATTTATATTCAGCGCAAAGGCGGCGAGCAGTTATTATATGGCTAAGCAAATCATCAGGCTGATATGTATGCTCGGCAAGGTCATTAATAACGACCCCGATATAAAGAACAAGTTAAAGGTCGTATTCCTGGAGAATTACCGCGTATCCCTTGCCGAAATCATTATGCCGGGAGCCGAGGTCAGCGAGCAGATATCCGTTGCGGGCAAAGAGGCTTCCGGTACTGGAAATATGAAGTTTATGATTAACGGCGCGGTTACCGTAGGCACAATGGACGGCGCGAATGTCGAAATTCACGAACTCGTCGGCGACGAGAACATATTCATATTCGGTCTAAGGGCGGAAGAGGTTCAGGAATTATACTGCACGGGCTACGCGCCTACTAATTACTACAATACAAATCCGGACTTAAAGAGAGTTATCGATTCGCTTCACAGGGGATTCGGCGGCGTCAGTTTTTCGGAGATTGCGGACAGCCTGCTAATAGGCAGAAACGGAATGGCAGACCCGTATATGGTGCTTGCCGACTTTAATTCCTATGTAACCATTCACAACGAATTGGATAAGGCGTATAACGACCGCGAAAGATGGAATAGAATGTCTCTAATTAACATTGCGAAATCCGGCTTCTTTACCTCGGACAGAAGCGTTAAAGAATATGCTGACCGTATCTGGAATATAAGACCTATATATAAAGACTGATGGACTTTTTATATGACAGCTATTTAATGAAGAAGCCTTTCGGCGCGGCGACTGCGGGCGAACAAATAAGCATAGATTTCCCCATAAAGCAGAGCGTGCCCGTGGAGAGCGCAAGAATAATTATAAGAAAATATCACGAGGAAGCAGAATATCTTTCTGTTCCTCTTGATTTTTATACAAGTAATGACGGATATAATTACTATAAAGGCAGCTTTACGCTACCGGCAGTGGGCATATATTTTTACCGCTTTGAAGTAAAATGTCCGGACGGGATATGGTTTATCGGCAGAGATAAATTAGGCAGAGCCATAAGGCGCGACTTTGCGTCCGAATGGCAGATAACCGTTTACGATAGGGACTTTAAGACTCCAGATTTTATAAAAGGCGGCATAATCTATCATATTTTCGTCGACAGATTCAATAAATCCGGAAAAGTCAATTTCAAGAAAAAAGGCGTATTAAAGAGCTGGGATATGGATGTCGATATTCACGCACCGGATGGCACATATACGCCCGATGATTTTTTCGGCGGAAATTTCAAAGGCATTATAGACAAGCTCGATTATTTAAGCTCGTTAAATGTTACTCTGATATATTTGTCGCCTATTTTCGAGTCCTCTTCAAATCACCGTTACGATACGGGCGACTATATGAAAATCGACGAATTGTTGGGCACCGAAGAGGATTTTATGGAGCTTATACAAGAGGCGGCTAAAAGAGGTATGGGCATAATGCTGGACGGCGTATTCAATCACGCGGGCGCGGACAGCATTTATTTCAATAAATTCAATAACTATCCGACTCTGGGCGCTTATCAGAGCAAAGCCTCGGCGTATTACGACTGGTTTACATTCACGAAACACCCCGACGAGTATGAGTGCTGGTGGGGCATTACTGCGGTTCCAACAATAAATAAGACCAATCGCGGATACCAGAAATTATTGCTCGGAAAAGGCGGCATACTCGACAAATGGACGAAATTCGATATCGCGGGCTGGAGACTTGATGTCGTAGACGAACTTCCGGAATTCCTCGTCGATAGAATAAGGGCGGTGATAAAGAACATCAATCCCGATGTATTGATAGTCGGTGAAGTGTGGGAAGACGCGTCCGTCAAGGTCTCATACGGCACGCTAAGACCGTATCTGACGGGAAATCAACTGGATTCCGTAATGAATTATCCGTTCAGAGAGGCGGTAATCAGATATCTGTCGGGCGGCGTGACGGAGAAATTCATCGAGAGCGTAATGATGATTGTCGAGCATTACCCTAAACAGGTATTAGACTGTATGATGAATTTATTAAGCACTCACGACACAGTCAGGATATTAAATGTCTTCAGCGGCTTATATTCGCCGATAAAGAGCGAAAGGCAGCAAATCGTAATACAAGGCGAAGCGCTCGAAAAGGCGAGAAAGAAGCTGATTATGGCGGCTTCGATATTGTATATGCTGCCCGGCGTTCCCTCAATATATTACGGCGACGAGGTCGGATTGCAGGGCTATGAAGACCCTATGAACAGAAGACCGTTCCCGTGGGGCAGAGAAGACAAGGAAATACTCGCGCATTTTATCAGGCTCGGGCAAATCAGGAGAGAAAAGAAAGAGATTATGCTCGGCGGGATAAGGTTTTACAATCATCCCGACCTACTTATTTTTACGCGCGAAACCAAAGCGGAGACAATAGCCGTTTTTTCTAATGTCAGCGGCAAAAAACAGGTCTGGACAAATACGGCAAAAGGTGTTAATCTATTAAATAGGCAAATCATAGACGAGGGACCGGTTAGTATCGATAATCTTGAGACTATAATTATTGCCTATTAAATTTTTTCATAAAGGAGCGAAGATGAAATTAAATTATAAGAATACGATTAAGGTCGGCTTTGCATTTGCGATAATTATGCTCTTCTGGCAGGCTTATGATTTCGTAGTGCCTTTATTGCTCGATAATATTTACGGACTGCCCGACGATATCAGAGGATTGATTATGGGACTTGACAATTTATTGTCGCTGTTCCTACTTCCGCTTTTCGGTAATCTGTCGGACAGGCATAATTCTAAGCGCGGCAAGAGAACGCCGTTTATTATTATGGGAACGATAGCCTCCGTTGTACTGCTTATTTTCGTGCCGCTGTGCGCTAATATGCAGAAAGGCGACGCCTATAATTTAAGACAGGAGCTTTCATCTAAAATCGATTCCGTTAAGCTCGCCGAATTCTATGACAACGCGAAATCCGGCGATAACACCAAATACTGCGATTACGAATATCTCAACAGAAGCGGAATAAGCAGAGATACATACATAAACCTAAAACTTATAGATATTTCAGAAGAAAAATCGGGCGATACGGTTAAATATTACAAAACCACGGACGGAGTTAAGGTCGAAATCCAAAAAACCGAATATGATGAATTAATAGATACCAACGCAAAGTACAAGAGATACGCGCAAGCGGGCATTAATACCTATCTGTCCGACGAAGTTTATAATCAAATAACCAAGAAAAACCTTACTTCCCTTATACTTTATATGATTGTGCTCTTTTTCGTGCTGGTCGCTATGGCTACTTTCAGGTCGCCCGCCGTGGCGCTTATGCCCGATGTCACTCCCAAGCCGTTAAGGTCGCAGGCGAACGCGATTATCAATCTTGCGGGCGGCTTTGGCGCGGCGCTCGCGTTTATCATATATACGGTATGGCTGGAGGTTAACGAGACTGCGTATTTAGAGATATTTATTACGGTCGGAATCGGAATGCTGGTGCTGCTCATTACTTTCTTGCGGCTTGTCAACGAGCCCCAACTCGCCGAGCAATGCCGCTTAATCTCCGAGGAATACGGTATAAGAGAAGAGGAGGAAGAGCAGGAAGCAGTCAAGACCAAGATGGAGAAAGACAAGAAAGCCAGCTTCTTACTCATTCTCGGCTCAATCTTTATGTGGTTTATGGGTTATAACGCGGTTACGAGCAATCTTTCGTTGTACGCTACGAGGAATCTGCTTTACGCGCCTTCTATGGCGGGTATTATTACCGCTATCAGTATGGGCGTATCAGCTTTAGCGTTCATTCCCGTAGGTTATCTTGCGGTTAAAATCGGCAGAAAGAAGTCCATTATCATAGGTTTTGCGCTTGCGACCGTGTCGTTTTTCTTGATATTCCTGTTCGTCAGACCCGACTGGACCAAAATCCTATTCGCCGTATTCTATCTGATTGCAGGCTTTGGTCTGATTATCGCCAATGTCAATACATTCCCCATGGTCGTTGAACTAAGCAAAGAGGGCGATGTCGGTAAGTACACGGGCTTTTATTATACGGCTACGATGTCGGCGCAGGCAATAACGCCGTATATAGCGGGATTGTTTATGAAAATCAAGCCCGAATATCTGTTTATTTACTCAACGGTATGCGTAATTGTCGCAATAGTGCTGATGTCGTTCGTCAAGCACGGCGACTCAAAGCCCGTACCCCCGGAATCAAAACTTGAAATGATGAGCGATTAATTTATATTCCGCCGTCCTACATAGGACGGCGGAAGCGTTTTGTTGCGTTGTCCTCTGCGGACAACCTATTTTGAAATCTTGAAACATCTATAACGAGCAGATTTTTTTTTTGATAGCGTCACAATCAGGTTCCCGATAGATTATTTGCAACGGGGTTCTGAGTGGGGCGCTAGCGCGGAATGCCGTTAGAGCGGTATAGGGTTCCGCCGTCCGTAGAGGAGAAAAAAAGGTCTCAAATAAGCGGAAAATATTGTATAATATATTAAGGTGGATTTATGGCTAAGAGAACAAAGAAGATTTCTAAGAAAACAATATCTGTAATTGCAGTCTTAATAATAGTGATTTTTATCGGCGTCGGGCTCGCTACGGGCTTGATTTCGCTTGACGATATCAGGAGCTGGCTTGAACCTGAAGAGACGCCGATTAATACGCCCAAAGAATTTTCGGGCGTAGAGCTTGTTATAGGCGATGAGCTTTCGGGGCCGGTTTTGGATATTCATTTTATCGATGTGGGACAGGGCGATGCGATATACATAGAATTCCCCGACGGCAAATGTATGATAATAGACGGCGGCGATCGCAATAATACGGTCAGTACGGCGTTGCTCGCTTACCTTGATGCGCAAAATCCCAATGTAATTGATTATCTGCTATTGACGCATACGGACTCAGACCATGTGGGCTCGCTGGATATCGTGCTTGAAAATTATGAGGTCAAGCGGATTTTTATGCCTGACATCATAGCGTCGTACGGTATGGAAGACATAGAGGAACCGAACAATATCGACACATTGCAATACAAGCAATTTGTGGAAGCGGCAAATACTGAAACCTATTCCGAGGGCGACGGGGAATTTGATGCCGAGATAACTCTCAATGTCGACATAATCACTATTGAAGAAGATTTATATACAATGACGATATATTGTCCCGAGGAAGAGTTTTACGCTAATTTCAATAATAAGAGCGCGGCATATAAGAATAACGCGTCTCCTATAATAGTAATTGAATACGGCGGCAGAACGGTTATTCTTACGGGCGACGCGGACGAGGACGCCGAACAGCGTTTTGTAGAGCAAAGCGTTAACGCGATTGACGCGGATGTATTGAAAGTCGCGCACCACGGCGGCGCCGAGAGCTCGAATGAATTCTTCCTCGAGCATACCGACCCGGAATACGCGGTAATCAGCTGCGGCGAAGGCAACAGCTATAATCATCCTCGGCAAGCGGCTATCGACCGCCTGCAGGACATAGGAGTGGAATACCTTTTCAGAACGGATTTGCATTCGGACATACTTCTGTCTATTGACGGCAACGGGAATATGGTATTTTCTTTAACGGAGAACGCAACTCAAACGGCGGCTTTTACGGGTTTTGAATAAGATAATATTACAAAAATATAATAATAAAATTTCCCCTGAAATAATGGGGAAATTTTTTTATCGAGCATTCATCGGCATTAGAGCGCCTTTTATTAAAAAACACAATATATTGTTATATTTTTGCTATTGACAACTATATATAGTTATGGCATAATTATAGGACAGCGTAAAAAAGCAATTAAAATATTACTAATGAAAGGGAGTGGGATATGAAACAGGTACAGAAAAGAGATGGTCGAATAGTCAGATTTAACGCCTCTAAAATTGCCGACGCGATTTTTAAGGCGGCAATTGCATGCGGAGGCACTAACAGAGATTTAGCGGAGACTCTTGCGGACAAAGTCGTATCTTTACTTGAAACCTCCTTTGAAGGGAAAGTGCCTCATGTCGAGGAAATACAGGATATGGTCGAGAAAGTGCTCATCGATAACGGGCATTACCGCACCGCTAAGACGTATATCCTTTACCGCGACAAGAGAAAGAGCGCCAGGGATATGAGGACGCTCGTTATAGATACGACGAAAATGTTTTCGGATTATCTTGCCGATAAGGATTGGGGCATTAAAGAAAACGCGAATATGCAAAAGAGCGTAAACGGTCTCAATAACTACATCAGAGAGGCGTTCACCAAGAGATATTGGCTGCACGAAATTTATCCGCCGGAGGTCAGAGACGCGCATAACAGCGGCGATATACACCTTCACGACCTCGGATTCTTCGGTCCGTATTGCGCAGGCTGGGATTTAAGGCAGCTGCTTATGGACGGATTCGGCGGAGTCGAGGGCAAGGTCGAGAGCAAGCCCGCCAATCATTTGAGGTCTTTTCTGGGACAGATCGTCAATTCCACTTTCACGACGCAGGGCGAGACGGCGGGAGCGCAGGCATGGAGCAGCTTTGACACCTATTGCGCGCCTTTTATAAGAAAAGACAATATGACCAAGAAAGATGTTAAGCAATGTCTTCAGGAATTTGTTTTTAATATTAATGTGCCTACGCGGGTAGGATTCCAGTGCCCGTTTTCTAATATCACTCTGGATATAAAAGTGCCGAACACTCTTAAAGATGAGCCCGTAGTAATAGGCGGTCAATATCTGAATTCCACTTACGGCGAATATCAGAATGAAATGGATATGTTTAATATCGCTTTCTCGGAGGTAATGCTGGAAGGCGACGCCAAGGGCAGAGTGTTCACATTCCCAATTCCGACAATTAATATTACCAAAGACTTTGACTGGAACAGCCCCGTAGTCGACGCCATTATGCGTATGACCTGCAAATACGGGATACCGTATTTCGCTAATTATATCAACAGCGATTTGTCTCCCGAAGACGCTATTTCGATGTGCTGCAGATTGAGACTCGACACGAAATCTTTAAGAAAAAGAGGGGGCGGATTGTTCGGCTCGAATCCTCTGACGGGCTCAATCGGAATAGTGACAATAAATCTGCCGAGAATAGGCTATCTATCCAAGACCGAAGAGGAACTATTCGAAAGAATCAGGCAAATGGCTAATTACGGCAAGGTATCGCTCGAGATTAAGAGAAAAATCATTGAAGACCAGAGCGATATGAAGCTGTATCCGTATTCCTCTTATTATCTTAGAAATGTAAAAGAGAGAACGGGACAGTATTGGTATAATCATTTTAATACGATAGGCATCGTCGGAATGAACGAGATGCTGTTAAATTTCTGCAAGACGGATATGACTACCGAAAAAGGGCAGAGATTAGCCGTTAAAGTGATGAATTACTTACGCGACTTAATGGTCGAATTCCAGGAAGAGACCGGGCATATGTATAACCTCGAGGCAACGCCCGCGGAGGGCACGAGCCACAGATTCGCGCGCCTTGACAGAGAGCAGTTCAAGGACATTCACACCTGCGGCGGAGAAGACTCTTATTATTACACCAATTCATCGCAACTGCCCGTAAATTACACGGACGATATTTTCCTGACCGTGAAGATGCAGGACGAGGTGCAATCTCTGTATACGGGCGGCACGGTGCAGCACTTCTATCTCGGCGAGAGGATAGAGGACCCCGAAGTCGCGAAAAACCTCATTAAGAAAGTCTTTAACGGCTCAAAGATGCCCTATATCTCGATTACGCCGACCTTTAGCATCTGCAACACGCACGGTTATATCGCGGGCGAACATTTCAGCTGTCCGACTTGCAATGCCGAAACCGAAGTATACACGAGAGTTACAGGCTATCTAAGACCGGTTAAGAACTTCAATAAAGGTAAAAAAGCCGAATACATGGACAGAAAGAAATATGTGATAAAGAGCGAACAGCTTGCCTGATGAAAATCGCCGGAATTCATCCTAACTCGTTCGTGGATATGAAAGGTATGATAGCCTATGTCGTGTTCACCAGAGGGTGCAATCTTAATTGCTGGTATTGCCATAACCGCGACATTATTTCGGACGGCGAGGGCTTATACGACGCAGATAAAGTCCTTGATGATATAGAGTTCAGAAAGGGCTTTATTGATATTGTCGTAATTTCGGGGGGCGAGCCCACTCTTCAGACGGGCCTAAAAGATTTCATATTAAAGGTAAAAAAATCAGGCTTAAAGGTCAAGCTCGATACAAACGGCACTAATCCCGATATAATAGAGGATTTTATAAAGGACGGGCTTGTTGATTTTATCTCGATGGATATCAAGGCGCCTTACGAGAAATATGATAAAATTGCCGGAAGGCAGACGGATATCAACGCCGTTAAGCGTAGCGTAGCCGTATTAATGAACTCTCCCGTAGATTACGAATTCAGGACTACATTCTGCCCCGAATTGTCTAGGGAGGATATCATTAAGATAGCCGTGAGCATAAAGGGCGCGCGGCTTTACGCGTTGCAGCAATTCGTGCCTAGCGCTAAAATTATCAAGAAGCATTTCGGGCCTCATTCGAGAGAATATATTCAAACAACCGCGGACGAGGCATCAAAATATGTCAGGGTGTGCGTGCGCGGATTGGTATAGAGTTTAGCGGAATATCCCGCATTGCGGAATAACAATTGTTTTTTGATAGCGCTTATGTTATAATTTTTATTATGAAAATACTAGTCATTAACGGCCCTAATCTGGACAAGCTCGGCGTAAGAGAGCCCGAAAAATACGGGAATTTTACGATAGAGGATATCAAAAGCGCCTTAACAAAGCTTGAAGGCGATTACGAATTCTATCAGTCGGCAATCGAGGGCGAGATAGTTAACAGGATCTTAAATACGGATGCCGGCGGGATAATTCTCAACGCGGGCGCGTATACGCATTACAGCATAGCGATACGCGACGCGATTGCGGCATCTAGAAAGCCTGTAATCGAGGTGCACATCACCAATACCGCCGCAAGAGAGGAATTCAGGAATGTTTCCGTTATATCCGCAGTATGCAGGGGTACAATTACGGGTTTCGGAATAGGCAGCTATATTCTTGCCGCGATAGCTCTTAACAAGGCGCTATAAGGACAAAATGTACCGTCAGAACATTGCGGTTATCGGACTGTTTACAGCCTTTAATGCTGAAACTGCGAGGGTTATAGCGGACGAGTTTGAACTGCTCTTTCTGGAGGCTAACAAATACCTTGAATGGGATATCACATATTCCATTCAGGAGATTATTAAGGATTTCGGCGAAGAGTATTTCATAAAATGCGAAGCGAAGACCTACAAAGCGCTCTCGGAATTCACGACATCCTCAATCGGGGCGAGCGCTACCGCGCTGATAAATAAGGACAATATCGTTAATTTAAGGAAATCCAGCTATATAGTGATGCTTACCGCAGGCGAGCAGATAACCAAGAGAAGATTAAGCCTTGACCCGGAAAACTATATGAAAGAGTATTTCTTGAGAGATTACGATAATATTATAAAAAAAATAAACGAAGAAATAGTTCCCTTATGCGATATTATTATTAATACCGATTTTATGACGCCCGTTAAGGCGGCGAAGCGCGTCGAGGGGGAATTAAAAAAGCTCATATTCGGAGCGGAGGTATGAAATGACTTACGAATTCGATCTGGTCGGCAAAATCGGCTCAATGGCGTTAATAGACGATACTGGCAAAGACATCAACTATAATATCATATCAAGAATCGGCAAAGAGCTTAAACCGGGCATGATATGGATAACAAGCGGCGCCGTCGAAATCGGCAGGCTGGACTATATTAGCAGGAACGGCGCGGCGCTTCAAGGCGACGAATACGACATAAAGACCGATTACGCCGCGCAGGGACAGGCGATACTCATAGAGACATACAGGAAGTTTATAAAAAGCGTATACAGCGTCAGACAGATACTCGTAGAGCATCATCACTTTAACGACGGGGTAAAAAAAGAGCATTTGAAAAAGACGCTATTAAGATGCCCGGCGCAGAACGCCATTCCGATAATAAACTACAACGACGCAGTATGCTCGGTCGAGAATATGAAACTCGAGCTAAGCACCCTTAAACAGAAAAACGGCAGAGTCGTCTCGGGTCTTGACAACGACGAAACAGCGAGCGAAATTGCTTGTCTTGTTAAGACGAAAGTTTTGCTCATTATGACTTCGGTGGACGGAATTTACAGCGACCCCAAGGATAAGAATACGCTAATAAACGAAATAGGCGGTTCGAGCGCGTATGAAGTAATCGACAATATTTCGGCTATCCAAAACTGCTGCGAGGGCGCGAGCAGAAAGGGCGCGAACGGCGCTAAAGCTAAGCTGGAATATATTAAAGAGCCCGTGAAACTGGGAACAAAAGTAATAATCGCCAATTCCAAATACTCTATAAGCGATATTTTAAGCGGCAGTGCGCCCGCTACGAGAATAGGAGTGAGATAAGTTCCGCTGTCCGTTCAAGGACGGCGGAATAATTTAGCTCCTTAAAGCGCTTCGGGGTTCTTCTGACGCAGTTATCGCGGAAAAGATGCCGTTAGAGCGGTATAGAATTTCCGTCGTCCGTCGAGGACGACGGAATAATTAAAAGCCCCGCTTTCGCGGGGCCTTTAGGTTAATTGATTTCAACATCCTTTTTTACTTCTGCGAGCTTCTTGTAGGTCTCCAGTCTCTGCTTGGATTCCTCGGCGCTCTGCTTGAACATTTCCTCAGCCTTGGGATTAATCTGCATTAAGGATTTGTATCTTGTCTCGCCTTTAATGAAGTCGATATAATTTGATACGGGGTCTTTGCTGTCGAGCATGAAAGGATTCTTGCCATCCTTTAACAGGTCGGGATTGTATCTGAAAAGATTCCAATAACCGCTTTCGACCGCTCTCTTCATCGTTTCTTGCGCTTTGCTCAAGACCGTGCCGTGATTAATACACGGTGCGTAAGCTATGATAAGGGACGGACCATCGTACGCTTCCGCTTCGGCAATAGCCTTGACGCATTGATTGGGGTTAGCGCCCATGGACACTTGCGCAACATATACATAGCCGTAACTTATCGCCATAAGGCCCAAATCCTTTTTCTTGGTCTTTTTGCCGCTGGCCGCGAATTTAGCGACCGCGCCCGAATGCGTGGATTTGCTCGCCTGACCACCCGTATTGGAATAGAGCTCGGTGTCAAGCACCAATACATTGACATCCTCGTTCATCGCAAGCACATGGTCGAGTCCGCCGTAACCGATATCGTACGCCCATCCGTCGCCGCCGAAAATCCAAATGGATTTCTTGATAAGGCATTCTTTCTCTTCATTTATTACATGCAGGTACTCGTAGAATTCCTTGTCCTCTTCAATCGCTTTGGGCAATAATTCTTTAATCTGCTCGGATATCGGAGTGTTTTCGTCAGAATTCTTTCTCGTGTCAAGCCATTTTCTGAATAAATCCTGAAGGCATCCGTTATAGCCCTTTAAGAGCATCGCTTCAATCTTGTCGGCAACGCGCGCCCTTCTCTGACCGTATGCGAGATTAATGCCGTAGCCGAACTCGGCGTTGTCTTCAAAGAGGCTGTTAGCCCAGGCTGGGCCGTATCCTTTTTCGTTTACGGCGTAAGGGCAGGATGGAGCCGAGCCGCCGTATATCGAGGAGCAGCCCGTAGCGTTAGCGACTACCATTCTGTCGCCGAAAAGCTGTGTAACGAGCTTGATATAGGGTGTTTCGCCGCAACCCGCGCAAGCGCCGGAGAACTCAAATAACGGTTTCTTGAATTGGCTGCCTTTTACGGTATTGACCTTGAATGCGGCTTTGGTCTCGGGAAGAGAAGTCGCGTAATTCCAGTTCTTAACCTCGCCCCTCAATTCGTCCAAAGGCTTCATTACAAGGGCCTTTTCTTTGGCGGGGCAGGTGTTGACGCAGACATTGCACCCCAGACAATCATCGGGGCTTACCTGTATTCTGAATTCATAGCCCTTGTATCCTGTCGCGGGCTTGGTAAGATATTCTTCGGGTCTTCCTTTTAATTCGTCGGGAGTATGGAGGTAGGGTCTAATAGCGGCGTGCGGGCATACGAGAGAGCATTGCGTGCACTGGATGCAATTTTCGCGAATCCATTGCGGCACCTCTACCGCAACGCCGCGCTTTTCATATTGAGTTGTGCCTGTAGGAACCGTTCCGTCTGGCTCAAAAGCCGATACGGGTAAATTATCTCCCTCCTGAACATTTATCACATTGATGAAATCGCAATAATATTTATCTTCCGCAAGAGGAGCGGGCTCCGCGCCTTCGCGTGTTGTAAGCCAGCTTGCAGGGTATTTGACCTCAACTAATCCCTCAATTGCTTTATCGACGGACTCGATATTCATATTGATGACTTTTTCGCCTTTTTTAGCAAAAGTCTTTTTTATCGCGTCTTTCATATATCTTTCCGCGTCTTCATAGGGCATGATATTGGCGAGCTTAAAAAACGCCGCTTGCATAACGGAATTAATTCTGTTGCCTAGCCCTATGCTGTCCGTGATTTTTCTTGCGTCTATGATGTAAAATTTAGCCTTTTTTCTGGCGATAGCGTTCTTTACTTTGTAAGGAAGCGCGGAATCGATTTTGTCAACCGGCACATAGGTGTTGAAGAGAAATACGCCGCCGTCTTTCAGGTCGGACAGCATATCGTATCTCGTTATATACGAGGGATTGTGACAAGCTATAAAGTCAGCCTCGTCGATGAGGTACGAACTCTGTATGGGTTGGTCCGCAAATCTCAAATGCGATATTGTAAGACCGCCCGATTTCTTGGAGTCATAGGCGAAATATCCCTGAACATATTTATCGGTATGGTCTCCGATGATTTTAATGCTGTTCTTATTTGCGCCAACCGTTCCGTCCGAGCCGAAACCGTAGAATTTACACCTGATCGCGCTCTTAGGGGAGGTTACGATTTTCTCTGTAAAGTCAAGCGAGGTATTGGTTACGTCGTCGACAATTCCGACGGTGAAATGATTCTTGCCGTTCGAATTCATATTCTTATAGACGGAATAAATCATAGAGGGATTGAATTCTTTGGAGCCTAAGCCGTATCTGCCGCCAAGCACTTTAATTCCAGTAATATTACTCTCGGCAAGAGCGGACACGATATCGAGATACAGCGGTTCTCCTATTGAGCCGGGCTCTTTAGTCCTGTCAAGCGCCGTAATGAATTTCACGGTCTTGGGAAGCGCTTCAATGAATTTATCTATAACGAAAGGTCTGTACAGTCTTACCTTGATAAGACCGACTTTCTCGCCCTTATCGACGAGATAATTGACGACTTCCTCGGTCGCCTCTGCGCCGCTGCCCATAATGACTATAACTTTCTCCGCGTCGGGCGCGCCGAAATAATCAAAGAGTTTGTATTTTCTGCCCGTTAATTTTGCCACATCTTCCATGGCTTTTTCTACCACAGAAGGAGCGTTGAGATAGAATTTATTCGCGGCTTCGCGATTCTGGAAGTATATATCGGGATTCTGCGCGGTGCCTCTCTGAACGGGTCTTTCGGGATTAAGAGAACGCTTTCTGAAGTCTTTTACGGCGTCCCAGTCCACATATTTCGCGATATCTTCATAAGAAGGCGCGTCAATCTTGCTGACCTCATGGCTTGTCCTGAAGCCGTCAAAGAAATGCAAGAAAGGCACTCTCGATGTCAGAGTTGCGTAATGGGCTACAAGCGCCATATCCAGCGCTTCCTGCACCGAGCCCGATGCGAGCATGGCAAAACCCGTCTGTCTGCACGCCATTACATCTGAATGGTCTCCGAATATCGACAGCGCGTGCGCCGCAAGCGCTCTTGCGCTGACATGGAATACAGAGGGCAACAGCTCGCCTGATATCTTATACATATTGGGTATCATCAGTAGTAGACCTTGACTTGCGGTAAATGTCGTCGTGAACGCGCCAGCTTGTAGCGAGCCGTGCACAGCGCCCGCCGCGCCTGCTTCCGATTGCATTTCGGCGACTTTTACGGTCTGACCGAAAATATTTAATCTTCCCTGCGCGGACCACTCATCCGCCGATTCCGCCATAGGTGAAGAAGGTGTGATTGGATAAATTGACGCAACATCGGAAAACGCATAAGCTGCATAAGCCGCGGCCGTATTGCCGTCAACGGTCATTTTTTTGCTCATTTGTTTATGAACCTCCTGGATAAATACTATCTTTAGAATAATTTAATAGTATTATATACCCGGGTAGCGTAATAGTCAAACAATATCCCGCATTAGTTAATTTTTTGACATAATGTTTTTGGGCGTTGTATTAAATTGCCATAAATGTTCAATATATGTTACAATAGATTTCTAATTATGCGGGAAAAAATGGAAATTATCAAGCTCAATAATGTCTCGTACAGATACCGTCAGGGCGGCGGCGCGCTTATCGAGGCGTTAAAAAACATATCTGTTTCGATTTATCAGGGCGAATTCATAGTGCTTATCGGCAAGAACGGCAGCGGCAAGAGCACATTCGCAAAGATGCTCAACGGATTATACCTGCCTACAGAGGGCGATGTCGAGGTCTTTGGTATAAATACATGTAATTCCAAGCGGATTTTCGATATACGCGCAAAGGTCGGTATGGTGTTTCAGAATCCCGACAATCAGATGATAGCAAGCATCGTTGAAGACGATATAGCGTTCGGCCCCGAAAATCTCGGCATTGAAAGAGAAGAGATTATAAGGCGCGTCGACTGGGCGCTTGCGGCGGTCGGAATGAGCGGCTACCGGAAGAGCACGCCGTTTAAGATGAGCGGCGGACAGAAGCAGCGCATCGCGATTGCCGCCGTGCTCGCCGTAAAGCCCGAAGTGCTCGTGCTCGACGAGTCTACGGCTATGCTTGACCCCAAGGGAAGACGCGAGGTAATGGAGGTATTAAAGAGCCTCAACAAGAACGAGAACATAACGATAATTCATATCACGCATAATATGGAAGAAGCGATTGGCGCGGACAGGGTAATGGTCTTAAACGATGGCGAACTCGTATTGGACGACACGCCCGAAATTGTATTCACCGAGGAGGAGCTGCTTAACGAATACAATCTGGATTTGCCCTTGGTTACGGAAATACAGATGGCGCTCAATAAGACGGGATTTAACATCGACGGCTTTATCACGAATGAAAAGGAGCTTGCAGAAAAGATATGCCGATTACTGTAAAATCATTATCGTACACATATTCCGAGGGCACTCCTTACGAAAAGCAGGCGCTTTACGATGTGTCGATTACCGTCAATGAGGGCGATTTTCTCGGCATAATCGGCCATACAGGCAGCGGCAAGAGCACATTTATTCAGCATCTTAACGGTTTAATCAAGTTAAAAAGCGGCGAAATTAAAGTATTCGACATAGATTTGAATGTAAAAAAGCCCGATTACAAGTTATTGAGAAGCAAAGTCGGAATGGTATTTCAATACCCGGAATATCAGCTTTTTGACGAGACGGTATTCAAGGATATTTCTTTCGGACCAAAAAATATCGGAATGAGCGAGGAAGAAATAAACACCAGAGTGCGCGAATCCCTTGAACTCGTAGGGCTTGACTTCGACGAAGTCGCCTGGAGGTCTCCGTTTGAATTGTCCGGCGGACAGAAAAGAAGGGTGGCTATCGCCGGCGTTATCGCGATGTGCCCCGAGGTGCTGATATTAGACGAGCCTACGGCGGGGTTAGACCCGATGGGTAAAAGGGAAATTCTCGAGCTCGTCATAAAACTCAAGTCAAGATGCACTCCGACAATTATAATGATATCCCACGATATAGACGAAATTAACGAGTATTGCAGCAGAGTGGCGGTATTTAACGAGGGAAGGATTGTATTCGATATGCAACCGAGAGAACTCTTTGTGCGCGAAAAAGAGCTTATCGAAATGGGTCTGGACATACCGGCGGTCGTAAAAATCAAAAATTATCTTACAGAGAACGGCGTAAAGCTTGATAATGTGCTTACGAAAAGAGAACTGATTTACGCGCTGGATACATTAAGGAAGAGATGAACAATATAACTTTCGGTCAATATTATCCCGTCGAATCACCGGTACACAGACTTGACCCGAGAATTAAAATCCTCGCGGTTGTCCTTTATATTGTAGTAATATTCTTTATCAAATCCTTTTCGGGGTACGCTGTTACCGCCGCGTTTGTCGCCTTTGTGATACTTCTGTCCAAAGTACCCGTAAAATCCGTTTTAAGAAGCGTTAAAGGAATCCTGATACTTATAGCCTTTACCGCGTTTATCAATATCGTCTTTTACAAAGAAGGCAGGATATTAATCAATTGGTGGATTATTAAAATTACCCTGGACGGAGTGCTTTTCGCCGCTAAAATGGCTCTAAGACTGCTGCTGCTTGTAATGGGTACTTCGCTGCTGACGCTGACAACGACGCCCGTAAGTCTGACGGACGGAATAGAGAGCCTGCTTACGCCGCTTAAATGGATAAAGTTTCCCGTGCATGATGTCGCGATTATTATGAGTATCACTTTGAGGATGATACCCGCTCTTATGGAGGAGACCAATAAAATCATTATGGCGCAGAAGGCAAGGGGCGCGGATTTCGAGACGGGCGGTCTGATAAAGCGCGCCAAGGCGCTGATTCCGATATTGATACCCCTGTTCGTAGGCGCGTTCAGACGGGCTGACGAACTCGCATACGCGCTGGACGCAAGATGTTATAACGCGACGCCCAAAAGGACGCGTATGAAAGTAATGAAAATAACGCCCGCGGACATACTCGGAATAATTATGGTCTTGGGTTATTCCGCGGTCATAATAATAGATGTCTATATCTTACACGGTCTTTTCTGATGAAAAGGTATTTGTTTACAATAGAATATAAAGGCGCGCGGTATTCGGGCTGGCAGGTACAGAAGAATTCCGTAACAGTGCAAGGCGTAATGCAGGATGCAATGAGCAAGCTCTTTAAGCAGAAAGTCTTATTGATATCCTCGGGAAGAACGGACGCCGGAGTGCACGCGTTAGGCCAGGCGGCGCACGCCGACCTTAAGACTAAAATTCCGCCAGCGAAAATGCCCTTTGCGATAAACAGTTTCCTGCCCGGCGATATCAGCGTAAAAGGCGCTGTCGAAATGCCGCCCGATTTTCATGCGAGGTTCTCGGCAAAGCGTAAGACTTATTCGTATAAGATGTATTATAGCCCTTATAAAAGCCCGCTGAAATCGGATTATTATTACCATATACCCCTGCGCCCGGATATCGATAAAATGAAAGAGGCGGGCAGAGTGTTTATCGGAGAACATGACTTTAAGTGTTTCAGGGCGACGGGAAGCAATGTAATAAATACCGTCAGGACAATTTATAATTTAGAGATTGATGAAAGAGACAACGAGATTGTAATTACCGTAGAGGGTAACGGTTTCTTATACAATATGGTGAGAATTATGGCGGGCACTCTCCTTTACGCGGGTTATAACAAGCTGACGATAGACGAGATTAAGCGGATTTTAATATCGGGAGACAGACGCGGCGCGGGAAAAACTCTGCCGCCTAACGGATTAACGCTGATAAGGGTGGATTACTGAAAAATATCCGCCCATACACTTGACAATAAGAGCTATCTATAATAAAATATTGTGGCTCGTTATGGATTTACCCTAGCCCCGTAACCTATAACGGCAATAAAACGGAGGACTTCAGATGAAGACATATATGGCAAAGCCCGGCGAGGTCGAGAAGAAATGGTATGTCATCGACGCGACCGGAATGGTGCTCGGCAGACTGGCTACCCAAGTCGCGCAAATCTTAAAAGGAAAGAATAAGCCCGAATATACGCCCAATGTCGACACCGGTGATTATGTGATAGTCATCAATTGCGATAAGGTTGTACTAACGGGCAATAAATTGGCGGATAAGACTTATAAGAGTTACAGCGGCTATCCCGGAGGACTTAAAGAAATCAGTTACGAGAAGCTCATGGAGAAAAAGCCCGAATTCATAGTCAAGAAAGCCGTTAAAGGTATGTTGCCGCACAATACGCTCGGCAGGCATATGCTTTCGAAATTAAAGGTTTACAAAGGCAGTGAACACAACCATCAGGCGCAGCAGCCTGTTGAGCTGAAATTGTAAGGAGTAACTTATGGCAGTAAAAGCTAAGAAAAAGATACAGTTCTGGGGAACGGGCAGAAGAAAAAAGGCAATTGCAAGGGTGCGCCTGATACCCAACGGCGAAGGAAATATCACTATTAACAAGCGTTCTATGGACGATTATTTCGGCGGTCTCGAGACCATGAAATTAATTGTCAGACAGCCTCTTGAGAAGACGGATAGCTTAACAAAATTCGATATCATCGTAAATGTCAGCGGCGGCGGCTTCACAGGTCAGGCAGGCGCGATCCGCCACGGCATCGCTAGAGCGCTGGTGCTCGCGGACGAATCCAAGAAACAGCTGCTTAAACATGAAGGCTTCTTGACAAGAGACCCGAGAATGAAGGAAAGAAAGAAGTACGGACTGAAGAAAGCAAGAAGAGCGCCGCAATTCAGCAAGAGATAATCAACAAAACAAAAAACGCCGTCAACAGACGGCGCTTTTTATTCCGCCGTCTTCGACAGACGGCGGAAATCCTCACCGCTCTAACGGCGCCTTTTCCGCGCTAGCGCCCCACTCAGTATCATATTGGTAATTGTTGCGTATAAGGGGATAATTACGATAGTCCGTCTTTGGAGCGCGACTCATAATGACATTTGAGCTTAATACCGTCTTAAAACGAGGCTTCATTGTTCTTCAACTGTCATTACGAGCGTAGTTGAGCAATCTCCGTCTCTCCAACGGCTCCGCTGTCAGTCGAGGACAGTAGAAAAAAGTAAAACAGCCTGAGGAGGCAAGCTCGACCCAGACCATTAAACTATAACTTTAAGCTAAGATTATTATAATTATTCATTTTTTCTTTGTCAACAAAATAACAAGACAAAAGACAAAAAAAATGATTTTTATATGGAGAATAGAATTTACCTTAAGAGGGCTCGAATTGATAGATGAGTTAGAAGACAGTTATTTGATAGTATAAACAAGCCCTGTCAAGAATTGGACTAAATACCGTCCGCGGCATTTGCGTCCCGTTCAAAAGATGCCGTCAGAACGGTGCAGAGACGGCGGAATCAAGACCGGCGCGAATTTATATAGTGTATTGCGGATAACGCGGCAATCGCGCCGTCCGATGTCGCGGTGACGATTTGGCGGTAAGTCTTTTTGCGTAAATCGCCCGCTGCGAATACGCCATCGACGCTTGTGCGCATCTCTTCGTCCGTGATTATATAGCCGTTCTCGTCCATGGAAAGCGCCTTGCCGGCGAGCTCGGTAACGGGTTGTCTGCCTATTGCGATAAAAACGCCGTCTGCTTTTATTATGTCGGATTCGCCCGTTACGACATTCTTGACATTGATTTGGTTTACTTTGCCGTCGCCCTCGATTGAGGTCAGGACGCTGTCCAGCACGGGCGTGACTTGAGTTTTTTTCATTTGCTCGACAAGTATTCTGCTGCCCCTGAATTCCTTTCTCCTGTGGATTATATATACATTGCTAGCAAAGCGTGTAAGATAAATCGCGTCTTCAAGCGCGGTGTTGCCGCCTCCGACTACCGCTACCGTCTTTTGCTTAAAGAACGCTCCGTCGCACACGGCGCAATAGCTGACGCCTCTGCCCGCGAATTTATCTTCGCCGGGAATGCCTAATTTTCTCGGCACTGCGCCCGTAGCGAGAATTATAGCCGATGCCGAAATATCGCCGGAATAAAGCGTAGTGATAATCTTGGTGTCGAAATTTATTTCCTTAACCTCGTCATAAAGGGTTTCAGCGCCGATTTTTTCCGCCTGCTCCGCCATTTTCTGCCCTAATTCGTAGCCGGTAATTTCGGGTATGCCCGGGTAATTTTCAATCGACGAGGTCAGCGCCGCCTGACCGCCCATGCCCGTTTTCTCGATAATAACGGTCTTAAAGCCGCCTCTTACCGCGTAAATCGCCGCCGTAAGCCCCCCGGGACCGCCTCCGATTATTGCTATATCGTATTTCATAAATTCACCTCGATTTTATTTATTATATATAAAATAACGCCAAATATCAATACTTATCGGCGCTTTTACATTTATTAAATCATATGGCGCGTAAATAATGCATAAGATTACATTGACAGGAGAAATTATGACTAAAAAAGCGGTTTTTATTATTTTAATTCTGATATTGGCGTTCGCGCTGCTTTGCTCGTGCAAGGCTAAAGAGGTTAAACTCACAAAGTATACGATAGAAATGGTCTTAGACAGCGAAGATATGAAAATATACGCCTGCGAAAGCGTTATCTACACCAATAATTCGGATACCGCATTAAATACGCTGAAATTTCACCTATACCCCGACGCTTTTTCGGAGGACGCCGAGACGCCTCCAGTAACGGAGCGGCATATAAATTCCGCGTATTATGACGGCATGAGTTACGGCGGCATCGATATTATAAGAGTGGAAATTAACGGGAAGGCGGTAGCTTTTTGCGAGGATAATCAATTGCTCGAAGTTGATATTCCCGAGCTTAAACCCAATGAACAAATCGAACTTAATATGAGATATCATCTCGACCTGCCCAAAGTCAAGCACCGTTTCGGTTATAACGATTTCACGGTTAATCTTGCGAATTTCTATCCCATCGCCTGTATGCTAGAGGATAATTCGTTCAGAGAGGAGAGTTATTGCTCCTTAGGCGACCCGTTCCATTCCGAGCTTGCTGATTATGAAGTCAAGCTGAAGGCGGATAACGATTATCTGATTGCCGCGACCGGCGAAATTACGAAAAAAAGCGTCAATGTCAATACTTCTTCTTACATATTCAAGGCGGAGCGCGTGCGCGATTTCGCCATGGTACTGTCCAAAGAATTCAGGCTCATAACCGAAGAATGGAACGGTAAAGCGGTTAATTACTATTATTATCAAGACGCCGAGCCCGAAAAATCTCTTAAACAGGCGGTAACGGCATTGAAAACATTTTCAGCTGTATTGGGCGAATATCCGTATTCGACATACAATGTCGTCGAGACGGAATTCGCGCACGGGGGAATGGAATATCCGCAGCTCGTGTATATATCCTCGTCCCTTACGGATTTAAGGGAAAAAGTAATCGCGCACGAGACTGCGCATCAATGGATGTACGGTCTCATAGGCTCGGACGCTATTAAAGAGGCGTGGATTGACGAAGGACTTACGGAGTTTCTCACCGCGCTTTATTTTCTAGAGACGGACAGGGAAGACGAGATGAAAAAAATGATCAACGAGTCTTATAATTCGTACGCGGCGTTTATCAATATTCAGGTTCCCCTGCAGCTGAAGCAGGACACCTCAATGAACAGGGCGCTTAATGAATACCAATCGGAATTCGAATATGTAAATATGGTCTATACCAAAGGAATGCTTATGTTTAATACGATTTATGAGATTCAGGGTAGAAAGCGCTTTATGAAATGCCTTAACAAGCTATATGATAATCATCTTTTTAAGACGGTTAGCGGCGAGGATATAATTAATATTTTCTCGGAGGGAAACAAGGCCGTCCGCGGCGTATTCGAGGCGTGGCTGAACGGCAAAGTCGTAATAACTACATTCTATAACTAATTAAATAAAAAAATCGGGCAAAATGCCCGACTTTCTTATATAAATAGTATGCTTAACGCGATTAAGAACTGCGCGCCGTAATACAGCGTATGATTGACGATTATATAAGGTCTTGAAGCTTTGCCTTCGTAATAGGTTTTCAGCAATACGAGATCGGACAGCATAAATAGCGCCGCGCCTATGGCAAGCAGAATGGTAGTCGCCGAGCCGCCTGCGTTTATCGCCGCGTAAATGGACTGAGTGGACATATACGATAAAAAGAACGCGTAGAGATAACAGTCTATTGTATGCTCTTTGAAATTGTACTTTAAGACGAATTTGCTGACTAAGTTAATCGCTACCGCGGCTGCGAGCGCGATGACGAGAGGCAGCCAGTGAAATCCGAAATATGTAAATATGGCGGACAGATAGAATATATGCCCGATGAGAAAAGATACCATCCCCGCATGCTGATAAAGCGACGAAGATTCTTTGTATATAATCTTGAGGTCTAATACGATATCCCCGATAAGCCCGCATATAAGCCCCATTATAATCAGCAGATAATAGGAGATATTATCCGCTTTATCGTTAATAATCGCCGAAGTGAAAGCGAGCGCAAGGAACAGAAAACTCGTGATAGTCTTCAGAATCAGCGCCTCGACGCTGCCGTTGCGGTCTCTTAATACCAGAAATAATGTAAGCGACACAGCGCCTAAAATGAGAATTAAATAAGGATAAAAACTCATGACTAATACTCCTTTATATAATCTACTAATAATTATATATATATAAATCATATTTGTCAATAACATTCGGAAATTTCTCCGACTTAATCTTTATATCTTGACACCGTATATCTTATGCGGTTAAAATAAAACAAAGGAGAGTCCTAATGAGAAAGATAACAGTATGTATGATTTTAGTAATTTTATTTACGGCTTCGATATTTTTAACTTCCTGCAACAGGGAATACGCGGATTACAGCGCCGATGTGACGACATTTATGATTGAAGACGACGGTGAGTTCAAGATACTGACCGTCTCGGATTTGCATTTTTGCAATTATGAAAGCGGCGAAGAACAATTCGATGAGGATATGTTAAACAGACTGGATAAGTTAATTAAGCATTCCGAGCCCGATTTGATAGTGATTTTAGGCGACATGGTCTATTCGCATAACAGTAGCAGAGTGGACGCGCTCGGCGCGCTCGCGGAGATTATCGACGGATACAAGATACCTTGGGCGCCCGTGTACGGCAACCATGACGGCGAGAATCCCTCGGGCTCGACCTCGAGAGCGGATTTTATTAACAATAAAACGGCTATGAACGCGATTTTAGCCGAGTCCGAATACTGCCTTTTCAAGGAAGGTCCCGAAGATATCAACGGCTACGGCAATTATATAATCAATATAACGGACGAGAACAATAAGATAATACAGACGCTGTTTTTCCTCGACAGCGGGGATTACATAAAGCCCGAGGATCTCATAGGAAACGATTTTATTCCCCAAAGCGCTACGCACGCTATGAAGAATTACGGCGCTATTTACCCCAATCAGATTCAGTGGTATGAAGACACCGTTAAGGATATATCCAAATTCATATACGGCAGAAGAAAGAAGGTCGTGCCCTCGCTTGCGTTTTTCCATATACCTTTCCCCGAATACAGGACGGTATGGGAGCTTTATGACCAGGGGAGCGACAAGGTAAAATGGTATGACGGCGCGCTTGAAGAGCCAGATATGGGTAACGGCGGAGTGGCGTCTCCGAGCTTTAATACGGGAATGTTTAACAAAATGGTCGAGTTAAAGAGCACTAAGGCGGTATTCGTAGGTCATGACCACGGCAATGATTTCTCCATAAAATATAAGGGCGTAAGATTAAATTATAACGGGGGAATGAGGCATATTACCTATAT
This sequence comes from Christensenellales bacterium, assembly GCA_050952545.1. Classification (GTDB taxonomy): domain Bacteria; phylum Bacillota; class Clostridia; order Christensenellales; family CAZKXV01; genus JBMNLD01. The sequence continues at coordinate 697,804 of JBMNLD010000003.1, forward strand.
GGTTACGGACGAAATAATCGAAAGTATGTTCGGAGGCAGGGAGATAATAATAGACGAAAGAGGTAATTGCGCCTATAACAGAGTAAAAATATCGGATATTACGGAGTAAAATTATGAGTATTCTCGACACTATCGGCAATACGCCGCTTATAAAAGTTGAAAGGTGCGGCAAATCGGACATTTACGCCAAGCTTGAATACTTCAATCCGGGCGGCAGCGTTAAGGACAGGGCGGCGCTCTATATGATAAAAGACGCGCTGGATAAAATCAGCGCGGATACGGTGTTGATAGAGCCGACATCGGGCAATACGGGCATAGGTCTCGCGCTCGTGGCAAGGGAATTCGGACTAAGGCTTATTATCGTTATGCCCGAGAATATGAGCGTTGAAAGAAGAAAAATCATCAAGGCGTTAGGCGGCGAAATTGTGCTTACGGAAGCGGATAAGGGAATGAAAGGCGCGATTGAGAAAGCAAATGAACTGAAAAGCAAATATGTCGGTTCGGTCATACTTTCACAATTTGACAATCAGTCCAATCCGAGGGCGCATTACGAGACTACGGCGAGAGAAATAGTAAGAGCGCTCCCCAATGTCAAATGGATAGTGTCTCCCGTCGGCACGGGCGGCACGATTATGGGTATCAAGAAATATTTTCTTGACAATAATGTCAGAGCAAAGGTGGTAGCCGTAGAGCCAGCTTCCTCGCCTGTACTGTCGGGAGGAGAAGCGGGAAAGCATATTATCGCGGGAATAGGCGCGGGCTTTGTGCCTTCAATCGTAGATACCGGTAAGATAGACAAGATTATTAAGATAACGGACGAGGAAGCGGTAAGCTATTCGAGAGCGCTCGCGTCCAAAGGAGTATTCGGCGGCTTCAGCAGCGGAGCGGCGTATTGCGCGGCGCAAAAATTAGCCAAAGAAGCTCAGGGCGATATCGTCTTCATCGTGCCCGACACGGGAATGAGATATCTCTCTACCGAGCTTTATAATTATGAGAATTAAAGCTAAATGAAAAGAGTGGTCGTGGGACTTAGCGGCGGAGTGGACAGCGCGGTCGCGGCGTATCTTCTGAAAGAGCGGGGATATGAGGTAATCGGGCTCTTTATGAGAAACTGGAAAGAGACTGATGACGGCAAATGTACGGCGGCGGAAGATTACTCCGATGTAAGAAAGGTATCAGACGCGATAGGGATACCTTATTATTCAGTGGATTTTTCCGAGCAATACATGGAGCGCGTCTTTAAGCTCTTTGTCAGCGAATACAAAAAAGGCAGGACGCCTAATCCCGATGTGCTCTGCAACAGCGAAATAAAATTCGAGACCTTCAGAAAATACGCTTTGAAATTAAACGCCGATTATATTGCGACGGGGCATTACGCCTGCCTTGAGAATGTTAACGGTCTGAACTATTTAATGCGAGCCGCCGACGAGAATAAAGACCAGACTTATTTTCTCAATCAGGTAAAAGGCGAGCAATTTAATAATGTGCTCTTTCCGATAGGCGGGCTGATAAAAAACCAAGTCAGGCAGATAGCCAAAGAGAATAATATCCCCAATTACGCCAAGAAAGATTCAACTGGGATATGCTTTATAGGCGAAAGGAATTTCAGAGAGTTTTTAGCAGGTTACATTCCGATGAAGAAAGGCAGGATTATGACGCTTGACAATAAGGTCGTAGGTGAACATAACGGCGTATACTATTACACAATCGGTCAGCGCAGGGGGCTGGGCATAGGCGGGACTAAAGAGGGCTTAGGAGACAGGTGGTTTGTTATAGGCAAAGATGTGGCAAACAACATACTCTATGTCAGCGAGGGCGAGGACAGCGCGCTGTATTCGAGCGAATTAATCTTAGATAATTTTAATTTCATAACTTCTCCGGTTGAGGAAAATTCTTTCAAATGCGCTGCGAGAATACGCCACCGCCAGCCTCTTCAGGATGCCGTATTGTATAACGGGGACGGCGTGATGCGACTGGTGTTCGATACGCCTCAGAGGGCTCCCGCCGAGGGGCAATACGCCGTTATATATAACGGTAGGCACTGTGTCGGCGGCGGCGTAATCGATGCGGTTAAATAATCAAAATCAAGGGCATTTTTTGCTTTATTATTTAAGTATTTTTATTGACAACGAATTATTGATATGATAATATGTAAAAGCTGTCGCCCTGGGGCGGCGGCGGAGCACCTTGACAATTGAACAGACAGGTTTATGCAAGTGAGATGTCCTTGTTAATAAGACAAGACATTAACGAATCAGTAATGAAGAAGTTAATGAGTTAAGATTGAACTTAAGAGTTTGATCCTGGCTCAGGACGAACGCTGGCGGCATGCCTAACACATGCAAGTCGAACGGATGTGGAAACACATTAGTGGCGAACGGGTGAGTAACACGTGAGCAACCTGCCCTGTACTACGGGATAACACAGAGAAATTTGTGCTAATACCGTATAAGACCCCGAGGCCGCATGGCTTTGAGGTAAAAGTTCCGGCGGTACAGGATGGGCTCGCGTCCCATTAGCTAGTTGGTGAGATAAAAGCCCACCAAGGCAACGATGGGTAGCCGACTTGAGAGAGTGATCGGCCACACTGGAACTGAGACACGGTCCAGACTCCTACGGGAGGCAGCAGTGGGGAATATTGGGCAATGGAGGCAACTCTGACCCAGCAATGCCGCGTGAGTGAAGAAGGTTTTCGGATTGTAAAGCTCTTTGATTAGGGACGAATAAATGACGTTACCTAAAGAACAAGCCCCGGCTAACTACGTGCCAGCAGCCGCGGTAATACGTAGGGGGCAAGCGTTGTCCGGAATTACTGGGCGTAAAGGGTGTGTAGGCGGTCTGTTAAGTTAGAAGTGTAATACCCAGGGCTTAACCCGGGTGCTGCTTCTAATACTGGCAGACTTGAGAGCAGGAGAGAGTAATGGAATTCCTAGTGTAGCGGTGGAATGCGTAGATATTAGGAGGAACACCGGTGGCGAAGGCGATTACTTGGCCTGCAACTGACGCTGAGACACGAAAGCGTGGGGAGCAAACAGGATTAGATACCCTGGTAGTCCACGCCGTAAACGATGAATACTAGATTAAGGGGGTATCGACTCCCTCTTGATCGAAGCTAACGCATTAAGTATTCCGCCTGGGGAGTACGGCCGCAAGGTTGAAACTCAAAGGAATTGACGGGGACCCGCACAAGCAGCGGAGCATGTGGTTTAATTCGAAGCAACGCGAAGAACCTTACCAAGACTTGACATCGTATGACCGCCATAGAGATATGGAATTCTGTAGCAATACAGACATATAGACAGGTGGTGCATGGTTGTCGTCAGCTCGTGTCGTGAGATGTTGGGTTAAGTCCCGCAACGAGCGCAACCCTTATGGTTAGTTGCCAATATTAAGTTAGGAACTCTGACCAGACTGCCGTGGACAACACGGAGGAAGGTGGGGATGACGTCAAATCATCATGCCCCTTACGTCTTGGGCTACACACGTGCTACAATGGCTACTACAAAGAGCAGCAATGCAGTAATGCGGAGCGAATCTCAAAAGGTAGTCTCAGTTCAGATTGTGGGCTGCAACCCGCCCACATGAAGTAGGAGTTGCTAGTAATCGCGAATCAGAATGTCGTGGTGAATGCGTTCCCGGGTCTTGTACACACCGCCCGTCACGCCATGGGAGTTGGGAGTGCCCGAAGTCGGTGAGCTAACCGCAAGGAAGCAGCCGCCTAAGGTAAGATCAATGACTGGGGTGAAGTCGTAACAAGGTAGCCGTATCGGAAGGTGCGGCTGGATCACCTCCTTTTAAGGAGTAGATTTAATCTACTTGGTCGCGTCTGATATTTCAGACGGTACATTATGTACAACAGTTATTGCGCTCACTGTGAAAGCGCAGGCAAGCATAGCCTATATGCCGTATGAGGAATTTCATCATAAATCCTGTCTGTTTAATTCAATGTGAAAATAACCACAACATAATAATGTTGTGGTTTTTTTTATGTATTAAGCTTAAAATTTATCGGGGAACTGTTCTACTATGCCTTTGGTAAAAGCGTCCGCCATCATAAGCGCGTGGCGTTCGACATCGTCGAATATGCGCACTTCCTTATCGTACATCTTATTGTATCTGTAAGAGATTTCCTGCTTTAATAAATCAAGATGAATCCGCATTAAGCGCCGTATTTCCTCATATTCGTAGTAAGGGTTGAAGGAATGAAAAGCCTTTGCGATGTCGTCCGCGTTCCTGTACCATTCCCTGTCAAGCCTGTTGAATTCCGCCATATCGTTATTCACAAGCGCGTCAAGCATACCCGCCGCAATCGTCAGGTGTTCGGTAAGCAGATCGTCTACCGCTTTCGCCACCTCGTCGGAGTAATATTTGTTATAAATTCCGGCGAAATCTTTGGGGTTTCGTAAGAGTCTGTTTACTACCGGCTCTTTATCGTTAAGATTGTCTATTACGCTTATTAAGTACGAGCGCGTCCACATTACATGCTGGCTCCACGCTAATCTCATCTCGTTGGATAATTCTAAAAAGCTATCGCTTAATCCAGCGTTAGTTATCCTTATATAGAGCTTCTGGCCGCTCATCATATTCATAGGGTCAATGTGTTTATTGTCTTTTAATATCTGTTCAACAGATGTATTGAACATCTTGGCAATATTATGTAAAGTATCACCTCTTGTTAAGGTGTAAACGATTTTCATATTTTTTTCCTCCATTTTGGCAATTCATAATATGACAAAAAAAAATTATTTGTTATCTAAGAATAGAATAGTCGTGTATTGACAAATAATTGCGTATAAGATATTATTAATCTATAAGAAAGGGGGTTGTTATGAATACTATATCATTACCTAACCGTTCGTTTATTATCAGCAAGAATTATCTCGTCAAGCTGATAGTGCTTCTTTTTACTCTGACCGCTTTCATTGCGACGCTGACGATGTCTTTTTCTAAAATATACTATATAGATAATTTCGATAATTATGTTACCGAGACCGCTCTGAATTTTCTCTTTTTCAACAGCAATATTTTAGAAGGAAGCCTTAACTGGCTGGAGTATCTCGCATCGTCCTTTCTAATGGTATATATAGCTATGGTATTCGTATCCGTAGTATTTAACCTTATCGCTATCAGTCAAGATAAAGAGCATTTTATGTTCAAGGCGTCTTTGATTTCTTTTATCGCCAACAGCGTAATATTTATAATCGCTATGGTAATCTTTTTCGTAAACAAAGCTACGCACGACAGTGTATTTTATAACGACAAGAGCTTTTCGACGGATATGTATGTGCCGTTTATCATAGGCGCGGTAAGTTTTGTTATCTATGTATACCATATGAAGAAGAATGTCGATGTAAAAGAAATCAACGCGACGCTCGATGTCAAAGAGGATGAGAAATACAACTTAACTCTTATTAATATCGCTCATACCAAGGTAATCAGCGCGATAATCATGACCGCGGCGCTTTTCGCGTTTAATATAATGCTACCGTATATAATTAAAGTCCGCGATGTCGAATTCTTCCATATCGAATATATGGTTACCGTAAAAGACAACTTTATCAATTTCATATTATTCAGAAGCAATCTTATTAAAGGCGATATCGGCGAGGCGGTGATAGGCATTGTCTACTGGCTCAATCTTATCGCGATATTAGTAGCGGTGTATCTGTACAGAACAGCGCTGAGAAAGCATAACCGCCGTTATTCGACCATTGCGTCCTATCTGACGCTGATATTCAATTCGCTGGTATTTATAGCCGCGATGATAGTCGTGCTCGTAATATATTCGGGCGGCGAGAGAAGCATTACCTTGAGCTTTATTCCCGCGCTAATAAGTATAATTAATTTTATGTTTGTTAGAAAAATTGACGCGCTTTAGTCTTTTCTCCGTCCGCAAGGACGGCGAATAAAAAGCTTTATAAAGGCGCCATTAGAGCGGTATAGCAATTCCGTCGTCCTAAACGGACGACGGAATTAAATATATTTGACAATATAATTAAGTAATTATACAATACCCTAAGGAGATTTGAATGAATAAAGGCGTGGCTCAAGGCGTTAATATGACCAATAAGCTGTATTACGGAATAGGCGATTTCGGTTTCAATATGGTTATTAACACTTTAGGCTCCTTTATGATGTACTTCGGCACCACGGTGAACGGCATTCCGGGCACACTTATGGGAATAGCAATCGCTTTATCCATGGTATGGGACGCGATTACCGATCCGATTGCGGGACATCTTTCGGACAGAATAAAGAGTATAATGTTCGGTAAAAGGCACGGCTTCATGCTGATTGCCGTATTCGGAATAGCTTTTACCAATGTGCTGTTGTGGTCTTTGCCGCCGGCATTTCCCGTATGGGCGAAATTTCTCTGGATTCTCAGCTTTATCATGCTGTTAAGAACTTTTTCGACGATGTATCAGACGCCGTCAGCGGCGTTAGGCGTGGAGATTACGGGAAATATCAACGAGCGTACGCAAATTCAGAGTATCAGGGCTGTTTTTCTGATTATCGCGATAATCGTGCCCGTCATCGTAATGGGCGTTTTCGAAAAAAAATACGGTCTTGAAAATCCCGTAATCTACAGGAATATGTCTTATATCAACGGCAGCCTGTGTCTTATAGCGGGTCTTGTCGCGATAATAGGCACTTATTCTTATCTCCCGAGGCTCAGAACTAATAGCGGCGAAAAAGAACATGAACCGTTCTCGTTCAAGGCGATATTCACTAATTTTTTCACAGCCTTGAAAGAAAACAATATCAAGAGCATTATAGGCGGCTTTACGACCTCGATGATGTCAATAGTTTTTCTGAGCAGCCTGATGATTCATGTGCTTAAATTCACATTTGAGATTGACAATATTTTCGTGCTCATGGGAGCGGTGTTTATTATGACGATAATATCGCAGCCGCTCTGGATAATAATCTCTAAGAAATTCGACAAGAAAACCGCGCTTTTTTCGGGGCTGATTACCGCGCTCTCCGGGACGGCTGTGCTTATAATAATTCTGATACTGAGAAAGCGGCTGATAGCGGAAGGCGTAATCTTTTACGCGCTGCTTCCGGTACTCAGCGTTATGGGCATGGGCGCGGGCGCGATGTACTCTATGCCGCTGTCTATGCTAGGGGACACGATAGCGTATTTAAGCGGCGGCAAGGGCGATGAAAATACCGCGACATATACGGGTTACACGACGCTTGCGAATAAATTGAGCCAGTCCGTGACATTGCTTTTTATAGGAATAATGCTGGACGCGATAGGCTTTGAGGAGGGCAACGCCGTATCCCAGCCCGAGAGCGTCAGATGGTGGCTTGGGATTATGCTATTGTTCGGAATAATTTGCGCGCTAAGCGGCGGTATTGTTTTTTACAGACAGTACAGCCTTAAAAAGGAAGATATACTAAAGGTCATCGAACCCCATAAAGACGAGACACCGAGGGAGGAATGGTTATGAATAACCCCGCTAATTTCATTGAAGATATCATTGACGAGGATCTTAAATCCGGCAAACATACGGCGATATACACGAGGTTTCCGCCCGAGCCCAACGGGTATCTGCATATAGGTCATGCTAAAAGCCTGTCAATAAATTTCGGTATTAAAGAAAAATATAAGGGCAAATGCAATTTAAGATACGACGATACCAATCCCGTCAAGGAAGACACGGAATATGTCAATTCGATAAAAGAAGACATAAAATGGCTGGGTTACAGCTGGGACAGGGAGTTGTACGCGTCGGATTATTTCGACGAGATGTTCGCCGCCGCAGCGCTGCTGATTAAGAAAGGTCTTGCGTATGTGTGCGATATGAGCGCGGAAGAAATCCGTCTTAACCGCGGCACGCTGACCGAGCCCGGCAAAAACAGCCCTTCAAGGGAGAGAAGCATTCAAGAAAACCTCGACCTGTTCTATAAAATGCGCGACGGGTATTTCAAGGACGGCGAAAAGGTATTAAGAGCGAAAATCGATATGGCGTCGCCGAATATCAATATGCGCGACCCCGTGTTATTCAGGATACTCAGAGCCTCTCATCACAGAACTGGCGATAAATGGCTGATTTATCCGATGTATGATTTCGCGCATCCTATTTCAGACGCGATAGAAGGAATTACCCACTCAATCTGCACGCTGGAATTTGAAGACCACAGACCGCTGTATAACTGGGTCAGAGATAACTGCGGTTACAAGGGAGGGCCCAGACAGATCGAATTCGCGCGGCTCAATCTCACGCGCACGATAATGAGCAAGCGCTACCTTAAAAAGCTCGTCGACGAGGGCATTGTAACGGGCTGGGACGACCCGAGAATGCCGACTATCTGCGGACTCAGGGAAAGAGGTTATCCGCCCGAGGCAATTAGAGATTTCTGCGAGAGAATAGGCGTAGCCAAAGCTAATTCCGTTGTAGATATTAAAATGCTCGAGCATTGCGCGAGGGAATTCCTCAACGAACGCGCCGAAAGGGTTATGGTCGTAAAGAATCCGGTTAAACTGACCTTAATTAATCTCAATGAAGATTATTCGGAAGATATCGAAATGTCCAATCATCCGCAATTTCCCGAACGCGGCAGCCATATAACGAGGTTTACAAGGAATTTATTCATCGAAAAGGACGATTTTATGGTAGACCCGCCTAAAGACTATTACAGACTGAAGCCCGGCGGAAAAGTCAGGCTAAAGGGCGCGTATATAATCGAATATGTAAATCATATCGAAGAGGGCGGAGAAGTCAGGGAAATAATATGCAATATAATTGTCGACAGCAGGAGCGGCGGCAAAAACGCGGGCATTAAAGTAAAGGGCGTAATTCATTGGGTATCCGCGGGAGACGCCGTCGACATTAAGGTCAACGAATTTGATTACCTGCTCGACGAGCGGGAAGAGCTTGATTTCGGTGAAAGGCTTAACTTGGACAGCAAAAAGGTAATTAACGCGAAAGCGGAGAGCTATATATTAAATTCGGCGCCGTATACGCGTTATCAGTTCGTGCGGCTGGGTTATTATATGGCGGTGAAGAAATTCAGTAAGGATTTGCCGGAATTTAATGAAATAGTAGGCTTAAAGGACAGTTTTAATATCAAGTGATTTTATCTCCTTTTGAGTCAATGGCCACGACGGCGGGGAAGTTCTCGACGCTTATCAGCCTTACCGCTTCTGAAAGGAGTTCGGGGAAGGCTATCACTTCGGATGAGTTAATAGTCTTTGAGTAGTACGCGCCCGCGCCGCCTATCGCCGTTAAGTATATGCCCTTATTTCTCTTAACCGCGTCCCTTACGGCGTCGCTCCTTCCACCTTTTCCGATTGAGCCTAAAAGCCCCCTGTCCATAAGCGCGGGAGTATACGCGTCCATGCGCTTCGAGGTCGTCGGTCCGGCGCTTCCGAGCGCGCAGCCGGGTTTAGGGGGACAAGGCCCCATATAATAGACAAGTCCGCCATTTATATCGAACGGCAATTTCTCGCCCCTTGACAACAATTCGTAAATTTTCTTATGCGCGGCGTCCCGCATAACTAAGAGTTCGCCCGTTATGTATACGATATCGCCGGCGTTTAACGATAGAATGTTGTTTTCATACGGCATTATTAGATATTTTTCCATCAAAGCACCTTTGTCTTATGCCTGGAGCAGTGGCATTGAATGTTTACCGCTACGGGCAGTCCCGCGATATGCGTCGGGTATGAGTTGATAAAGACCGCGAGCGCGGTAATATCGCCGCCCATGCCCTGAGCTCCTATACGAGTCGAGTTAATCGATTGCCAAAGCTCTTTTTCTAAATCGTCCAAGTCCTTATCGGGATTAATCGAGCCTATTTCTCTAAGCAGCGCTTTTTTAGCGATAAGCGCCGCCTTTTCCATAGTGCCGCCTATTCCCACGCCTACTACGACGGGCGGGCAGGCGCAGCCGCCGCTCTTTATCACCGTGTCAAGCACGGCCTTTTTTATTCCCTCTATGCCGTCCGCCGGGGTCAGCATAAAGAGCGCGGACATATTTTCGCTCCCGAAGCCCTTTGCCATAACGGAAATTTTCACATTGTCGCCCGGAACGATTTCGTAATGTATAACGGCGGGCGTGTTGTCGCCCGTGTTTACTCTCGTCAAAGGATTTAATACGGATTTTCTGAAAAAGCTGTGATACGCGTCTTTTACGCCTTGATTTACAGCGTCTTCAATATCGCCCTTTATATGTACATTCTGCCCGATTTCGAGAAAGACTACCGCCATTCCCGTATCCTGACACGCCGCTATATGCTCGTTTTTCGCTATTTCGAGGTTTTCGTTCATAACCTTAAGCGCGAATTTCGCTAATTCGGAGGTTTCCCGTTTCTCCGCGTCCAACAGCGCGGCGCGCGCGCTGATGTCTATGTCGCAGCATATATCGTCGAACAGTTCTCTGACAGTATTTTGAATTTCTATAGAGTTTATCGTTCTCATTTTCTTATTTTGTTTTCCGTGCCGTTAATAAGCCTTATTATATTGCTCCTGTGCATAAATATCGCGAGCGCGGCGAGCGCGAATATCAGTATCGTCATTTCAATATTGCCGCGATATTTAACAGCCGCGTATCCCGCCATAATCAGCATGCCCGATATCGAGCCTAAGGAAACATACTTAGTTATGATTATCAGCAAGACCATTGCGGCGATAATAATAAGCGACGCGACGGGGCTTATCGCGAGCATTATTCCCGTAGTGACCGCGACGCCCTTGCCGCCCTTGAATTTCAGATAGAAAGGGAAGTCATGTCCGAGCACTACGCCGAGCCCTCCGTACAGACCGCCGACCGCGCCGCCGTCAAAAAGGTATCTTATGACGAGCACTACGGCGATTGCCTTGAGTATATCGAGCGAAAAGGTTATTAATCCCGCTTTTAGCCCCAGCACCCGAAACGCGTTAGTCGCGCCCAGATTGCCACTGCCGTGCTCTCTTAAATCCGTATTCATTATCCTGCCGAGGATATACGCCGTCTGAACTAGTCCGACCAGATACCCTGCCGCTACATAAACAAGTCTTATCACGCTATCAGCCTCTAAATTATATGGTATTACTCAATTATTGTCAATGTATCGTTATATTTATAATCTTAAGTTAACAATAGTTACTTGTAAAAACGGCGCTTACATTGTATAATTAAGTAATGGCTCTCAGTATGTTGACAATTGCAAGCAGCAGCAGCGGCAACTGCCTTTTGGTAAGAAACGATTCCGTAATCCTGTTAATTGATATGGGAATCTCGCTGTCCCATCTGAAATTCGCCTTAAATCATTACAAAATCAATATCGACGAAATTGACGGCGTTATAATTACCCATGAGCACAACGACCATGTCGCGGGCTTAAAAACGCTTGTCGATAAACACCATATCCCCGTTTACGCGCATAATAAGACGCTATCCTGTCTTAATAAAAGATATAAGCTCGGCGATATTAAGCATTACGAAATAGACGAGGCGGGATTCTCGGTGAAAAGCGTGGACATACAGCCGTTCAGGACAAGACACGACGCGATTTATCCTCTGGGGTATACCTTTTCGGACAAGAGCGGCAAGATCGGCGTATCAACCGACCTCGGCTGTGTGACGCCCGGCGTAATAAATAACTTGAAAGGCAGCGCTATCGTATTCATCGAGAGCAATCACGATATGAAAATGCTTATTAAAGGCGATTATCCCGAGTATTTGAAAAAGCGGATTTTAAGCAGCGAGGGGCATCTTTCTAACGAGAGTTGCGCCGAGACCGTATTAAGACTTTTTATATCGGGCACTACCTCATTTGTGCTAGGACATCTAAGCGAGCATAATAATACCGACCGCCTTGCATACGCCATGACCGCGGAAATTCTTTTCAATAACGGTATACAAACGGGCAAAGATGTGTATCTTGATATCGCGGGCAAAAATATGCGTTATAATTCATATACGGTTAACTGCCCCGTAAAATCCTATAATGCTCTTTAAGGAGATAAGATGAACAGATTATATTCAAGAGACAGCGGTATAGTCTATATACTGTGTTATGTCATGATGTTCCTTGTTCAATTGGTATTTTTGTTGGCTGAAAATAATAAGGACGCATATTTTTTATTCAAGATAATGGTCGCAAATCAGATTGTTTTTATAGCGGTGACATATATATATTTATCTTACCGTAAAATCAATCCTGTAAAGAGCGCGGGATTTAATAGAAAATTAAATGCAAAGCAAATTTTAATGCTTCCGCTGATTACAGCTCTGACCCTTGCCGCATCCGCGCCTTTAGCGATGATATTTGCTTATATACTGTTAAAGACCGGTTATGTAAGCGACGCCGCTCTGCCTGACATATACGGTCTGAAGAATTTTATTGCGGCCTTTGTCGTAATCGCCGTTCTTCCCCCGATAGGCGAAGAATTCCTGTTCAGAAACGCGGTAATGAAAGGCTTGAAAAAACGCGGTTATGTGTTCGCTATGATTGTATCTTCTATATTGTTCTCGCTAATGCACGCAAGCCCCGAACAGCTCATTCATCAATTTTTCGTAGGAATGGTACTCGCTTTCGTAATGCTGGTAACCGGCAATCTGCTTGCGCCTATGCTGATACATTTTTGCAATAATTTTTTCGCGCTGCTGCTTGAATATACGCCTTTTAATAAAATCGATTTATCCAAAGACGTATTATTGGCTATACTTATCGGTATGACGCTGATTTTCTCGGTATTATTAATAATCGCGCTTAAACGCTTTCTAGTAGTTGAACGCGTTAAGAGAAACGCTAATATATCGGATACAGAAAAGAGAAATTTTATAAACGAGTACTTTTATACCGCTAAATCCATGGTTAAATTTATCTTTTCAAGAAAATACAGGAAGCAATGTTACGATAATTACAATGCGGTTTTAGGCGGACTCGACTACGAAACTAGCATTGAAGACAAAGTGGACGATGTCGTCGGGAAATTACTTGACGGGGAGCGGTCTCTGTCCGAGCTCGAAAGCCTTTATCCCGTGAAATTCGCTATACTCGGCTCTTTCTTTATGGTAGTGACCTCTTTAATTTTTGGTTATTTTACCAATCTGATTGCTTGATATGGAAGATACTAGACGACTTAGAATAGGATTAATATACTTTATCGTGCTGATCGCGCTTACCGCGGTCAGAATGATTAATGCGCTCGGTTTCGGCAAGGGCTGGACAAGCAATGAGTCGGACATTAATTACACCTTGATTACGCAGATTCTATGCATGGGCGTTCTGCCGTTTACGCTGTATGTTCTCCTGATATTGAGAAAGGAGAATAAAAAGGTCGTAGAGCTCTTTAAGGATTTCAGGTATCAGATGCCCTCGGTTAAGGTAATCGTGTTATCCTTTGTTGCGGGATTTATCTTTTATTACGCTACAATCGGCATATCCTCAATCTGGTCGGGATTGCTTAAATTAATAGGTTTTACGAACATCTCGGACCCCGGTACGATTTTTACTAAGCCCGGCGATTTGATTCTATGGATATTTATCATCGGGGTATTGCCGGGAGTTTTTGAGGAATTCACTCACAGAGGGCTTATAACCGCTAATTACGAAAAGTCAAGCGAAGAGGAGGGCGTGCTGATTTCCGCGTTATTGTTCGCGCTTATGCACCAGAATATCAGACAATTCGGCTACGCATTGGCGGGAGGCGTCGTGCTCGGATATTTTCTTACCAAGAGCAAAAGCATAATACCGCCGATGATACTGCATTTTACCAATAATACGCTCAATACGGTTATTGATTATTCCTCGCAGACAAACGGCGTCATCGGCAGGCTATTCGATAATTATCTTAATATTTTCGATAATTATTTAATGAGTCTACTGTTAATCTTTAGCTTTGTAATGGCGTTCGGGGCGTTATTTTTCATACTTATCGAAATCGATAAATCCACGGCGAAAAAGCATAATACCGAAACGACTTGGAATAAAGGCTTCAAGTGGAGTAATCTTAAATTAAACAGAAACGACACTTTCCTGTACGCCGCAATCATTCTAGGCGTAATCACGACGGCGTTCTCTCTTATCTGGGGCATAATCAGATGATTAATATAATAGCCGTAGGCAGAATGAGCAAGAGTTACTACCTTGCCGCCGCCGACGAATATATCAAGAGATTAAAGCCATTTACCCGGCTGAATATCCATGAAATCAGAGAGGCTGGCGTAAAGAGCGCAAGCGCGGACGAAATAATACGCGCTAAAGCCCTTGAGGGTCAGGCCATTACGGCTAAAACGCAAGGGTATAAAGTCGCTTTGGACAGCGGCGGAAAAGAGCTGACGAGCGAAGCCTTGGCGGAACTGATTAACGCAAAGCAAAGCAGCGGACAGAGCGTCAGCTTTATTATAGGTAGCGCTTACGGTCTTTCGGACGAGGTCAAGTCAGGCGCGGACGAGATAATATCTTTCGGCAGAGCGACCTTCCCGCATCAGCTCGTAAGGGTAATGCTTCTGGAGCAGATTTACAGGGCGTATTCGATTATCAATAATTCAAAATACCATAAATAAATCATACAGCCCTCTGTGTCAGCGCGGACAACGCCGTACATATTATGAGGTGTGATGATTTACGGGGACTTATTTCATAAGGCGTCTGCGGCAGCAAAGCGTGTCGTCATCGGGCGTTCCGTTCAGGGCAGGGCGATTTACGCGTTCGTAAAAGGACGCGACAAAAGTCGTAAAATCCTCATTCACGGCGGTATACACGCGCGCGAATGCATTACGGCAAGACTTGTATATCAGATGATTATCGACTATAACTCAGACGCCGAAATATGGTTCGTGCCGCTCGTAAACCCCGACGGCGCGGAGCTTGTAGTTAACGGGCTGGAGAGCGCAAATATATTCAGACGCAAAAGGCTGGTAAAGTTAAATGGTGGAAAAAAAGATTTTTCGTTATGGAAAGCGAATATCAAAGGCGTGGACTTAAATGTAAATTTCGACGCGCTCTGGGGTACGGGTATAAATAACATCAGATACCGCCACAGCGAAAATTATATCGGCAAGAAGCCTTTTTCGGAGCCCGAAACGCGCGCTTTAAGAAGGGTTACTAAAGCTAACGATTTTGTATTAACGATATCTTATCACACCAAAGGCAAAGAGATTTATTGGGGTTTTAATAACGATTTCAGGTATTATGACGAGGCGGTAAAATTCAGCGCGCTTACGGGTTATCCGCTTTTGAAAAGCACAGGCAGCGCCGGAGGTTACAAGGATTGGTTTGTTAAGACTTTCGAAAGACTCGGGCTTACAATCGAGACGGGCGACGACAGTTATCCGCATCCGATTCCCGAAGATGCTTTCGACGAAATATACAAAGAGAACGCGGATGTGCCGCGCCTTGCGGCGGAAGTAGCCAAAAGTCTTAAAAAGATTTACCTGAATTGTCTAAAGTGATATAATGAACAATAAGTATGACAAATTATATGAAAAAGGCGTTACTACAGGCAGAAAAAGCGCTCGAAGAAGATGAAGTACCCATAGGCGCGGTAATCGTGAAAGACGGGCAAATTATATCGAGAGCGCATAACGCCAAAGAAAAAACGGGCTTAGCGACAAGACACGCCGAGATTATCGCGATAGAGAAAGCGTGTAAAAAGACGGGGGACTGGAGATTGAACGGATGCGAGATGTATGTTACGCTCGAGCCCTGTCCAATGTGCGCGGGCGCAATAATAAACGCGAGAATCGATAAGTTGTTTTTCGGCGCGTACGACGAAAAGGCGGGTTGCTGCGGTACTCTGTATAATCTTTTGCAAGACGGGAGATTTAATCACAGAGTTCAAGTCGTGGGAGGCGTTATGAGAGAAGAATGCGCTCGGATACTGAATGACTTTTTTAAGAGCAAAAGAGGCAAAATATAAAATTTGGCAGGTAGAGATATGAACAGCGAAATCAAAGTATATATAATAGACGAACCTTTCGAACATTCCGATATGGAAATTCTCGGGCTTCCGGTTAAGGAATACGCTGTAAAAGCGCTTCAGGAATTAGAGCCCGTTTTCGCGTCAAGAGCGGACATAAAAGGCGGCGGCAATATCGCCGTAATATACACGGACACGCCGCTTGTTACGGTTAACGCGATTAAGAGCATAATCGGTATCCTTGAGGAACAGAACATTGACTCTATGGCCTTAGGCAGAGGATATGTGTCAAGGGCGGGAATAATCGATAAAAATCCGGCGGTAAATTACGGAGGCGAAGAATCAATAAGGGTGTCCGCCGCTACGCTTCCCGATATTTACAGGGCGATTTCAATGCGCAATGTCGACACAGCGATACGAAACGGCGCGATAATCCTTGACAAGACGGCGGTATACATCGATTGCGGCGCGGTTATCGAGGAGGGCGCAATTATTTATCCCATGGTCTCGGTAAAGGGAACGAGCGTTATCAGAAAGGGAGCGATAATCAGAAGCGGCAGCGTGATAGAGAACAGCGTAATTAAGGGCGGCGCGAATATTCTCGCTTCTTTTATAAACGATTCCGTAATAGGCGAAAACACTACGGTCGGCCCCTGCTCTTATGTAAGGGGCGGCAGCGAGATAGGAAACAATGTGAGAATAGGCGATTTCGTCGAGGTCAAGGCAAGCAAGCTGGGCGACGGATGCAAGGCGGCGCACCTTACCTATATCGGCGACGCGGAGCTCGGCATAAGCGTCAATGTCGGTTGCGGCACGGTATTTGCTAACTATAACGGCAAAATAAAGCAGAAGACCTATGTCGGGGATTTCGCGTTTATTGGCAGCAATACCAATCTCGTCGCGCCGCTCAAAGTAGGCAATTACGCGTATACAGCCGCCGGCTCGACCGTTACCGAAGATGTGCCCGACAATACGCTGTGCATTGCAAGAGCCAGACAAGTGATTAAAGAAAGGAAAGACAGATAATGCTTATCGTAGGGCTGGGAAATATAGGTCGGAATTATAATAACACCTATCACAATATGGGCTTTGCCGTTGCGGACAAGCTCGCTAAATTGCTTGAGATAAAATTCACGCGAAATGTCTGCAAGGCTAAAGTCGCTTGCGATAAGGCGTTAAATGTAATTATCGCTAAGCCGTCTACCTATATGAATCTTTCGGGAATAAGCGTCAAGGCGCTGATGAAGAAATTTAATATTAAGCCCGAAGATTTAATGGTTGTCTATGACGATATCGATATATTGAAAGGCAGAATACGCGTACGGAGCGACGGCAGCGCGGGTACGCATAACGGAATGAAGAATATCATTCAGGAGATAGGGGCGACGAATTTTATCAGAGTGAGGATAGGCATTAAAAGCGAGACGGACGACCTGAAAGAATATGTGTTAAGCCGCATTTCAGGCGAGGATTACAAAATACTCGACGCCGCATGCGAAAAGGCCGCAAAGTCGATATTTGACTACATAAAAGAGCGCGACACCGAAAGGTTGATAAGAGAGATAAACAATTAAATATGCTTAAAGATTTATTGAATTTCAATACCCTGGGCGGCAGATATGCCGCTTTTTGCCGTGATTTGAAAGGCAATAAATCAATCGCCATTAATTCGCCGACCAAGAGCGAGAAATTGCATTTTGCGGCGTTCAATCCGTATTTTACGCTGTATATTACGCCTGACAGGCTGTCGGCGAGGGAGACGGAATTCAGAATTAACGAGTTTCTCGGGCAGGACAGAGCCGTAACCCTTCCCGAACGGGAAGATATTCTGTTGCACAGGCACATATCGGGGCAAGAAATCGTCTACGAGAGAATGAACGCTATAAAAGAACTCGTAAAGGGTAATGTAAAAGCGCTTGTGGCGCCCGTTGAGGCGCTGATGCAGTATTATCCGCGTAAAGAGCTCGCCGCTAAATTAATTATAACGGTGAGAAAAGGCGGCGTCATTGATCTTTCGGATTTTATTTCAAGGCTTGTAAAAGCAAGTTACAGAAGGGAAGAGAGAGTAACGGATAAGGGCTCGTTCTCGGTAAGAGGGGATATCATCGAGATTTTTCCCGTAGGATACGAGCTGCCCGTAAGGATAAGTTTATTTGACGAAACCGTCGAATATATAAGGATTTTTGAGCCCGAATCTATGCTTTCAACGGGCGAATACGACGAAATCACAATAGCGCCCGCGACGGACATAATCATAGGGGACGGCGCGGTAAAGAGCGCGCTTGACAGGGTAAAAAGAGTATTCCAGTCGGACGGGGCAAGGCGCAGAACGGACGAGATAATATCCGATATAGAGAGCATATCGGCGCTTCATCCGTCCTCGTCTTCGCTGGTGTGGCTGCTGCCCTATCTTGAAGAATATCTGAGCACAATATTCGATTATCTGCCCGCCGACACGCTGATTATCTATGACGAGCCTAAGCTCATCGAGGAAAAGGCGCGGCTCATTGAGAAAGAACACAATTCAAGGCTCGACCGGTTAATATCAGAGGGCGAATGCCTCGAGGCGCACAGAAATAGCCTTATTCCCCGGGATAAGATTTTTGAGTTGTCAAGAGCGTACAAAACCGTATCGTACAAGCTGTTTAAGGCGGTTAACCGTATCGCGGAGCCCGATGTATCTTACGAATTCAAGGGCAGGAATGTAAGCTCTTACTATCTGGATTTCAAGCTGCTCGTAAGAGACATTACCGTAAGCCTTTACAAAGGCATCAGGGTGGTTATCTGCGCCGCTGACAAGACCAGAGCGGAATCGCTTATTCTGAATTTATTCAGCGAGGGGTTAAGCGCCGGGTATTACGAAGATTTGCCGGCAGACTTCAGCGGGCTTGCGGTAATTTCCGAAAGATTGTCGCACGGTATGGTCTTGGACGAAAACCGCCTTGTCATTCTCGGCACCTGGGATGTGTTCAGAAAAACCGAGAAACGCGTAAGGTCTAAAAAGCGCTCGCTTATCGAGATGCCTAAGAAGGGCGATTATGTCGTACACGAAACGCACGGCATAGGCAAATGCGAGGGTATAGTAACTCTTAAAAGCAAATATGACACCAAAGACTATGTGCTTGTCATATACCGCGATAACGATAAATTGTATGTGCCGGTAGAGCAGCTGGATATGCTCGAAAGATACAGCGGCGGAGAGAAAGAGCCGTCACTGTCAAAAATCGGCGGCAGGGAATTCGAGAAAATCAAAGACAATGTCAAGAAATCCGTTAAGAAACTCGCGATAGACCTCATTGAAATATACGGCAGAAGAGAAAAAGCGGACGGCGTCAAATATCCTCCCGACACGCCCTGGCAGAAAGAATTTGAAGAGAGCTTTCCATATGACGAAACGGCGGATCAGCTCGAAGCGGTCAAAGACATCAAGTCGGATATGGAAGCGGGCAAGGTAATGGACAGGCTGATATGCGGCGATGTCGGCTACGGCAAAACCGAAGTCGCCTTGAGGGCGATATTTAAGACGGTTATGGGCGGCAGACAAGCGGCGGTGCTCGCGCCTACCACAATTCTCGCGGAACAGCATTATATTACGGCGACCGAAAGATTTAAGCCGTTCGGGATAAAATGCGCCGCACTGACGAGATTTGTTACCAAAGACAAGATAAAGAATAGCTTAAACGAATTAAAAACCGGCGGGATAGATGTAGTTATCGCCACGCACAGACTGCTTTCTAAAGATGTCCAATTTAATAATCTCGGTCTTTTGGTGCTGGACGAGGAGCAAAGATTCGGTGTCGAGCATAAAGAAAAAATCAAAGCGTTAAAAGCCAATATCAATGTGCTGACGCTGACCGCAACGCCTATTCCAAGGACGCTTAATATGGCGCTGACGGGAGTAAGGGACATATCCCTTCTCGAGACCCCGCCCGTCGGCAGGCTGCCCGTTGCGACTTATGTTACGGAATTAAACGACGCGCTTATAATTGACGCCGTGAAAAGAGAATTGGGAAGAGGCGGTCAGGTGCTGATATTATATAATAATGTCGCTACAATAGAGATGTTTGCCGCGCGCGTAAAAAAGCTCATAGAGGACGCGACGGTGGAAATCGCGCACGGACAGATGCCGGACAGTGCGCTTGAAAAAGTAATCGGGAGAATTTATGATAAAAAAGCGGATATATTGATAAGCTCGACGATTATCGAAAACGGCATAGACCTCCCCGACGCCAATACGCTGATTGTAGTTGACGCCGACAAGCTGGGGCTTACCGAGCTCTATCAGTTAAGGGGCAGAGTGGGCAGACGGGACAGGCTCGCCTATGCGTATTTTACGGTGAGAGAGGGTAAAATTCTGACCTCTGACGCCGTAAAAAGGCTGGAGGCTTTAACGGAATATACCGAATTCGGAAGCGGCTTCAAAATCGCCATGAAAGACCTCGAAATCCGCGGCGCTGGCAATATCTTGGGGCGCGAACAGCACGGGCATATCAATAAGGTAGGATATGATATGTATATCAAGCTGTTAGACGAGGCGGTAAGAGAGCTAAAGGGCGAAGCAGTCATTAAGCCGCGTGATGTCGAAGTCAGTATCCGCATTGACGCTTATCTTTCGGATGAGCTCTCGGGCGGTCATGAGAATAAAATGCGCATTTACAAGCGTATTGCGGCTATAAAGAGCCTTGATGACCGCGACAGGCTGAGAGAGGAACTTGCGGATATCGTTAAGCATATCGACGTGCCGCTGATTAATCTTATTGATATATCCTTAATAAGGGCGTTAGCGGGCGGCATCGGAGTGAACAAGGTGATAATCAACGAGAGCGCGACCTCGCTGATATTTAACGACAGCGCGCATATAAAGGCGGAAAACGCGCTTTACGCAATATCTAAAATGCACGATAGAATTCTGATAAATAATTCCGTTCCGCCCTCGGTTAATTTCAATTTTAAGGGACTTACGGTAAGAGAAAAAATGGACGAAATAATCCGTTTCCTCAAGACCGCACAAGGAATTTATTAGAAAATTAATTGCTATTTGGATTTTATTCGGTTATAATTATTCAGTACGAAATAAGGAGTGGCGCTAAATGTTGAAGAAGATAACGGCTGTATCACTATTATTAGCGTTTATTATAACGGCTTTATCGGGTTGCAGTTTTATTATCAAGAACGAACAACGTGATATCGACCAAGTTGTCGTCAGAGTCAGTTACGGCGGCAGATACGCCTATGTGACCAAGGGCGAACTGGCGAATGTATATAACCAGCAGGGATATTATTATATCTATTATTACGGCTGGACAGCCGAGGAGACTTTCGAGCAGCTTATAGATTCGCTTTCCAATACGGCGCTGCAAGGTCTGAAAGCCAAAGAATACCTGTCTAATCTTGAAAGCGTCAATTTAATTGATTCCACCGTCAATATTTCCAAGCCCTCTATTGCGCTTCAGATTAAGGAAATGGAGCAGTTATTAACGAATAAATACATCGCCAAGGCCGTTGATGAGACCAATAAGTCTTTTCAGGAGGCTTATGACGAATTCATAAAAGAAATAGAAGAAGAGAACGCTATTCCCGACGAGGACGGGGACGAAGACGGGGATGAAGACGAAGACGGAGACGAAGACGAGGACGAGGACAAGCCGAAGCCGAGACCCCGCCGTCCTGAGGATGAAGACGAAGAAGACGATGAAGACATAGAAATTCCCGAGAAATTCTTTGTCCGTATCGAGAAAGAATTAGCCGACGCGGACGCAGCGACCAAAGAAACGGGTAAAGAAGCGCTGAGAAGATTAAATAAATCCATTGAATCGCAGTATAAAGATTACGATTATTATTATTCAAAGCAATTACTGTCGCAGGTAGTCGAAAGATACAAGGACGAGTATAAGAAAACTCTTCCCGAGCCTACCGATGCCGAAGTGAAGGCGAGATACGACGAAATAGTCGCGAGAAATATAGAAAATTTCGATACGAAAAAAGACGCATATTCAGCGGCGCTTAAAGAGAACCCCGCTAAGGTCATTTATCATCCCGGTTATGATATCGACACATATAAAGGATATTTTTTCGTAAAGAATATATTAATGCAGTTCTCTGACGAGCAGAAAAAAATGCTCGAGAATTTCAAGGCTACCAAAGTCGCGAACGAAGACGCAATCAAAGAGTACAGGGAATACCTGTCCACGCTTATCAAAGTAAATGTCTCCAATCCCGATTATGACGAGAAGCAGGAAGAAAGCGACGAAAATCCCGTATTTGACGAAAAAGATGTGCCCGTTCAACAAATCTTAAACAGAATAGAAACTGACTTGAACGCGGCGGAGACCTTAAAGGATAAAATCGAGAAATTCATTGACTGGACATATCTTGTAAACGACGATCCCGGTATGTTTACGAATATGGCGGAGGGCAAGCCCGATTATCTCGTAACTCCCGAGGGCGAAAAATCCGATTATGTGCCCGAATTCACGGAGCTGGCGAGACAGCTTTACGAAATAGGCGAGGGCGCATACGGTATTAATGACGGCGAATTATCTTATTGCGTGACGGATTACGGCATTCACCTGATAATGGTTACTTATATACCTTTCGATTATAAGGCTAACGAAGGCAATCCCGACGAAGCGGTGATTTCTGACGGCAGGAATTTAATTGCCTTAAACGCCGTGATAGACAATGTCGAAAACCGCACTTTGAAAGAGGAAATCATAGAGATATTAAAAGACGAAAAAGCCGGGAACAATCTTACGAAAATCAATACGGAATTTTATAAAGAGCAGAAAGACAAAGCGATAACGAGCTTCCCCAAAGCGTATAAGGACTTATTAAAAGCCGCAAAAGAACTTGAAAAAGACGAGTAACTGCTTTATTCTCGTTGCTCCGCAACGAGTAAGGATAAAAGTCAGGGAAACCCCTGACTTTTCGGATAAAAAACAATCAGAGCCGGACAATAGCCCCGGCTCTTAATAATTCTTAATTGATATTCTCTTTCAGAAAAGCCCTGATGCCTTCAAGGCATTTTTTGCCCGACTTGTTGAATCTGAATATCGGATAGCAATGTATGTCTATAAATCGTTTCGCATGGTGCTCTGTAACATTTACGCCTTTTTGCTTTAACAGTTCAGAAAATTCGCCGCCCTGCTTAGGCACAAAGAAATCTCCGTCCGAATGGGCTATAAAGGAGATCGGGAACTTGTCGTTAAAGTAAGATTCCGGGTAGATCTCGTTGACATATTCGTAATTAGAAAAACCCTCTTTGTTCTTGTAAATCTTGTTCTTGTCAATGCCCGTTATAGCCTCGCCCATTTCCGCGGCAATTTTAAGCGGCACCTTGCTCGATAACAGCTTAATCATATCGTAAGAGCCGCATATCATAATCAGCCCTTTTATCTTTACCTCAAGCGGGGGGAGATTTAATTTCGCCCTCAATTCATCGCAGGATTGAACGGCGCCGAGCATAGAGCTGATATAGCCGCCCGCCGAATCGCCGCCTACAAAGATATTATTTAAGTCAAGCTTGTATTTATCTTTGACGGTAATCAGATAATTCAGCGCCTTTACCGCGTGAAGAATAAAGGCGGGAAATCTGTATTTTGGACACAATCCGTAATTGATGTTCATCGTGAACATTCCCTGTTCTGCCATGAAAGCGCTGTAACTTCTTCTGTGTTTTTTATCGCCGGCAATAAAGCCGCCGCCGTGAATATTTACATATACGGGATAGCTTTCTTTGCCCTCTATGTAATAAAAATCCGCCTTGCAGCATTCTTCGTCGCTGTACGCGATATCCTTTTCGAACGTTATACCGTGATATTTAGTGTAATTCTGCAGGAAATCAAAACCGTAATCGATAAACTTGAACGCAAATAAAGATAAACTCATATTTCACCTCAATTACGATTATAAATAATAATCATTATGCGGTCAATATATTGTTATAGCTTTTTTATTGTGTTAATATTATTTTAGAGGTGTTAAATGAGAATATTTGAGAAAATTTTATTGACGCACTGGAAAATCGTTAACAGAATGGATAGCAAAAGGCTTGAAAGCATCAAAGCTCCCGAGGGCGTGGAGGTGATATCGGATATTCCCTACATAGACGGGGCGAGACAGACCAAACTTTCTGGATGTGTACTATCCCGAGGGTACTATAAAAGCGTTGCCGGCAATTGTTGAAATTCACGGAGGCGGCTGGATGTACGGCAACAAGGAATTAAATAAGAAGTACGCGATGGACTTGGCAAGAAGAGGCTTTACGGTAGTAAATATTAATTATCATCTCGTGCAAGAAAAGCGCTATCCCGTACAAATAAAGGATGTATTCGCGGCGTTCAACTGGATTGAAAAAAATTACAAGAATTATCATATTGATATCGACCGCGTATTCATCACAGGGGATTCCGCGGGCGCGCATTTGGCGGCTGTATCCACCGCTATACTGTATAACGAAAGCGTTAAGGAAAGATTAAATATAAGTTCCGAGCTTGACATCAAGGCGGCGGGGCTTATCTGCGGCGTATACGACCTGAACATTTATAAAAGCATTAAGAAATTCATTGTCGGAAAATACGCGAATGTGTTGCTCGGGGAGCGCGCTAAGCAATCCGTCAATAAGGATTTATTCGCGTTTAAGGATGTGTACGCGGGCAATATCCCGCCGCTCTATTTAATGTCAAGCAGACAGGATTTCATACGCGAACAGACTTTGGCGTTTGTTAAATATATTGAGGCTAATAACATCAGGCATAAATTGAGGTACTACGATAAAGGTAATGAAAATAAACTCATGCATGTTTTTAATGTAATGTATCCTCATTATAAAGAATCAGTTGAAGTCAACGACGAGATGTGTGACTTTTTCCTTTCCGCTTGCCGTTAGGTAAGCGGAAAGGTCTTATTCCGTTGTCCTTGTCGAACGCCGGTAAGGATAAATTATAACCATTTTTTGAAACATTAGAGAAAAAGACAATAAAATTATAGCGTCTATTAGGACACTATGACAGCTATAACAAATGAATAACAAGGTTGCGCAGTGCGCAACCTTGTTTCATTTTGGTATTGACTACGGTTAATTATTATCGGATAATAATATCGGAGGTTTATATGAAATTAACAGGCGGAGAGATTGTAATAAAGCAACTTGTAACAGAAGGAGTGCCTTATATTCTCGGAATACCGGGACACGGAGTACTCGGGCTTTTTGACGCGTTAAGGAAAGCGGAGCAAAACGGGGAGATTAAATACATACAGGTCAAGCACGAGCAAGCGGCGACTTCGATTGCTGACGGCTATTACAGAGTAAGCGGCAAGCCTTTGGCGGTATTCGCCTCAATAGGGCCGGGCACGCTCAATACGGCAATAGGGCTTGCGACGGCGTATGTGGATTCGACCGCGTTCCTGCAGCTGTGCGGCGATACGCATATTCATATGAAAGGCGTGGGCGTTTTGCAGGAGATTGAGCGTTACAGCGACAGCAATATCATAAGAAGCCTCGAGCCGCTCGCGAAAAGAAGCTGGAGAGCGGAGTCTGCCAAGCAATTGTCTAAGATTATCCGGCGCGCTTTCAACCAAATGCTTACCGGCAGACCGGGGCCGTGCGTGCTCGCTCTGCCAATGGATGTGCAGACGGATGCCGTCCGAGCTGAGTTAATGACGCCGGAAATGAACAAGAGCGGTAGCCGTCCATCGGCGGACAGGGAATATATACTTAAAGCGGTAGAGTTGATGAAGCGCGCGAAAAGACCGGTTATTATGTTGGGAGGTGGCGCTTTAAGGGCGAAAGTCGATAAAGAAGCCATAGCGCTTGCCGAGAAATGGGGCGCGGCGATAGTAACTACGCTTCAGGCTAAAGGAGCGGTAGCGGAGACGCATCCGCAATACGCATTTCACACGGGCTCCAAAGGCACGTCGATAGGACTTAAAATCTGCAGTACCGCGGATGTCGTGCTTGCTCTCGGCACAAGGTTCGCGGACGAGACGACTTGCTCATACAGAAAGGGCGTAAGTTTTAACTTCCCCGATACCAAGCTGATACATGTCGATATCGACGCTTCCGAGATCGGCAAGAATTACGGCGCCGATGTCGGAATAATCGCGGATGTCAAGGACACATTAAAGCAGCTAAACGCGGAATTTAACGATTTTAGCGTAAACACGAGTTATCTCAATGAAATTATGGCTTTAAGAGAAGAATGGTCGGATTACCTCAATAAAGTAAGGAGCATAAAGACCGATGAAATTACGATATCTTCGCTAATAGGAGCGCTCAACGACACTCTGCCGGACAATACTATTATTGCGACTTCGTCGGGCAATACACAGGCGCAACTGTTTCAGGAGTACTGTTACAAAAAGCCGTATTGCAATCTGACTACGGGCGGCTTTTCTACAATGGGATGGGCTGTGCCCGCCGCAATGGGAGCTAAACTCGCCGCTTCAGATACGCCGGTTGTCGCGCTGCTCGGCGACGGCGATTTTATGATGATTATGCAGGAGCTTTCGACAATGGCGCAGTATGATATTCCCGTTATAGTCGTTATGGCGAATAACAGCGGATGGATGGCGATAAAAGACCTGCAACAGGATGTGTTAGGCGCTGATAAGGCTTTCGGCAACGACTTCTTAAAAGACGGAGAGGTCTATTCGCCTGATTTTACCGCGATTGCGAAGGCGTTCGGCGTCAAGGCGTACGATGTCGGGAACTTGGACGAATTAAGGACGGCGCTGACACGGGCGGTTAAGGACAATGAGCCGGCGTTTATACATGTGCCCGTCAGCAGACAATATCCGTATACGGGCGGCAAGGCGTTCGGCTGGTGGGATGTGCCCATTCCGGAGTACGATAACAAAAGACGCGAAAAGTACGAGACCGCAAGAGATGAAGAGACGCTCTAGGAGGTTAATATGAAAGATAAATTGAAGTTTGTCCTTATCGGCTGCGGCAGAATCGCAACCCTTCACGTCAAAGGTTATCAGGATAATCCGCACGCCGAGCTGTACGGCGTATATGACAAGAATATCTCTCAGGCGAAAAAATTCGCCGAAGAATTTAATATAAAGAAAGTATACAACAGTTACGACGAGGTATTAAGCGATAAGGATGTTGCCGCGGTAGAAATACTCGTGCCGCATCATCTGCACGCAGAGCTGACGGTAAAGGCGTGCGACCACGGCAAGCATGTATCGGTACAAAAGCCCATGGCATTAAATCTTAAAGAATGCGACTTGATGATAGAGGCGGCTAAAAGAAACAATGTCAAGCTCAGGGTGTACGAAAATTTCGTATTCTACCCTCCGTATCAATTTGCCAAAAAAATGCTG
Source organism: Christensenellales bacterium (assembly GCA_050952545.1). Lineage (GTDB taxonomy): Bacteria > Bacillota > Clostridia > Christensenellales > CAZKXV01 > JBMNLD01. Next base: position 724,991 of record JBMNLD010000003.1, read on the forward strand.
ACCGACGGCGAAATAGGCGAGCCTCAGGGTATGAGATACAAGATGAACAATTGCGGGCTGTGCTCGCTTAACGCGCCGGGCAGCAAACTTCGCGCGAAAGCCGCGGGCATTGATATCGGCAACTTAAAGCCTACGGGCTGGAAAGTGGACACTTTAAGCTGGACATGGAGACTTAACGATACGCTCTCGGGCGGAGGGCCGGTGATATTCGACGACGGCTACCATAAGTTCTCTACGATAATGTACCTTCTCGGCGATGTCGAGAAGGTAAACGCCTGGATAGACTACACTTCGGTTATTCCCGGCGTCTATCAGGATTCGCCCGCGACTATTATGTGGAAACATAAAAACAGCAAAGTCTACGGAGTGTTCGATGTCACTTCTTCTCAGGATATGTACATTAACAGCAAGTACTACACCTGCGACGAGAGAGTCGAAATAACGGGATCAAGGGGCATTATTTGGGTTACAAGATGCACGGCGACGCTTCTGCCCGAGGTCGCGCCCGTAATTATGTACCGTGACGGCAAGCTGACCGAATTTCGGGATATGAAAGCGGACTGGGCGGATTCTTTCGATAATTGCACAAGAGATTTTATCGACGCTATCGTAAACGACAGAGAGCCCGTGCTGTCGGGAGAAAGGGGCAGAGAGGTATTAAAGTTCGCATTAGCCGCTCTGGATTCCGCCGAGAAAAAACAGGAGATTTATCTTGACAGCTATGAAGACAAAGAATTAAAAAAGAGAAAGGGCTTACTGGGCATGTTTTTTAACAGGAAGAGGTAAAATGGATAAATACATTAAAGCTGCGGCAGAAATAAGGAAACTGACCATCAAGGCTATGGCGTCCGCGGGTTACGGTCATATCGGAGGCAGTATGTCGATATGCGATCTGCTCGCGGTGCTGTACGAGGGCGTATTGAATATCGATCCTGAAAATCCCGATAAAAAGGACAGGGATTATGTAGTGTTGAGCAAAGGTCATTCGGGTCCCGCGCTGTACGCGGCGCTCTGCTATAAAGGGTATTTTAACGAGGATACGCTGTATACGCTCAATCAGGGCGGCACGAGACTTCCGAGCCATTGCGACAGGTTAAAGACGCCGGGAATAGACTTGTCCACGGGCTCGCTCGGACAGGGGATATCCTTGGGAATCGGCGCGGCGCTCGGCAATCTGATACAGGGTGTTGACAGTTATACATATATTATTCTCGGCGACGGCGAATTGCAGGAAGGTCAGATATGGGAGGGTGTGCAATTCATGGCGCATCATAATGTCTACAACGCGGTTATTATCGTCGACAATAACGGCAGACAGCTGGACGGCACCGTTGAAGAAATCTGCAGGCAATACGATTTAGAAAAGAAATTCAGCGCGTTCGGACTTAAAGCTATACGGATAAACGGTCATAATACGTCGGAGATCTACGACGCTCTTACCGCGGCAAAAAACAACAAATGCCCTACGGCGGTAATAATGGACACCGAGAAAGGCTACGGTTGCTCTTTCGCCGAGATAAGCGGATTTAACCATTATATGGTGATAACCCAAGAAATGGCGAAAGAGGCTATTACAGAAATAGACAGGAGGCTTAACGCAAATGATTAAAGACGAATTCCTTTACGATACTGTCGAAATGCGGAAAGCGTACTGCGACGCTCTTATCAAGGCGGCAGAGAAATCAGACAAGATTATAGCGATTGATTGCGATGTGCAGCTTTCTATGGGCACTAAGCCTTTTTACGACGCTTTTCCCGGGAGGGGTATTAATTGCGGTATAATGGAAGCGCACGCTATGGGTCTTGCGGCGGGCATGTCGCGTACGGGAATGATTCCTTTCGTTCACGCGTTCGGCACATTCGCGACGAGGAGGGCGTACGACCAGATATTTTTATCTATCGCGTATCAGGAGCTTAATGTCAAGATCATAGGGGGAGACGCTGGCGTTACCGCCGCCGTTAACGGAGGCACGCATATGCCCTTTGAAGATATGGGAATAATGAGAAATATTCCGGGGATGACGGTAATCGAGCCTGCGGACAGCGTTATGTATAATTATGCCGTGGATTATATGGCGAATACTTACGGCAATTTCTATATGCGCTCCTGCAGAAAAAAGTCAATAAGGATATACGATGACGGCGCGAAATTCACTATCGGCAAGGCGAATGTATTATGCGAAGGCGGCGATGTGGCGATTATTGCGTGCGGAATTATGGTGCACGAAGCGCTGATTGCGAGAAAAAAGCTTGAAACAAAGGGTATTTCGGCGGCCGTTATCGATATGCATACGATAAAGCCCATAGATCAAGACGCGATTATTAAATACGCGGACAAATGCGGTGCTATCGTCACTGCAGAGAACCATAATATCATCAACGGCCTGGGGAGCGCCGTCGCCGAAACGCTTTCCGAAAAGCGTCCCGCGCCGCTTGAAAGAGTGGGCGTAAAGGACGAATTCGGCGAGGTCGGCACTCAGGAATACCTGATGAGACGCTTTGGTCTCATGAGCGAAGACATAGTAAAAAGCGCTATTAAATGTATAGAGAGGAAACAATAATGAAGATTGCCGTAATTAACGAGGTCTCGGCAAGAGACAAGAATAAGGATATCATCGCAGCGCTCGACGCGCTGAATCTTGATTATATCAACGTCGGAATGAGTCAGGGAGATGCTTCCGCCGAGCTCACATATATCCATACGGGGCTTATGGCGGGCATACTCTTAAATCTAGGCGCCGTCGATACGGTTATAGGCGGCTGCGGCACGGGCGAGGGCTTTATGATATCCGCGATGCAATACCCGAAAGTCTTCTGCGGTCTTATAAGCGAGCCGCTAGGCGCGTGGTTATTCGGCAAGATAAACGGCGGTAACTGTATTTCGCTTGCATTAAATTACGCTTACGGCTGGGCGGGGAATATTAATCTTAAATATATATTCGAGAAACTGTTTCAGGATGCTCCCGGCACGGGTTATCCGCCCGAGAGAGCGGAGAGCCAGGGACAAAGCCGCGAGCAACTTAATAAAATCTCTTTATTAACGCACCGTACAATGAGGGAAATTCTCGAAAGTATCGACAAGGATATACTCGAGACGGTTCTCTTGCATAAGCCGCTCGCTCGGGCTGTGACCGGCGCAGTAAAGGATCTTGAATTACAGAGTTATTTAATAAATAAAATCAAGGAATTATCATGAGCAGATCATTGGAAAGAGGACTGGAATGCCTGATATTTATGTCTAAAAGAAAAAGTATCGGCGTAACGGAACTCGCGAATGAACTAAATATCAATAAGAGCACGGCATTTCGCATCCTGGATACGCTTGTTAAATACAATATGGCGGAGCAGAACAAAAGCACCGCTAAATACAAATTAGGCCCCGCCGTGCTTAAACTGTCCGAACAGCTCAATAAGAATATGAATATCATTTCGCTTGCTAAGCCCGTGATGATAAAACTAGCGGAGGAAATAAAGGAATCCGTACACCTTACGGTAATGTCCAATGACAGCGCCGTTATTATTGAGCAGATTATGACGAGCTCAAGGCTCCAGGTCAACGCCAAAATCGGCAATGCCGAGCCGCTTCATTGCTCGTCCGTCGGCAAGTGCCTTCTGGCATTCAGCCCGGACGATGTAAAAGAGCAGATATTAAAGAATATGGAGTATACAAGTTATACCGATAAGACGATTACCGATGAAGCGGCTATGAAAAAGGAAATCAATAATATCATAGAGCGCGGCTACGCTGTTGACGACGGCGAAATCTCGGAAGAGATTAAATGTATCGCGGCGCCTATTTATGTGAACGGCGCGGCGCTCTATTCAATGGGCGTTTCGGGGCCGTATTTCAGAATGAACGGGGACAAGACGGCTATTATTACAGATAAATTATTATACGCTACGCGGCTTATCTCTAATCAATTGGGAGGTTAATATGAAAACAACCTTAAAGAGTAAATTGTGTTACGCAAGCGGTGACATTTACGGAGGCGCGGCATTTCTCGTATTCAGCCTGCTATATATGAATTTTCTCGTGCTTGTCGAGCAGGTGCCCGTTGTCTGGGCGTCGGCTATAATCTTTATCGGCAAGATCTGGGACGCCGTAACCGACCCTATCGTCGGAAATATTTCGGACAGAACCAAATCGCGTTACGGCAGGAGAAGATTTTATTTTCTGCTCGGGATAGCGCCAGTATTTATATCGTTTATCACGCTTTTTTATTCGTTTTCAATAGACAATATCAATATAAAGATTGTATATCATACTTTCGCATATATGTTTTTCGGCACGGCGTTTACGATAGTAATGGTGCCATATAACGCGATACTTTCCGAAATGACCTCGGATTATAACGAAAGAACCTCGTATACGACTGTAAGAATGCTAGTATCCGCCAGCGCGTCTCTTGTAGCCGCGGTCGTGCCGAGTATGATAATAAAAGCGGTCGGCGGCGAAGAAAACGGCCCGGGTCAGAAGAACGGGTATCTTGTAATGGCGATAATTCTCGCGTTAATTTTCGCGCTATGCTGGCTTGTGACTTTTCTCGGCACCAGGGAAAGAGTAGGGCTTGCGACTCCGATGAAAGTGACAATCAGAGAATGGCTGACGGTGTTTGACAACAAATCTTACAGGATATTTCTGGGGATTTTCATATCCTTTCAGGTAGCGATAGACTTAGTGCTTGCGATATTCATTTTTTATGTCGATATAGTTATTTTAAGATATGAAAGCTATGAACTCATTATCGGCGTATTGCTCGTATGCTCCATACTCTTTATGCCCGTTCAGGGTTATATAGCAAAGAAAAAAGGCAAAGTATTCCCGCTGTTTATCGGACTGCCCATATGGATAGCGTCCGCGTTATCTTTTGTTTTTCTCAATACATCGACGCCCGTAATAGTAATATGCGGACTGGCGTTTCTGATAGCGATAGGCTCGTCTGCGGGTAATCTTACGACCTGGTCGGCGCTTACGGATATTTACGATGTCGACGAAATTATTACGGGCAAGAGGAGAGAGGGCATTTACAGCGGCTTTACGACCTTTATGAGGAAATTCAGCAGCGGTTTTGCGGTATTGCTGCTCGGCTTCGGCCTTGAGAGAATGGGCTTTGACCAGAACGAATACAATATCTTAAAGAGCAAACTCGAGGACTTCAATCCCGAGACTTACGCCCGGTCCGATATTGTGACGGGCATTAAATGGATGTTTATTCTGATACCCGTAATTCTGCTGATTATTACTCTTATATTCGCCGCAAGGTATAAAATCAATAACAGCAGATTCGATACGCTTATAAAAGGCATTGATTTGTTTAAGCAAAAGGGCAATATCGACGAAATGAGCGCTGAGGAAGTTGCGGATATTGAATTATTAACGGGAAAAAACAAGAAAGATTTATGGAAAATCTCCGATTAATAATCATTTCTCTATTGTTAATATGATATAATAAAGCAGGCTTATGTGCCTGCTTTTTGGTGATTATGATTATTAAAGTATACGGTTCACCGTCATGTAACGGCTGTAAAAAGTTCTATGAAGGCGTTAAAGCGCTCGCTGATACGGAAGGGCTTAACGCTGAAGTGTATTATATTACCGATTTGACCGAGGCGGCAAGAAAAGGTATTATCGTAATGCCCGCTGTTGAAGCGGACGGAGTTATAATAACGCAGGGCAAGCACATCAAAAAATCCGAGCTTATAAGACTGATTAAAGGGATATAGTATGGGAGAATTGATGAGCAGATTGACAGAGGTTCTGTCGGAGAGTTTCTACATAGGATTGGCTTTTGCGGCGCTTGCGGGTATCATAACCGTGTTTTCGCCGTGCGCTTTGTCTAACGCGTCGCTGATTATCACATTCGTAGCCGGACTTAACGCGGACAGGAAGAAAGCGTTTCTGTATTCGATAATGGTCTGTATAGGCCAAATGGCGATTTTTGTCGCTCTCGGAGTAATAGCCGCGCTCGCCGGGAAGCTTTTCAGCGGGAATCATATTATGGATATGGTATGGCATATACTTCTGGGTCTCTTAATGCTGTTTATGGCGTTGGAGCTTACCGGCGTAACCGGCGTATTATCCCGCTTTCAGGGCGGCAGCCTGATATTAAAAGTCAGGAAAAAAGGCGCGTTAGGCGCGTTTCTGCTCGGACTTATGGGCGGCTTCTGCTGTATTCCCTGCACATTGCCCATTCTTGCCGCGACGCTCGCTTATGTCGCTACCGTAAGCGCGGGCGCGTTAAAGAGCGCTCTGATATTAATCGCGTACTCGTTAGGCCACAGCGTGCCGCTTATAATAGCGGGCACATCTTTAGGCGCCGTAAATCAACTGACTAATTCGGAGAAATTCAGAAAAATCAACGGCGTTATTAAATTTATCTTCGGAATGATAATATTTGTAATGGGCGCGTTCCTGATTATCCATGCGATAATGGAATGATTTTTTGCCGGTTCGTCAAGCTAGCTGAGCAATCAACGCTTAAAATGCCTCTTTGCCGTCTTAATTCCGCTTGCCTATAACGGCAAGCGGAACCCTATACCGCTCTAACGGCGCCTTTTCGGCTCTATAGCCCCAATTATTATTTAAGCTATAATAAAATATGTCTTTCTTTCGTTCGATTGCTCCTTATCTTAGACCGGTCGCAAATGCCGTAAACGGCATTTGGTCGGACTCTTATCAGGGCTTGTTTAATAAGAGGCGTTGCAGAATTATTGATGTAATAATACTATCCGCGGTCGCCCAGCCGCCAAATCATCGCCGAATAGGCTATTTTAAGCTGCCATATGATTTCAAATAAATTTTATTATAAACAGCGGAATAAGGTTAGCCGGCTTTATCGTCTTTATATAGTTTCTTTACTTTCTTATAAATCGGTATAACGCTTGTAATGCCCACAAAGCATCCGATTATTACCATGACCGCGCCGATAAACAGGTTAAAGAACCCGTAATCCGTTCTGTTTAACAGTATCATATTGGATATGCCCATAGAGATATTGAGAACGGTCGCAAGAAAAGCAAGAATTAAGATTTTTTCGTAATATACGGCTTTGTACTTATTGCTCGTCTTACTCTTAAAAGGCTCTTCAGACGCTTTTTTTCTTAAATATATTTTTTTCATCGAACTGCATACGAATTCCGAATCCTCGAAAAACATAACGCCCTCGTCCAATTCGATTTTATATATGTACTCGCCGGGACGGCCTTTTACGAATGCATATTTGCCAAGCGCGCAATCCGTCAGAAAATAGCCTTTTTCTGACATTTTATTTAACCATTTTTCTTCATTTTCGTAGTCGATAAAGAAATTCCTGTATATGTATTTCATAGCCTGTCCCCTTTTGTACTCTTTATGGATAATAAGTATATATTAAATATTTTATATATGTCAACCCTCGCAGTCTTATATATTACGGTAATTAATTCCAAAAGTTAAAGGTCATTTATTTGTTAAATATTTTCTGATGTGTTAAAATAAAATTTGTTTTTAGGAGAAATAATGACTGTTTACAAAGGAAAGATTATTACCTGCGACAAAGAAGATAATGTCTATAATTATCTTGTCGAGGATAAGGGCGTAATCACTTATGTAGGAGACACGCCCCCCGAGGGAGTAAGCGGCGAATTGGTCGAGCTTGAAGATAAGGCGTTAATTCCGACTTTTGTCGATACGCATTCGCATTTCGCGTCTTACGCGGTGCTCGCCACAGCAGTGATAATCGGAGACGCGACAAGTTTTCAGGAAATCAAGGATATATTAATCGATGCCGATAAAAAGTTAAGAAAAGACAAGACGATAATAGCGTTCGGCGCGAATACCGTCAATGTAAGGGAAGGCAGGCTTATAGATAAGGCGTTACTGGATCAGGCCGTGGCCGACAGGTATATTTTCGTTATTTCCGCGGACGGGCATACGGTAATCGTCAATTCCAAGACATTAAATAAACTGCCGATGAGTCTCAGTAAAGTGCGCGGATATAACAGTGAAACGGGAATTATCAAGCATGAGGCTTTTTATAAAGTCGTGGACAATATGCCTAAATTCATCAAGAAAAAGGACATATTCGCATATCTTCAAAGCGCGATAGACGCGCTTATTCTTAAAGGTATAGGGATGGTGCACGCCGCTTCGGGTACGGGATTTCCCGGAGACCTCGATGTGGATTTGCTCAGATGGATAGCCAAAGGTCAGGACAACGGTTTTCAAATGCGCGTTTTCTTTCAGACTTTTGATACGGCGAAAGTATTAAAGCGCGGTCTGACAAGGCTCGGAGGTTGTTTTGCGACGGCGCTGGACGGCAGCATAGGTTCTAGGGACGCGGCGCTTATCGAGCCGTTCGAGGGCACAGACAATAAAGGCATATTATACTATCCGGACGACAAGCTGTACGAGTATTTCGCTAAAGCGCACAACTTAGGACTTCAGGTGCAGACGCACGCCATCGGCGACGCTGCTTTTGACCAAGCGACGCGTGTATGGAAAAAAGTTCTGGACAGTTATCCCCGCCCCGACCACAGACACGGCATTATCCACGCGAGTCTCGTCACCGAAGAGGGTATGAATATCTGCAGAGATTACGGCATTCAGATATTGGCTCAACCCGCGTTTATCGATGTATCCGGAGCGCTTTTCGAGCCTATGTACAAGGCTCTCGGGGAGCGCGTGTACGACGCCGAGCCGCATAAAAGATTTATAGACGCGGGGATTATTATATCCGCGGGTTCGGACGCGCCTGTCACGATACCCGACCCCGTTCAGTGGCTTTATAAAGCCTGCAATAACCCTAACACAAAGCACAGACTGACAATTAACGAGGCGCTTAAAATGTGTACATATAACGGTTATTACGCGACTTTTGACGAGAAGAAAAGGGGTAGTCTTGAAAAAGGCAAAATCGCGGATATGGTGATATTAAGCCGAAATCCGTATAGAATAAGACCCGAAGAACTTAACAAAATCAAGGTTGAAAAGACGATATTAAAAGGCAAAGAATTCGTAAGCGAAAAAAAGAGCGTATTTAAGACAATACTTAAAGGCATGATACGAAACGGGATTTGCTGATATGAAGACGGTATTGATTACGGGCGCGTCGAGGGGAATAGGCGCCGCTACCGCGGAGCTTATGGCAAAAAGCGGTTACAGAGTGGTAATAAATTATAACCAAAGCCGCGACAAGGCGCTTGAATTAAGGGACAGGCTGGTTGATAAGGGTTTTGACGCGCTTGCAATAAAAGCCGATGTGTCCTCTTATGACGAAGTCGATAACATGTTCGGACAGATCGAAAGCGTCTATCAAGGCGTCGATATTCTGGTAAATAACGCGGGCGTCTCGGAATTAAAGCTCTTAATAGATATGAGTCCGGATGAGTTCAAGAGAATGATAGATGTTAACCTTACGGGATGCTTTAATACAATAAAGCGCGCTATATCGTATATGCTTACAAAAGGCGGCAGGATAATAAATATCTCGTCAGTATGGGGAATAACGGGTGCGAGTATGGAATCCCATTATTCGGCGTCTAAAGCCGGGCTTATAGGGCTGACTAAATCGCTTGCGAAAGAATACGCGCGCTCGGGGATTACGGTTAATTGCATTGCTCCCGGCGTCATAGATACCGAAATGAACTCTCATTTAACCGAACAGGAGAAAAATGCGCTGTTAGAGCAAATTCCCGCATACAGAATGGGAACGCCGCGCGAGGTCGCGGAAACCGTTTTATTCTTATCAAAGGCGGATTATATAACCGGGCAAATAATAACAATAGATGGCGGTCTTTTATAATTCCGCCATCCATTCGTATTGAATTTTAACTGGTTACATGCAATAATCGCTCAGCCGTAAGATTATTCGGTTTTTTGCTTTTCGCTCCTTATATTGACATCTAGTATATTATAGGGAATCTTGATATTGTTGTTCCTGAAAGCGAGGAATACAGCTTCTCGCAAATCGTAATAAACCGTCCAGTAATCTGCGGTCTTAACCCAGACCCGCACGATAAACTGTATAGAGCTCTCCTGCTGTTCGAGCAGTCTGACGGACGGTTCAGGCTCGGTTAAAATCATTTTGTTGTCTTTTATCGCTTTGCCGATTACAGATTTGACTTTAGTAAGGTCGGCGTTAAAATCCGTTCTGAACTTAAAGTCGATGCGTCTTATATCCATTATTGAAAAATTAATAATCTCCGTCTTAGCGACTTTGTTATTGGGCATTACGATTTTTTTGTTATCGAAAGTCTTTAATTCCGTCGTCAGCATCGTGATTTTCTCTACCGAGCCTTCGATGCCGCCAATTTCGACATAATCGCCTTTTCTGAAAGGCTTTGTGACGATTATCACGACCCCGCTTGCGACATTGGAGAGGCTTTCCTGCATGGACAGCGCGAGCGCGAGACCCACGGTGCCGAGAACCGCGACAAAAGGCGCCGTCGATATGCCTATTATGTCGAATACAGCGACTACGAGAATAATAATAAGCAGTATCTGGGCTACAGAGGTAATGAACGATGACACTATCTGATCGACCTTGCGCCTGTTGAATATGCGCTTTAATAATTTGATAATCAGCCTTATTGCGAGATAACCCAGAATAGTAACCGCGACAACCGCAATAATTTTCCAGCCGTTAATTACAAAAAAATCCACAATATCCTGCCAAATGTTCTTCATCTTCTTTCTCCTCGGACGGTATATTATTAATATACCATTATTTGTATAATAATTCAACCAACGTATAATAGTATTGAAATCCGACGCGCTCTTATGATATAATAGCTTAAATGAAAAAAGCGGTAATCATCATCTTAATAATTGTGACTTTACTTGCTGCGGCGGGCGCAATATATTATTTCGTATTTCACGACAAGCCCGAAGAAACGCCTTTAGATAAAGTAACTATTACTCTTCCCCAGGGCGAGGCTTATACGGTAAATCCCGTATCGGGCTCGAATTCGCTGGTTAAGGGCGGGGATTTCAGTTTCACGATAGATGTAAGCGAAGATTATCTTGACGATTATATGGTAGTCATGTGCGGCGACGAGACGCTGACGCCCGTAGACGGCGTATATACCGTGCATAATGTGCTTGAAGATACCGCTATTACCATTCAGGGAATGGTCTACAAGGCGAAAGCCTCGGATTTTGTTTTTTCGGACCATATTTTCGGCGGCGAGGTTATCGGCAAGAAAATCAATGTTGTAAACGCGAATAAGCCTTCAATTATGCTGCCGCTAAGCGTTAACGATATCCCCGTTACGGGTATCGGCGACAACGCTTTTACTAATAACGGCGTGATTTCTTTGCTTATTATCCCCGAGGGCTATGTAGAGATAGGCAATTACTCGTTCTACGGAATGACAAGACTCGAAAAGATTATTATTCCTAAAAGCCTTGAAAGAATAGGCAATTACGCGTTCGCGTCCTCCGCGGCGTTAAAAGAAATAGAATACCCCGACGACGGGGAGCTGAAAGTAATCGGCAATTACGCTTTTCAAAACTGCGACTCGATAACCTCCGCGTTTATTCCCTCCTCGGTCGAGAGCGTCGGACAATACGCGTTCGGCTATATGGACGGTCTTACTTCCGTAGAGGTCTCTTCGCCCGCCGTAGCAGGCAGCGCCTATTTATTCTATAATTGCGTTAATCTTACCTCGGCAACGCTAAACGGAAGCGTGACCGCTATATGCGAGGGTATGTTCTCGGAATGCGTAAATTTAGGCGCGATATCGATAAACGCGAGCGTTATCGCGGTTGGCAATAAGGCTTTTTACAAATGCGCGTCGCTTGAAGAAATATCTCTGCCCGATTCGATAACAAGTATCGGCGAGGAGGCTTTCTCGGAATGCGCTAACCTTAGCTCCATTACTTTCAACGAGGGGCTTGAAATAATTAACGCGAGAGCTTTTTATAAATGCATTAAATTAGAGATTATAGACTTTCCCGATTCCGTAACCGAAATAGGAAATTTCGCTTTTGCACTATGCGACAATCTAACGAAAATTAACTTTACTGACGGAAGCAACCTGGAAATAATAAAAACTGCCGCTTTTGCGGGAAAGTACCGTACGGATACATTAGAGGGCAACGGTAATAAGCTAAGCAGGATTACGCTACCCGATTCGCTTACCGAAATAGGCAGTTTCGCATTCTCTTACTGCACTTCGTTAACCGAGGTAAATCTAGGCGGGCAAATTGCCGTATTTAACGACCGCGCTTTTTATTACTGTAATCTGCTCGAGGATGTTGTTTTCTCGGACGGCGCGGAAATCATCGGCAATTACGCGTTTTTCGAATGCGTCAAGCTGAAAAATGTCACTCTTCCGGGGAGCATGCGCGAAATCGGCGAGCACGCTTTTGATAATTGTAAAGCGTTAGAGGATATCGAGCTTCCGGACGGATTAACTTCAATAGGCGAAAGGGCGTTTTACCGTTCGGGGCTTATTGTCGTAACCGTGCCGGGCAGCGTCCAGACGATAAGCAAAGGCGCGTTTGAATACTGCGCGGGTTTATGGAAATTAGAAATAATGAGCGGCGTAAAAGTTATCGGCGAAAATGCTTTTTACAGAACGGATTTAATCGATGTCACTATACCCGCGAGCGTTACTTCGATAGGTGGCAATGCGTTTTTCAATACGGACTGGCTGACTGAATTAAATCATGATTATATCACGGATAATTATGTTATAGTAAACGGCATATTGCTATATTTAAGGGGCGATTCCGCAAGCATTATTATACCCGATACCGTCCACTCGATATGCGCGTACGCTTTCGAGAATAAGAAAAGCCTTAATAATGTCGAGGTGCCCTCTACGGTTACCTCTATCGGCGCGAGCGCTTTCAAAGGCTGCGACAACCTGACGATAATAAAAATTAAAGCCGCAGAGCCGCCCACACTCGGCATAGGCGCGTTCACTGCTAATCTGAGAGTAATCGTAATAATCGACGAATACATAACCAACTATATGAACGCCAGCACCCAGAGCGGCTGGAGCGCGGCGCTGAAAGAGAGAATTTATTCGGACAAACTGACATTCGAGGGCGATTTCGTGATAGACGATGACGACGAGGCGTTAGGAAAGGTATTATTAGGTTATACCGGCACGGACACCGTCGTGGAAGTGCCCGTCGGAATTAGCGTTATCGGCGATAATGTGTTCAAGGATTCGAATATTCAGGAGATAATTCTGCCGTCAAGCCTTAAGGCAATATTGAATTACGCGTTCTATAACTGCAATAACCTTACATCGATAACCATACCTAAAGGCGTCGTTTCAATCGGCGATTTCGCTTTCGCCGTCTGCAATAACCTTGAAAGCGTAATCCTGCCCGAAGACAGCGAGCTTGAATGGATAGGCGATTATTCTTTTTCCGGTAAACATTATCTGGACGGGACGCTGACAGGCAATTCCAATAAAATAAATGGATTTAATTTCAGGGCAATCGAGGAAATAGGCGAGGGCGCGTTTATGGGCGCGGCGCTGACACAGATAACTCTGCCTTCAAGCGTAATTTCAATAGGCGACAAAGCCTTTATGCATTGCGGCGCGCTGACTGCTGCGATAATAGAAACTGTCGCCCTGTCAAAATACATATTCGCGGATTGCGCCAACCTTAACTCCGTAACGCTTCCGCCTGGGCTAACGGAAGTCAGCGAGGGCGCGTTTAGGGATTGTCCCGCTTTAACGGAAATGTCCTTGTCCGACGCCGTCTGGGAAATAGGCGACAAGGCTTTTATGAATTCGGCGATCAGTACGGTAAACACCGAAAAAATTAACACAATAGGCGAATACGCGTTCAGCGGATGCGAGAATTTAACCCAAGTCAATTTATCCCAATTGAGAGAGATGGGCGCTTACGCGTTCAACGGATGCGTCGCATTGGAGAGCGCTATTTTATCTACGGAAATATCTGAAATTCCCGATTACGCGTTTTACGGTTGCGAAAGCCTTACCGGCGTAAGTCTCTTAAATATTTTAAGCATCGGCGAATACGCGTTTTATAATTGTTCCGCCATAGAATCGCTTGTTCTGCCGAATCAGCTCGGCGAAATCGGCGAATACGCGTTTTATAATCTGTCTGTTACCGATATAGCGCTTCCCGATTCCGTTAAAACCATATCGGCGCACGCATTCGATTCATGCGTCAATCTCGAGACGCTGACAATAACAAGCAACAGTCTTCTCGAAACAATCGGCGATTACGCGTTTCATAACAATATAAAGATTGAGAGCGTATATATACCTTTGCATGTTATTTATCTCGGCGATTACGCTTTCGCCGCCTGCTCTATGCTGAAAGATGTCGTATTTCAGGCGGGCGGCAATTTGACGGGAATCGGCGATTACGCTTTTGCCGGCGAATACGGCGAGGGCGAGAACACTACGGGCACCGGTAACAGAATCGACGAAATAAATCTGCCTCATAGAATCCAAACCATAGGCGAAGGCGCGTTCAGAGCCTCGAGGTTTTTAACAAATATTACTTTTAATTCGGTATTGAAAGACATAGGCGATTACGCTTACTATGATTGCCTTGCCCTTAGCGCGTTAGCTTTTCCGACTACTCTGGAGAGTATAGGCAAAGAGGCTTTCCTCGGCGCGGGCGCGCTTACCTCGATTGACACCGCAGGTGTAATAAGCATTGGCGACAAGGCGTTTTATCAGTGCTACAATGTAAGTTCATTAACTATCGGCAGGAATTTAGAAAGCATAGGCAGCCTTGCGTTCGGCAATATGGAATCCTTAGAATCAATAACCGTTAATTTATCAAATTCTCATTATAAATCCGTGGACGGCGCGCTGCTTACCAAGGACGGAAAGACCTTTATTCAATATCCCGTTGCAAAGCCGCTCGGAGCGTATACGCTTCCCGCGGGAGTGACCGAGATATCCGAATATGCGTTCATGAACGCGTACAGGCTGATAGAAATCCGATTATCCGCCGCTGCCGTGACTATCGGGGAAGGCGCGTTCTACGGCTGCAACGGCATTATTTCTTTCGAGGTGACGGGAAGCGTTACTTCAATCGGCGACAGGGCGTTTTATAATTGCGGCGCGCTTACGAATATTAACTTTACCGGCAATCCTCCCGTTCTCGGCGCGGAAATACTAGTAAACTCTCCCGTACACGCCATTATAGTGCCCGACGGCAAATACAGCGCGTATTTAAGCGCCGCGGCGGAAAACGGCTGGACTCAAGAGATTAAGAGCAAGTTATACAAAGTCTCGGAGCTTGCAGACGGCTTTATCATCCAAAATATCGGCGGAGTCGAGACGCTGATAGGCTATACGGGCGAGGGCGGCGATATAGTAATCCCCGACGATATCGGCGCGATTGCCGCGCAGGCGTTTATCAATCAGAATATAACGGGCGTCTCGGGCGGCGCGCAGGTCATGTATATAGGCGACAGGGCGTTTTACGGTACGCCGTGGCTAAACGGTCTGAGGACTTATACTCAAATCGGCGGCGTCCTTATCAAGCACGACAATACAACAAGTGTTACGCTTAACGGCAGTATCGTACAGATTTACGAGGGCGCGCTCTCAGACCTGGACAATCTGAAGACAATAACCTTAAATGCAAATCTTAAACACATAGGCAGTAGCGCCTTCTACGGCTCTGACAACATATCCGAGTTAAAAATTCCCGCAGGCGTCGAGACAATCGGCAATTCGGCGTTTATGAATATGAAAAGCCTTACGGGCGTCCACATTTCCGGCGCGCCGCCTGCGCTAGGATTGTTCGCGTTTGAAATGTCTCCCGTTCAAGCTGTATATACGGATAATCCCGAACAGTTTACCTCGCATCCGGATTGGTCGTATTACGAAGATATCATCTATTCCAAATCAATAATAGACATGAATAAATTCGCGATTAATAACGGCGTGCTCGTCCATTATTCGGGTACGGGCGGCGATATCGAAGTGCCCGCCGCGGTCACCGAAATCAACGCTTACGCTTTTACCGCGAACAACCGCATTACCGGAGTAACTCTGAAAGAAGCCGTTACCGAGGTAGGCGCTTACGCATTCAGCAATTGTGAAAGGCTCTCGTCAATAACATTCCAGGGAATTGGCACTACGGTAAGGGACAATATATACTATAACAGTCCCATTAAGGCGCTCTATGTCCCGCAGGGGCAGTCGACGAGATATAAGGGCTTTACCGCCGCCGGTTGGGAGTCCGCTAAAGTGTACGAGGCGTTCAGCGGCGAATTCCTGATAAGGGACAATGTGCTGCTGCATTATAAGGGCAATCAGACCCATGTTACGATCCCTACGGGCGTAAAAGAGATTTCAGAAGGCGCGTTTAACGGCAAGAGCATAGTAACAATCACAATTCCCTCCTCGGTCGAGAGCATACATCCTAGGGCGTTTTATCTTCTTGACAATCTGAACGAGATAAGCGTCATAGCGTCCAGTCAGCATTATACTTCGGTTAACGGCGTGCTTTATACTTATGATAAAAAGACGCTTGTCAAATATCCTTCCGCGAGAGCGGGCGCGACTTATGATATTGACGCCGCGTGCGAGACCGTAGGCGATTACGCATTTATGAGGGCGAGAAATCTCACCTCTATAAACATACACAGAAGCATTAGCGTTATAGGGCAATACGCGTTCTTGGATTGCGACAATCTTGAAGCTATAAATGTCAGCGTAGGCATTATTTCAAGCTACGCGTTCTTTTCCTGCGACAAGCTTGAAAATATCCAAATTGCGCCCGGATTAACCGAAATCAGGAACAGGGCGTTCGCGGGATGCGCGAGTATTCAATCGCTGGAGCTTCCCGACAGCCTGATTACTATCGGCGTTTACGCGTTTGAAAACAATACGGGATTGAAAAGCGTCTCCATAGGTTACAACATTTCGACAATTGAAAATTTCGCTTTCTTTAACTGCATTAATCTCGAGTCTTTAAGGATTAATAACGAAACGCCGCCCGAAATAGGGCAGGACGCGCTGAAATATACGCTAGGGTTAAATTATTTAATCCTGCCGAAATTAGTCGTTTATGTTCCCGATTCGGGCGTGGACGACTATAAAGCGGCGGAGGGCTGGTCTGAAATCGCCGATTATATCATAAGCGTTGAAGAGGCGGAATAACGGCATAATCCCTATAAAATTCCGAATCGTAATCTTTATAATATATAAAGAATATAATATAGTAGGAAATATGCTCATAATAGCAGTTTTTTATGAATAAAAATCAATACTGCTATTGACAATTACTGGTAAAGGTATTATTATGGTATTAGGTATAGGTATACCTATATATCTGTAGTGAGGTGATAGATATGAATAGGAGAGTATTAGTTACATCATTAATAGCGCTTGTCGCCGTAGTCGCGGTCGCGTTAACCGCCGTATTATGGCCTCAGAATGAAGCGCCTTTAACCAATACGCCCGAGAATGGCGATGTGCTGTTGTCGGTCGGCGGTATTGTATCGACGGTGGACTTTGATGTGCCTTCGGATTACGAATTGAATCTTGTTGCGTCCGAGGGTGTTACGCTTGCAGATATCGGCGCTAAGGTGCTGGTAACGGACACCGACGGAAACAAAGTCAATGTGAGCTTTGTTGATAACGGCGGCGGTAAATTCACGATGCTTGCGCCACAGGGAGGTTACATACCCGGAGCCGTTTATACGGTAAATCTCAGCGCAGGAGTCGCATTTGAAGATCAAGCAAAGGCTGCAAACAGTTCCTGGGATTTTATTATTTCTAAACCCGCTACAGAAGAGATTAAGTATCAAGATAATGTGACGACGCTTGTCGAGGGCACTTTTACCAAAGAATCTGATACGCTTATCACCTCTATGTCAGAATTTGCAGTCGGCTCGATAATCGTAATACCCTATGAGGGCGCTTACGAGGCTTATAAAGTCGATGCGTGTACCCCTAACGGTTCGGGATTCAACCTTGAAGTATCCGTGCCCGGTCAGGAAGAGGTATTCAAATCAATCGACATCAGCGGCAAGTTCTCGATGAGCGACGGTAACCTGACATTCAATCAGGATTTGTTAGAGCAACAGCTGCTCAATTCCGAGCTCGTATTGGGACTCGGACTCCCGATGCCTAAGATTACATTCCCCAAAGTCAAATTCGATAATGAGAATAAGCTCGTTTATCTCGATATTCTGATTACTTTCTCGGATTTTATACCCGATGTCGAATCTTCGCTCTCGATACTGTTAAGCAACGAAATTAATATCGAGCCTTTCTTGAATTACAAGAGCGCGCCGCTGTCCTTTAATATCGGTGCCGATATGGCGATAAAGACCGTGACGACATTCGCGTTTACGGTAGGCGATACTTATTACGCGGACGATATGCTTCCCGACGAGTTAATCGACAAATTAACACAGCTCAGTAAGAGTGAGATTTCAGAGAATTTCTTAAGAGTGTTTACCTGGAGCTATCCGTTCGGTCCCGTATTCTTATCTTATGACCTTGACCTTGTGTTAAGAGTATCGTTTGCGGGAACGCTTCAGGCTACTACGGTCAATTACAGCACCTATAAGCTCGGCGTGTACTATGTAAACAACGATATTAAGGCGATATGCGACAAGAAGAGCGGATCGTTCGACCTCGACAGCGTACAGCTTCTCGGCAACCTTGAAGTAAAGGCCGGCGTATTGAATTCGCTGTCTCTGAGCCTGCTTCAGATTGCGAAAGTATCATTAAAGCTCGAGGCCGGACTGTATGCGGACCTCTACGGCGCGGTAGAATTCAATGTTAACGATTTCAAAGGCACCCGGGGCGGATATTACCTCGATACGGGTCTTTATTATGACTTAATGATTACCGCGGGCATAGAGATTCTCGGATTCGGCACGCACAAGGACATTCCGCTAATCGGAGACAAATTCAGCCTGCTTGAGCTAGGCTCAAGGACTATGATAGTGGATTTCGCCGAAGGCGCGGAGACCGGCACAATCAACAGCGTAACGGTTACCTCTGACGAATTCGTGCTTCCCGCCATGACCGTCAAGCAGTACGATTTAGTGTCAAGGACATATTCTTATGTACCGGTAAGCTATGATAAATGCAATTATATGTTCAGCAGCGATAACTTCTCAATCGCGGACGGATTAATATCTCTTAGTGAAAACGCGGCGGCAGGCTTTAACGACGAAGTCACCGTATTCCTTAAATCCGATAAGAATGTGACGCATAAAGTCGCGATTATCAGAGAGAACGACAAGCCGTTTATAGTCGGCGACGCTATTAA
This sequence comes from Christensenellales bacterium, assembly GCA_050952545.1. GTDB lineage: Bacteria > Bacillota > Clostridia > Christensenellales > CAZKXV01 > JBMNLD01. The sequence goes on from JBMNLD010000003.1 coordinate 744,222, forward strand.
GTCTTTCGACAAGAACGCTCCCGCCGATCTGACCTTTGAGATAGACCTCAACGGTAATACGCTTGTAACCGTAGCGGCAGACGGCCTGGTAGGCAAGTATTACACGATAAATAACGGCGTTCTGACCATAGAGCAAGATTACTTCTTGAGAAGACCCAACGGCAGACTGGAAATAACCTTTGATACCGATGTGTCAGATGTGACCGTATGGGTAGACATTACTGGTACTGTAAGCCTGTACGCATTAGGCGAAGGCACCGAGGCGAAGCCATGGGAGATCTACACGCCCGACCAGCTCAATGAACTTTCTAAGAGCGGACTTGATTATCAGGGTTATTACTTCAGACTTAAAGAAAACATTGATATGTTAGGCGCTGAATTTGAGCCTATCAAGGACTTCAAGGGTATATTCGACGGCAAAGGCTACTCAATAAGCAATTTCGTGATTAAGACTGCGGACGCTAACGGCGCGGCAGGACTGTTCGCCGTAAATAACGGCACTATTAAGGATCTGAATGTCGACGGCACGGTATCCATTAAAGGAATAAGGACGGTTAACGCGGGCGCTATAGCGGGCATTAACTACGGCACGATTGACGGCGGTATTGTACAGGGCGATGTAAATGTCGAGTGCAAGACCAATAACCTCAATCAGACATACTTCAATGTAGGCGGCGTCGTCGGCAAGAACTACGGCACGATTAACGGCGTAACCGCTCAGAACAAGGTAAGCGTCGAGAGCTCGAGCTATAATCCGTTCACTAAATCCTATATCGGAGGTATCGCGGGATTTACTGAGGGTGACAACGATGTGATTACGAACTGCTCTGCAAGCGTGAGCAACATCAACGAAGGTATTCCGTGGTATAACGGCGTATCCATTGATGTAATAGCTAACAGCTGATTGAATTAAAATCAATAAAAATCCGCCGCTTTAGTGGGCGCAAATTAGGGATATATAATCTCGTAAAAAACATCGGCATAGTTTGGTATGTATTTATCGGCTATGCCGATTTTTCCTTTTCAGTAATAACTGGCGGTGTAAACTCGCCTATGCAGTTCCATACAATTCGGATGCGCTGCACCTTCTGGCCATCAATGCGCTCTATCTGGTGAACGTAGATTTTCTCAACAAATTCCCGGATAATCTCGGCCGTGAGTTCTTTGACATCAGTGTACTTACGCACAAGATTGAGGAAGCGGTCAACATTGATGGAGCTTTCTTTTTCGGAATCAATGAGCCTTTTCAGCTCATTTACCCGGTCACTGAGTGTGCGCTGTTCTTCCTCGTAGTTAGCGCTCATCTTAATAAAACGCTCATCGGAAATCTTACCCTCAATATTATCCTCGTACAGCCTCTGAATAATCTCGTCCAGCTTGCGGATGCGGTTCTGTGCCTGTTCAAGCTCACGCTTTCCATCCTTGAGGCTCCGGTCAAGCTCGGCCTGTGACTTCTTCGTAACAAGCTCTATGAACTCCGCCTCGTACTCTCTGGCATAAGCGGTCACAGTCTGGATTCCGTCAAGGAGCAATTCCTCAATTACCTCATTGCGTATCTGGTGGGAGCTGCAGCCGCCTTTAATCTTTCGGTAAGTTGAGCAGACCATGTATTCCTTTTGTGGTAAGTTCCGTCCGCGAACTTGATAGAGCTTCTTTCCGCAGTCTGCACAGAACACCATTCCGGAAAGTAGCGGCATCTCGCCCATAGGCGTAAGCCTGCGTCTGCCGTCACGGATGCGTTGCACAATGTCAAAGGTCTCTTGGTCAATAATGGCCTCATGCGTATTCTCGAAAATCTGCCATTCAGACGGATCATTCTTGAGCTGCTTTTTGTTCTTGTAGGATTTGCGATAGGTCTTGAAATTAACCGTGTGTCCTAAATACTCCAACCGACCAAGCATGTGTGAAACAGTGCTATCCTGCCAAGTGTAATCGTCACCGACAGTCCGGGTATCTGGCTTGCTTCTACCGTTTGCTTTCGCATAAGCTGTAGGATTCATGTAGCCTCGTTTCATCATTTCCCGGCCTATCTGCTGTGGCCCATAACCACAGACACAAAGATGGAATACTTCACGGACAACCTTTGCGGCTTCCTCGTCAACAATCCAATGGTCCTTATCCTCCGAGGTCCTTTATGTAGCCGTAGGGAGGATTTGTACAGAGCGGCTTGCCATTCTGACCTTTGGCCTTAAACACAGCGCGTATTTTCTTGCTGGTGTCCTTGGCATACCATTCGTTAATGATGTTGAGGAATGGTGTAAAATCGCTGTCCTGCTGATTGGCACTGTCGACACCGTTGTTAATGGCAATAAAGCGGATGTCGGAGCCGGGAAAGAAAACCTCGGTGTAATAGCCGACCTTAAGATAATCGCGCCCAAGTCGGCTCATGTCCTTCACAATGATGGTGCCGATACTGCCTTCCTCAGCAAGTGCAATCAAGCGCTGCCAGTCAGGACGGTCAAAGTTCGTGCCACTGTACCCGTCATCAACGAAAAACTGCGTATTGCCGAATCCATTGTCGTCAGCGTACTTTTGGAGTATGGCCTTCTGGTTCTTAATGCTGTTGCTGTCGCCTTGCAGCTCATCATCGCGTGAAAGGCGGCAGTAAAGGGCTGTAACCTTGCTATCATTCTTCGCAGTAGTAAAAGACTGTCTGTTAATATTCATTTTTTCCTCCTTTCCGACAGTCTTCAAGCGGTACTACATATTTGCGTACTACTGCGAAGAAGTCAAGTGTATTATGTTAAGAAGCCAGCTTCATTTTTTGGCTTTCAACTTCATTGAGAATCATGCGTTTCAGCTTGTCGTAAGCGGTTTCTTTGGCGGTATCACTGACTACCGATTCTATAATGTAGAGCGTGTCTCCGATGACTTTTTCGGTCACGCTCACAGGTTTATTATCCATGTGGGCCTCCTTTCTACCGGGTGGGGGTATTGAAATCTCCACGGCTTTCCAAAGCGGACAACGGCGTGGGGCTTCGTGTGCAAAAACGCGAATTCAAACGGGTAATATGGCAAAATCAAACTGTGACAAGAGTGCCTACTTGCATGAGCTGCTTTCGGCATTCTTGTATTTTGATTTTTAGCCTTTATTCTCTGATAACTGAATTACTTTAACTGCCTCCGGACGAATGAGCTTTCCGTCAAGGAACTCAAAGGCCAGATATCCAAGCTGATCAAGAGTAGCGAACTTCTCGGAGAGGGTGCGTACACCGATAGGCTTTCTGCCGATAACCCAGTAATAACTGAAGTCACCGAAGGCTATGGGCTTTGAGCCAGACTCCGCATCCGGCATAAACTCGGTCATGATTACCTTTTTGCCAAGAATGGTATCATCGCTGTCACGCCAGATGTAGTTGCCGCCTTCATCTTTGAGGGTGCGGAGATAATATGCGGTCTCATCGTTCATCATCCAAACACCTCTCTTACGGTACTTCGGCTTGACTGAGAAGAAGAGCTTAACAACATCTTCGTAGGTGAGAGCCGAGGTGGTCACACCGATTTCTGCGCCACGAGTGTTATGGAGAATGCCTGTAGGCTGAATATCGCCCTTGCCGTTTACATAGGCAGCATCTTCCATAGCACCGAAGCTTTTTGCAATACTGTCAATGAGATGGTTTTCGATATCAAGACCGATATCGCTCATATAAGCCTCGTCATATTTAAGAAGCGTTCCGAGTTTATGCGACTTAATATTATATTCGGTGAATTCACCCATACCATTGCCAAAGGTATACATTCCGTTTTCGGGAGTCCAGCAACCCTCTTCAACACAGTGCTTTGCAAGAATGATGCCACCGTGGTCTCTCATATAAGCAATGGTGGCGAGAGAACGGAATACGCTTTCTCTCTTAAGAGCTGCGGTCATTTTGGAATTAGCCTGAAGAGGAAGGTATGCACCGCCTTCATTGGTGATACCTTTTTTAAGTTCGTTTGTATTGTGAGGCTTACGCTTTGCCGCATTCCAAAACGCATAATCGTATTCGGGCATCGCCATAGCGTAGTCTCTTTCGTTAATGGTGTCAATTGTCATAGTAAAAATACTCCTTTTTGAATAAATTTTTTTGTGTTTGTTTGAATAGGGGTTAATACCCCGTTTGAATACCGGTTTTTGTGCGTGGCTGCCCCTGCCCGTTGTCGATATAATAGCGGGTAAGATATGCATCCCCCTCCCGGTCACATGGAGAAAATATCTGGGGCAAAACTTTAGTCCACACAAGGGATACGAATAAAAATCATAAAAAACCTCCTTGTTTTTTCTTCGGGGCAGATGTGGCAGTTATTTTTAGTAGGTTCTATATTTCCTCTATAAGAGAAAGGACTATAAAAACCTGCCACATCTGCCCCAAGCGGTTATGCAAGAAAATCCTCAAACTCATTTTTCAGCTTATAGCCGAGAAGGAGTGTGGTTTTCTCACCACCCGTCTTTGGTCTGCGACGTTCAATCGTACCCATCTTCCGAAGCTCGTTGATAAAATTACGATTGCTTTCGGCAAAGAAGCCGTTAACGCCACACCAATGACGGTAGTTATCGTAGAGAGCCGAGGTGCGAATTTCCCCCTCAATATCCTCTTCAAGTTTTTCTTCCGCAAACTGCGCCATTTTATTGCTTTCGTGGTAGTAGGCATATGTGGCGTCAATAACGGATTTCGGCTGTTTCAAGCCTTCCTTTCGGAGCAACCTATAGCCCTCGACAAGCCAATTAAGAATTGCACTTTGGGTGTTCGGCTTGGAGAATTCCTCTTTGAGAGTACGGTCTTGCTCCCATTCCTCAAAATGTCGGTTAAACGGAATGATTACCACACGCCCACTTTGGAAGAGAGTCATATCGGTAATAACGGGAAGATAGTTCGTGTTGACATACATTTTGAATTGTGGCTTGAAATCAAAGGAGTTCTCGTTAAGGAAACGAGCGTTCATAGTATCGTTGCCCGTCATACTTTTGACCTGTGCCGCATTCAAAAGCAGACCACGGCTCGGCTCGGAAATGTTGGCAAAACGGATACCTGCAAGCCTTGCGATGTCCTCGCTTGGAGCTTGGCTGTTCGTATTGTTTTTCTGCGCTATGGTCTCGGGGCGCACAGCTCTGCCGTAGTCACCAAGCACCAAGAGGCAACTTTCCATAAGCGTTCCTTTGCCATTGCGCGTAAGCTCTCCGTAAAGGAAGAAAATGCATTCAAAACGTGTATCACCGCTAATGCCGTAGCCTAAAGCCTTCTGAAGGAATCGTGCTTTTTCCTTATCACCGCTTGTTATTTCCTCTATGAACTTGTCAAAACGAGGACTTTTTGCCGAGGGGATATAGTCCACCTTGGAGATTTTGGTAAAGAAATCCTCGGGACGATGCTCACGAAATTCCATAGTACGAAGGTCAAGCGTACCGTTATTACAATTTAGGAGATAGCGGTCAGTATCAAACTTTTCCATACTGACGGGATATACGCTTTGTGCCTCTTTGAGGTAGGTCTCACGGAAACGACGTTGTACCCATTTTTTACACACCTCTAAAAAGGCAGTACGACGGGTCTCATCACGAATGCCTGCGGTATATACGATAAGGGCATCGGATAGCTCCTTGGCAAGCTCCATAGCTTTAAGACCGCCAATGTCCGCAACCCACCGCTTACCATCGAATATGTACCATTTCTTGCGTTCAGGAACATAACGTGCGATGTCCTTGTACATATCTGCAAAGAGTCTGCCGAAGCCGATATCTCCACCGCTGTAGCGTTTGTTGTTGGCAGGGTCAAGCTCATAAAGTCGATTTGAGGTGTCGGCAAAATCATCTGTGGCAGAGGTGCTTATAGGCGAGTAAAATGATGTGGTCGCATTAACCGCTTTCTCAAGGGTTGCGCTACGATAATCGTCACGCTCCCATTTTTCACGCATAAGGCAGGATGACCTAAACAGCCTGTCCATCTGCTCGGTGTCACCACCGCACCAAAATGCGAGGATGGTACAAAGGGAGAGGTCGGCTTCACTATGAGTTTTGCCCTCGGGGATTTCTCCGTTCCACAAGGCTTTGAACTTTTCTCCCTGCTTGGATGCCGAAGCCTTGATAATAACGGAATCGTCCGAAAGATAACTGCCGGGAGTGTTTACGGATTTTGCTTGCGTTATCTCCTCACGCTTCATATCGTTTTCAAGGGTAGTAAGCACAGCCACAGTGCATTCCTTCAAAGGTTCCGCCCACACAACATCCCCGGTGTATACGGCAAATCTATCCGTTAAACCACCGATATACAGCTCCAAGCGGTTATGGGGATTTTTCATATAGTAGGCAGGGTCAAGCTTCTGTTTGCCTTCCTTATTGGTTATAAAGGGGAGCTTGGCTCTATCGCACTTGCCGTAGATGTGGATACCGCCACCGCTGACCGAACGTTCCGTATAGGAGTTGAAGCGTTGTAAGAGTTCTTGCATAAAGGGGTCATCGAGGTCATAGTCATCGGCATCAAGGAAAAAGTATCCATCCGGCACCTTAAAGCCGAGTCCCGATGCGTTATGTGATTCCTTGGTGGCGAGTGCCTCATCGTATGTCACCCACGTATGCGCCCAATTTGCGGTTGTGCCTGTTGCGCCACCATTTGCGGAGTGCGGTACTTTTGTTATGCGACCGTCCTTATCTTTCTCCCAATGCCAATGAAACCAAATGCGTTTTGCCTTCAGATCTGCCATAAAATCCTGCATTGTTATTACCTCCTTTCATTTTGATATTGTGTTTTATGCTCATCGAGTTACCTCCTTTCTTGATTATTCGGTTTGTGCCTTTCCGCCTTCTAATGGAAACGAGAGTGGTGTTTCGGAAAAAATCCGCGAAATTTCTTATGAAAATTTTTCTCCTCACTCTACACTCACGGGAAAGGCAAAAATTCAAGGTTTTTTAGAAAAATTCACATAATTTTCATAACTGGGCTGTTTGCCCCCACTCCAAACTCTTGGGAGAGGTCAAAAGTCAACCCCTTGTGCAAAAAAGTTTTTATTCCTCACCTATAAGCCACGGGAACTGCCATTTGAAGGGGTAATTATCAAAATTTACGCAAAAGATTTTTTGCCCTTCATATACAAGCCACGGAAAACGTGCGATTTTGCATTGCATTTTAAACTTCTCACTCCAAACTCACGAGAAGGGGCAAAAAGTGAACCATTTTGCAAAAATTCTTGGATTTTTTATTTGCCTCACTCTAAACTCATGGGAAAGAAGAAAAAGTGAAGGGTTTTGCAAAAATAATTTTTATTTCTCATAGGTAGCTCACGAAAATGGCAAATCCGGACCCCCTCTCAAAAAATCCTTTCATAGACAAGCCACGGGAAACAGCAAATGCAGCAATAAAACTTGAATTTTTTATCTCTCATAGGTAGCTCACAGAAACGCCAAATTTTAAGCCCCTTTTTTGAAATTTCTTTAAAAAATAAAAAATCCGCTCCCCGGAAGGAACGGATTTGATACCTGATCAGTTTACAAGATTATCGGAAAATTCACACGATAATAGACTTTTTGTTTAAACTTTTACCCAATATTCAAAATAAAAAGAGCAAAATCTCTTGTAAAAATTTTTTGATGGTGTATAATTTTGTTGTATATTTATTTTGGAGAGGTGTAACTATGGCTGTTTGTTATAACAAACTATGGAAACTCTTGATAGACCGAAAATTAAAGAAAAAAGATTTACTTGCGCTTTCTGGCATTAGCCGTGGCACGCTTACAAAGCTAAATAAGGACGAAAACGTATCCACCGAAACGCTCGTCCGCATTTGCACCGCTTTGAAGTGCGACATTGCCGACATTGTGGAAGTGACAGATATTAATAAATAGGAGAGGACACCTCATGACAGAAATAGAAAAGATTGCTTACGCAAAATTATTTATTGATAAATTAGCCATCGGTATTGATCCTACTGACGGCACACTTATCCCTGACGGCGAGGTTGCTTTCAACCCAAGACTATCAAAATGCTTTTTATATGTAGCGGATATCTTATCTAAAATCATTGAAAATCCGTCTGCCTTGACAGAAATGTATAAGACTAACGAGTGGATCGTCACGCCCGATGTTCTTGCAAGAATCGAATGCTCTGCGTTGAGAGTGGGTATAAGCACTTTTGCGAAGCGAATAAACGATGCGTTAAGATCTACTCGTAAATTTACCGCAACCGAGGTGAACAATTGGCTCTTGCATGAAGGATATTTGACGAGAATCGCAACGAGCAATAATAAGATGACCAAACGCCCTACACAAAAAGGAGTAAATCTTGGCATCACTACGGATGAAGTAATGAAAGAGAATGGTCGGGCAAAATACTATGTTCGTTGTAATGTGAATGCCCAACGCTTCATAAGAGATCATCTTTCGGAAATTATTGAATTCTCTAAAACTTCCGTAGCATATTCGGGTGCATCAGTTAGACGGAAGCCTTCTGATCCATTTGAAATCACTCAGGCAGAGCTTGCAAAATTTGAATTCTCCGAAACACCTTTGATGATAAGTCAGATTACTGACAGAATAAATGCGTTAAAGACAAACACGAGTGCAGCGAAATTAAAAGCAACGGATATTACAGAGTGGTTGTTGAGCGTTGGAATTCTGAAAGTAGTTTCGCTTGATGCAAAGAACTATAAATTGCCGAGTGATATCGGTAGCGAAATGGGCATCAGCGTTGAGCGCAGAAGCAGTAGCAACGGTGAGTATAGCATTGCTCTTTACAATATCGAAGCGCAAAAATTTATAATCGATAACTTGCACGCAATAGTAAGAATCATTTGATAAGAACAATTTGGAGGCCAATATGGCAAAAAGCATAGTATTCTTCGACACAGAAATTAGTGTCCATGAAAACAAAATACTTGACATAGGCGCGGTTAGAGGTGACAAAACTGTTTTTCATTCTCCTTCCGTGTCGGAGTTTTGTACCTTCGTGGCAGGTGCGGAGTTCCTATGCGGTCACAATGTAGTTCATCACGACATGAAGCACATCAATCCACACATTGGAGATGCTCTGCATCAGAAGGTAATAGATACGCTCTATCTTTCTCCTCTTATGTTCCCCAAGCGTCCTTATCACAAACTGCTTAAGGATGATAAGCTTCAAGTCGAAGAATTAAATAATCCCGTCAACGATAGCCACAAAGCATCCACCTTATTTTATGACGAAGTAAATGCATTTTATCAGTTGTCAAAAAATCGCAAAATGATATATTGCGGTTTGCTTTATAGCCATCAGGAATTCCAAGGATTTTTTGATTATGTGGATTTCAAGCCTTATAAATATAATTTAGCACAACTGATTAGTGATGAATTTTCAGGAAGGATATGTGCAAACGCAGATTTAGACGTTCTTATAAAGCACTATCCCGTAGAATTAGCGTATGCGCTCGCTTTAGTCGGTTGTGATGATCATTATTCTACCACACCGCCTTGGCTTCTCTATAACTATCCTAAAATAGAAAATGTTATAAAATTTTTATGTAATACACCATGTGAAGAACATTGCGAATACTGTCGCAACGCTCTTGATATTCATAAGTGGCTGAAAACCTTCTTCGGTTATCCCAGCTTCCGCAAGTTTGCAGGTGATGAAATCTCGTTGCAAGAAGTTGCCGCACAAGCAGCCGTTGATGGAAAATCCCTTCTTGCCGTATTCCCAACAGGTGGTGGAAAGTCAATTACATTCCAATTGCCCGCACTTATGGCAGGGAGAGCAACGCATGGTCTTACGGTTGTAATTTCTCCTCTTCAGTCGTTAATGAAAGACCAAGTTGACAACCTTGTAGAGAAAGGCATCGAGGGCGCAGTAACCATTAATGGAATGATGAATCCCATCGAACGCGCTGATGCCATCGAAAGAGTAAAGAATGGCAAAGCATCTCTGCTTTATATATCCCCCGAACAGCTTCGTTCAAAAACAATAGAGCGACTCTTGATGTCGCGCAATATCGTGCGTTTTGTTATCGATGAAGCGCATTGTTTCTCTGCTTGGGGGCAGGACTTCAGAGTGGATTATTTATATATCGGTGATTTTATCCGTAAGCTCCAAAAGGATAAGAAAACCGAGCGCAAACCCATCCCCGTGTCCTGTTTTACAGCAACGGCAAAGCAAAAGGTTATCTCTGACATATGCGATTATTTCTATAAAAAGCTCGATTTGACATTGGAGATCTTCGCTTCAAAAGCCACGAGAGAAAACCTTCACTATACCGTCTTACACAAAGAAACGGATGAAGAAAAATACAGCGCATTGAGAACGCTGATCGCTCAAAAGCAATGCCCGACGATTGTTTATGTTTCACGAACAAAACGCACATTTGAGCTTGCCGCCAAACTGACGAGCGATGGTTTTAAAGCGCTTCCGTACAACGGGAAAATGGATGCCAACGACAAGATTGTCAATCAAGAGGCATTCATGAACAATGAAGTATCAATTATTGTAGCAACCTCGGCTTTTGGTATGGGTGTGGACAAGAGCGATGTAAAGCTTGTTATACACTATGATATATCGGACTCCCTTGAAAATTATGTTCAGGAAGCAGGTAGAGCCGGACGAGATCAATCCTTGCAAGCTGAATGCTATGTTCTTTTTAACGATAATGATCTTGATAAGCATTTCATATTGCTGAACCAGACAAAATTAAGCATCAGCCAAATTCAGCAAGTATGGAAAGCCATCAAGGATCTCACGCAAAATCGCCCCAATATATGCTGTTCTGCTCTTGAAATCGCGCGTCAGGCGGGATGGGATGACTCTGCAGGTGCTGAAATGGAAACTCGTGTCAGAACTGCCATCTCAGCACTTGAAACCGCAGGCTATATTGTGCGAGGCAGAAATGTGCCGAAGGTGTTTGCTACGAGCATAAGAGCAAAGGATATGACCGAAGCGTCTTATCGTATTCGAAGTTCGTCCCTCTTTTCCGAAGAACAACGCACGGCAGCTCTGCGCATAATTAAATCCTTAATATCAAGCCGTAGTATTGCAACGGCAGGCAATGATGAAGCTGAATCACGCATAGATTATCTTGCCGACAACCTTGCGTTGTCAAAAGAAGCTGTTATTGAGGCGATCAATTTGATGCGTCAGGAAGGTCTGTTGGAAGATTACAGCGATATGTCCGCGTACATTAACGATTCGGACAGCCACCATAAGTCGTCGCTGATTCTCGAAAGATTTGCAAAGCTTGAACGCTTTATTCTCTCAAAGATTGATGATGAAGGTGCTAATTTCGGATTTAAGGAACTAAACGAGTCTGCCCAAGCAGAAGGAATTACCACGTCAACAATAAAGAATATAAAAAACATTCTCTATTTTCTTTCTATCAAGAACTATATTCACAAAGAAGAAAATCGAGATAGTGTTTCCGTGGATGTAGTTCCGGCATTGGGTCTTAAAAACTTGATGGACAAGTTTGAGAGGCGTATTGAACTATGCAGATTCATACTTGCCAAGCTGTATGCAAAAGCCGAGCAGAAAGAAAAAGAAGCAGAGGGCGAGGATCTAAAGCCTGTTGTCTTTTCGCTGGTGGGGCTTTACAAGGAATATCAAAACACGCCTAAAATGAACATAGGCGGAATTCCTGTGGAGTTAAGTGATGTCGAGGATGCTCTTCTGTATATGTCCAAGATCGGTGCTCTGAAGCTTGAAGGCGGATTCCTCGTCCTCTACAATGCTATGGAAATCAAGCGTATCGTAAGAGATAACCGAATTAAATACAAGGTTGACGATTATAGATTGCTTGACGAATTCTATAAGCAGAAAATCCGTCAAATCCACATCGTAGGTGAATACGCAAATCTCATGGTGCGCGATTATGATGCCGCCTTGCAGTTTGTTCAGGACTACTTCAATATGGAATTCAAGAAATTCATAGCGAAGTATTTCAAGGGAGAGCGTGCAAAAGAGATTGAGCGAAATATCACACCCGACAGATACAATCAACTGTTCGGTGATCTTTCCGATATACAAGAGGAAATTATCAACGATATATCCAAATATATAGTTGTGGCAGCCGGTCCCGGAAGCGGAAAAACAAGAGTCCTTGTTCACAAGCTCGCTTCGCTTTATCAGTTGGAGGACGTAAAGCATGAGCAGATGCTTATGCTCACCTTCTCACGAGCTGCAGCTACCGAATTTAAAAAACGGTTACATACGCTTATTGGAAATGCGGCGAATTTCATCGAAATCAAAACATTCCACTCCTACTGCTTTGATTTACTCGGCAAGATCGGAACGCTTGAAGCATCGGAAAATATTGTAAGAGATGCTGCCGAAATGATTCGCAACGGAGAGGTTGAGCAAGGTAAAATTACCAAGACCGTTCTTGTTATTGATGAGGCACAAGATATGGACGAGCATGAATTCGCTCTCGTTCGTGCTTTGATGGCTCAAAATGACGATATGCGAATCATAGCCGTTGGCGATGACGATCAAAACATCTATGAGTTCCGTGGCTCTAATTCCGTTCATTTAAGAACGCTGGTCGAACAGTACGGCGCAAACAAATACGAAATGGTCGAAAATTATCGTAGCAAAGCTAATGTTGTTGCATTGGCGAATGCGTTTGCGGAAACGATTACGAATCGTATGAAGGTTGCTCCCGTGGAGCCTGTTACCGAGGAAACAGGAGTTGTAAAAATCACACGCCACACTTCTGCTAATATGGAAGAAGCAGTCGTTCAAAATCTAATTGCAACATATGCCGGCGGCAGAGCTTGTGTGCTTACGAACACCAATGATGAAGCACTTCGCATAATGGGATTGCTTTTGAAATACGGAAAACGCGCAAAGCTTATACAATCGCTTGACGGTTTCAGATTAATCAATCTGGTAGAGGTACGAGTATTCCTTAACGCTATTAAAAAGGATTTGCATTCGCCCGTTATCCCCGACGAGATATGGAATAAGGCGAAAAAGGAACTCTTTAGCAAGTACTATAATAGCTCGTGCATTGATAATATTCGCAAGCTGGTGCTTGATTTTGAAGCCACTCATTCGGTAAAATACATTTCTGATTTGGAAGAATTCATAAGCGAATCAAACTATGAAGATTTTTATGTTGATAGCGAAGCAGAGGTAATCTGTGTTTCGACCATACATAAATCTAAAGGACGTGAATTTGATAGCGTATACATGATGCTTAAGGATGCTCACGGAAAGAATGATGAAGAACGTAGAAAGCTATATGTCGGAATGACAAGAGCCAAGAGCAATCTATTCATTCATGCCAACACCGATTTGTTTGCAAAATATGTTCTTCCCGATGTAATTCATGTTGCTGATAGCAACGATTATAGTGAGCCGTCAGAAATCGTATTGCAAACAACGCACAGAGATGTTGTTCTCGATTATTTCAAAAACAAAAAGGAACTCATATTCGATTTGAGAAGCGGCACCTCATTAAAGATAGACGATGTTTATCTTAGTGCCGAACTTCACGGTCGAGATGTGCGTGTGGCGAAATTCTCAAAAGCCTTTGTAGAAACGCTTGAAAAACTTAAAACCAAAGGTTATGTGCCTACATCTTCGGAAGTTCGTTTCATCGTAGCATGGAAAGGCGAGGAAGATAATCAAGAAACTCCCATTATTCTCACGGATATACATTTTGTAAAAAAATAATATATTTTTGATGTTCACAATTTGTTATCTGGACTTATGCGCCTCCTTGTGGTATAGTGTTGTGCTACAAGGAGGTGTGCATATGAAAAATACGCTTGCAGAATTGTGGCACGGCAATATAAATCCGCAATCGGACAGCCGTAACAACACTCCCGAGATGAAGCAGTTGATTGAGTATATGGCTCGGCATCACGAAGACCTACTAAAAGCAATGACCGATGAGCAACGTGATATTTTAGAGCGGTTCGATGATTGTTGGAGTGAATACGCCAGCCTTGCAGAAGAGGCAATATTCGTATATGCCTTTCGGCTCGGTGCAAAAACAATGCTTGAGGTAATGTTACCCACGGCAGAAGATTAAACGCAAAAAGAAAGACCACACACAAGGTTTTATCCTTATGTGTGGTCTTTACTTGTTTGCCCCGCTTGAAGGTGTCGCTCAAAAATTTACAGTTTTTCGTAAATCCCTAAGTTGCACCATCTTTACGCGGCGGTTTTTTCTTTCCGTCGTCCTATCCTAGAGGGACGACGGAAGCCCATATCGCTCTAACGGATGAATTTTCGAACTATTTAGACACAATCAGGTTCTCCATAGAAAAGGCAGAGACGGGCAGAAGAAAATTACCCGAAGCGCTTTAAGGAGCTTAATTATTCCCCTGTCCTTGAACGGACAGCGGAAGTAATCACCGCTCTAACGGCATCTTTTCCGCGATAACTGCGTCAAAAGAACCCCGATGCTTCGTCGCAATGCGGCTTCTTTTACGAGATTAGGCTAACACCTAATCTCTTATTATCAGCCGCTTGCTCCTTATCTTAGACCAGTCGGAAATGCTACATAGTAGCATTCATCGGACTATTGTCCGGGTCAGTCTATTAAGAGGCGCCGGAGATATTATAAGGAACCCGATTGTGGCGCTATCATCGAAAATCTGCTCGTTACAGCTGCTTTATAGTTTTAATAGAGTTGTTATCGTAATGGCTTGATTATATATTAATTATTATAACAAAATAACGGACATATCAAGCAGAGCGGTAAACGCGAGGGAAGAGGAGCAATCGACCGAAAGAAAGACAATAGCCTTTAGGCTATTGTCGGGGGAAAGGTCGTATTGCGACGAGGGACACTTATTTAATAAGTACCGCTCCTTTATCCGCTGAAGATACCGCTTTGCTGTATCTTAATAAGTAACCCGACAGATTGTCGTCGGATTTAATCTTCATCTCGGATTTTCTTCTTAAAATTTCTTCTTCAGAAACATCGAGATTAATGCTGTAGTTATTTATGTCGATATCAATAATATCGCCGTCCTTTACATATGCGATAAGTCCGCCGCTCTTCGCTTCGGGCGAAATATGACCGATTGCGGCGCCTCTTGTTGCGCCCGAGAATCTGCCGTCCGTGATAAGAGCGACATCCTTATCAAGACCTATACCCGCTATCGCCGAAGTAGGCGAGAGCATCTCTCTCATACCGGGACCGCCGGACGGGCCTTCGTATCTGATGACTACTACATCGCCTTTTGCTATTTTTCTGGCAAAAATCGCATTAGTCGCGTCTTCTTCGGAATCGAATACTTTTGCTTTACCCGAATATTTCAGCATACAGGGGTCTACCGCCGAGCGCTTGACTACGGCTCCGTCCGGAGCGAGGTTGCCGTAAAGCACGGCGAGCCCTCCCGTTAATGAATACGGATTGTCGATTGGTCTTATTACCGAGATGTCTTTATTCGGATGCTCAACGATGTTCTCCTGAACGGTTTTGCCCGTTACAGTCATAAGCGATCCGTTTATATGACCTCTTTTGAGAAGTTCGCCCATTACGGCGTATACGCCGCCCGCATGCTCCAGATCCTGCATATGGTGCTGACCCGCGGGCGCGAGCTTGCATAGATTAGGCACGACTTCGCTTATTCTGTTGATATCCATTAGCTCAAACGGTATTCCCGCTTCGTGAGCAATCGCCGCAAGGTGCAACGCCGAATTAGTCGAGCAGCCTAGCGCCATATCCACGGCGATAGCGTTACTTAACGATTCGGGTGTGATGATATCCAGCGTTCGTATGCCTTTTGCCAGCATCTCCATTACTTTTTCGCCCGCGGTCTTGGCAAGCCTTATCCGCTTGCTGTAAACGGCGGGTACGGTGCCGTTGCCGGGAAGCGCTATTCCGAGCGCCTCGCTAAGGCAATTCATTGAATTCGCGGTGAACATCCCCGAACATGAGCCGCAAGTAGGGCACGCGGAATTCTCGATTTCGGATAATTCGCTTTCGCTGAATTTTCCCGCGTTGACTCTGCCGACTCCCTCAAAGACGCTGTTTAAGTCCAGAGGTCTCTTATCCCCGTCGCATATTGAGAGCATAGGGCCGCCCGAGACAAATACCGCGGGAAGATTTAATCTTACCGCCGCCATAAGCATTCCGGGTACGACCTTGTCGCAATTGGGGATAAAGACGAGCGCGTCAAAGCAATGCGCCTTTACCATGCATTCGATGCTGTCGCATATGATTTCTCTCGTTACAAGGGAATATTTCATTCCTTGGTGCGCCATAGCGATACCGTCGCACACCGCTATCGTGTTGAATTCGAACGGTGTGCCGCCCGCCATGAGCACGCCTTGCTTTACGGCGTCGGAAATTCTGTCAAGCTGGATATGCCCGGGCACTATCTCGTTAAAGGAATTGACAATGCCGATAAAGGGTTTTTTTATCTGATTGTCAGTAAGCCCGAGCGCTTTAAGAAGCGAACGGTGCGGCGCCCTTAAAGTTCCCGCTTTGACATTTGCGCTGTTATTTGTTGTCATTTGTCTGCCATCCCATTTTCTTTCTGAGTTCGGCGCCGACTTTTTCGACTACTGATTCGCGGTGCATTTTCTTCTGCGCGTTGAAATACGGTCTGTTGGTCTTATTCTCGAGAATCCAGTTTCTCGCGAATGTACCGTCCTGAATATCTGAAAGCACTTTCTTCATAGCTTTCTTGGTCTCGTCCGTGATAATCTTTGGCCCTGTCGTGTAATCGCCGTATTCGGCGGTGTCGGATATCGAATAACGCATATAGGACATTCCGCCCTGAGCGACGAGGTCAATGATTAATTTCATCTCGTGAACGCATTCAAAATACGCGCTTTCGGGCTGATAACCCGCCTCGACCAGCGTATCGAAACCCGCTTTCATCAGAGCGGTAACTCCGCCGCAGAGCACAGCCTGTTCGCCGAAAAGGTCGGTCTCGGTCTCTTCCTTGAATGTCGTCTGAAGTATGCCCGCTCTTGCGCCGCCGATTCCCATAGCGTAAGCAAGCGCAATATCGAGCGCGTCGCCCGTAGCGTCCTGATAGACCGCTACTAAATCGGGAACGCCCCTGCCCTCTAAGTACTGGCTTCTCACCGTGTGTCCGGGGCCTTTGGGCGCGACCATTATGATATTGATGTCCGCGGGCGGCACGATCTGAGCGAAATGAATATTAAAGCCGTGCGCGAACGCAAGCGTTTTGCCGGGAGCAAGGTAGGGAGCTATGTCCTTTTCATAGAGCGCGGGTTGCTTTTCGTCGTTAATTAATATCATTATGATATCTGCTACCTTTACCGCTTCGTCCGCGTTCAAAACCGTTAATCCCTCTTTCGCCGCTCTCGCCTTAGATGCGCTGCCTTCATAAAGACCTACGACTACATCAGCGCCGCTGTCTCTTAAATTCAGCGCATGCGCGTGTCCCTGACTACCGTAACCAATAATTGCGATTTTCTTATCCTTGATTTTATTGAAATCGCAATCTTTCTCGTAAAACATTATCGCCATGATTGTCTCCTTTTAATTATTATCCATAATCGCGCTGTACGCGATACATTCAACCTCTATTAAAGCGCCTTTGGGGAGGTTGGATACTTCAACCGTGCTCCTTGCCGGAAAAGGCTCGGAGAAATACTGCGCGTATACTTCGTTCATTACCGCAAAATCCGATAAGTTCTTCAGAAACACCGTGGTCTTGACGATGTTATTCAGAGAAAGAGACGATTCGTTGAGCACCGCCTGCAAATGACTGAAGATCATATTGGTCTGCGCTTCTATACCCTCGGGCATTTCTCCCGTAGCAGGGTCAATGGGTATCTGCCCCGATACAAATACGAAAGGCGGCGCGATAATTCCCTGTGAATACGGGCCTATTGCTGTGGGGGCTTTGGGTGTTACAATTCTTTTTTTATTCATATATCCTCCTCGTTAAGATAACAGTAATCTATATCCTGCTTCTTCTAAATCCTTAACTATTTTGTTGCTGTGCTCCTTGCCGCTCACCTCGCAGGTGATATGGAGTATGACCTCGTTTATATGTATCTCCGCGCTCGCGCGGTCGTATCTGACGGAGATGATATTAGCGTTGGAGCTGCCGATAATTGCCGAGAGCCTTGCAAGACCTCCCGGAGCGTCCATCATTAAAATCGAGAAACTTATCTGCCTGCCTCTGTTGATTAGCCCTTTCTCGATGATTTTATGTATGAAGCCTACATCAATATTGCCACCCGAGAGAATCGCGACTACATTCTTGCCTTTAATGTCGACTTTGTCGTAGAGCACCGCCGCAAGAGATGTCGCGCCCGCGGGCTCGACAATCTGCTTGGTGCGCTCGATAAGCTCGATAATCGTCGAGGCAATCTCGGCGTCCGTTACCGTAACCATATCGTCGGCGTACTGCTTGATAAGCTCGAAAGTCTTGTCGCCAGGCTTTTTTACAGCGATGCCGTCCGCTATCGTAAATATGCTGCTTAAAGTCACAAGCTCTTTCTTGTAAAAAGACTTGACCATTGCGTCCGCTCTGTGCGCCTGTACGCCGATGATTTTTACGGACGGCTTTAAGCTCTTGACGGCTTTGGCTACGCCGGCGATTAATCCGCCCCCTCCCGTCGGAATGATTATAGTGTCTACATCGTCCAATTCGTTAATGATTTCAAGCCCTATCGTGCCCTGACCGGCGATTACATCCTCGTCGTTAAAGGGCTCGATGAATTCTACGCCCGTCTCCTGCTCGATTTCCTTGGCTCTTTGATACGCGTCGTCGTAGCAATCGCCGTGCAGCACGACTTCCGCGC
Source organism: Christensenellales bacterium (assembly GCA_050952545.1). Classification (GTDB taxonomy): domain Bacteria; phylum Bacillota; class Clostridia; order Christensenellales; family CAZKXV01; genus JBMNLD01. Next base: position 762,897 of record JBMNLD010000003.1, read on the forward strand.
CATAGCTTTGGGTTGCAAGCACTTTCGCGATTGGCGTTGTTCTCGGCATAACGATAGTGGCTTTCAGGCCGTTTTCTCTTGCGCCGAACGCTACGCCCTGCGCGTGATTGCCCGCGCTCGAGGCTATTACATTGGTTATGTTGCCGCGCGCTTTAAGTATTGCAATCTTGTTATAAGCGCCTCTGACCTTGAAAGAGCCGGTTTTCTGGCGGTGTTCGCATTTAAGATAAATATTCGCGCCCGTCATCTCCGAAAATCTTCCCGAACGCTCAAGGGGTATATCGTGTATTATTCCCGAAAGCCGTTTTTTCGCTTTAACCACTTCTACAATATCCATTATACACTCCTTAGGCTGAGAAGAGCCGAGCCTCTTTCCATGGCTGTAAGCCCTGTTCTGGACAACTCCATTATACCATATTTCTTCATATATTGTATAAATGCGTTGAGCTTTTCAGTGGGGCCGGTTATTTCAACGATAATCGAATTTTCGGACATATCGATTACTTTTGCTCTGAATACATTTATCGCTTCCATTACACTTGTCTGAATGCCGTCTTCGATTCGGATTTTGATGAGCATTAATTCCCTTGAAACAGTGGAGCTGTCTTCCATAATCTGGACATTGTTGACATCAATGAGCTTATCCAGCTGCTTAATGATTTGATCTTTAATGCTCTCGTCGCATTCCGTAACGATTGTCATCCTCGAAATAGTCGGATCGTCCGTCTTCCCGACGCTTAAATTATCGATATTGTACGCGCGCTTGGCGAACAAGCCCGCAATCCGCGTCAGTACGCCGTGTTTGTTATTAACAAGCATAGCTATGATGAATTTCTTGTTTTCCATTGTTTTCTCCTATTTGATAATGATGTCCTGAATAGTTCCGTTAGGCGGAATCATAGGCAGAACATTTTCATTGTTATCGATAACGCAATGTATAAGGCACGGGGCGTTGATGCCCTGCGCTTTATTAAGAGCCTCCTTCAGCTCCTCCGGCGTTTCGGCTTTGAATCCCGTCGCGCCGAACGCCTCGGCAACCTTAACATAATCCGTCTTTCTGTCCAATGTCGTCTCGGAATAGCGCTTGCCGAAAAACATTGTCTGCCATTGTCTAACCATTCCTAACGCGTTGTTATCAAGAAGGATTATAAGGACGGGAAGATTATTTGTAACAGCCGTAGCCAATTCGATAAGGTTCATATGAAAGCATCCGTCGCTAGTGAACAGAACCGTTCTCTTCTTGCCGATGCCGATAGAGGCGCCGATTGCCGCTCCCAGACCGTAACCCATCGTGCCTAAGCCGCCGCTGGTTAAGAAAGTCCTCGGCTTTCTGAATTTGTAATACTGCGCCGTCCACATCTGATGCTGTCCGACATCGGTTGCAATAACCGTGTCCTCGGACATATAATCGCTGACCGTGCGAATGATTTTGCCGGGCGTAAGAGGGTTTTTGGACTGTTCGAGGATGTTGCTCGGACTGCCTTTCATTTCCTTTATATGGTCAAGCCAATCTCTATTGTCAAGTTGCGGCAGGTAATCGCAGATTCTAGCCAGAACTTCTTTAATGTCGCCCGTTATGTATTCGTTAACGGGGATATTCTTTCCGATTTCAGCGCTGTCGATGTCAATATGCAGCACTTTGCAATTTTTGATAAACACTTTCTTGTTGCCCGTAGCCCTGTCGGAAAATCTCGCGCCGATCGCTATAATCAAATCGCACTCGGCGAGCGCCTTACTGGCGGCGAATCTGCCGTGCATGCCCGCCATGCCGAGGTTTTTTTCGTGGTCGGACGGAATAGCCGATAATCCCATCAGGGAAGTGCCGATAGGCGCGTCTATCCTGTCTGCAAACCTTAATAATTCCTCGGACGCTCCCGATATAATGACGCCGCCGCCCGCATAAATAAAGGGTCTTTTGGATTCTTTCAGCATATTAAGCGCCTTGGATATATCAAAGGGCTTTTTCTTGACGATTTTAGTAAACTGAAATTCGATATCCTCGTCGTATTCGGTGACATTAAGCTGTACATCCTTAGGTATATCGATAAGTACGGGGCCCGGTCTGCCGTGGTTGGCAATCACGAACGCTTCGCGGATAGTCCGCTGCAGTTCTTTAATGTCTTTAACGATATAATTGTGCTTGGTGATAGGCATTGTCACGCCCACAATATCGACCTCCTGAAAGCTGTCTCTGCCTATAAAATCCGTTGCGACATTACCGGTTATCGCTATAAGCGGCACGCTGTCGAGAAATGCCGTCGCAATGCCCGTTACTATATTAGTGGCTCCGGGACCCGATGTGGCGATTACCACTCCCGTCTTGCCCGTCGCCCTGTAATAGCCGTCCGCGGCGTGTACGGCGTGCTGCTCGTGCGCGGTGATATAATGCTTGATCTTGTCTTTAGCCTTATAGAGTTCGTCATAGATATTGATTACCATACCGCCGGGATAACCGAATATCTCGTCAACCTTATGATGAATCAGCTCTTTAATCAGGATTTGCGCTCCGTTGAGTATCATTATAACCTCCATATTCAAAAAAACCTCACTGCAATTGCGTGAGGTTTATGTTTTTAATTACTTTCGAGGGCTTAAACATTATCCTGCGGCAATTGCATATCAGACTTACCAAGTACCACCACGATAAGCACCACTATAATGTTAATAAGAATAATACTATTCGCTATCATTTCTGCCTTCTCAAAAATTTATTATTATTACTTTAGCAATAATCAGGTCATTTGTCAATAGTTTTTTATTAAATAAGGATAATTAATATCCATAAAATGAATGTCCATATTTTATTAAAATATTTGATTGCCGTCGCAAGAATGGATTTCGGGTGATTATTTTTATTGAATTTGCACTATAGATATGGTATATTTATATATATAATATAGGGAGAACAATGAAAACAGCTTTAATAACGGGTATTTGCGGATTTGTGGGCGCCGCGGTCGCGGCGCAACTGGCGGCAAGGGGCGTAAATGTAATCGGTGTCGATGTCAACGACAAGCCCCGTAATAAAGAGCTTTACAGGCTGATAGAAGAAGGCAGGGTTAAGGTCTATAAAGGCAATCTGGTCAATTTTGATTTCGATACATTGCCGCCCGTCGATCATGTTTATCAGATTGCGGGCAAGGTCTCGCCGTGGGGCGACATTAAAGATTTCGACGAGATTAATGTCAGCGGCACTAAGAGAGTGATTGATTACGCAATAAAGGCTAAGAGTAAATCCTTTCTCTATTTAAGCTCGGTCGCCGTCTACGGATACAGGGGTTATACCGATTTAAGGGAAGAAGACGAGAAACTGCCGTTTAACAATCCTTACTCGATATCCAAGTTAAGAGCGGAGACAATGGTGATGAATTATTGCAGGGAAAATAATCTACCCTATGTCGTAATCCGTCCCGGCAATGTATACGGCCCTTACGATTACACCTCGTCCGTTCACATTTACAAGAAGATTAAGCAGGAAAACATGCCTTACATAGATAAAGGCAGATATATTAGCTGCTTCGTGTATGTCGATAACCTTGCTGACGCGATAGCTACGGCGGGGCTTTCACAAGAGGCGTGGAATAACGATTACAATATCACGGACGGCTTCGGCGAGACTCTGCACGAATATTTTAGCGAGGTAGCCGCCGCGATGGGCGTAAAAGCTAAATTCATCAGCCTGCCCGCGTCAGCAGCTAAAATCGCCGCCGCGTTCGTAGAGGGAGTATATAAATTGTTAAGAATCAAAAAAGCGCCTTTAATTACAAAATTTTCAACATATCAAAACTGTGTCGATTACCATTTTTCGATTGAAAAAGCAGAAAAGACCTTCGGCTATAAGCCCCATGTTTCAATGGAAGAAGGCGTTAAGCGCACGGTTGAATGGTTTAATACAATTTACGGAGAGCTCAAATGAACATAAAAAACGATATAATTTCTCTGTGGAAAGAGTCTGATAAAAACGCCGTAAAGGGTATATTGTTCATGACCGTTATTCTTGCGGTGTATTTTTATTTCGGCATACAGGATTTCTTTACAAAATCCTTTCCCGATACATCTAATCTTGATTACTGGAAATATATTTATCATAATTTTACGCCCGTTATCCTTTTCTTTGGCTTAGGCATATTATTTGTTAAATTCATAATTAAAGCGGACTTAAAAGATTATGGACTGGGTCTTGGGGATACAAGTACGGGATTAAAGATTTGTTTAATACTCACGCCCTTGATGATATTTGCCGGATTAACCGCGGTATGGGACGAGGGAATGAATACGACATATCCTCTTAGCCGTTATGTAATTAACGCGCCAGCTAAATTCATATTGCTCTATTATGTATCTTACATTGCCTACTATGTCGGCTGGGAGTTTCTATTCAGAGGGATAGGAATTTTCTCATTTAATAAAGGCAACGCGCTTATGGCGATAGCTGTATCTACAATGATTTCAGCGCTCGTGCATTCTTCGATTGCGGGCTTCGGCAAGCCGCTTGCAGAGACCTTTTCGGCAATACCCGCGGGGATATTGTTCGGTTATGTCGCTTATAAGACACGCTCGATTTGGTACGGCTTCTACCTGCATGCGCTGGTAGGGTTTTCGACGGATTTTCTAATAGCCGCGTTTATCAGAAACGCTCTTATATAGAGGTGAAATATGGGTAAAGTAATCGTAATCAGCGGCGCGTCCGCAGGGATAGGCAAAGCCGCGCTTGAAATGTTAACCGCCGACGGTCATACGGTGTATAATCTCTCAAGGCGCGAAACGCCGGGCAATCATATCAAGACGGATGTGACTTCGCCCGAAGACGTCAAGAATGCCCTCAAGCGGATATTCGATAAAGAGGGCAGAATCGACGCGCTTATAAATAACGCGGGAATGGGCATTTCAGGCGCGATAGAGAGCACTGACTTAACAGACGCGAAAAGATTATTCGATGTCAATTTCTTCGGCGCGTTCAACCTTATCCGCGAGGTGCTGCCGTATATGAGAAAATCGGGCGGCGGCACGATAATTAACATAAGTTCCGCCGCTGCGAAATTCCCGATACCGTTTCAAGCGTTTTATTCGGCGTCCAAGTCCGCGCTCTGCTCGCTTTCCGATGCCCTAAGGCTGGAAACGGCGCCTTTTAATATAAAGGTAACTGCGGTATTGCCGGGCGATGTAAAGACAGAGTTCACCGAAAAAAGGGTAAAGAATAAGAGCGACGACCCCGTTTACGGCGAAAGAGTGAACAAATCCGTAGAGGTAATGGAAAAAGACGAGATGAATGGCATGGCGCCCGAGGTAATAGGCAGAATTATCGTAAAACTCGTTAACTCCGATAATCCTCCGCCCTTTGTCGTAGGAGGCAGAAAATACGCTTTCCTGACTTTTCTTGAAAAAATTCTGCCTTACCGGCTGGTAGTATATCTCATCGGTAAAATTTACGGATGAAAAATCAATTGACTTTGATTTTATGTATGATATAATTTCATTTAGGAAGTGATATAATGTCAGAGTACAACAGTTACGATGATTTGCTGAACATACTTGGAGGGGACTTCGAGGGTTCTGAAGTAAGCGGGAATGAATTGTCAGAAACCCCGTCAAGCTCTAAGCAGGAAGCGGAAGATATTGAAGTTAACGGGGTATCATCTAAAATTGCCGATCAAGATAAAGCGCAAGATATATTAACCAAAGATAAACCGGAGAATAGCGCCGGTTCCATAACGGAATTTTTTACGGATTTCGAGTCGGTGCCCATTAACGAAGATTACATAGAAAAGATCATTCAAGGCAAAGACCTATCCAAAAAACCTAAAGAAACTCCTAAATCGATTGAAAAAAAACAAAATAAGCCCGTTAATACCAAGGCGGCGGACGATTACGACGAATTATTAAGCGATTCGTCTTTTGCCGTTCATAGCAAATCAAAAAGCGCAAATAGCGTTAAGGATTCTCAGGACGATTATTCTCTCGATAAATTCGGCGAAGGGAAATTTTCTGTAATGGATAATCAAGTACAGGAAGAAGTAAAATCCGAATACGACGATTTGCTGGGCGACGAATTTGTTACGGTTTCAAGCGGCGGAAATGTTAAGGAAGAAAGCGACGACGATTATGACTTTGACGGCTTTGAAAGCGGCGCCCAAGAAAAGACACAGAAGGAAAAATCCGAATACGACGACGCATTTGACGATTTTATTTAATATAAATAACGAGGAAGAAAATGATTGAGCTTAAAGATGTGGTAAAGATTTACGGCAAGGGCGAGGCTGCGGTGCACGCACTGAAGGGGATTAACATTAAGATTGAAGACGGCAAGTTTACCGCTATTATCGGTAAGAGCGGCTCGGGCAAATCCACGCTAATGAACATTATCGGCGGACTGGATTCGCCGACGGAAGGCAAGGTTTACAGCAACGGTCTGGACTTAACCGCGCTATCCAGTAACGAGCTTGCCGATTACAGGAACAGAACTACGGGCTTTATCTTTCAATCCTTTTATCTCGAGCCTACCTTCACCGTGCTTGAAAATGTCGCGATGCCCCTGACAATAAGAGGCGAATCTAGAAGAGTGAGAGAAGATGCGGCGAAGAAGATTATTTCAAAGCTCGGTCTTATGGATAAGACCAACAAAAAAGCGTCCGAATTGTCGGGCGGACAGAAACAGAGGGTGTCCATCGCGAGAGCGCTCGTTCACGACCCCGAAATTATCCTTGCCGACGAGCCTACGGGAAATCTCGACAGCGCGAACGGCGCGGAGGTAATTAAGATTCTAAGGCAGATATGCTCCGAAGGCAAGAGCGTCGTGCTTGTTACGCACAATATCGAGGACGCCAAGCAAGCGGATGTGATCTTTGTGGTAAAGGACGGCATTATCGAGAAGGAGCTTAGAAAGAAATGAAATTTCTCGATACTCTGAAGCTGTCTCTACACAGCGTCTTTAATAATAAAATCAGAACGCTTATCACGATTGTCATAGTGTTTGTCGTAAGCCTTCTGATTATGGTAATAAGCATTATAGGACTTAGTTTCTATTACAGCATTAGCGCCGCTTATGTAAATATGTACGATATAAACGGCGCGGTCTTTAATCTTGAGACATATTCAAATTATCGGGAAGGCTCGGACAGCGTATGGAAGCCGATTACCGCCGAGGAATACAATATAGTCTTAGAGGAATTCGATAAGTATCCCGAACTCGTGGATAATATTCAAGTAGACGCGGGATATATTGAGCCGATATACTTATTCGATTATGAAAACAAGCCTGCTCAGGAAGAAGCCAATCAAATATTAATGGATGATTTCTGGGGGAAGTATGGAGACGCTAGAATGGACAACAGGGCTTTTTCCAGTTGGGGCGATCTGGACATAAGGTCCAGCGGTATCAATTACTTAAAGTCGGGTAAGCTGTGGACATCGGATGACAACGGCGCGAATAAAATATGGGTTAGCGAATCTTTCATAACTGCCGCAGCGGGTTACGGCAAATATCTCTCTGACGGAGATTGGGTGGTGTTTGCTTTCATAACGTATAATAATGAGACCAACGAGCAGATTATGAGGACCGAGAAGCTGAAAATAGGCGGTATCCTGCTTGACTCGGCCCTAAAGGAAATAAATCAGCAATCGGATATATTCTTGGATATAAATACGCTTTTTAATATTATGGACGGCAATATGGATGTGTATTCGCTGTATATAATTAACGAGCCCAGAGTCGCTTACAATTTTAACGACGAATACAAGAAAATGAGCGAAATTGTAAATAATCTCAACGAGCGCATTGAGCCAAGCGTATATAACAACAAAAAGGAAGAAAGATTCGAATGCGACTTGGTAAAAAACCTTAAAGAGGTGAGAATAATAGGCGCCGTAATGATAGGCGCCGCAGTGTTTATGTGCTTTATTATTCTTGTAATATCTATCGGCAGCGTCGCTAACTCCGTTATTATCTCCGTAGACAAGAACAAGCGCTTCCTCGGCGTTATGATGGCGGTCGGATTGAGGAACAAAGGAGTCAAGCGCATTGTGCAATTCGAGGCGCTAGTGATTATTACCGCCGCAACGGGTATTGCGTACGGAATATTGCTGCTTATTAAGAAATATTTCACGTATATCATTGATTTTCTTATGACTATGACGGGATTTAAGGAGAATATCGTAGTAATGCCCGTCTATGTTCCTTTAATTACGGTTATGGCGTTTATCGTTATGGCGTTGCTTTTCGCCAGAAAGAGCCTGTTGAAAATTATTAATATGGATGTAATATCCGTAATCAGCGAGGTGGCGTAATGAATAAGAAAACCAAAGCAAAAATGAAACTCTCTGATTACATAAGGCTTGGCAGAATCAGCATTAAGGCAAGAAAGAAGTCTACCAAGAACACCGTGTTCGGAATGGCTTTCGGTCTTATTCTGCTTGTGCCTATGATATTTTTCGCCGTAGCTTTTTATTCGGATTTAAGCAAACAAGTCAACAGCGTTAAAACGGCTTCAGAATTATACATTCCGCTAAAAAATGTCAACGATGCTTCAGGCAGTACCCCGTATAAAGAGTATACATCTAATTCGGAGGGACAGGAAGGATTGCCCGCTTACGCTTTTAACGAGGATTTATTGGAGTTAGACGAAGTATCCGAATATATGATGTGCGAATACTCGAATATGTATTTAAAACAGTCGTATATGAATCTCCATATAGGCAGCGAAACTTTTTCGTTATATGATGAAGATAATCAAGGAGGCAATTTTTACGGTATGAATACAATGAAAATAGTCTTCCCCGAAAAATCGTCTTCAATTATGTTTACGGATAACGAGCTTATAGATTACAAGAAAATGACGGGCAAAAACAGTCCTTTCATTAATATCTGCAATAAAGGTTTTACTGAAAGCACTAAAGGCAAAGGCGAAATTATTCTCTCTGAGCCGCTATTAAATCAATGGGGAATTGATGAAGAAGATATCGCAAATAAAGAAATATCCATCGCTTATCCCGAAATTCTTATGGGGTCTTATTTCTCGTATTATGCGATAGATAACGATTATATTCCTTCAAACGAATTCGAGCAATTCAGCGGAAACCCCGAAGATGAGGTAAAGGTACAATTATATCTAGTTTATAAGTTTAAGGTAGTCGGAATTTTAAAGAGCGATTATTATGAATTGCCCGGCAAGCTTAACGAACCGCATATATGGGTGACTTCTCCATCCGTGTATTTTACCGAAGGAAAGGATGATTACGCTACATTGGATTATGCTCTGACGGACATGGAGGACTTCGGCACTATACTTACTTTTAACAGACATATCGACGAAATGTACGAACTTAACAGGGATGGCGGTTATATGTTCAGATTGCAGGGAATTTGTGACAGATATATCGAGAGATGGTCCCGTTCGGGGAATAGAGCCTTTGAGCTTAATCCGATGCGGTTAAAGTTGCAGATTAAGGATTATTCTCTTCTTTCTGAATTTATACCTAAAATAAAGAATATTTTGAAATCCGCGTATAACGATATGCCTTCAAATGATTTTACTTCCACAATCGCCAATGAAATCTATAATCAGTTTATGATTATAGATATGGTTGGAAAGATACTCATTCTTATTTTTTCGGCAATAGGCGGCATTATATTCTTTACGAATATGCTCAATCTGCTTAATACCGTAAGATATTCCGTCGAGAGCCGCAAGAATTATATCGGCGTAATGAGGGCAATAGGCGCTAAAAGCAAAGTCATTCCGAAACTTTATATCGTAGAGATTATGATTATATTCTTCAAGACTTTCATATGGGTATCAATTTTTGCGACATTGATAAGCTATGGCTTAAAATTCGGTCTTGATAAGGGATTTGAATACATGGCGGTAATTGCCAGCTTTAAGGTTAATTTCATTTATTATCCCCTATCTTTAGGCGCGGCTTTTCTTGTTACGACCATAATAGGCACTTTCTTTGCGAGAGTGTCATGCAAGCTAACGGCATATCAACCTATCTTAAAGACGCTGTATGACGAAAAATAAGGTGTAATATGAAAAAATATTTGATATTATTAATAATCTTAATCGCGGCGCTTGTTTTATCGGCATGCGAAGATGAAGTATTGACTTATGAAAGGGAAGGCTCGATAATAATTACCGTCACTAACGATGAAATCGACGCTAAGGATATAATCGTATATACGGGCGAAGACGAAGCGGATATAGAGTATAAGGACGATAAGATTATTATTACCGTATACGATCTTCTGAGAAAGGTTATTACGTTGTCCGTTGACGGGTATTTGTCTCAGACCGTTCTTGTAAAAAGCCTTGATTATGAAGAGGATTTCACCTATGAAACCTCGGTTACCTTTGAAGAAGAATATATCTCTTTGGAAGTGACTGTGATTACCGAGGCCGGTATTGAAGATATAGAATTTGAATACGACGAAGACAATATTACCTACGAATCCAAAGGCAATATATTTAATTTCAAAATAAAAAAATCCGCCTCGCCCGAAATATCCGTTAGTTGCGGCAGCGATTATTACGATTATACTTTTACATTGACCGAAACCGAGATTAATAATCTCATCGGCATCAGAACGATTATGCTTCTTAAAGAGGATTACTCGTTAATAGAATTAACGGTTGAGCCGGGTCTTATCGCGGATGTCTACACTTTATCGAACAAGAAATTATTTCAATCCAGGACGGGCAATAATTATACCTTTGGACTTCCTAAGGATTCAAGATCAGAAATATATATCAGAGATAATTGGACATATTACGGGCATATTTTCTTAACGCAACAAAAGCTGAACGAGAATGATTATCTTATATTAGACGCTGACGACTTCAATTACAATGTCAAACTTAATCTTAATAGTGATTTAGTGCCCGATTATGCCAAGTGCACAATAACCGAAAAATCCGGCGAAGAATATATCCCTATCGAGATTGTCCCCATAGAATACAATAGCCCCGTTGAATTCTCTTTGGATAAGGAATATTATTTATTTATAATGTGCAACGACGGAAATATCCGTTACAAGCGCCTCGATATAGAAAACTCCGAACTAAGCCCATCTTATTACAATGCAAGAGTGCTAAATACGGAAATAGCCGAAGACGATCCTATTTTAGAGGCGGTTGTCGAATTAATTGACTTTAACGGGGAGATAGACGATTATAGCGGCATTGAAATAATAAATACTTCTACCGGAGCTGTTATCGGAATAATGGGTACCGAGAATATGTGTACAATTAATCCTGATTCGTATTATAACGGCTTTAATTATAATTTTCTTCCGCCGTCTTATTATACATATACCCCCTATAATATGTTCGATGATTTTAGTGAAACATTTCTGGCGGATTTACTGGAAAACGGTAAATATAGTCAGATAATATATAAACCGTTTGATTTATATATACATATTGAATCAGAGGAAAATTATGAGGATATACGGATATATAACGGAAATATTTATCAATGCGACAGTAATTATACCGTGCTGATAGAGGATTTCTCGTTTACAAATAGCTATTTTTATGATTCATATAATTTGTTTTCTATGATGAACGGAATAGAGGATATATATATAATCGGCGACGAATATCATGTGGATATATCGGACGATTATTAATAGATAGAATGCAAATATTATTTAAAAGGAGTAAAAAATGAATTTATATCTAAGGCAGAAAATCTTCGCAATAGGCGATAAATACAATTTCACCGACATTGACGGCAAGATAGTATATAAGGCGAAAAAACCGGTTACATCTCTTACCAAGATATATCTTAACGACGCGAGCGGCAAGGAGCTGTATCTTATCAAGAAAAAGCTGTTCAAAATATTTGCCAAATACAAGGTCTTCAAAGACGGTAACGAAGTGCTCAATATTAAAAGGAAATTCGCAATAAAGCCTAAATTTGAAGTAACGGACAGCGAGGGCAATTTGTACACTGTTCAGGGTGATTTTCTCGCGCACGATTATGTATTGACCAAGAACGATAAGTTTATCGGCGCTTTCAGAAAGAAATACATCGCTCTCGGCGATTCATACGAGTTATCCGTTGACGACGATTACGATCCCGCTCTGTTTTGCTGCTTCGCGCTTATTATAGATAATTGCCTTTTCGAAAAGCGTAACAGATAATCATTTCGCCGTTCCTGACCAAACGGCGAAAGTAGTTACCGCTCTAAGGGCATCTTTATCGCTCTAACGCCCCCACTCAGAGCCTCCTTGTAATAATACTGCTGAGAGCCTGATTGTGGCGCTATTATGGAAAATCTTCTCGTTACAGCGAGTATATTTTCAGATATCCTATAGGACAGCGTAATTACACAACTCCTTGGGACAGCATGGCATTCGCCACTTTCAAGAAGCCCGCGATATTAGAGCCTACTATATAGTTGCCTTTATAGCCATATTCCTCGGCGGCTTTGTCAATATTATTGAAGATATTGCGCATGATGTTCTCAAGTCTGCTGTCCACTTCTTCAAAGCTCCAGAACATTCTCTGACTGCTCTGCGCCATTTCAAGCGCGCTCGTTGCGACGCCGCCCGCGTTTGCGGCTTTGCCCGGAGCGTAATAAATCTTTTTATCGATGAAGAACTGCTGCGCTTCGTTAGTGCAGGGCATATTCGCGCCCTCGCCTACGACCTTGCAGCCGTTTTCGAGCAAAATGACGGCATCGTCATAATCAAGCTCATTCTGCGTCGCGCACGGGAGCGCTATATCGCACGGGGTTTCCCAGATTTTCTTGCAACCTTGAGTATATACGGCGTCGGGATGGTAATTAAGGTATTCGTAAATGCGCTTTCTATCCGCTTCTTTGATTTGTTTTACAGCTTCAAGGTCAATACCTTTCTTGTCGTAAATATAGCCGTCCGAATCGCTCATAGCTACGACTTTTGCGCCTAACTGCTGCGCTTTCTGGCAGGCATAAATCGCGACATTGCCCGAGCCGGAAATGATGATTGTTTTGCCGGATAGTTCCAAGTCGTTTTTTCTCATCATCTCCTTGACAAGATATATCAGTCCGTATCCCGTCGCTTCTTTTCTTCCGAGACTTCCTCCGTACGAAAGACCTCTGCCGGTAATTACGGCGTTGTGCTGATTCTTGAGTTTCTTATAATATCCGAACAGATATCCTATCTCTCTCGCGCCTACGCCGATATCGCCCGCGGGCACATCGGTATCCGCGCCTATATGTCTGAATAGCTCCGCCATAAAATTCTGACAGAAATCCATAACTTCTCTGTCCGATTTGCCTTTAGGGTCAAAGTCCGCGCCGCCCTTGCCGCCGCCGATGGGCAAGCCGGTAAGGGAATTCTTGAAGATCTGCTCGAAACCAAGGAATTTTATAATAGAAAGATTAACCGACGGGTGAAATCTTAAACCGCCTTTATACGGCCCCAATGCGCTGTTAAAGGCTACTCTGTAACCTCTGTTGACATGCACTTTGCCGCAATCATCAATCCAGGGAACTCTGAACATCACTTGCCTTTCGGGCTCAATGAGCCGCTCAAGCAGGGAGTTTTCCTCATATTCCGGATGTCTTTTAAGCGCGGATTCGAGAGAAACAAGCACTTCTCTTGCCGCCTGAAGGAATTCAGTTTGCTCATAGTCCTTTCTCTCCATGTACTCAAATATTTTCTCAATATATCTCATAAAACTACTCCTTAACTTTTAGTGTGTCTATTCTAGCACGGCGATATAATAAAAAGCTATAATCTACGGCTCATTTATTAATGCGGTTGCTTATAAACATTATTAACAATACTTATATTCCGCCATCTCGTCGCAATGCGACCTTTTCCCCGACTTTATTATTCCGCTTGCCTATAACGGTCAAGCGGAATTGCTATACCGCTCTAACGGCGCCTTTTCGGCTCTATAGCCCCAATCGGAACCTCCATGTAATAATACTATGGAGAACCCGATTGTGTCTATATAGCTCGAAAATTCATCCGTTATAGCTGCTTCACTATTTCAAATAAGGTTATTATTATATAGGCGTTAGGATAGCGCGGAAAAGATGCCGTTAGAGCGGGTACACATCCGGATTGCCGTTCAAGGACAGCGGAATTATTATTGTATAATTAATACTCTTATGATATAATTTAACGAGGAGGGTAATATGAAAGTTCTTGTGGCATATGCAGGCAAAACGGGTACTACCAAAAAGTGCGCGGAATATATCAAGATGATTTCTACCGAAGAAGTCGCTCTGTACGACGCAGCGGCGGGCGGCGAAGTTAATATCGACGAATACGATATCGTGATAATGGGCGGCTCAATCAGAATCGGACTTATGGATAATTCGCTCAGGAAATTCGCTAAGAATAATTTTGACGGCAAGCTCGTCGGACTTTTTGTAGTATGCAGCATTCCCGAAAACGCAGAAAAATATTTGAGAACCAATTTTCCCGATATCGAGCCTTTTGCCGAGTCGTATTTCGGCGGCGAGCTGTCCCCGAGAAAAGTTAAGGGAATAGAAAAATTCGTAATAAAAAAGGCGTTGAAGGAGAGCTCGAAGAAAAACAAGCCTCTGCCCGAGGTCAATTACGACGAGATAAAGAATTTCCTCGAAAAGCTCTTCTTGGAATATTATTCGATTAATAAAGATGATGCGGCAATCAGGAGAATGGAGATTAAAAAACAAGATTCGTCTCTTGCCATGGATTGATATGGACTCTCCCGTAAGACTTAATCGAAAGGAGCTAAAGCGCGCGATAAATATCGCGACTGACGCGTTTATGGATTATCCTTTGCCGGGCGGATTCGTTTCGGACAGTAATAAAAGAAGAATTACGCTGTACGAGATGTTCAAGATAGATTTCAGATATTCTCTAAGGCACGGCGAGATATATACGCTGGGAGGAGATTTTCAGGAGGTCGCCGTATTTCATTCGAGCGCTAAACCCGTATCCGATCTGAAGATGATACCTTATCTGTCTTTTTCTTCATTGAGACTTTTGACATCTATAAGTATCAGAGAGTTTTCGCGTCTAAAAACTGCGGTTAACGAGATAATGAAAGCAAAAGCCGAGCTAGATTTGCCGCCCGATACCGCGGAGCTCTATATTCTTGCGGTAAACCCCATCAATCAGGGAGAGGGCAGGGCAGCCAGGCTGATACGGGGCGTCTTATCCGTATTGAAGTCATGCGGCAAATCCTGTCTCGTGCTAACAAATAACGAAAAAAATAAAGCGATATATGAAAAACTGGGCTTTGGTATCATCAGAGAAATTTACAATCCGACCTATGAGCTTAAAACATATTTTCAGCTGATGAAAGCGTAAGAAAGGGAGAATATGCCAATTCATGCAAGGCGAGATACTGACGGGCTTTCCGCCCGTATTTAACGGCGACAGCAAGGTGCTGATACTTGGCAGTTTCCCAAGCGTGATGTCAAGACAGGTGAATTTTTATTACGGCAACCGCCATAACAGATTCTGGCGTGTGTTGTCCGAAATTTTTTCTGAAGAGATAGGGAGCGCGGTTGAGGATAAAATTAAATTCTTATTGAATAACAAGATAGCGCTAGCAGATATCGTGTCGGGATGCAGAATAAAAGGCTCTTTGGACAGCGGGATAAAAGACTATACCGTAAGAGATTTGAGTGTTATCTTTAACGGCGCAAATATTATTAAGATTTTGTGTAACGGTAGGAAATCATACGAGCTGACATACAGAAATTATAAAAACTCAGGTATTCCCATAATTTATCTTCCCTCGACCAGTCCCGCGAATACCGCATTTGATATTTCACAGTGGCGAGAGGAATTAAAAATTTTAATGCATTAATGTGAACATATGTTTGCATTATGAAACCATATATGTTATAATATTTCAGAGGCTTATATGGATTTCGACGAAAAGGTCAGGATATTAACCGAAGGCGCCAAATACGATGTGTCTTGTTCGTCAAGCGGAAGCGCTACCGCGCATAATAAAGGCAGTCTCGGCAATTGCAGCGTGTGCGGTATCTGTCATTCGTTTACCTCGGACGGAAGGTGCGTTTCGCTGTTAAAAATTCTTATGACCAATAAATGCGAATACGACTGTCTCTATTGCTTAAACAGGCGCAGCAACGATATTCCGAGGGCGAGCCTTACGCCGGAGGAGATCGCGGCGTTGACCGTAGAATTTTACAGAAGAAATTATATTGAAGGGCTGTTTCTGTCGAGCGCGGTCGAGATAAGCCCGGATTATACTATGCAGCGGCTTGCCGCTGTGGTGGAACTATTGCGCTTAAAATACCGTTTCAGAGGATATATTCACCTTAAGGCGATACCCGGCGCGGACAGCGCGCTTATCGATAAGGCGGCGCAATGTGCGGACAGAATGAGCCTGAATATCGAGCTTCCGACCGAGACAAGCCTAAAACTGCTCGCGCCCCAAAAGAAAAAAGAGCTGATAATTTCGCCGATGAAAATGTTGTCCGATATCTACATCGAAGAAAAGCGGGATAAGCCTAAGAATAAACGCATTCCGGCAGGGCAGACAACGCAGATGATAATAGGCGCGACGCCCGATACGGACGGGCAGATAATAAGGCTATCCGAGGCGCTGTACGACCGATTCGCATTGAAAAGAGTGTATTATTCCGCTTATGTTCCATTAAATACGGGGAGCAGCCTGCTTCCCGTAAAACCGCCCGATTTAAGGCGCGAGAACAGATTATACGAGGCGGACTGGCTGTTAAGATTTTACGGATTCAAGGCTGAGGAGTTAATTCCCGTCAACTATAATCTGGACCTTGACATAGACCCGAAAAGCGCCTGGGCAATAAAAAATTACTATAAGTTCCCCGTTGAAATCAATACCGCGCCGTATGAGATGCTGCTGAAAATTCCCGGCATCGGCGTGAGAAACGCATACAGGATTTTTCACGCAAGGCGGCATTCAAGGCTTGATTACGAGAGCCTTATTAAGATGCGCGTCGTATTAAAGCGCGCAAAATATTTCATAACTGTAGGCGGCAAATACTACGGTGACAGCGAACAGCCCCATATTATAAGAAACGCGCTTGGCGGCAATCAATTACTGCTAAAAGATAAAGAGAATACGCAGATAAGTTTCTTTGACTTATTACCAAAGCTATACGGTGAATTATGAAATTATTATTGTGTGAAAATAATTTTGCCGCATTTCTTACCGCAATTTATCATTATTATTACTTTCACAAGGACGCGGACGGCATAATTTCTGACGAAAACAGGGTCGCTCTGATAGACAGCGTAATAAGCGTGACGACCGATATAGAGCTTGCCCGAAAGGTAAAAAAAGGACTACGAGAAAAGCTCGGAGTAAGAGGTTACCGGGAGATTTCCGATGCGTATCTAAGCTCGAATAAAGATAAAGAAATAATCCTGTATGAATTTATCAAGCTTGCCTTTGCTCATAAATATAATGTGTATACAATGTTTTCGGAGCCTAAGGTCATCGCCTTTAGCGATATGCTGCATAAAGTCCGCGCCGAGGTACACAGAATGCACGGCTTTATACGCTTTCAGGAAATGGAAAACGGCATTTATTACGCGTTTTTCGGCACGGACAACGATATTCTGGAATTGCTTACGCCGCATTTCGCGGCGCGGTTTAATTGCCAGCAATTCGTATTGCACGATGTAATCCGTAAGAAAATGGTTTATTACGACGGGGAGCGCGCCCATTTATTGCTTGCGCCTTTCGATATCGATATCTCTTTGAGCGAGAAAGAAGCGCTGATTTCTGAGCTTTGGAAAAAATACAACATAAATGTAGCGATAGCCGACCGAAAAAATATCCGGCTCCAGAATCACTTCGCCCCGAAAAAATACCGCTGGTTTATGAATGAGTTTTAATTTCGCGTTCTTGACCGAACAGCGGGTCTTGTTCCGTTGTCGTAAATTTTGGCTATAAACACCTCAAACGGCAAGGTCTTATGGAGTTGCGCCACGAACGGCGACGCTTACAGTTCTCCGCTGTTTCATAACGGAGTAATTTCAGGAAAGGCGAAAATACTGCCTCCAATAGAGATTTGTTCAGAAGCTATACTTTTTCTTACAATACACCCAATTAGAATCCGCTTTTATAAGTGATGAATACCGAGAAGACATTATTGAATATGATATTGATTATTATGTAAAAGAAGGTTCTCTGGATTTAGAAGATTATACCCATTCCGAACTTAAGGAAGGGACCTATATTCGTGATATATTTAATATAGCAGTAATAGGAGTATTTATTCGGACCCGAATATCTATTTTATATATTTTACCAATAGCAAATCTGATTTCAGAATTTCACATAATTGTCCTTTAACATTCTCCTAACTGTCTTTGATATTGATAGCAAAGAATCTTCCCATCGCGTTTTCACCGCCCCTCATATTGCCAACGTATAGAATACCATCACCACTATCGATTACCACGGAAGTCCAAACTATACTTGTACCGTAACATATCAATTCGTAATCTATCTCACCATTCATTTTATAAACATGAAGATTATATTCACCTTCCGAGCCGATGATATGCCCCCTAAAATTATACCAGTTTGAAAGTTAGTACTGATATAATAAAGGCGAGAGCTAAAAGGAGATTACTAACATGGCAAGAAAAAATTATTCTACGGAACAAATTATTGTAATTTTGCGCAAGATGGAAGTTTTGTGTGGACAAGGCCGTTCGGCAGAGGAGGCTGCTAGGCAGTGTGAGATTTCTCTTAACACCTACTACCGTTGGCGAAAGCAGTATGGTAGCATGAACACCTCTGATGCTAAAAGATTGAGGGAATTAGAAAAAGAAAATACAAGGCTTAAACGCTTAGTTGCAGATTTGAGCCTTGATAACGCAATTCTTAAGGACGTGAACTCAAAAAACTTCTAAGCCCTGTAAAGCGAAAAGCGGCTGTTGATTTTGTCACTACTGTTCACAGTGTGTCAAATAGACGGGCTTGCAGGGTGCTGGGAATAAACCGCAATGCGTACAGATACATACCCCGTTTTCTGCCCGATGAGGACGAGCTCAGGCGGCAGATAATTGAATTGGCTACAAATCACAGGCGATGGGGATATCGCAAGATTTGTGATATTATCAACGCTATGAGAGAGAAATCCGATACATATTTACCACGAGTTAATCATAAGAGAATTGAGCGCATATGGAGAGAGGAGGGATTAAAAGTTCCCCAAAAAAGCACCAAGAAGCAGACAATAGTAACAGACGAGGGCAGTTGTATTAGGCTTAGACCAGAGCCTAGACCTAACCATATTTGGAGTTATGATTTTATGGATGACAAGATCGCAAATGGCAAGAAGATACGCTTTTTAAATATCTATGATGAGGGGCGACACATGTGCATTGCTTCAATACCTCGCCGCAACTGGAAAGATAAAGCGGTCATACAAGCACTTGCTGATGCATTTATATTGCAAGGCGTGCCGGAATATCTGAGAAGTGATAATGGTCCCGAATTCACAGCAAATGAGGTGAAAAAATGGCTAAAGGAAACAGGTGTAACCACTATGTTCGTCGAACCCGGCAGCCCATGGCAAAACGGATATGTGGAGAGTTTTAATGCGCGTATGAGAGATGAATTCTTAAACGGGGAGGTATTTGGGAATATGTATGAGGTAGAAGTCTTAACCAAGCGCTGGGTAAAAACATACAACGAAATTAGGCCACACATGTCTCTGCGAGGACGTGCGCCACAGACAATAATCTATCCCAGCATAGCATAACAAATATATGGGGACTTTGTCCCCAAACCCCTAAGGTTTATCGCTTTTAGTTTTCCAAGGGAATGAAAAAAGGAACAAGGTAAAACCTCATTCCCTCGCCAAACCTTGTTAGCCGCTCGGGTCGCACCTCTTAAGTTGCCCTATCCTGCTAATAAGTAAAAGCATAACCATTTTAACCAAGTAACAGACAAAATTCAAATAAACGTTGACAAGCAATGCACATAACGCTATACTATATTTGTCTAAACCGATATCCACTAACATTCTTATTGGACTAAAAATCGGGGGCAGACCAAAGGGATATGTGTATAATACAGACAGTTTTAGTGAAGAAAGGAGCAAATATGAGTTATATTGAAAAAAATGTTCTATCTAACAATGAAAATGTTGTTGAAAAGGTTCAACTTCATCCTTTAAGATTAGTATTAGCCTGGATTTGGGGAATACTAGGGTTTTGGTTACTTTTTATACCTACAATTAAAGCTATCAAATTGACTATTCGTTACAAAACTACAGAAATGGTTATTACTAATAAAAAAGTAATTGAAAAATATGGATGGATTAGTATTCATTGTGATGAAATGGGTTTAGATAAGATTGAAAATGTTACAGTTAATTTTTCTTTCTGGGGGAGAATTTTTGGATATGGAAATATACACATCCAAGGAACAAATAGAAATAATGTAAATTATATCGGTGTTAAAAATCCAGAACAAGTTAGAAGGATTATTAATAACATTAGAGGATAAAAATTAACCATAAAGAACCTACTGGGACCGTTGTGATTATGTCAAGAGTATGATGCAATTATGATTGGTAAAACCGATGAATCAATGAGGTCGATAGAGCAATCTGCTGACCTTTTTTTATCTTGCTCGATTCGTCGCACACTATCATATCTGGTCTCCACTTCTGTATTTCTTGTTCCAGCCGCCACGCGCTTTCGTAGTTGACGACAACCACTTGCAATCCTGTTCCTGCCGTATGCCTTAGCGTGTCAGCTTTCTTAAGACTGTTGCCTTCAAGCGCCGCTAGTGTGTAGTCAAAGCCAGCGAACTTTTTGAACTCGTCTCTCCAAACGCTAACTATGCTTTTGGGACAAACTACCAGCATTCTCTTTACTTCTTGTCGTTGATATAATGCTCCGGCTATCCCTATGGTTATGAGAGTTTTCCCTGTGCCCACCGTTACATATCCGCAAGTATGGCTACGCCTTTATGCCCCTTGCTAAATGTCATTTTTGCACCACCTCCTTTGCGTCTTTATCGCTTGTGATTCCGTATACCTTCATTGCGAAGTTAAATGCTTCTATCTGGTGAGCATAGGGCGCTGCTCTTATCGGCATTCCGACAACAAGGTTGCTGCTGTTGTTTTGAGCAGCTCTTGTCTTTACGACCTTCCTTAGCTCGTCATCCACATCAGCTCCTAGTAGCTGCAACAACCCTATGTTTTTATCGGTAAGCGGTATGTACCAAGCCCTATCTTCTGGGTCATAGCGCCTACCCGCTATTTCCTTTATGCTTTCACGATAAAGATAACTTTCTGTAATTCTTATCTCACCGCTTATCTTCTTAGCCCTCATTTATCCCTCCTTTCTTGTTAGGGGCAGTGCAAAGGTCTTTAATATCTCCTCCATAGTCCTAATGTCTACTCCTTCTAAAGACTTTTTTAATTTCTGTAGTAATGCTTCTTGACTTGGCTTCAAGTACTTGCGCCCTATGTAATATCCATCTACTACATGCACCCCGCCACCACAACCTTGTGTTGTATAAACTGGGTAAGATAGAATGAGAGCTTCTATGTCATATTTAATTGTTCTAACGCTGACGTTGAACTCATTTGCTAAATTCTCAACGCTGTCATGTCTTCTTTTGCACAATGCTTCAAGAATAGCCATTCTACGCTCAGTAGCTCTCATTCTTTCTCACCTCCTTTGCCCTTGATGGCTTTAGTTTAGAAAACAAATGTGCAAGAAACTGAAAGAGCGAAAATGCCTGTCGGAGCACCCTTTCGGCACGGTGAAATGGCACCACGGAGCATATTATCTTCTGTGCAAAGGCAAAGAGAAGGTCTCAGCGGAGCTGGGGCTGAGCTTTCTTGCCTACAATCTTAAAAGAGCGCTTAACATAGCGGGATTTGACAAACTGCTTGCGGCGATAAAGGGATAGAATCCCTTTATCCTCATTTTTTCCAATTTAAAAGATTCCTAAAAACCCTCAAAAATGTCCGAAAACATGCCAAAAGTCCGGCAAAAACCGGACTTTTCGGACGAGGTCTGGCGAGACTGTCTGAAAAGTCAAAGGGCACCCATTTTCCCGCAAGATTTTTCCCACAAGATATGGTATAATATACGTATACTAATGGATGGTAAAGAGGGATGAAATACATAGAGGGGAGCAGCAGGGAGCAGATAACTTTTTTGCCGGATTGCGTGGAGGATTATGTGCCGGAGAATTCGCCGGTGCGGATAATAGACGCTTTTGTGGAGGGGCTGGACATAAGCGAGTTTCGCCACAGCACGCTAAACGACACCGGAAGGCCGCCATACAATCCCCGGGATTTATTGAAGCTGTACATATACGGATATTTCAACCGCATACGCTCAAGCCGCAAGCTGATGGAAGAGTGCGGGAGGAACATCGAGCTTTTCTTTCTGCTAAACCGTTTAAAGCCCGATTTCCGGACGATAGCGGATTTTCGAAAAGATAACGCGGCAGCGCTGAAGAAGGTGTTTAGCGAATTTGTCAAGGTATGCGTAAAGCTGGGGCTGTATAAGAGGGAGCTGATATCGGTTGACGGCTCAAAGTTCCGGGCGGTAAACAGCGACGATAACTGCTACAACGCCGAGATCCTGCGCAAAAAACTTGCCCGCATAGATGAAAACATATCAAAGTACCTGTCGCGGCTTGACGAAAACGACCGGAGCGAAGAGGATACCCCCGCTCTTTCGGCGGAGCAGATAAAGGAAGTTGTCGCTGAGCTAAAGCAGCGCAAAGAGAAGTACGAGGGATATTTAAAGCAGCTTGACGAGAGCGGCAAGACCCAGATACTGACCACTGATCCCGAAGCTCACAGGATGCACAGCAGGGACGGCTTTCACTGCTGCTACAACGTCCAGACAGCGGTTGACGGGGGAAGCCATCTGATTGCCGGGTACAATGTTACCGGCCAGAACACCGACCAGGGTCTATTGAACGAGACGGTTTCCATGGCAAAAGAGGCATTGGATACCGAAGTGATAGAAGCGGTTGCCGACAAGGGTTACGAGAGCCGCGCCGATATATTAAACTGCATATACAACGGCATAATACCCAACGTGGATATGAAATATGACAAGAAGGAAAGGGTATTTGACGTAGAATACGAGGAAAACGAGATCACCGAGGAGGAAAGGAGTTCCACAAGGCCTGAGGATATACAGAAATGTATAAAGGCAGGGGTATTACCCGATTGTTACAAGGGCAGCGCCATAAGCGTCGAGGTGAGAGAAGAAGGCACAGTCAGCTGTTTTATCCGCAACCCCGACGGTACTGTAACCTGTCCGATGGGGAATATCTTAACCAAGGTAAAAACCCGCGGCAGGAACACGATTTATTCAAATAAGGATGCCTGCCGCCAGTGCGCGAACAGATGCACCAGCGGAAGGGGACATAAGACGGTGAGCTTCGGGCCTGACACAAAGGTCGTGCTCGTGCGGATGTTCGCGAGTCCCGATTGCAAGTGTTTAAAGCCTCCTCTCAAAGCCGTGCCTCACAACAGCTTTTATAGAAAGGACAAGCCGAAAAAGAAGGTGATAATCAGGCTCAAACCCGACAGAAAGAAACTGAAAGAGCGAAAATGCCTGTCGGAGCACCCTTTCGGCACGGTGAAATGGCACCACGGAGCATATTATCTTCTGTGCAAAGGCAAAGAGAAGGTCTCAGCGGAGCTGGGGCTGAGCTTTCTTGCCTACAATCTTAAAAGAGCGCTTAACATAGCGGGATTTGACAAACTGCTTGCGGCGATAAAGGGATAGAATCCCTTTATCCTCATTTTTTCCAATTTAAAAGATTCCTAAAAACCCTCAAAAATGTCCAAAAACATGCCAAAAGTCCGGCAAAAACCGGACTTTTCGGACGAGGTCTGGCGGAGAGTTAGGGATTCGAACCCCAGGTGCGCTCACGCGCACAACGGTTTTCAAGACCGCCGCCTTCGACCGCTCAGCCAACTCTCCAGACGACGATAAGTATAGCAAAATTGATATTATTAGTCAATAAAAATAGTATTATCGGGTAGCTTGACGAAATGTAATTCTATACAATCACGAAATCGCCTTTGGTTATGAAAAGATAGGAAATTATCGCGAGCAGGGCGCTAATAAGCGGCTGATGTAGAATGACTATTTCTAAGGTGTGCCTGCCGAAGAAATTAACCGGGCGATACCAGCGGAATTTGTCAAGGAAAGGCAGCAATGTCTTCTTATTGCGATAAATGACCGGCCCTATCGCCGCGCCCGCCATAAACATCCCGAGATGCGGTATAAGCGGGAAATAATCCCCCGGACTGAAATTGTAACTTAAAGCGAATTCCTCGCTGAATATTATATACCAGTCTTTCTTGTCTGTGATTCTCGCGGCAATAAGGTCTATCTCGCTGTATATAACCAATACGACGATAGCGACTGCAAAGCACGCCGCCGCGGTCTTGTATTTATCTCTCATTATCAAATCGATAATTACCCATATCAAGATACAGCTCGCTATCATATGGAGCACGCCGAATCTGATTTCAAAGCCGATAAACGCGTCATAACGGTTAGCAAGAAATGTCGTCACTATCGTAATAATAAGCGCGACGAACATCAGCTGAAGCCCTCTCCTGATATTGGATTTGGAAAACGAATTGGAAATGCCGGAAATCATGAAGAAAGTCCACAGCACGATTTCTCTTGTGACGATTCTTAACGGCATATGCCAATAGTCGCGCGCGAACTCAACGAAAGCGATTAATTTCTCTCCGCCCGATTCTTTCCATGCGTCGTCGAACATAAACCCGACATCGAATAGAAAATGGTCCATAACCATTAACAGGATGCATACGCCTCTTAAAAAGTCGAGCTCCCATATTCTGCTATTTAATTTATTTAACTTATCTTTAGCGCTCATTATCTGTATTCGGTGTCCACATATTCAAGGAATTCTCCGTTATGCCGGTACAAATCAAATCTGTCGCGGTATTCATATACGATTATGTCCTGATTCAGCTCGCTTCTATACACATCGGGCCTTTCATAATAGTAATCAAGTCTGTCGAAATACTCTTTGGGACTGTCGATTCTGAGGTAACCGTATTCCC
The DNA here is from genome assembly GCA_050952545.1 of Christensenellales bacterium. Classification (GTDB taxonomy): domain Bacteria; phylum Bacillota; class Clostridia; order Christensenellales; family CAZKXV01; genus JBMNLD01. Next base: position 787,951 of record JBMNLD010000003.1, read on the forward strand.
TGGAGCGTATCGGCGGCGGCAATGTCCTCCTCGGCGCCGGATATCTGCCGCCCGTATACCGTATGGGACGGCGTCTTATCGGGTACCTGATTTCTTTGTCGCTGTCCCGGCCGAAAACCGCCTTTATCGGCTTAAGAATGAGATTCTTAACAGTAATTATAACAGAACAAAAACAAGAAAGCACCAATCCGAATATAAATAATCCGACATTTGTATTATAGGGCGTAAGCGAAAATCCCGCAAACAGCAGTAGCATTTCGCCGAATATAAGATAAAAAAAGGGAACATAAAGTCCGAAAAACACCATTATATTGGCTATAAGTTTTATCGCCGTGCTTATCGCGTAGAATATCAGCTTTAGTACGGATACTACAACCATTCCGCTAAGGAATTTTCTCATCGTGTCCTCTTAAGGTATAATAACATAACATATTTCAATTGTAAATGAGTTCTTATGCCGCGACAGTCGCGGGGGCGCTTAGGCGTCCCCGATATATCTTTACCTATTTGGTCAGTGAATATAATATCCGTTAACATCGCGGTGTTGTACGCTCATAAAATAATCTATGATTAATTATTTTTGTTCGGTAAATTCCGCGCGCGGATATGTTACATATTTAAGCAATAATCTTGAAGGCTTGAGAAGCTATCTTGTAAAGGGCGTAAATTTCAAGCCCGTAGAAGAGCGAATTCTGTCTCTGTGGCAGGACGATGACTTAGAGCTCATAAGAAATCCCTTTGTCCCGTCCGGGTATGAGGCAATAATTAACCGCGATAGGGGCGTTGCTGCGGTATTCGACATCAATCAAGGCAACGATATCGAGTACGAGGGGATATTCGATATGTACGACACATTAAAATGCGAGAAGATGTGTAAGTATATCGATATAATCGCGGGTCTTGTAAACGACCGCGCGCAACTGATTGACCGAGCTTATATATACCTCAACAAAGCGTTGAGAGTACACGACGAGTGGGAAAAGATATATATCAAGAATATGAATTTCGACAAGGCGGACATCATTGCGACGAGATTAACGGGCTTGTTATTAAAGGATATGAATCTTGATAAACGAGCCGAAGAGCGCCACAGATTCCTGGGCGGCCTTACGCCTCAAGGCGCTGTTGATTATATAGATAATCTGACCGCTGAAGTTAATAAGAGATATTTTATCAAAGGGCGTCCCGGTACAGGCAAATCCACGATTATGAAAAAAATCGCGTCCGCCTCGCTGAAAAGAGGATTTAATACTGAAATCTATCATTGCGGCTTCGACCCCGAGAGCCTTGATATGCTGATTATGAGGGAATTAGGGATTGCGATTTTCGATTCGACGGCGCCTCACGAGTATTTCCCGACAAGGGAGAGCGACGAGATAGTCGATGTATATAACGAGGCGGTAAAGCCCGAAACGGACGATAAAAACCAAGCGGAGCTCAATGAGATACAATTCCGTTACCAATCCTTTGTCTCGGCGGGCAAAGCGTATCTTATTAACGCAAGCGCCTTAAACGGCGAAATTCTCAATTACCATCTTTCGCTGACGGACAATGAATGCCTTGATGAATTTATCGAGAAGATTATAGATGAAATAAACGCCCCTTAAAGAGGCGTAAAATGCAGACAAATTTTTGAAAGGCATTTGCGGCTATAAATCAGCTGATTATATCCGTTTTCAGATAATCTCTTAACGCTTCGGGCACGGTAATAGAGCCGTCCTCGTTATAATAATTCTCCATTATCGCTGCTACCGTTCTGCCCACGGCAAGTCCGCTGCCGTTTAAGGTGTGGACATATCTTAACTTGCCGTCTTTGTCGCGGTATTTGATATTCGCGCGCCGCGCCTGAAAATCTTCGAAATTCGAGCAAGAACTGATTTCGACATATCTGCCGTAGCTCGGCATCCAGACCTCCAAGTCATAAGTCTTGGCGCTGCTGAAACCTAAATCGGCGGTGCAAAGGCTTACTACGCGGTAGGGCAGGTTAAGGAGCCGCAATATTCTCTCCGCGTCGTCGGTCAGCGATTCAAGCTCGTCGTAGCTGTTGTCTGGATGAGCGAATTTGACCAGCTCGACTTTGTTGAACTGATGCTGTCTTATCAGTCCTCTCGTATCTCTTCCCGCGCTTCCCGCCTCCGACCTGAAACACGCCGTATAAGAGCAGTATTTAACCGGCAGGCAATTAAGGTCAAGCACATCGTCGCGGTGAAGGTTGGTAACGGGCACTTCCGCAGTGGGAATTAGATAATAATCCGTGCCCTTTAACGCGAAAACGCCGTCCTCGAATTTAGGCAGCTGTCCCGTGCCGTACAGGCTGTCGCGATTGACGATATGCGGGGGCATTATCTCTTTGTAGCCGTATTCCGCGTGGGTGTCGAGCATAAAATTAATAATCGAGCGCTCTAATTTCGCGCCCCAGCCTCTCATTACCGAAAACCTCGCGCCCGTGATTTTCGCCGCTTCTTTGAAATTAATTATATTCATTTTCTCGCCGATATCCCAATGGGGTGTGTTCATTTTATTGAACGGCAGGCCGTAGCGCCTTATTTCAAGATTATCCGCGTCAGAATCTCCCTTTGGAACGCTTTCGTGAGGGATGTTGGGAATCGAATACATCAATTCGTTTAACTTAGACATAATCTGGTCAAGCCTTGAGTCCAGAGACTTGATTTCTTCGCCGAGTGCTTTCATTTCTTTAATGACTTTCTCGGGTGATTCTTTCTTTCTTATGAGCTCCGCAATTTCATTAGAGGCGGCGTTCTTTCTCGCCTTTAAGGATTCTACGAGAGTGATTACTCTCTTTCTCTCTTCGTTAAGTTCTTTTACTTCGTCAAGGGGGAAGTTGCCCGATCTCTTTAAGAGCGCGTCTTGCACGGCGTCCAGATTATTGGTGAGGTATTTAAGGTCTAACATAATGCTCCTTTATATAACTAAATTGACGAGTTTACCGGGTATTGCTATGACTTTCTTAGGCGATTTGCCTTCAAGCAGCTTGATGACATTCGCGTCCGAAAGCGCGACCTTTATCAGCTCTTCGCGCGAAAGAGAGCTTGACACATTTATTTTTATCCTGTTGCGGCTGTTTATCTGGACGACAATCTCAACCTGTTCCAAGACCATTTTGGATTTGTCCGCTATAGGGTATCTCTTGTTAAATACCGAATATCCGCCTCCGATAATTTCGTTTAATTCTTCAGCAAAATGCGGCGTAATAGGCGCGAGCAGCAAGATTAAATCGGATACGGCGTCCATAAACATTTCGGAATTGATTTCGCCCGCTTCGTTGTCGTATTTATAAAGCGCGTTAACGAATTCCATAATTCTCGCAATCGCGGTATTAAAAGAGAAATTCTCCATATCCTGTGTGACTTTGTCTATCGTGTTGTGCCTTACATAATCGAGTTCTTTCTCCGCCGTGCCGTAAGCGCCTTTGCTCTTATTGTCCGACGCTTTCAGCACAATCCTTTCCACTCTGTCCATAAACCTCGAGACCGCTTTGATGCCGTCCGCGTTCCAGGGGCCGCCCTCTATATACGAAAAACCGAACATCAGGTACATTCTGAACGCATCCGAGCCGTATTCGCTGATATAGCTGTCGGGGGATACGACATTGCCGCGGCTCTTGCTCATCCTGTTGCCGTCCGGGCCTAGAATTGTGCCCTGATGCACCAATGATTTAAACGGCTCCGAGAAATCGAGATAGCCCATATCTCTGAGCGCTTTGGTGAAAAACCTTGCGTAAAGCAGATGCATACAGGCGTGCTCCGCGCCGCCGATATATTTATCTACGGGCAGCATTTTGTTGATGATATCCTTATTGAACGCTTCCTTGTCGTTATGAGGGTCGGCGTACCTCAAAAAATACCAGCTTGAGCAGACAAAGGTGTCCAGCGTGTCAGGGTCTCGCTTTGCGGGCGCGCCGCAGAGGGGGCATTTGACATTCATAAATCCTTCATGCTTGATAAGCGGCGATTTTCCGTCAGGCGTGAAGTCCACATCGTAGGGAAGCTCAACGGGCAAATCCTCTTCGGGTACGGGTACCGTTCCGCATTTTTCGCAATGAATTATAGGTATCGGAGCTCCCCAATAGCGCTGTCTTGACACCAGCCAGTCTCTCAATCTGTAATTGACTTTGTGTTCGCCTTTGCCCTTTTGCTTCAGCTTGTCTATAATCGCCGTTTTGCCCTGTTCGGAAGTTAAGCCGTCAAATTCTCCGCTGTTGACCATTACGCCGTAACCGGTGAACGGGAGTTCATCGTTTACGTCGACACCCTTTATTACTCTGGTTATGGGCAGATTATATTTATTAGCGAATATGAAATCCCTGTCGTCATGCGACGGCACGCCCATAACCGCTCCGGTACCGTAGGAATAGAGCACATAATCGGCAATCCATACGGGTACCTTTATGCCGTTAATGGGGTTAATCGCGTATGCGCCGGTAAATACGCCGCTCTTCTCGCGCGCGGTGGATAATCTCTCTATCTCGTTGACTTTCGCCGTCTTTTCTCTGTACTCTTTAACGGCGCTAGCTTGCTCGGGCGTCGTAATCTCGTTAACCAAAGGATGCTCGGGCGCGAGTACTACATAAGATGTGCCGAATAATGTGTCTGCCCTCGTAGTAAACACCCTGAAAGATTGTCCCGACTCAAGGTCGAATTCAATTTCGCCGCCTACGGACTTGCCGATCCAGTTTTTCTGCATTAATTTGGTTTTCTCGGGCCAGTCGAGAGAATCGATATCGGCCAAAAGCTCTTCGGCGTAATCCGTTATCTTAAAGAACCATTGAGTGAGATTTTTCTTGATTACTTCGCTGTCGCACCTTTCACAAAGGTTATTTACGACCTGCTCGTTCGCGAGTACGGTATTGCAGCTCGGACACCAGTTAACGGGCGCTTCTTTTCGCACGGCAAGCCCTTTCTTGTACAGTTGCAGGAAAATCCATTGAGTCCATTTATAATAATCGGGCGAACAGGTGATAATTTCATTCTCGAAATTAAATGTCGCGCCCATTGCCTTTAGTTGTTTCTCCATTGTCTCGATGTTTTTATAAGTGCTGTCTTTGGGATGAATTCCCGTCTTTATCGCGTAATTTTCGGCGGGGAGCCCGAAAGCGTCAAATCCCATAGGCTGAAAGACTTCGTAACCCTGCATTCTCTTGAATCTCGCGTAAGAATCGGAGGGCCCGAAATTAAACCAATGACCCACGTGAAGATTAGCGCCGGACGGATAAGAGAACATTTCAAGCACATATTGCTTATGGTCAATATTATCGTAATTAAATCTGTAGAGCTCCGTATCCTCCCAAATCTTCTGCCATTTCTTCTCGATATCCTGCATCTTCATAATTATTTCTCCGAAGTCTTAATATAGATAGAATAATAATACAATATATTTTCAATGTCAATTGATTTACTTCCGCTTGCCTATAACGGCATGCAGGAGTAAACACCGCTCTAACGGCGCCTTTTCGGCTCTATAGCCCCGTCGCAATGCGTTTTATGACAATATCCTGAAGGCTATTGCCTATAATCAGCCGTTGACAATATATAAGGGTTATAATATAATATATTAGAGGCGGTATGGAAGAAAGAATTGTAAAAAATCCTTTATATAAAATAGAAGAGTCTGAATCCGATGTCAGACAGGTCTCCAATTCCTATGCCGATTTTAGCAGTCTTAAAAAAGGCATCAGGAAAAACCTCAATTATATCGAATATCTAAACGCCCCCGAAAGTGCCGAAATACCCTCGATTGACGAATATTACGAAGAGCAGAAGAGAAAAAAGCTTGAAGCCGAAGCGGAAGAGATCAGAAAAAGGGAAGAGGAGAAAAAAATCGAAGAGCCTGTCGATCTTACCTATACCGAAAATAAGGAATATATGCCAATTGTCGAAAGACGGGTGTCTTACCGGCGTACTTTCGGAATAACCGCAAGCAGGAAAAAAGACATCGATAAATATACGACAATCGGCTTGCTTACTCTGTGTGGAATACTTGCGATAGTGTCTTTCGTACTAAGTAATATAATGTAACAGTAAATTTTTTATTTGACTATCAGTATTAAGGCGGCGGATGTCATTGAATTGCTTAATATAATTTTTCCAGAATTCAAAAATTGAAACATTTAAGAAAAAGCCTATAAAATAATAGCGTTTATTAAGACACTATGGCAGCTATAACAGATGAATTTTCGAGCTATTTAGCCACAAGTTAGTTCTCCGCTGTCCTGACGGACAGAGGAATAAAAGCCCGCTATTGCGCCGCTCGTCCAAGCCCATTGCAGATTGTACCCGCCGCATTCGCCGTCAATGTCTATGATTTCGCCCGCGAAATACAGACCTTTTATACGCTTGGATTCCATTGTCTCGGGATTGATTTCGGATATGTCTACGCCGCCGTGGCATACCTGCGCGGAATCAAATCCGTAGGTGTCGAGGACAGTAAATCTCAAATCCTTAACCGCGCCGGCTATATCGTCTATCGAGCTTGAGCTCGCTTGCATAATAATTTTATCCGAGATTTTACTAAGGAATATCCCGTCCAGAAAGCGCTTTACGGGCAGCTTCAAGGCGTTAAATCTTTGCTTTATGCTCTCTTTACTCATTTCGGGCAATAAATCTATGGAAATTTCGAATACGCCTTTTAATCTTCTCATAAACAGCGACGCGTTAAATACCGCAATGCCGCTCAATCCGTCGTCCTTAAAGAGCAATTCGCCCGTTTCGGAGTATACGGTTACCCCGTTGTTTATAAGGCTGATTCTGCCTTTTACTCTGATACCGGAGAGCCCTTTGACAACTTCTTTGGAGGTGATAAGCGGCGCGAGCGCGGGATAAAGCGGCGTAACGCGAATTCCTAAATCCCTGACGATTCCAGCCGTATCGCCGGATTTTAAGCCTGCGCGACTTCCCACCGTAATTATTACTCTGTCGGCCTGAATTTCTCCGCCGCAACTAAGCGCGAATTTTTCGCCTTTTATCGATATCCCCGTAACTTCTTTATCCGGCATAAGCGTTACATTTGGTTTATTTAATTCATTCAGTAAAAGATTAAGTACCGTTGACGAGGAATAGCTCCTCGGATACGCTCTGCCCTCGTCGTCGACTACATACATAAGCCCAGAATTTTCAAAGAAATCGAGCGTTTTTCGAACGCCGAATTTATTTAGAGCGCGCTCTATAAAATCCGGATGATTGTAATACGGGTATGACGCGTTAATATTAGTGAAATTGCACCTGCCGTTACCCGAGGCGAGAATTTTTCTCCCGAAACGCGGATTTTTCTCTAAAATTACGACTTCGTTATCGCTTTTTGCGGCAAAAACCGCCGCCATAAGCCCCGCGGCGCCGCCGCCGATTATAGCTATTCTTCCCATAAGCGGATTATATCACATTTTATTAAGAATTAAAATGTTCTCACGCCGAGTATCTTGATAAATCTGCTTTTCATATAACTGTAAGAGCTCAATACCCTGTTAAGCGAATCAAAGGTATGGGTCGCGATATATATTGAATTTTCGGACGGAGCGCCCTGAATTCGGACGACGGTAAGGGTATGGTAATAACCTCTGTTATTGCCGAGCTGTATGAAATCTCCCGCGGCAACTTCGCCGATACCGCATTCTTCGCCGAAAGGGCCTGCGGATATATTATTCGTTATAAAGTTGTAGAAAAATTCCACGCCCGTCCAGGACGGGGATTTATTATTGCCGTTAATATAATACCAACCTTTGTCCGGAAGGTAATTCATCACTCCCGCGCCGCTGTAAAGGCATTGTGAGGCAAAATTCGTGCAGTCCCCTCCAAGGCGCTCGTAATTATAATATCCGGGGTTTCTGTCAAGCGCCCATTTGTTCGCGTAGGCTACAGCGGCGGCTCTGTTATAACTTAGGGTTTTCATACTAATTGTATGATAATAATAAAGTATTGTGTTATAATCAGATTATGAAAATCCTTTATCTCGGTATCGCGTCAAAATACATTCATACCATGCCCGCGGGCTGGTTTTTGAGCGAATTCTTAACAAAAAACGGCTTTAAGGTTACCGAGATATACCGTAATGTAAACGAGGATTACAAAAGCATATTAAACGATATAACAGAGCTTGATATCGATATACTGCTGCTTTCGGTATATATTTTCAATGTGAAATTGATAAAAAGACTGATTAAGGATATTAAGAAATTAAAGCCCGGGATCACGTTTATTATCGGCGGGCCCGAGGCGGATGAGGATTTAGGCGCGGATTTCATTATCTTGGGCGAGGGCGAGAGGGCGCTTCTGAAGTTGTTAAAATCTGGCGGCGACAAGGTAACATATGAAGATATTATCGATAACCTTGATGAAATTCCTTCGCCGTATACCCGGGAACGATTGTCGGATTCAAGGAATAAGCTCATTTATTACGAATCCTCTAGAGGGTGTCCGTATAGATGCGCGTATTGTATGGCGGGTTTATCGCAAAAAGTGAGATATTTCAGCCTTGAAAGGGTGTATTCGGACCTGAAAAACATCGTATCCTCGGGCGCGAAAATCGTCAAGTTCACGGACAGGACTTTTAACGCGAACCGTGAAAGAACCGAAAACATTCTGGAATTTATTAAAGATAATTTCTCGGGGTCGGGCGCGTGTTTTCATCTGGAAATCGGGGGCGATATAATAAAGGAAAGCACATTAGAGCTTCTAAAGACTATGCCTCCGGGACTGATACAATTAGAAACCGGCGTTCAATCGTTAAACGAAAAGAGCCTGAAAGCGGTAGACCGCGCCTTTTCCTGGGAGAAGTTTTATAATAATATTTCTAGGATTATTAGCTCAGGCAATATCCATACGCATATAGATTTGATAATAGGATTGCCTTACGACAATCTTGACACATTCGGGCGCTCTATGGATAAGGTGTTCGCTTTAAGACCGCATATGCTGCAACTCAATCTCCTCAAGATGCTGAAATATACGCCGATAAGAAAGTCATATAAGGCGGTTTTTAATAACGACGCGCCTTACGAGATAATTAAGACGCCGGATATGTCCGAAGAAGATATAATGAAGTTAATCAGAATACAATCCGTATTCAATCGCGTTTATAACAGCGGACGATTTTATCATACGCTTGAATTTATGTTGAAAAAAAGCGCGTATGAATTTTTCGTAAAGTTAAGCGATTACCTTTATAATAACGGCATCGATATTATAAAGCCCGAGAGCTTATCAAAGGGCATCTTAGAGTATAGCGGCAACGATGAACGGGTCAGGGAACTGATGAGATTTGATTATCTGTTGGTAAACAATTCAAGAATTAAGCCCGCTTTATTAAGAAAGGAATACACCGAAGAATTTAAGAAGTTTATAAGCGGAAAAAATGATTGTTCGGTATTATATGAGGAATTCTCATGTCTTTACGGCATAAGCGAAAAGAGAGTAATTATAAAGTTCGATTATAAGCGTAAAAATCCCGTCAGCGGCAGATATGGTTACGAAATTGTAAATTAAGCGTTTTTCGGTTCTACACGGCGCATTATTACGAATTTACTCATAACGAATGTGATAACAAAAGCCATAAACGAGCCCGCGAACTTGCCTATGTACTGGCAGACGGTGAGATTATCTATCGTTTTGTTGACGGCGCTCGTAATCGCCGAGCCAGCCCAGGTGTTAAGTATTACGATACCTAAGACCATAAACGCGTATGATACGGCGCTGAATACTATATTATTTGTCGCCTTGAAAGTCTTTTTCCTGTTGATGATAAACGCCGTTATCTGAGCAAGGACTGTTGAGACGAAGAAGCCTATCATAGCGCCGGCGCCGCCGTTTGCCTCGGTATAGCTGAATATCCACCATACGACCTCGGTCTTGTATCCGCGTAACAACAAGATAATCAGAGTAAACGAAGTGTACTCTATAACGAACGCAAGCATGCTTATAATAGTAAACTTAATTAATTGAGCGATATTCTCGTGCTCTTCAAAGTACTTTCCGATTTTGCTTTGCTTTTTATTTTCCATAATAATCCCCTTTGAAAGATTATAAAACCAAAATAAGTAAAAAGTCAATGGGGTATAAGAATAACAAATGATTTTTTAAGTTTCCTATATAAAATAGAAAATTGTCAATCAAGAAAAAAAAGCGCACCTTTGAGGGTGCGTCTTAGGGATTTTTAATCCCGGAAAATATCGGCATAGTTTGGTATGTATTTACCGGCTATGCCGATTTTTCATTCTTTGTGGTGGATGTAGAAACCGGTGGTTCAAACTCGCCAATGCAATTCCATACAATTTTGATACGCTGTACCCGCCTGCCATCAATGAGCTCTGCCTTGTAAACATAGATTTTTTCAACGAATTCTCGTATAATCTCGGCTGTGAGTTCCTTTATATCCGTATACTTTCTTACCAGGGAGAGGAAGTGGTCGACATTGAGAGCGCTTTCCTTATCCTCTGTCACCGGTGGATGAAGACCTTAACTATTTCGAATCTCAAGGCTCGATACTGTCATGCCTTGCCTGCGGGAAATACTTTGTGCGGCATTCAAGCCGCCAGCTATATTGTAATAACTGGGACTGCCAGGCCGAGCGTAATCGGAGAAACAGGCGAGCGAGCTATGCCCGGAAGAAGGCAGTGGAAGTAGAAAACAAGGAATAAAAATTGAACTCGCTACCATGCCTGGTATGTGTGTGACGTTTTAAATGCTTTCGGATAAAACTTATTCATGTATTTATTGAAAATTTAACAGAAATGTGATATCCTTTGTATAACTTCTCTTAATTGGAGGTATAGCTTATGGCTGTAAGCTATAAAAAGTTGCAACACTTAATGATTGATAGAAATATATCTAATGCTGAACTTATGCGTAGAGCAAATATATCAGCAAATATAATCACGAAAATTAGAACAGGCCAATATATAGCGTTAGATAAAGTGGAAAGCATTTGTTTAGCAATGTGTTGTACACCTAATGATATTTTGGAGTTTGTTCCGGACGAGGAGCAGATAAAGGAATGACAAAACAAGTGAAATCCAAGCAACGCGTAGCTGACCATGGCGAGGTTTTTACAGCTGAACGCGAGGTTAAAGCCATGTGCGACTTGGTGAAACAGGAAACTGAAAGAATTGACTCACGATTTTTGGAGCCTGCCTGCGGTAATGGAAATTTCCTTGCAGAAATACTTTCACGAAAGCTGGCTGTTGTGAGAAAAAAATATAAAAAAAGCCCTTATGATTGGGAGCGCAATTCACTTCTGGCGCTGGGTAGCTTATATGGAGTGGATTTACTGATCGACAACTGCATCGAATGTAGGCAGCGGCTATTTAAAATGTGGGATAAGGAATATAAGGCTATATGTAAAAAAGAGTGCAATGATGACACCCGCGAGGCTGCCAAGTTTATCCTCTCCCGTAACATCGTTTGCGGTAATGCGTTGACACTTAAATGTGTCGATGAAAATGGAAAGGATACTAATGAACCTATAGTTTTTTCCGAATGGACTTTTCCTTTTAATGATGCTATGATGCAACGCAGCGATTATACCTTTGCCGAACTGCTGGCTGCTGAAGAGGAAAGGCCTAAACATAAAAAGAAAAAAGACGAGCCTGAGCAAATATCACTCATGCTCGATGAAGATATAAGAGAGGCGCCCTCGGATGAAGGAGTGTTCCTGAAGAAATGCATATCACATTATAGGAGGATACAGGAAAATGGCTGATACAGGATTATTTAATAATGTATACAATCCGGACGTGCTGTCCTGCCTTGCTAATCTCTCAAACGATGAGGTTTTTACTCCGCCCGACGTAGTAAACGCTATGCTTGATATGCTGCCGCAGGAGCTCTTTCAAAACCCGGACACCACCTTTCTTGATCCCGCCTGCAAGACCGGTGTTTTTCTCAGGGAAATTGCCAAAAGGCTTATCAAAGGACTGGAGCCGCAGTTCCCGGACTTACAGGAGCGTATAGACCACATTTTCCATAAACAGCTCTTTGGTATTGCAATTACAGAACTGACAGGTTTTTTATCCCGTCGGAGCGTTTATTGTTCGAAGTTCCCAAACACTGAATTCTCGGTATCGCTTTTTGATGATGAACAAGGTAATATTCGGTTTAGAAGAATTAAGCATACTTGGCGTGACGGAAAGTGTGTTTATTGCGGTGCATCTCAAAGCCAATACGATCGTAGCGACGATTTGGAGACGCACGCCTACGAATGGATACATACTAATAAGCCAGAGGAGATTTTTAATATGAAGTTTGATGTGATTATTAGCAACCCGCCTTATCAGTTGAATGATGGTGGTGGAACAGGATCTAGTGCTATACCCCTCTATCATTACTTTGTTGAAAAAAGTATACAATTAAATCCCCGTTATTTAACAATGATAATACCATCACGCTGGTTTACAGGCGGTAAAGGATTGGACGATTTTCGAAGTAAAATGCTTAATGATGAGAGAATTAGAGAAATACATGATTTTATAAATGCAGGAGATTGTTTCCCTGGGGTTGCAATAGAAGGTGGAGTCTGCTATTTTTTGTGGGATCGGGATAATAAAGGATTATGCAAAGTGGTTTCTTATGCAAATAATGAAATAGTTGCCGTTTCCGAACGACCACTTTTAGAAGAAGGTACCGATGTATTTATAAGATACAATGAAGTGATTTCAATTATAAGAAAAGTAAAATCACATAAAGAAAAAAGTTTTTCTCAAATAGTAAGCACAAGAAACCCATATGGAATTAATAGTGCGGACTTTAAAAAAATGAAATCTCAAAATAGCAATCAATGCTACTCTGTATTAGGCATTGAAAACAATAAAAGAGTAATAAAGCATTTACCTTATAGCATTGTTCAAAGAAACTTTGATGAAATTAAACAATACAGACTCTTCATTTCTAAAGCAGATGGAGCTGCAGGACAGATTGGTTATCCTATTCCAGCGCGAATCATAGGAAAGCCAGTAGTAGCAAAACCCAATATGGTATGTACAGAGACATTTTTACGTGTTGGGCCTTTCAGTACAGAAGAAGAAACTAATAATGTTAGAGATTATATGCAAACCAAATTTTTTCGTCTATTAGTAGGTGCTAGAAAAAACAAAAATATGACTCAGAGTACATACTCATTTGTTCCGATTCAAGACTTCTCAAAACCTTGGACAGACGACGAACTATATGCTAAATATGGCTTAACTCAAGAAGAAATAGACTTCATCGAATCAATGATTAAACCGATGGACTTAGATGGAGGTGACGATAATGGCAACTGAATTCTTTATTCAACGGCCTTCGATCACCCCAACCATCTATGTGTATGAACTTATTGGAGTGGCCTCCCACAAGGGATACATAAAAATCGGATATACTGAACGCGATGTGGCTACCCGCATCAAAGAGCAACTGCACACTGCTGCTGTTCCGTTTAAGATCCTCTATCAAGAGAGCGCTATGCGTGAGGATGGCTCTGTCTTTACTGATAAGGATATACATCGAATTTTAGAGCGACGAGGTTTCAGACAGCTCAATGCAGTCGCTGACGATAACGAGTGGTACAACTGCTCCCTAAATGATGTCAAGGCGGCTATTGTTGAACTTAAAACCGGAAAAATCACTGCTGACAGTCGGACAGCTGCATTCCATATGCGTCCGGAGCAGCAGGCAGCCGTAAAACGCACGGTGGAGTATTTTACCAAGGCTAAATACGACGAGCCGGACAGAGCACCGAAATTTCTATGGAATGCCAAAATGCGTTTTGGTAAGACCTTTGCAGCCTATCAGCTTGCAAAAAAGATGGGCTTTAAGCGCGTGTTGGTGCTTACCTTTAAGCCCGCTGTCGAATCCGCATGGCGAGATGATTTACTTTCTCATGTCGATTTCGAAGGCTGGCAGTTTGTTTCCAATAAGGACGCGCACAACAATAATGTTAATATCGATCAAGCCTACGCGAAGTGTGATAAAAAGAAGCCTATCGTCGTTTTGGGTTCCTTTCAAGACTTGTTGGGTACCAATGAGAATGGTGGCATAAAAGCTAAGAATGAATTTATCCATGCGGAAAATTGGGACTTGGTTATTTTTGATGAGTATCACTTTGGTGCATGGCGAGAAAATGCCAAAAAGCTCTTTGAGAATCCGGATGAGGAAGAAATAGTCGACTTTGATATAGAGAAGTACAAGAAGGATGAGGCCGATAACGCCTACAACGAAACCTTCCTTCCCATCACAGCCGGTTATTATTTATACCTTTCCGGCACACCTTTCCGCGCCATTAATAGTGGCGAATTTATAGAAGATCAGATCTATAACTGGACATATTCTGACGAGCAACGTGCAAAGGAAAGCTGGAAAGGCCCTGGCAATCCCTATTTATCGTTGCCGAGAATGGTCATGCTCACTTATCGGATACCAGATAGCATTCGCCAGATTGCCATGCAAGGCGAGTTTAACGAGTTCGACTTAAATGTATTCTTTTCTGCCAAGGGTAAAGGCAAAGATGCCCGGTTTGTTTTCGAGAATGAAGTGCAGAAATGGCTTGATCTGATTCGCGGTTCTTATCTTCCATCCAATGTTGATGATATGAAGCTCGGGCAGGATAAGCGTCCTCCGATGCCTTTCTCCGATACACGACTTTTGAATGTTCTGAATCACACAATTTGGTTTTTGCCGAATGTGGCATCCTGCCAGGCTATGTATAACCTGATGATGCAGAAGCAGAACGGGTATTATAATCAGAAATATAAAATTATCGTTTGCGCCGGAACAGAAGCTGGTATAGGCTTGGATGCCCTTTACCCGGTACTGCATGCCATGGGGAATCCATTAGAGACATATACCATCACCCTCACCTGTGGCAAGCTAACTACAGGTGTTACCGTAAAGCCGTGGACAGGCATATTCATGCTGCGTAACCTTAAGAGCCCGGAGACCTATTTCCAAGCAGCATTTCGTGTCCAATCCCCGTGGGTAGTTAAAGATGAAGAAGGTAAAGACCTGATTATGAAAGAAGAATGCTATGTCTTTGACTTTGCTTTGGACAGGGCGCTGCGACAGATAGCTGACTACTCTTGCCGTTTGAATGTTGATGAAAGCAATCCCGAAAAGAAGGTAGCAGAGTTCATTAATTTCCTGCCGGTGTTGGCCTATGACGGCAGCACCATGCGGCAGATTAATGCGCAGGACATTCTCGACATCGCAATGGCTGGAACTTCTGCTACTCTGCTTGCAAAGCGCTGGGAATCTGCGCTACTGGTTAATGTTGATAATGACACTCTGCAACGCCTAATGAATAACAAAGAAGCTCTCGACGCTCTTATGAGCATAGAAGGTTTCCGCTCGTTGAATCAAGATATTCAGACTATTATCAACAAGTCAGAAGCGGTAAAGAAAGCCAAGAAAGAATCCGAGAAGATGACTCCGAAGGAGAAAAAGGAAATCTCAGAAGAGGAAAAGGAATATAAGTCTCTTCGGAAGCAGATTCAGGAAAAGCTCATCAAGTTTGCTACCCGTATTCCGATATTTATGTATCTCACTGATTATCGCGAGCGGTCACTCAGAGATGTTATAACTCAGCTTGAGCCGGGATTGTTTAAAAAGGTAACGGGCTTAAACGTAAAGGATTTTGAACTTCTTTGCAGCCTTGGGGTATTTAATGCAAGCCTGATGAACGATGCCATTTTTAAGTTCAAGCGTTACGAAGACAGCAGCCTTTCCTATACCGGTATCGACAAGCACGAAGGAAAGGATATCGGTGGCTGGGATACCGTCATCAAACGCGAAGAATATGATAGACTGTTTTACAATCAACAGGCTACAATGGAATCCATCAACTCGGCGTTCGAAGAAGCAATTGAAAAAGATGTTAAGCCCGTTGCAGCTGTGCCAAAGCCTGATCCAAAACCATCTGCTACAACATATGTTACGGGGCATTTTGGAATTAAGCCTCCGCTGTCGAAAGTAGCCGAGCATAAGAACGCTTATAGCACCAGCACGCAAGCCGATGAGGAAATGGAAGAGTTTGTTATACCGGAGATTTCGGAAGGCGATGCGGTTAAGCATAAGAGCTTCGGTGATGGTATAGTTACAAAGCTCGATAAAGCTGGGAAACACATTCGTGTGAAGTTTGCAGTTGGGGAAAAACTCTTCTTATTCCCAGATGCTTTCAAGCAGGGTTACTTGAAGTTGTAACAAACTTCTGGGTGTTAGCAATACTGTCGGATGTATAATATTACTTATCAACGTGAAAGACTGCACCAAAGGTTTTATCCTTCAGTGCAGTCCTTTCTTTGCTGTCTCCGCTTGAAGAGAGCCGGTCAAAAATTTACTTGTTTTCGTAAATCCCTATGACTAACTCCCTTTGAGGTGCGCTTTTTTGGCGTTCCCGAAGGGATTCGAACCCCCGACCTAACGCTTAGGAGGCGTTCGCTCTATCCTGCTGAGCTACGAGAACATTATTACAAAGACAGCGAAAGTATTATATACTATAAGACGCGTATTTGCAATTATTTTGCCGTTGTTTTAGGCGAAATCACTTTACATATATTTTCTTATTTGCTATAATCTTAATCTGTAATCCTTGTCTAAAACCAATTAGACCATAGACCATAAGGAGGTGAAATATGAATAAGTACGAGATTCTTTACATTCTGGACAATGATTTAACTGACGAAATGAAGTCCAAGTTGGTCGATAAATTCGTGCAGGTTATCGAACAATTAAACGGCAAAATAGTCCTTTTAGACAAATGGGGCACAAGGAAATTCGCATACGAAATCAATAAGAAAAACGAAGGCTTTTATTTTCTGATGAATGTCGAGGCAGACGCCACCGTACCTCTTGAAATCGAGAGACAGGTGAGCATTACCGAAGGCGCCGTCAGATGTATGATATTGAAAAAAGACGAATTCCCCGTAATCAAGAAGACCAGAAAGGTCGACAAGCCTAAAAAAGACGAAGATAAATCCGTAAAGAAAGAAGAGCCCGTAGAGAGCGAGCCGGCAGCGGCGGACGCGGCAGTCGAAGAACCCAAGCCCGTTGAAGTCAAGCCCGTTGAAGTCAAGCCCGTTGAAGTCAAGCCCGTTGAAGTCAAGCCCGTTGAAGACGCTCCCCAAGCGGACACTGAAGATACGAATAATAAATAACCGAGGTAAAGATAAATGAATAAGGTATTTTTAATAGGAAACCTTACCAGAGACCCGGAAGCAGCGACCACACAGAGCGGTATTAATTACTGCAGATTCACCATAGGCGTTACCAGACGCATGAGCAGGGACAAGGATACGGATTTTATCAATATCATCGTCTGGCGCGGATTGGCGGACAATTGCGTCAAGTATCTCAATAAGGGCAGCAAAGTAGCGGTATGCGGCAGCATACAGACCGGCTCTTACGAGAAAGACGGTCAGAAGAGATACACCACGGATATAGTGGCTGACGAAGTTCAATTCCTTTCGACAAGGAATTATAACGATTCCGGCTTTTCGCAGGTCGAGCCTCCTTCGAGGACCGCGTACATCAGCGAAATGAAAGCCGTGGATGAGGATTTACCATTTTAATAGGAGAGAATTATGGCATACGATAACGAAGATAAACCAAAGCATGTAAAGAGAGCTCCGAGACGCAAAGTGTGTCAGTTCTGTGTCGATAAAGTAAACGACATAGACTATAAAGACCTTGTAAGACTAAGGAAATTCGTAACCGAAAAGGGCAAGATACTCCCCAGGAGAATGAGCGGCGTATGCGCCAAGCATCAGAGAGTGCTCGCGGTCGCGATTAAGCGCGCAAGGTATATGGCGCTTCTGCCTTTCAAGGGCGAATAAGCGTATTTAACGACTTTAATAGCATTAAAGGCTTATCGAAAAAAGTCAGCACATCTGACTTTTTTCCTTTATTTTGGTATAATCGACAAATCGTTGCCAGATAGGCTATTTGATTTCATATAAATAACGCTATTGAATAGACTTTAATTTATTTGTTTTACACAATTTCATTATTTGAAAAATCAAAGAAGTTCCGCTGTCCGTTCAAGGACAGCGGAATAAGAATATAGGAATATTCATATATATTGATGAAGAGGTGAAGGTATGCGGTTAGTGAGAAAGTTAATCATTTTAAAGGCGCTTACGGGCGGCGGCAAGGGAATAGTAAAGCTCGATTCTTTCGGAACAAGGAATAAAGGACTGATAAATATATCCGAGCCTAAAGGCCGGTTCCGTCTCGGAATAAGGGTGGGTTACAGCAGGCTGTACGAGTACGAACTTGACGGATTAAATTACGAATTTGATCTCGGAGAGGGTTTGGATTTAAGCGACAGAATAGAATGTCTTCTTATAAATTCAGACAATTCGGAGCCTGTATTATACGGCAGTTCGGACGGGAAAAGCGTTAACATTAATTCGCTAAAAGAGATGTTCACCAAAGATAATCCCGTAATTCAGGAGACTATGAAAGAGGCTGCCGAAAATAAGGCGGACGAGAACAGAGATAATATTAAGATTGAAACAAAACTCCCCGAAGCAGACGATAATATTATTAATGACAATAAGGAGAACGCGCCCGATTCGCCCGCAATCGAAGTGATGTATATAGAGACGGATAAAGATGTAAATCAAGCAAATATAATTGATAATAAAGAGTTGAATCAAGAAAACGCCCCGGAGAATGTCGCGGCGGCGAAACCGCCTACCAAAGAGCCCGACGAGGATTTCTTTAATTCAATTAAGCCGCAGATTGACGAATTGTTCAGATGTTATCCCGCGGATAAAGATTTAATGAAATCCGTGCCCGATTCCAAATGGGTGAGAGTAAATTACGAAAACGACGATTACTATGTCGTGGGCATACTGTTTAACGGCTCCAGAGCGACGCATATCTGCTACGGCGTCCCCGGCGAATATAGCATCAAGCCCAAGCAAAAATCAGAATGGCTGCCGCTTGATTATATGGACCCGGAAGGCAAAGGTTACTGGATGATATTTCAGGACGCCGTAACGGGAAAGACTATTGAATAGTATTACGCCGTCCGTTGAAGACGGCGTAATAAATAGTTTATTCCGTAAGTTCGCTTTCGGGCTCTTGCTCTGCCGCAAATTCCCTTTCCAGCTCTTCGGACAGCCTTTCGTGTCTTTCTATAAAAGCCTCGTAACGCCGCTGAATTTCGGATAAATCAGGCTTTTTAGGATATGTGGTTTCCTCTCCGGCTTGCGCATCGGTAGAATTTACCGTGTCTGATTGAGCGGCAGGTTTTTTGCGGTTTGCCGTTACACCCATATAAGGACCGAATTTTTTCATAGTTTTCTCCCTTTTCAATGATTTTTTTATTTGCAATAATGATTGTTATACTATATAATTTATGAGGATGCATAATAATTAGCACATCAGGAGATATGTATGTTAAAAAAAATAGTACCCGTAATCATCATAATTGCGTTCGTACTCACAATCCTTGGCGCATGCGAGAGCTATAAATACGGTCCAGTCGGGGGCGGCGATAAAGATGCGACGGTAATCGATAACGGCGGTCTTGCCGTAAAGCAGGGCGAGTGGCTGTATTTTATTAACGGATATTCGGATTACGATGCCGAGGACCCTAAAACGAATTTTTTCGGCAATGTCTTAAAAGGAGCCGTAATGCGCGGCAAGATTGACGCTGACAATAATTTGACGGATGTAAAAGTAGTCGTTCCCAAGAAAGTAATGTCCTCGAGCAAAGACCACGGCATTTATGTGTTCGGCGATTGGATTTATTATGTGTCTCCGGGCACGGGTACGGACAATAAAGGCAATGTGCTTACGGATTATATCGATTTCTTCAGGACTTCGATAGACGGAACCAAGACCCAGAAAATCACGACAATTAAGGGTAATACCACGCGGTTTAAGTTCACTAAAGACGCATTCGTATACTATCAAGATAATAAGCTGATATCAATAGATTTAACTAATAAGAAATTCAAAGAGACCACGATTGACGAAGAAGTAACGAGCGTGCTCTTCCCTAATAATCCCGTATATAATCCCGCGTCTCCCGAGTCGCCCGCGGACTATATCTTCTATGTAAAAAACCCCGAAGACGAGACGGAATATCATAATGAAGTATATGTTGTCAACAGTAACGGTTCGGGCAAGAAAAAGCTCATTGATAACAAGACTTATACCGCCGGCGGCGATCTCGAGAATATCTTCACGATATCTTTATTGTCAAGCAGCGTAACGGATAACAAGCTTGCGGTATACTACACCAAGAAGAGCGTGGCAAGCGTAGAAAATCAGGACAGAGGTCTGTTCGGCTACGAATTCGACGGCACGGAATTTAACTTTGATAAAGCTGACGAAAAATGTTTCTCCTTAAAAACCGCTACCAAGATATTCCCCGTAAGCTATGATAAGGGCGTTTTTATTATGGACTCGGCGCCGTATATTCTTGCAAAACACACCGGCGAGAAGACAGTATACGATTTTCCGTCCGATATAATAATTCTCGGAATCGCGCCGATATCCGGCAGGGATTATGTGTACTATCTTAACAGCAATAAAGTCAACAGATTCCCGCTCGACAAGCAGGAAAACGCGGTAGTGCTCATTAAAGACCCTATTAAGACGGAATGGGCGGGACCGGATTTTATTGACGGGAATATGTATTATATTAACACGGCGGAGTTAAATTACGGTTATACATTTATGGCGGATTTGACCTCGTACGATCTCGAGGACTCCTCGAAATTTGTCAACGCCATGATAGGGAAAATGACCCAAGACGACATCAAGGCTAAAGAAGAAGCCGAGAAAGAAGAAGAATAATAATAAAATAACTGCAAGCAATCTTGCAGTTTTTTTATAGTTTTGTATTCGACATAAATCGACATATAATTACAGCCTTAATTGCCAGAATATCATTTTTTAGCCACTTTTTTTGTTATAATTAGCTAAAAGATTTGACACGGAGGGGAAATATGAATAAATTACAAATCATTATTGCGGAAGATAACGAAGAATTAAGGGAATCAATGGTGGATTATTTCAAAAATGACGATAAAATCGAGGTTGTTTACGCTGCCGACAACGGGATTAAGGCGGTTGAGATGATAGAGGAGTTAAAGCCTCATATCGTGATACTTGATATCGTAATGCCCGAGCTGGACGGCTTTGATGTAATGGCGAAAGTAAGGCTTGAAAAGCCGCCCAAATATATCATCGTATCACAGCTGGTAGGCGACGCGTTCGTTATGAAAGCCATGAGGCTCGGAGCGAGTTATTATATGGCTAAGCCCGTGAATTTGGACACTCTGCGTATGAGGATTACGGAATTCGCGGACAAGAGCGAAATAAAGCCCGTAATAACTTTTACGGACAAAGAGGAAAAATATTTTTCGGCGGACACATTTAAGGCAAGGGCGATCAGGTCGCTTGACGAAAAAATCGCTAACATCTTTATTTCCGTGGGAATTCCCGCGCATATTAAGGGATACCAGTTTTTAAGGGAAGCGATTAAGATGGCGATTTCGACGCCCGAAATAATAAATTGCATAACCAAAAAGCTCTATCCGTCCATAGCGGATAAATTCGACACGAGTCCGAGCAAAGTCGAAAGGGCTATCCGCCACGCGATAGAAGTTGCGTGGAACAGAGGTAAAATCGAGAATATAAATAATATCTTCGGCATCAAGATATATTCCGCCAATGAAAAGCCCACTAACGGCGAATTCATAGCGCTGGTCGCGGATAAGATGCTGCTGGAAGGAGCATAAACAGCCATTAAGTTTACGGGTAACCAATTAAAAAAAGTCAGCTTCCGCTGACTTTTTATAATTTAGTGATACATTAAATTAAATCGTCGTCCTCATCCTCGTCGTCGTCCTCATCCTCGTCGTCGTCCTCATCCTCGTCGAGATCTTCCTCGTCGATATCGTCAAATTCGTCTTCGATGTCTGATTCCGCTTCCTCCTCGTCTTCGCTTATATCGTCCAAGACAAGAATATCGTCGTCTCCGTCCGGGATTATAATATCGTCTGTGAAGTCGTATTTCTCTTCTTCGTCTTCGTCTTCATCCTCGTCGCTTTGAGCGTCCGCCGCGCAGTTATCGCACATTTTCTCTGATTCTAGGATGTAATTCATATTGCATACGGGGCATAATTTAACTTCTTCTTCTTCAATTTCGTCGTAAATATCTATTTCGCCTTTGGTTAATTGACTGCATACCTCGCAGATTTCATGCTCTTCAGGTATCCAATTGAGTTCGCATTTCGGACATAATTTATAGTTTATGGCCATATTGTCCTCCCATTTGCCTATAATCGCAATTTATTATAGAAATATTATAGATTGTTGTAAACCATTTTAACATAGTTTTTTCTCGGAAACTCTTAAAATCCGCAAAAAAACCGGGCATTTATGCAATATTTCACGGCGCTGACGCCTTATAGCGTTAATACCTGTAATTAATAATCTTTTTTTTGATTAGGTAGCCGCGTTAACTCCCGATTCCCCTGCCGGGTAAAATATAAGGTCTAAATCCGGGTTTTAAGGCAATACTATATATTATGAGAAATGCAAGCAGAGGTCTGGACAGTGTCAAAAAGCAGATTTTAGAAATCAAAGACAAAGATGTCATATTCAGATTAAATAAAGGCCGGAATAAATTCATTACATTAAAAGGAAGAGTTAATAATACTTATCCATCGATTTTTACAATACTTACCAAGACCGACGACGGCATGGATATTATAAGCTGTTCGTATTCCGATGTGCTTACGGGAAATATTAAATTTATAAATTTTGTGTAAATAATCATTCATATAGGAATGCCGTTTGCCATATATTATTATTGACCTTAAACCAAACAGGGGGCAAAAAATGGCTATTCAGACAACCTTTAACAAAATCAAATCGGATTACATTGAAAAAATCCTGTCCGCACAGGTCGTCGTCAAGGCAACGCTCGACACTTCCTCGGACAACGGCGTTATCTTAGGTACCAGCGCGGACGCCAGAGCTCTTGCGATAGAGCCGCTTGAAGGCGAGGTGCAAATCAACGGAAAGGTCAATTTCAAGACGGTTTTCGCGTCCAATGATAACGGCGTTATTTCTCTGGATTATTTCGCGGATTTCACGGATACCTTAAAAGACGAAAATATTACGCCCTCGTCAAAGCTGATAATGAAATTAAATGTCGTGGATACGGATTCGGCGCTTTCTGGGCAAGATATCATACTCACCGCGGTGGTGGATATCGAAGTAGACGAAATCAAAAGCGCGGAATACGAGGCGCTCGCGGCAACCGACGAAAATGTGCTGACCAAAGAAAATGTTATAAATACCGATAACCTGAAATCGGTCGTAGAAGGCGCATTCGAGATATACGAGGAGATTGAAGCGGGCGGGGAAATAGACAAAATTCTGGTCTACGATGTCCAAACCGTCGTAAACTCTTCTAAGTGCGGCTTAAATACGCTTATCGTATCGGGTGAGGCGCACGCGGCGGTCTCTTTCAGAACGGGCAACGAAATAATGGTAAAAAATCTCGTTATACCCTTTAACGAAGAACTTGACGCCGAGGGCGCGAATGCCGAATGTATGCCCGACCCTGAATTATACATAAAGAATAAGAGAATAATTCTGTCGGGCGCAAAGGACGACAATTTAATCCGCGCCGAAATGGTCATAGGCGTTAAAGCCCCGATTTTTGAAAAGGTAAGCAATAAAGTGGTTACGGACTTATATTCCAA
Organism: Christensenellales bacterium; assembly: GCA_050952545.1. GTDB lineage: Bacteria > Bacillota > Clostridia > Christensenellales > CAZKXV01 > JBMNLD01. The sequence continues at coordinate 811,661 of JBMNLD010000003.1, forward strand.
CGAATACAATCTCGACAAAGAAGAGAGCGTAATTAAATGCAAGGAAGTAGTCTTAAAGAATTGCTATAAAGAAAAAATCAGCGCCGTCGCGACGCTTGACAGCGAAATGAAAGCGGTCAAGAACATTCTCGCCGTATGCCTTACGAGGAATAACCTCGCGAATTTAATTCCCTCAGACGGAGAAATTACCGCGGAAGGGCTGATGACCGCGTGCGTGCTCTATATCGACCAAGAAGACAAGATAACTTCCGTAAGAGCGGAACTGCCGTATTCATTGAAATTAATTGACGATAATGTAAAGGAAAAAGACAGCGCGAGCGGATACGGTTGCGTATACAATGTCAACGCGAAAGCCCTCAGCGCGAACGAAATCGAGGTAAAAGCGGATATTAAACTCTGCATATCGATAAGCCGCGAAAAAGAAAGCAAAATCATAACAAAATGCGAAGAAAAAGACAAGAAAGAAAGTAAACTTAACGCGATATCCATGTATATAGCCAAAGGCGGCGAAGAGATGTGGGACCTTGTAAAGAATTTATCGGCGCATCCCGACGATATCGTAAAGCAGAATCCGAATATCGAACTGCCGCTTGCGCGGGGCAACAGGGTAAAGATTTTCAGAAGGATATAACAAATGCGCCGCCCCGAGGGGCGGCGTAATAAGTGAAGAGCTAAAATAAACGGGAATAATATTGATACGAATTGCAAAAAAAATGGTATAATAAAAGTATGAAAAAAATAACTATTAAAGCCAGAGCCAAAGTAAATTTAAGCCTTATAATTTGTTCTAAAATTCCTGACGGCTTTCATGAAATAGACACTGTAATGTGTCCCGTGGACATATCCGACACCGTTACAATCGAAAGGCGGTCGGATATGAATGTCTTTGTTAACGGCGTCAACATTAACGCGGAAGACAATACGGCGTTTAAGGCGGCGAGAATTCTTATGGCTGAATTTGATACACAGGGAATGGACATTACGATAAAAAAAGAAATACCTATGGCGGCGGGTCTGGGAGGCTCTTCCGCCGATGCGGCGGCGGTGATGCTGGGATTTTCTAAATTATTCGACATTGAGCAGCAAAAAATTAATTTCCTTGCAAAAAAAGTAGGCAGCGACATCCCCTTTATGTTGCAGGTCAAATCCGGAGCAATGCGGGCAAGGGGCGTAGGCGATATACTGACCGAAGAGGAAATCGAGCCGCTTAATGTCGTCATTGCCAAGCCCGATAAAGGCGTCATCACTAAAGACGCGTACAGACTTTACGATGAAATGGCGCTACCGCCGTCAAAAGAAAATAATATCGCGCTTATTAACGCCCTGAAAAACAAAGAGGACATATGCGCCTATCTCATAAACGACCTCTTTATACCCGCGAATAAATTAAACGGCGAAATAGAGCCGCTTGTTAAGCTGATGAAGAAATACAACCGCAATTGCGCCGTAATGAGCGGCAGCGGCAGCGCCGTCGCGGCGATATGCGACGATGCCGATTCCGCCCAAAAGCTCTTGAGTAAAATTCCCGACAATTATTACAAGATCGCGACTACCACCGCGTTAAAAGCTCTCGAGATATTAGAATAGTTTTATATTCCGCTGTCTGTTTCTGATATGCACCCCAAAAAGTTGGACAAATAATTCAACAAAAAGGAGGTGCATTTTTAATGGGCACAAAAAGAGGAAAGTATAAAAGATATGGTTGGGAATTCAAATTATCTGTTATACCGGATAGGCTATTTAATGTTTGAGATAGAGGGGCTTTGTCTTTCTTTCGTATTATTTTAACAGGCTTTTACTATTCATTTTATAGGCGTTTATGCTCTGAATAATGGGGATTATTACGAAAGTCCGTCTTTTAAGCCGCGACTTATAATGACCCTAGAATACAGAATTCGTCATTTGAAAAATGACAATAATGCCTCTATTGTCGATGAAAAGATAACATTGCTCTGAGGACGGCGCAAGTATAATTTGAATCGCGCTGGCAATAATTCTCGTAAGAGGTGCTATATGAAACTCAAAGCGACGATTGCCGGCATTATTATTTTAGTGATAAGCGTATTCGCGTGCGGCTGCAACGAGCCGGATTTTACCAAAATAATCAGAATACATATCCGCGCAAACAGCAACGGCGGCGAGGACCAGAGCGTCAAGTACTACATCAAGGAAGAGATTGTCAGGTTTATTACGCCTTTATCGGAGGGAATTAGCGACAAAGAGCAAATGTATTGCGTGTTGGAAGCGAATCTTAACGAGATCAACGAGCTCGTTGCCGCCAAACTTAATGAAAAGGGCTTTGATTATTCAGCGACGGCAATTATGACGAGAGAAAAGTTTCCCGCAAGGTATTACGGCGATATCGCGTTTCCGTCGGGCGAATACGACGCTCTGATAATCACTCTCGGAGAAGGCAAAGGCGATAACTGGTGGTGCGTGGCGTTCCCGCCGCTGTGCTTTGTGGGCGCAGAGGATAAAGGCGGAGATTACTTCAAATATAAATCAAAAATATATGAACTATTAAACGGGTGAACAATGAAAGACAAGGCGAAATTATTATTTGTATTATCACTTATTCTGTTGCTTATTACGACCGGCGTGTTTATCAATATGACTTATCCGCTCTCCGAGGAAGCCGAAGAGGTATTGGTATTAAAGCAAGGCTCTACGGGCTCGCAGGTCAGGACAATTCAGTCAAGGCTTAAAGCGTGGGGTTATTATACCGGTCAGGTAGACGGTATTTTCGGCCCTAAGACCAGAGCGGCGGTCGTATATTTTCAGAAGAAAAACGGACTTCAAGTGGACGGAATCATAGGCAGGCAGACTGCCGCGGCTTTAGGAATATCGCTTGCCGCGAGCAGTAGCAGCAACAGCAGTTACAGCGGCTCGGACGAATACCTGCTGGCAAAAGTAGTTTATTCCGAGGCGAGAGGCGAGCCGTATACGGGTATGGTAGCGGTCGCGGCGGTAGTGTTAAACCGCGTCAGACATCCGGATTTTCCCAATACGATTTCAGGTGTGGTATATCAGCCGTGGGCGTTTACCGCCGTACACGACGGGCAGATAAATCTGACGCCTAACGAGACCTCTAAAAGAGCGGCTAGAGACGCGCTGAACGGATGGGACCCGACTAACGGCAGTCTGTTTTATTACAATCCGAGAACGGCTACCAACAGCTGGATCAGAAGCAAAAGAGTTATTACGGTAATAGGAAGTCATTACTTCTGCGCATAGAGGTGAAATATGGAAAAGAAATTAAAAGGTTATAAAATCGCGACTCTTGTGGTGTCGCTCGTCGCGGTAGCCGCGATAACTACTCTCGGTATTATTCTCGGAATGACCGCTAAAGACAGATCGGCGCTTAGCAACGATATCGAAAATGTATACGAGAGGGCGTTCTATGAACTGATTTCAAATGTAAACGAAATGGAAATCAGTTATTCTAAACTTCAGGTTACTAATTCTAAGGGCATGCAGATAGAGCTTCTTAACGAAATAGAGAAGAATTCACAGCTTGCCGGCGCGGCGCTGTCGACATTGTCTACAAATAACTACAACGCCGCCAATACGACTAGGTATATCAATCAGGCCGGCGACTACGCTATGTCGCTCGTTAACAAGCTCGGGAAAGGCGACGAACTCAGTAAAGACGACCGCGAAATGCTTGACAGCCTGTACAAAATGACAAGACAGATCGGCGACGAACTCGCTAAAATCAGTACGGAAATCGCCAAAGGAGATTTTAATTTCGCCGAAATGCTCGATGTCGAAGACGGCATATTGTCCGAGGTGTTTATGGGGCTTGAAGAATCCATCGTGGAATACCCGGCGCTGATTTACGACGGACCGTTCTCGTCCGCTCTTTTAGAAAAAGAGGCTAAAGGGCTTGAGGGCGAAGAAGATATTACCAAGGAAGAGGGCGTGACTATTATAAATGAAATGCTTGAAGACCTCGAATTAAAAAATGTCAAATATAAGGGCGACTGCAAGAGTTACTTTGATTGCTTTAATTACGAGGCTGAAACCGCGGACGGCGAAACGGTCAGCATTGACCTCTCCGTTAAAGGAGGCAAGCTGATATCGTTAAATATCTCAAGAGACGTAGAGGAGCCCAAATATTCACCCGAGGAATGCGCTTTGCTTGCCGAGCAATACGCCGAAGATCTCGGATTTGAAGATATGAAGAGCGTATGGGTGAGCAATTACAACAGCATTATTTATGTCAACCTTGCGCCCGTTGTCAACGATATCGTATGGTATCCCGACCTGGTTAAGATCAAAATCGCGAGCAATGACGGCAAGCTTCTCGGCGTCGAGGCGCTCAGCTACACTTATAATCATATCGAGAGGAATCTTTCATCGCCCTCGGTCAGCGAAAGTCAGGCTAGAAGCGCTATTTCCGCAAGTATCAAGGTTGAGACGGCAAGGCTTGCGCTCATACCGTATAACGGCGGCACCGAACTTCTGACTTACGAGTTCAGCGGCACCTCGGGAGACTCTGTATTCTATGTGTATATCGATGCCGAAACGGGCGAAGAAGTCAAGGTATTAAGGGTGATTGATTCGGACGAGGGTACGCTCCTGATGTGATTAAGGTATGATTAAACCTAAATACGACAAAAAGATGTAATAAATTTTCCTAAAAAGCGTCATTTTAGGGTTAAAGTGTTTGATAAATACTATAAATAATGGTATCATATTGTTGAAGACGCGAGGATGTATTTATTCATTTTGAAATTTTATTTGGTTTTCTTACGACGGAGGAAGATTTATGGCACCCTTTTTTGAGTCTGCTTTTGATTTCACAATTTCTACGCCTAAGCTGGGGATGATAGCCCTCGAGGGCGCCGGTGAAATGGGAGAGAAAGTAGACCGTTATCTGGTCGGCTGGTACAACGAAGAAGCGCAAAGAACGGGAAAAAGCAAGAAAAATACATTTTTGATTGGCAACGAATGCCCGAGATTTACGACAGGAGACGGAAAGGGCATGATAAAAGAGACCGTAAGGGGAATGGATTTATATCTTATGGTCGATGTGGGCAATTACAGCTGTACCTATAATATGTACGATGAGCAGGTCAGGATGTCTCCCGACGACCATTTCGCCGACTTAAAGCGAATAATATCCGCAATCGCGGGCAAGGCGGCTTCGATTACCGTAATAATGCCTTTGCTCTATGGCGGCAGGCAGCACAGAAGAAACTCGAGGGAATCTCTTGACTGCGCTATGATGCTGACCGAATTGCAGGCAATGGGCGTCTCGGATATAATAACATTCGACGCGCACGACCCGAGAGTGCAAAACGCGACGCCGCTAATGGGATTTGATAATTTCTTCCCGACTTATCAGATATTAAAGGCGTTAACGAGGAATTTTCCGGATATAGAGATAAATAAGAATAACTTTATGATAGTAAGCCCGGACGAGGGCGCAATGATAAGGAATATCTATTACGCTTCCGTCCTTGGACTCGACCTCGGAATGTTTTACAAGAGAAGGGATTATTCGTCCGTCGTAAACGGCAGGAATCCGATAATCGCGCACGAATACATCGGAAGTTCGGTTATGGGAATGGATGTCTTTGTCGCGGACGATATCATCGCGACGGGCGATTCCTCGCTTAAGCTTGCTATGAATCTAAAAGAGCGCGGCGCCAACAGGATTTTCCTGAACGCGACTTACGCGCTGTTTACGGAGGGCATAGATAAATTCAACAAGGCTTATCAGGACGGTTATATCAACGCCGTGCTATCGACTAATCTTACTTACAGACGCCCCGAATTAAAGGACGCGCCGTGGTTTATCGAAGCGGATATGTCCAAATTCATAGCTTACATAGTCGCCGCATGTAATCAGAAGAGGTCAGTAAGCGACCTGCTTGACCCGCATGATAAGATTAATGATTTGATAACGACCTTTAACAAGAATAAGAAAGGTTAGAAATACAGGAGTATTTTATGAAAATCACATGGCTTGGTCATTCTTCATTTCTACTTGAGGAGAGCACAGGCAAGAAAATAGTTACCGATCCTTATACCGTAGACTTTCCCGATGTATCCGCCGATGCGGTTACAATCAGTCATTTGCACAGCGACCATAATAATTATAAGGGCGTTGGGGGCAACCCTGCTATCTTTAAGGAATTAGGCGCGTTTGAAATACCGGGAATACATATAAGCAGCGCGCTGTCCTCGCACGGAGGAGAGCGGGGCGATAATTTAATATTTATGTTCAGAATAGACGGAGTCGACCTCTGTCACCTCGGCGATATAGGCGAAAGATGCAACATCGCTCTTACGGAAGTCATAGGGGAAGTGGATGTGCTTATGGTTCCCGTAGGCGGCACATATACAATTGACGCCGAGACTGCCAAGGAATATGTGGACAAATTAATGCCCGATATCGTCATCCCGATGCATTACAAGAGCGAGGCTTACAGCGAACTCGATCCGGTAAACGATTTTCTTGCGCTGTTCGACGAGGAAAACATCGAATATGTCGACGGCGACACTATCGAAGTGGACAGAGCCCAATTCGACGGCGAATACACCAAAGTCGTAGTTTTTAATAATAATTAAATATATTATCTGTCATCAGGTAATAATGGAAAATTTATTGAGTATACTGTATTAATAAATATTTACTTAAATTTTCCTTTATATACATACCTACTTAGGAGGACTTTTATGGATTATTCTAAAATGAATATGGAAGAGCTTAACGAATTAAGTTTATTTGAACTCAGGAACGCTGCCAGAGATATGGGAGTGAAATCTCCTACTATTTATAATAAAATGGACTTAATCGAGAAGATGATAAGCGTCAGCACGGGCAAGATAGAGCCCGTGAAAAAAAGCAACAGAGGCAGACCTCCTAAAGCTCTTGTAGGATTAAAAGTTAACGATATTATCAAGACCGAAGAAAAAAATGTCGCCTCAGACTATAAAGATGTCAGGGATTATAAAGAAAAGAAACCCGAGGACGGATATAATAAGAAAAAGTTCTTCAGAAATGTCGCGGAGAGCGCAAGACCCGCCCAAGACATCAACGAGATTGACCCCAACGCGAATTACGAAGAAAGAGAGGGCATACTCGAGATACTGCCCGACGGATATGGATTCTTAAGGTCTAACAATTGCGAGAACAGCTCCAGAGACGCTTACCTTTCAGCGGTAAAGATCAGAAAATACGCCCTTAGAAAAGGCGATTTTGTAAAAGGTCTTGTAGTAACGCAAATAGATGCGAAAGTCCCGGCGATTGTAGTCGTAAAAGAAGTCAACGGCAAAAACCCCGAAGAATGTCTGACGCGTCCCAATTTCGACGATTTGACGCCGATTTATCCCGATTCGAGATTTAAGCTCGAAAATCCCGATTCGTATAAGGAATTCGCGATACGCTCGATAGACCTAATAGCGCCGATAGGCAAAGGTCAGAGGGCGATGATAGTATCTCCTCCCAAAGCGGGCAAGACCACGCTCCTAAAGCAGATTGCACATTCTATTTCGAGAAATTATCCCGAAGTCAAATTAATAGTGCTGTTAATAGGCGAGCGCCCCGAAGAAGTTACGGATATGAGACGCTCGATTAAGGGCGAGGTTATTTATTCGACTTTTGACGAGATGCCCGACCACCATACCAAGGCGGCGGAAATGGTCTTAAACAGAGCGAAAAGGCTTGTCGAAATGGGGCACGATGTCGTGCTATTGCTAGACAGTCTGACCAGACTCGCAAGAGCGTATAATATGACTATACCGCCTACGGGCAGGTCGCTTTCGGGCGGATTAGACCCGGGAGCGCTTCACAGCCCCAAGAGGTTTTTCGGCGCTGCGCGAAATATTGAAAAAGGCGGCAGCCTGACAATAATAGCTACGGCGTTAGTGGATACGGGAAGCCGTATGGATGATGTAATCTACGAAGAATTCAAGGGTACGGGCAATATGGAAATACACCTTGACAGAAGATTGTCCGAAAAGAGAATTTTCCCCGCAATCGACCTTGCAAAGAGCGGCACGAGAAGAGAAGACCTATTGCTTACGCAGAAAGAGCTTGAGGGCATCTGGTCTGTCAGAAGAATATTGTCCTCGGGCGATACCGTAGAGGCGGCGGAATATATCATAGGGCTAATGATGAAGACCAAAAACAACGACGAGCTTATCGAGCAATTGAATATGCAACTCGCCGTCCTTAGAAAGAACGGTTATAAATTCAGATAGAAATTGCCATTTTTTACCGAATTCGCTTTTATATACCATAATCGTATGCTATAATATTGACAATAAATTTATGGACAGGAGGATAAAAATGCCTTTAGTTACGACAAAAGAAATGTTCAAAAAAGCCTATGAAGGCGGCTATGCGATAGGCGCTTTCAATGTCAATAATATGGAGACTATTCAGGCGATTTCGCAGGCGGCAATGGAGGTAAATTCGCCTTTAATTCTTCAGGTTTCGGCGGGCGCAAGAAGGTACGCCGACCCAGTATATTTAAGACAAATGGTGGATGCCGCGGTGCTTAATACCAATCTGCCGATATGTCTTCACCTTGACCACGGCGATTCGTTCGAGCTGTGCAAGAGCTCTATCGACGGCGGATTTACTTCCGTAATGATAGACGCATCGCACCATTCCTTTGAAGAAAATATTGAGATAACCAAGCAGGTCGTAGAGTACGCGCATTCAAGAGGCGTAGTCGTAGAAGCCGAGCTAGGCAGACTTGCGGGGGTCGAAGACGATGTCAATGTCTCCGAAGAAGATTCTTCTTACACCAAGCCCGACGAAGTCGAGGAATTTGTAGAAAAGACGGGCGTGGATTCGCTCGCTATCGCTATAGGCACGAGCCACGGCGCGTTCAAATTCAAGGGCGAAGCTAAATTGAGATTTGATATCTTAGAAGAGGTCGCGAGAAGACTTCCCGGTTTTCCGATCGTATTGCACGGCGCTTCCAGCGTTCCGGAGCATTTAGTAGAAGAAATAATGAAATACGGCGGCGAGATGAAAGGCGCAAAGGGCGTACCCGAAGAGATGTTAAGACAATCCGCGAGAATGGCGGTATGCAAGATCAATATCGATTCGGATTTAAGGCTTGCGTTTACAGCGGCGGTCAGAAAGCACCTGTACGAGCATCCCGACCACTTTGACCCGAGACAGTATCTCGGCGACGCCAGAAAGGCTATGCAGGCGCTCGTCAAGCATAAGATAATAAATGTGCTCGGCTGCGACGGGAAAGCATAATTTGAGGCTGTCGACTTGTCGACAGCCCCCGACCAAACGCAAATGCCGTAAGCGGCATTATGTCGGACTTTAAGGGGACAATATCAGTCGATACTCTTCGTGATATTTTCCCCTCTTTTCTAAAGAAAATTCACCCCTTACGCAACGAGTAAGGAGAAAAGTCAGGGAAACCCTGACTTTTCGATTAATTTAATGTATTAAATTCGTCGCTTTTAGGCTCTATAGCCCCTGGTAGCAATGCGACCTTTTCCCCGCCAATACCCTAAAGGCTATTGTTTTTCTTTCTGTAGATTGCTCCTTTTCTCCGACCAAACGCAAATGCCGCAAGCGGCATTTGGTCGGACTCTTATCAGGGTCTTTATAAAGAGGCATAGGAGAATGCTGATATTATACAATCAATCGCCTATACAATAATAACCTTATTTTTAGCTATGAAGTAGCTATAACGAGCAGATTTTTCGATGAGAACAAGGAAAAAGGTTCCCGATAGCATTTTTGCATCGGGGTTCTTTTGACGCAGTTATAGCGGAAAAGATGCCGTTAGAGCGGTGTATTTCCGCTGTCCGTTCAAGGACAGCGGAATAAATAAAGTCTAAATTCGCCGTTTTCGGCGGATTTATTATTTTAGATAAATATTCCTAAGATTATGAGATAAAAATTATTTGAATCTAGGTATTATATGGTATATACTATCTAGGAGGCAGATATGAAATTATATTCCGTAATTATACCCGTATTCAACGAACAAGAGGCAATAATAAGCTCGTATAACCGCATTAAGGCGGTAATGGACGCATTGAATAATCCGTACGAACTGATTTTCGTAGACGACGGCAGCGCGGACGAGTCATTATCGCTATTAAAAATTATTACCGAAACTGACAGCAACGCAAAGGTCTTATCCTTTTCAAGAAATTTCGGACACCAGATTGCAGTATCCGCGGGATTAGACAAATGCAAAGGCGACGCCGTAATCATCATCGACGCCGATATGCAGGACCCGCCAGAAGTAATTCCCGATATGCTGCGCCTGTGGAAAGAGGGCTACGATATCGTATACGGCAAGAGAAGAAACCGTAAAGGCGAGAGCTTTTTCAAAAAAGCGACCGCGAGCGCGTATTACAGATTATTAGGGAGTATGAGCTCCGTGAAAATCCCCAACGATACCGGTGATTTCAGACTTATTGACAGAAAGGTTGTCGAGGCGCTGAAAGGTATGCCTGAGCGCCACAGGTATTTAAGGGGTATGAACGCGTGGACAGGCTTTAAGCAGTATGCTTTCGAGTACGACAGAGAGGAAAGAAAGCAAGGAAAGAGCAAATATTCCCTAAAGAAGATGATGCGCCTGGCCGCAGACGGAATTATGTCTATGTCCTTGAAGCCGCTGAATATGGTCTTTATGCTGGGAATTGTATTGAGTATCTTAGGCTTGGGCTTAATTGCGGCGTTTATTGCCGTATGGGCGATAAAGGCTTTTTACCCTGCTCTGCTGCTTGCCTCGCTGATGGTATTCTTATCGGGATTAATAATCACATCTTACGGCATACTAGGAGCGTATATCGGCAGAATATACGATGAAGTCAGGAACAGACCGTTATATATAATAAAGGAAATGATTAATTTCAAGGATTAAGGAGTATTTATGACAGACGGCAGAATGCAGAAACTCGTTACTAATCTCGTCAATTATTCCTGCGAATTAAAGGAAGGCGAGAGAATTCTGATTGAATCCAGAGGCGCGGACACCGAATTTATTAACGCTATTATTAAAGAGGTATACAAAGTCAAAGGCAAGCCTTTCGTAAAGATTATTGACAGCAGGATTACAAGAGAAATAATCAAAGGCGGCGGTAAAGAATTATTCAGCGAAATGGCCGAACCGGACGCGGCGTTTATGGGCAAAATGGACGCGTATATCGGCGTAAGAGGCGGCAATAACTCATATGAATTTTCGGACATAAAGCCCGCTCTTATGCAAGAGTATTCGAAGTACTATTCACATCCAGTTCATCACGAAATACGCGTAAAAAAGACCAAATGGGTCGTACTGAGATATCCCACCGAGGGCGTAAGCCAGCTAATGGGCATGTCCACCGAGGCGTTTACGGATTTTTACTATAAGGTGTGCAATCTCGATTACGCCAAGATGAGCAAGGCAATGGACCCGTTAAAGGAATTAATGGACAGAACGGACAAGGTGAGGATTACGGGAAAAGACACGGATATTACATTTTCTATTAAGGGAATAGGCGCCGTTAAATGCAAGGGCGACAGAAATATTCCCGACGGCGAAGTCTATTCCGCGCCCGTAAAAAATTCCGTTAACGGCACGATTAGCTATAATGTGCCCTCAATCGAAGACGGAATAAAATTTGAAAATGTCAAGCTCACTTTCAAGGACGGCAAAATCGTTCACGCTACCGGAAATTATCCCGAAAAGATTAATTCCATTCTTGATACGGACGAGGGAGCAAGATTTGTCGGCGAATTCGCGCTCGGAGTTAATCCTTATATAAATAATCCTACGGGCGATATACTATTTGACGAAAAAATCGCCGGCTCTATACATTTAACGCCCGGCTCCTGTTACGAGGACGCAGATAACGGCAACAATTCCGCCGTGCATTGGGATTTGGTGCTGATACAGACGCCTGAGTACGGCGGCGGCGAGATATATTTTGACGACAAACTGATAAGAAAGGACGGTTTATTCGTGCTTGATGAATTAAAGGCGCTCAATCCGGATAATTATAAAGATTGTTAAATAAATAGCGAAAATAGTTGTCAAATTATCTTCTTTGCTGTAAAATAATGAAAAAGAAATTTTCGGAGGTATTAAATGATAAAGATAGGTATTAACGGCTTTGGAAGAATCGGCCGTTTGGTATTTAGAGCAACCTGTGACAGGAATGATGTTCAAGTAGTGGCGATTAACGATCCTTTTATTGACCTTGAGTATATGAAATATATGCTGACATACGATTCAATTCACGGTCGTTTTAACGGCAAAGTAGAGATTTCAGACGGCAAACTCGTCGTAAACGGCAATCCTATAACCGTTTATGCCGAAATGGACCCCGCCGCGATTAAATGGGCGGAGGCAGGCGCGGAATACATCGCCGAGGCAACGGGCGCGTTTACGGACAGCACCGGCGCGGGCAAGCACTTCCAGGGCGGAGCCAAGAAAGTCATTATTACCGCTCCCGCTAAAGGCGCCGACATCCCTATGTTCGTTATGGGAGTCAATAACGGCAAATACACAAAGGATATGAATATCGTATCCAACGCAAGCTGCACGACCAACTGCCTTGCGCCACTCGCTAAGGTAATTAACGACGCTTACGGTATCGAAGAAGGTCTTATGACCACTGTACACGCAACCACCGCGACACAGAAGACCGTGGACGGTCCCTCTAAGAAAGACTGGAGAGGCGGACGCGCAGCGGGCGGCAATATAATTCCTTCCTCGACGGGCGCGGCTAAAGCCGTCGGAGCGGTTATTCCCGAATTAAAGGGTAAATTGACGGGTATGGCGTTCAGAGTCCCCACTCTCGATGTATCGGTAGTAGACCTCACCGTAAGATTAAAGACGGCGACGGATTACGAATCCATATGCAAGGCTATGAAATCCGCTTCCGAGAATGAATTAAAAGGCATACTCGGCTATACCGAGGACATGGTTGTCTCGTCCGACTTCATACATGACGCGAGGACCTCTATATTCGACGCTAAGGCGGGCATTATGCTCAATCCTACATTCGTGAAATTAGTCTCCTGGTACGACAACGAATGGGGTTATTCGAATAAGGTAGTCGATTTAATCGCTTATATGGCATTAGTAGATAACAAATAATAAGTAATCATAAATTAAAAGCCGCCTCAAAAAGGCGGCTTTTTGTATATCAAACCTTATTAATAAAGAATAATATTAAAACCTCAATAGAGGGATAATAATAGGCTTTAGTAAATATATTTTCTATTAAGAACTAAAAACTTATAAAATAATAGCATTTATCAGTATACTATGGCAGCTATAACTAGCAGATTTTTCGATGATAGCGCCACAAGTTCCCGATAGTATTATTTATATCGGGGTTCTGAGTGGGGCGCAAAAAGATGCCGTTAGAGCGGTGCCGTATCCGCTGCCTGTCGAAGGCAGCGGAATAAAACTGGTACACCCGACAGGGTTCGAACCTGCGACCTTCGGAATCGGAATCCGATGCTCTGATCCGACTGAGCTACGGGTGCAAGGCTAAATTATTATAGCATAATAACTGCGAACAATAAACAATATTTTTTCACAAATCGGGACTTATTGTTGACTGATTACGGATAAAGCGATTTAACATAAACTTATATTATTGACAAGCCTAAATAATAATATACATAAATAAATGAAAATACTGCGTTTTAATGCGGATAAAATAATGTAAAGTCCCGAAAATTAAGTCATTTATTTCCTTGACATTTGACGGATTAATAATTACAATAATAAAATGCGTTATAATGGATATATGTGTCTAAATCATGCCCTGAAAGCCTTTTTTTCAGGGGTAGGGGGATTATCTGTTTATGACATGCTTTAATGGATATAATTTTTAAGGAGAGTGACAAGATGCCTCAGAAAATTCACAAGATAAAATGCGGCAATGTAGAAAGAATGAGTTTCTCCCAGATAAAGGATACTTTAGAAATCCCCTATTTCATAGAGGTTCAGAAGGATTCCTATAAGAACTTTATCGAGGAAGGCATTCGCGAAGCATTACACGATTTCTCGCCGATACAAGATTTTTCCGGCAGAAGAAAGCTGGAATTCGTAGATTACAAGTTCGAAGGCGAGCCCAAATACAGCGTGAAAGAGTGTAAAGACCGCGACGCCACTTACGCCTTGCCCCTGAAAGTGACCGTAAGGCTGACCAATTTAGAGACGGGCGAAATAATTGAACAGGAAGTATTCATGGGAGACCTCCCGCTTATGACGGATAACGGGTCTTTCATAATCAACGGCGCCGAAAGGGTAATTGTCAGCCAACTCGTAAGAAGCCCCGGCGTATATTGCAACAGAAGAATTGATAAAAACGGCGCGGAATGCTTTGACTGCACCGTTATTCCCAATCGCGGCGCATGGCTGGAATTTGAACAGGATTCCCACGGCACGCTGGTCGTTAAAGTAGACAGAACCAAGAAGATTACATCTACAATGCTCTTGAGAGCGTTAGGCGTGGGCACGGATGAAGAGCTCACGGCGCTTTTTGCCGGAGACGAATTCATCTTAAAGACCATGGAGAAAGACACGATTAAAAACACCGAGGACGCGCGAGTGGAATTATATAAAAAGCTCCGTCCTGGCGAGGTGCCCACTCCCGAGGGTATCAACACGCTTATAACAAATCTTTTCTTTGATAACAGAAGATATGATTTAATGCGCGTGGGCAGATATAAATTCAATAAAAAGCTCAGCATAGCCAACAGAATAGAAGGACAGGTATTAGCCGAAGACGCGGTAAGCGAAGACGGCGAAATTATCGCAAAAAAAGGCGATAAGCCGGATAAAGCGGTCGCAAGGCGCATTCAGGACAGCGGAATAAACAGCGTCTATATTTTAAGGCGCGACGGCAAGCCGTTCAAAGTTATAGGCAATAATACCGTTGATATAAAGAAATTCGTCAATATCAATCCCGAGGATTATAAGATACTCGAGGATGTGCATTATCCCGTACTTAAAGAAATTATGTCGTCTAGAAAGTCCGACGACGAAATAATCGCCGCGATAAAATTAAATCACGAGAGCCTTTTCGTTAAGCATATCACCGTGGACGACATAATCGCGACAATCAATTACATCATAGGACTTCATTACGGACTGGGCGAGATAGACAATATTGACCATCTTGCCAACAGAAGAGTGAGGTCGGTCGGAGAATTGCTCCAGAACCAGTTCAGAATAGGCCTTGGCAGATTGGAGAGAGTGATTAAGGAGAGGATGTCGATAATTCAGGACACCAACGATGTCAGCCCTTCTTCTCTTATCAACATCAGACCCGTGACCTCGGCTATCAGAGAGTTTTTCGGCTCCTCGCAATTGTCGCAATTCATGGACCAACCAAATCCCATAGCGGAGTTGACGCACAAGAGAAAGCTCTCGGCATTAGGCCCGGGCGGTCTTAACAGAGAAAGGGCGAGTTTCGAAGTCCGAGATGTTCACCATTCGCACTACGGCAGAATGTGTCCGATAGAGACGCCCGAAGGTCAGAATATCGGTCTCATATCCTCGTTATCCACTTACGCTAAAGTAAACAAGTACGGTTTTATCGAAGCGCCTTACAGAAAGGTCGACAAGGCGACGGGAATAATAACCAACGAAATAGAGTATCTTGACGCGTATGAAGAGGACAAGTATATCATCGCCGAAGCGAACGAGCCGGTAGACAGTGACGGCAGACTTGTCAACGAATATGTCGCATGCCGTTATCAGGAGGATATCTACCGCGAGAGCAGGGATAAGATTGACTATATGGATGTCTCGCCCAAGATGCTGGTTTCCGTCGCGACCTCGTTAATTCCTTTCCTTGAGAACGATGATACCAACCGCGCGCTTATGGGCTCGAACATGCAAAGACAAGCCGTGCCGCTTATTTGCCCGGAATCGCCTATCGTCGGTACGGGTATGGAATACAGGGTAGCCTACGACAGCGGCGTAATGCTTATCTGCAAGAAAGACGGCTATGTCAAGAAAGTTTCCGCATCCGAGATTGTCGTATTAAACGACGACGGCGAAGAGGACGCCTATAAATTACAAAAATTCGAAAGAAGCAATCAGGGTACCTGCATCAATCAAAGACCCATTGTCAACAAGGGCGACAGAGTCAAGGGCCCCGTATATAACGATAAAGACGAAATTATCGAGAGAGGAACGATTCTCGCGGACGGCCCCTCGACGAGCACCGGCGAGCTTGCGCTCGGCAGGAATGTGCTCGTAGGTTTTATGGCGTGGGAGGGCTATAACTTTGAGGACGCGATACTAATCAGTGAAGAATTAGTAAGAGACGATATTTTCACATCAATTCATATCGAAGAATATGAACTTGAAGCGAGAGACACCAAGCTCGGCGAAGAGCAGATTACAAGGGATATACCCAACCTCGGCGAGGATGTGCTAAGATTCCTTGACGAAGAAGGAGTTATTATGATAGGCGCCGAAGTCCGCGCGGGCGATATCCTCGTAGGTAAGGTCACTCCTAAGGGCGAGACCGAACTCACTCCCGAGGAGAGACTGTTAAGGGCGATATTCGGCGAGAAGGCAAGGGAAGTCAGGGACACCTCGTTAAGAGTGCCGCACGGCGTTAACGGCATAGTCGTAGATGTCAAGGTATTCACGAGAGCTAATAAAGACGAATTGCCGCCGGGAGTAAATAAGCTCATCAGAGTATATGTCGCCCAGAAGAGAAAGATAAGCGTCGGCGACAAAATGGCGGGCAGACACGGCAATAAAGGCGTTATTTCGAGAGTATTGCCTCAGGAGGACATGCCCTTTATGGCGGACGGCACTCCGTTGCAAATCGTATTAAATCCCCTCGGCGTTCCGTCAAGAATGAATATCGGTCAGGTGCTCGAAGTCCACTTGGGACTTGTAGCAAAGCTGCTGGATTGGAAGATAGCTTCTCCCGTATTCGACGGCGCCACCGAGCACGACATAAAGAAGTTATTTGAAGACAACGGTTTGCCTTCAAACGGCAAAATTGAACTCTTTGACGGCAGAACGGGCGAGAAATTCGAAAATCCCGTTACCGTCGGATATATGTATATGCTTAAACTCGTGCATCTGGTCGATGACAAGATTCACGCAAGGTCGATAGGTCCATATTCGCTTGTTACACAACAGCCCTTGGGCGGTAAAGCGCAGTTCGGCGGACAGCGTTTCGGCGAGATGGAAGTATGGGCGATCGAGGCGTACGGCGCGGCGAATATTCTTCAGGAAATTCTGACCGTCAAGTCCGACGATGTCGCGGGAAGACTCAAGACCTATGAATCCATAGTCAGAGGCAGCAATGTAAGCGAGCCTGGAGTGCCCGAAGGCTTCAAGGTGCTTGTCAAAGAAATGCAGAGCTTAGCGCTCGATGTAAAGGTGCTGACGCAGAGTCCGGACGGTAACATTGAAGAAATCGACGCCAAGATTTTGACGGATGACGACAGAGACAGCGAAATCCTCGATGTCGAGAAAGAACACGACGAGATTGATATCCTGTCGCCGGGATTGAATGTGTTCGGCACGGAAGACAAGGAGGCCGAAGAAGATGACGAAGAGGGCATGAGCATATTTGAGCAATTGCTCTTTAGCGACGATAGCGATATACCACAAGACGATGAAGCGGACGATGATTTCGGATTTGACTTCAAGCATTTCGCGGAAAGCGACGATAAAGACGATTTAGATAAGGAATAGGAGAGAATATGTACGAATTAAATAGTTTTGATTATCTGCAAATCGGTGTTGCATCTCCTGAAAAAATAAGGGAATGGTCTTACGGCGAGGTTACCAAGCCGGAGACAATAAATTACCGCACCCAGAAACCCGAGCGCGACGGTCTATTTTGCGAAAGGATTTTCGGGCCTATGCGCGACTGGGAATGCCATTGCGGCAAGTATAAGAGAATAAGGTATAGGGGCGTCATCTGCGACAAATGCGGCGTAGAAGTGACGAGGAGCAAAGTGCGCCGCGAGAGAATGGGTCACATCGAACTAGCCGCGCCGGTTACGCATATCTGGTATTTCAGAGGCGTTCCGTCGAGAATAGGTCAATTGCTCGATATGTCGCCTAAAGACCTTGACCAGGTGATTTATTTCGTAAATTATATCGTGCTCGACCCGGGTACGACTAATTTCGTAAAGAAACAGATTATTTCGGATAAAGAATACAGAGAAGCGCAGGAACAGTACGGTCCCAAGTCTTTCAGAGCGGGTATGGGCGCGGAAGCGGTCAAAGAACTCTTAATGGAAATCGACTTGGACGCCGAAGCCAAAGAATTAAAGGAGCAGGTCAATTCCAGCTCTTCTCAGAAGCGAATACGCGCAATCAAGAGACTGGATATTATCGAGGCGTTCAGAAAGAGCGGCAACCGTCCCGAATGGCTGGTGCTCGATGTGCTGCCCGTGATTCCGCCAGAAATCCGTCCTATGGTGCAGCTTGACGGCGGCAGGTACGCGACCAGCGACCTCAACGACCTTTACAGGCGCGTTATCAACCGTAATAACAGGCTGAAGAAATTAATCGAACTCGGCGCGCCGAGCATAATCATCAGAAACGAGAAAAGAATGCTCCAAGAAGCCGTAGACGCGCTTATCGACAACGGCAGAAGGGGCAAGGCGTTCTCGGGTCCCGGCAATCGCGATTTGAAATCTCTCTCGGGTATGCTAAAGGGCAAGCAGGGCAGATTCAGGCAGAATTTGCTCGGAAAGCGCGTGGACTATTCCGGTCGTTCCGTTATCGTAATAGGTCCCGAACTCAATCTATATCAATGCGGTCTGCCCAAAGAAATGGCGCTTGAACTGTTTAAGCCGTTTGTAATAAGAAAGCTCATAGAGAAGACTATATGCAACAATGTCAAGAACGCGAATAAATTCGTCGCGAGAATGAAGCCCGAGGTATGGGATGTATTAGAAGAAGTGATAAAAGACCATCCCGTGCTGTTAAACAGAGCGCCCACTCTGCATAGACAGGGTATTCAGGCGTTCGAGCCAGTATTGGTCGAAGGCAGAGCGATAAAGATTCATCCGCTCGTATGCTCGGCGTTTAACGCGGACTTTGACGGCGACCAGATGGCGGTGCATGTGCCGCTGTCCATTGAAGCGCAGGTCGAGGCAAGAATTCTTATGCTCTCGACGAACAACATCTTGAAGCTGTCCGACGGCAAGCCCATTGTATCGCCCACGCAGGATATTGTAATAGGCTGTTATTATCTGACGCACATAAAAGAAGGCGCTAAGGGCGAGGGCAGAATATTTATGTCGCCCGAAGAAGCTCAAATGGCGTATCAGTTAAAAGATATCGCTCTTCAGGCGCTTATTGAAGTGAGAATAAGCAAAGAGATGGACGGCAAGATTTATTCCAAGAGAATAAAGACCACCGTCGGCAGAATTATCTTCAACGGGGCTGTGCCGCAGGATCTCGGATTTGTCAAGAGAAGCACTCCCGAAGAAATGTTAGATCTTGAAATAGACGCTCTCGTTGACAAGAAAAAGCTGCAATCCATAGTCGACGCCTGCTTTAAGAGCAAAGGCGCGACTGCGACGGCAATCGTACTTGACCGCATAAAGGCGTTAGGATACAAGTATTCCACGATAGGCGCGATTACGGCGAGCGTATTCGATATGAGAATACCGCCCGAGAAAAAGGATTTAATCGCCGAAGCCGAGAAAGAAGTAGCAAAAGCCAACGAGCTATTTAATAGAGGTTTCTTAACGGACGACGAGAAAGAAAAGGCTATTGTCGAAATCTGGACCAAGACGACCGAAGAAGTTGAGAACAAACTTAAAGCGGGATTAGACTCGTTTAACCCGATATGGATGATGGCAAATTCAGGCGCAAGAGGCAATATGTCGCAAATCAGACAGCTTGCGGGCATGAGAGGTCTTATGAAAGACCCGACGGGTAAGACAATATTGCTCCCCGTAACATCCTGCTTCAGAGAGGGGCTTTCGGCGCTTGAATACTTCGTTTCCTCGCACGGCGGCCGTAAAGGTCTTGCCGATACGGCGTTAAAGACCGCGAGCTCGGGTTATCTTACCAGAAGACTTGTAGATGTGTCGCACGACGTGATAATTAAAGAATACGATTGCGGCGACACCAGAGGCGTGTGGATAAGCGATATTTACGGACATAAGGGCGATTTAATCGAGAAGATGAGCGACAGGATAAACGGCAGATTCATAATAGACGACATCGCGCATCCCGAGACCGGCGAAATTATCGCTAAAGGCGGCGATATGATTACAATAGATATCGCCAAGGAAATCGCCAAAGCCGGAATTACCAAGGTGAAAGTGAGAAGCGTATTGAGCTGCAGAACGGCTAACGGTCTGTGCAGCAAATGCTACGGCAAGAATATGTCTTCGGGCAATCCCGTCAAGGTCGGCGAGGCGGTGGGAATCATTGCCGCGCAGTCAATAGGCGAGCCCGGCACACAGCTGACGATGAGAACATTCCATACGGGCGGCGTTGCGACGGGCGACGATATCACGCAAGGTCTGCCGAGAGTCGAGGAGTTGCTTGAAGCCAGAAGACCTAAAGGTCAGGCTGTGCTCTCAGAGATCGCCGGTGAAGTGAAAATTATAGAAAAAGACAAGAAAAAGGATATAATTATTAAATCCAAAGAAGGCGAAGAAAAGACTTATCCGCTGCCTTTCGGCTCCAAAGTGCTCGTTAAAGACGGCGATATCGTCGAGCCCGGCACGCAGCTTACTTCGGGTTCGATATATCCGCAGGATCTGCTCAGGACTAAGGGCGTAAACGGCGTTCAGGAATACCTGACAAGAGAAGTAAAAGACGCTTACCGTCTGTCGGGCGTTGAAATCAACGATAAGCACATAGAGGTTATCGTAAGGCAAATGCTGAGAAAGGTCAAGATTGAAAATCAAGGCGATACTTCCATGCTCCCCGGCGAACTTGTCGATATCTTCCAATACGAGGAAGAGAACAAGAAAGTGCTTACAAAAGGCGGAAAGCCGGCATCGGCTAAACGCACTCTGCTCGGAATAACCAAGGCGGCGCTCGCAACGGGCTCCTTCCTGTCCGCGGCATCGTTCCAGGAAACGGCGAGAGTGCTTACTGACGCTGCGATTAAAAACAAGAGAGATCCGCTGCTCGGATTAAAGGAAAATGTCATAATAGGTAAACTTATTCCAGCGGGAACGGGGCTGACAAGATACAAGAATGTATCCACTATCGTTAATCCCAATGCCGCCAAAGCAGATATAATGGAATAATAAACGGGGTAAATTACAGACTTATAATAATGCTATTAAATAAGTAATTAATCAGTGGCGGCAGTAATTCTGCCGTTTGCTGATTAAAATTAACCAAGGAGAATGCGATGAAGAAGAGATTATTTACAAGTGAGAGTGTAACCGAGGGTCATCCCGACAAAATCTGCGACCAGATATCTGACGCGATTTTAGACGCTATTTTAGAGAAAGATTCGAGCGCGAGAGTAGCCTGTGAAGTATGCGCGACTACGGGAATGGTGCTTGTCATGGGTGAAATCAGCACTAATTGCTATGTCGATATCCCAAGCGTAGCGCGCGATACAATCAGAAAAATCGGCTACGATTCATCCGACCTCGGATTTGATTACAAGACTTGCGCGGTAATTGTCGCAATAGACGAACAGTCCTCGGATATCGCGATGGGAGTGGATAAATCCGCGGAATGCAAAGAGAGCGGGTGCGAAGATAAGTATAACGAAATAGGCGCCGGAGACCAGGGAATGATGTTCGGATTCGCTTCTGACGAGACCGAAGAGTTAATGCCGATGCCCATAGTGCTCGCTCATAAACTGACGAAAAGACTATCGGAAGTGAGAAAGACGAATTTGTTGCCTTATCTATGGCCGGACGGCAAAGCGCAGGTAACGGTGGAATACGACGAAACGGGCAAAGCGAAAAGAGTGGACGCGATTGTTTTGTCCACGCAGCATAAACCCGAAGCGGTCATTGAAAGACTTGTTAAAGATATTCAGAAACATGTTATAGAGTATGTTATTCCCAAAGAGATGATAGACGACAACACCAAGATATACATCAACCCGACGGGCAGATTCGTCAGGGGAGGCCCGTACGGCGACAGCGGTCTTACGGGAAGAAAAATCATAGTCGACACATACGGCGGCTATATCCCGCACGGCGGCGGAGCTTTCTCCGGCAAAGACCCGACAAAGGTGGACAGAAGCGCCGCGTATATGGCAAGGTATGTGTGTAAAAACATCGTCGCCGCGGGACTTGCGAGAAAGTGCGAGATTAATGTATCGTACGCAATCGGTAGAGCTCATCCGGTATCCATTAATATCAATACATTCGACACGGGTCTTATCTCCGACGAAGAGCTTGCAAAGATAGCAAAAGAAGTATTTGATTTCAGACCTATGGCAATAATAGATAAGCTGAAGTTAAACAGGCCTCAATATTTCCCCACGGCAAGCTACGGCCATTTCGGCAGAGAGGGCTTTGCCTGGGAGCAGACGGATATGGTGTCCGCGCTTCTAAAAAAGGCAAATATTAACTGATATTTTACGCAATAATAAAAAATATGTAACATTATGCCCTGTTTGATTCAAGAAAGGATTTTTTTGAAAAACAGGGCAAAATATTGTATAATAGTATATGAAAACCGCTGTTAATAAATCTTTGACGATAATAAAGGGGATTATTAGTACAAAATAAGTAAGATTATCAATAATATAAATCCAACTAAATCAGACATAATCAGCGTAATAAAAATTAAGGAAGAAAAATGCAGATAAACGGCACAATTCTAAATGTTATCTTCAGAAACGCCGAAAACGGCTTTACCGTTATCACACTCTCGGGCGACAGCGGGCAGGAAACCGTGGTCGGGATTTTTCCCCCCGTAACCGAGGGCGAGGAAGTCAGCGTTGAAGGCGAAAGGGTTGTCAGTAAATTCGGCGAGCAGATAAAGGCGACAAGCGTACGCACGCGGCCGCCGCGGACGCCCGAAGGGATTATCAAATACCTCTCCAGCGGACTGTTTAAGGGTATCGGCATAAAGACCGCGGAGAAAATAGTCGCCAAGTATTCGCAAAATACCTTTGAAGTAATAGAGAACAATCCGCTAGAGCTGATGAAAATACCGGGAATAACCGCCGAACGCGCGATGATTATTGCCGACAAGTTCAAAGAGCTGAGGAA
This sequence comes from Christensenellales bacterium, assembly GCA_050952545.1. GTDB lineage: Bacteria > Bacillota > Clostridia > Christensenellales > CAZKXV01 > JBMNLD01. The sequence goes on from JBMNLD010000003.1 coordinate 834,813, forward strand.
TATGCAGGACACAATTATATTCCTGCAGAAATACGATATATCCTTAAACCTTGCGATAAAAATCTTTAAGTGTTACAAAGCCGCCACTCAAAGCATTGTCGGCAATAATCCTTACAGGCTGATTTACGATGTCGACGGAATAGGCTTCTTTACCGCGGACAGAATCGCGATAAAAATCGGAATTGACGCCCTGAGCCCCGAAAGGCTTAAAGCGGCGGTAAATTATGTATTGTACGCCGAGGGCGAGAAAAGCGGCAATACATATTTGCCCGAAGAATTACTGATAAACAATGTGATAAGGCTATTAAGCCTTGAAGACAATGCCCGGGAACTTATCCGGAGGGAAATCGAGTCGGAATGCGCTCGAAACGCCATTATTAAATTAAGCGTCGGCGAAAATAGCGCGTATATGCTAAGAAAATATTACGAGCTTGAGAAAAGCATTGCGGATAAGCTGATTAAGATTAAGAGGGGCTTTATTAACAGAGATATTGATAATTCGGGCGAAATAGACGCGTTTTGCGGGATTAACGGCATCGAATTAAACCCGGGGCAAATCAGCGCGATTAACGCCGCGGTGAGTAGCGGCGGCGTAGTGATTACGGGCGGACCGGGCACGGGCAAGACGACGATAATTAAATGTATAATATCGATTTTTAAGGCGCGGGGCGAGGAATTCGCGCTGTGCGCGCCTACAGGCAGGGCGGCAAAAAGGCTCTCGGAGGCTACGGGAGAGCCCGCCTCCACAATTCACAGGCTGCTCAATATGGATTTCTCGTCGGGACGGGGATTTTTCTTCAATGAAAATACCAAGTTAACCGCCGAAGCGGTTATTGTCGACGAAGTATCCATGGCTGACGAGTATGTCTTTCACGCGCTTATATCCGCGGTAAAGACGGGCGCAAGGCTTATTATAGTCGGCGATAAAGACCAGTTGCCGTCGGTCGGCGCGGGTAATGTGCTTGCTGACATTATATCAAGCAATGTCTTCAAGATAGCGGAACTGACCGAGATTTACAGGCAGGAGAGCGAGAGCTTTATAATAATCAACGCGCATAAAATCAATAAAGGTCTTATGCCGGCGCTTGACATAAGGGATAAGGATTTTTTCTTTATCGAATGCGACTCGCCCGTTGAAATTCAGGAGCAGATTACCTCGCTTGCCTCGAGCAGATTGCCGGCTTATCTCAATATTCCGTCGGACAGAGTTCAGGTGCTGTGTCCGATGAAGAGAGGAATTACGGGAATAATCAATATCAATAAGAAATTACAGGAAACGCTTAATCCTCAAGCAAAGAGCGAAATGGAAATCGGCGAGATAAAATTCAAGACGGGCGATAAAGTCATTCAGCTTAACAATAATTATCAGCTCGGATGGATTAAGGACGACGGCGAAAGCGGCGAGGGCGTATTTAACGGCGATATCGGCATAGTCGAACATATAGACAACAAGGTTATGCAGATGAGAGTCAGATTTGACGACGAAAGGTCTGTAACCTATTCGCCCGGCGATTTTGACCAGCTGGCGCTTGCGTACGCGATTACAATACACAAGAGTCAGGGCTCGGAATTTGACGCGGTCATTATCGCATTAACGCCCGGCAGCAGGACGATAATGACAAGAAATCTGCTGTATACAGCAATAACGAGAGCAAAAAAACTTGTGGTATTAGTCGGGAGCCGTAAGACCGTATCCGAAATGGTAAAAAACAATTACACATCTAAAAGATTTACCCTGCTTCGGGATTTTATTATGAGTAGAGATGAAGAAGCTGATATGTAAACTATTGAATAGCCTTTACACGGACGAAAATAATTGCATTGTCTGCGACAGGGAATTAACGACAAAAAACCGCTACGGTCTGTGTCCGGAGTGCGATAAGAATTTACCCAGAAATAACGGCAAAGTATGCGTAAAATGCGGCAAGCCGATATACGACGAGGCGGAATACTGCATTGTCTGCAACAATAACACAAGGTACTTCGACCGCGTATGCTCGCCGCTTATTTATAAGGATTCGATTGAGAAATTAGTGCTGAATTATAAGTTCTACAATAAAAGATTTTTACATAAATATCTTGTTTCCTTTCTCATTGACGAATATCTGGACAAGGCGTTTAACGCGGATATAATCATACCCGTCCCGATGACAGAAAAGGGGAGAAAGGAAAGGGGCTTTTCGCAGACTGAATTGCTCGCTAAGGCTTTATCCGAACGGTTGAATATCGCATATTTGGCGGACGGCGTTATTAAGACCAAAGATACCGAGCATCAGGCGAAGTTGAGCGGACAAATGCGCGCAAAAAATGTCCAAGGCGTATTCAAATTAAATGCCGATGTAAAAGGCAAGAGGGTGCTGATTATAGACGATATTCTGACTACGGGCGCTACGATTTCCGAAGTCGCAAGGGCGGTATTAAGAGGGAAACCTCTATCGGTAGAGGGGCTTACTCTGTCAAATGCGGAATACAGACCTTATTCCGAATAGTAAAAGGTTTACAAACCATATCAATGTGTGTAAAATAATAAGGATATATTAAGAGGTAAGAATGGGAATATTTAAGACTTTGTTTTCATCCGAGAACGAAAGAACAATAAAGAAATTAAAAAAGATTGCCGATAAGGTGGACGGGCTTGCGGAAAAATACAAAGCTATGTCGGATTCGGAGCTTACCGCCTGCACGGATGCGTTCAAGAGACAATTATCGGAGGGGGCGACGCTTGACGATTTGCTTTGCGACGCGTACGCCTTGGTAAGAGAGGCAAGTACGAGGGTGCTCGGACTCAGGCATTTCTATGTCCAGATAATCGGCGGTATTGTGTTGCACCAGGCGCGGATAGCGGAAATGAAGACGGGCGAAGGCAAGACGCTGGTCGCGACATTGCCCGCTTATCTCAACGCGCTGTCGGGAAAGGGTGTCCATATCGTTACGGTCAACGATTACCTCGCCAGAAGAGACGCGGAATGGATGGGTAAAATTCATAGATTTCTGGGACTTACGGTCGGTGTGATTGCGCCGGGAATGAAACAGGAAGAAAAACGCGAGGCGTATAAGGCGGATATAACTTACTGCACGAATAACGAACTGGGGTTTGACTATTTAAGAGATAATATGTGCGTAAGAAGGGAAGATAAAGTATTAAGGAAATTAAATTACGCGATCATAGACGAGGTCGACAGTATCTTGATTGACGAGGCGCGAACGCCGCTGATAATTTCAGGCGCCGGCACCAAATCGTCCGAGATTTATATTACCGCCAACAGATTCGCAAGAAGCCTCGGGGAAAGCGATTTTATCATCGAAGAGAAAGAGCGCACGGTTCGTCTGACCGAAGAAGGCGTGGTAAAGGCAGAGAAATTCTTTAATGTCGAAAACCTTTCGGATATAGAGAATACTGAATTGAATCATCATATCAATATCGCCCTGAAAGCGAATTACCTGATGAAGAAAGATAAGGACTACATCGTAAACGACGGCGAGGTGATAATAGTTGACGAATTCACGGGCAGACTGATGTTGGGCAGGCGTTACTCCGAGGGTCTGCATCAGGCGATAGAGGCAAAAGAGCGCGTGAGAATTCAGAGCGAGAATAAGACGCTTGCGACTATCACATTCCAGAATTTCTTCAGACTGTACGATAAGCTGGCGGGTATGACGGGTACCGCGAAGACCGAGGAATCTGAATTTATGGGCATATACGGAATGGATGTAGTCGTCATTCCCACTAATCTGCCAATGATAAGAATCGACGAGAACGACCAGCTTTACAAGACCGAAGCGGGCAAGTTCAGGGCCGTCGTAAAAGAAATAGAGGAAAAGCATAAATCCGGACAGCCTCTGTTAATCGGCACGATTACGGTAGAAAAATCCGAAGAACTCTCCAAGAAATTAAAGGCGCTGCGGATTCCGCATAATGTGTTGAATGCTAAAAACCATGCTAAGGAAGCCGAGATAGTCGCCCAGGCGGGTAAAAAAGGCGCGGTAACAATCGCTACCAATATGGCGGGGCGCGGCACGGACATTATGCTGGGGGGCAATCCCGAATTTATGGCTAAGGCGAAGCTTATTAATTTAGGATATCCGACGGATATCATCAACCTCGCAATGTCCTATATCCCGACCGAGGATGCGGAGGTATTGAAGGCGAGGGAAGAATTCAAGAAATATTACGATTTGTTCGCTAAAGATGTCGAAGAAGAAAAGCAAGAGATAATTAAGCTCGGCGGATTGAGAATAATAGGCACGGAAAGGCACGACAGCAGGAGAATCGACAACCAGTTAAGAGGCCGAGCGGGCAGACAGGGAGACCCGGGGTCATCGATTTTTTACATTTCAATGGAGGACGAGGTCGCGAGAGTATTCGGCGGCGAGAGGTTAAAGGCTATTTGCAACGCGTTAAATCTCGACGAGGACACACCGATAGCGAATAAAATCATCACGAGACAAATCGAGCGCGCGCAGCTTATGGTCGAGAGCAGGAATTATTCGATAAGAAAGCATGTGCTGTCTTATGACGATGTGCTGAACAAGCAAAGGGAGATAATTTACAAAGAGCGCGAAAAGGTGCTTACGGGCGAAGATGTTCACGAGGAAATCCTGAAGATGATACCCGATTTGGCGCAGGAGATAATCGAGGAGTACGCGGATTACTCGGAGGATTATCATACCTGGGATTACAAGGCGTTCAACGACGCGCTTGAAGCCAGACTTCTGCCTAAGGGCGCGAATCTGATGAATCCGAAAGTCACCTCGTGTTTTGATGTGTATAAGCTGCTCGATATTACGGTTACGAGAGCTCGAGAGGAATACGAGAAGAAAATTGCGTCGGCTAAAGAAATCGATATTGATTTCGGCGATATTGAAAGGGTTATTCTTTTAAGGACGGTGGACAAGCACTGGATTGAGCATATAGACCAAATGGATGTACTGAGAAAGGGAATCGGTCTAAGGGCTTACGGTCAGAGAGACCCTGTCATCGCATATCAAAACGAGGGATTCGATATGTTCGACGCGATGATTAAGCGTATAAGACTCGAGACCGTAATGCTGCTGATGAAAGCCAATGTCGAAAGGACGGAGCCAAGACCCTCGGACAATTTAAGAAAAGCGATAAAAGAGGGCAGCGGCAAGAGCGCGCCCGTCAAGAAAAAGACGGAGACGGGGCGGAACGACCTTTGCCCGTGCGGAAGCGGAAAGAAATATAAGAATTGCTGTATAGATAAAGATTAAAGGAGACGGATATGTTTTTGGTGGAATCGGCGAGAGAAGCTCTCCAAGAAATCAGAAAGGCTTTGAAAGAGGCAGGTGAGGCTCTTTAACACGGCTAAATTGAAATCCGAGCTGAAAAGACTTCAGGAAATCCAGAACGGCGACGGTTTCTGGAACGATATGAAGACGGCGCAGCAGATTAACAAGGAAGCTAAATTAGTAAAGAGCAGACTTACCAGATACGAAGACTTAATAAAAAGAGCGGACGACCTCGAGGTGATGACCGAGCTTATCGAAGAGCACGGCGCCGAAGAGGAGCTGCCTGCGTTAAACGAGGACTTGAAAGCGCTTAATAAAGACGCGGAAATGATGCGCGTCGAGACGCTTTTGAGCGGCAAATACGATATATTAAGCGCTATCTTGTCTTTGCACGCGGGAGCGGGCGGCACGGAAGCGCAGGATTGGGTGTCCATGCTCTATAAGATGTATTCAAGATACGCTGAGAAAGCGGGATATTCGGTCAAGGTGCTTGATGTCCTAGACGGCGACGAGGCAGGCATAAAGAGCATTACATTCTCGGTCAGCGGCGAATACGCGTACGGCTACTTAAAGGCCGAAAAAGGTGTGCACAGACTGGTAAGAATTTCGCCGTTCGACGCAAATAAACGCAGACATACTTCTTTCGCGTCGCTCGACGTAATGCCCGAAATCGAGGACGATGACGAGATTGTCATAGCGCAAGAAGATTTAAGGATAGACACTTACCGAAGCGGCGGCGCGGGCGGACAGCACGTCAACAAGACGGATTCCGCCGTCAGAATAACGCACCTGCCGACGGGCATTGTAGTGCAATGCCAGAATGAAAGAAGCCAAATCCAGAACCGCGAAGTCGCGATGAAGATGCTGAAAAGCAAACTCCTCGAATTAAAAGAGCAGCAGCGCCTTGAGCAGGAGAGCGAATTAAAGGGCGATTTGAAGAAAATCGAATGGGGCTCGCAGATAAGGTCGTATGTGTTCTGCCCTTACACAATGGTAAAAGACCACAGGACTAATTACGAAACGGGCAACATTCAGGCGGTAATGGACGGCGAAATAGAGGATTTTATCGTCGAATACCTCAAAAGAGCGTAATGGGTAAATTAATTTTAGGAATAGAGACTTCCTGCGACGAGACCGCCGCCGCAGTCTGCCGCGGCAGGGAGGCGCTTTCAAATGTCATTTCATCGCAGATCGAAATACACAGGCTCTACGGCGGCGTAGTGCCCGAAGTCGCGAGCCGCAATCATACGCTTTCGATTTCATTTGTGGTAAAAGAGGCGCTTAATCAGGCTAAAGTTAATTTACGCGACCTCGACGCAATCGCCGTAACTTACGGCGCGGGACTTCTTGGCGCGCTGATTGTCGGCGTGTCTTACGCCAAGGCGCTATCCTATGCGCTTGACATTCCGCTGTACGCCGTCAATCATATCGCAGGACATATCGCGGCAAATTACATCGCGCATAAAGAGCTTGAGCCGCCGTTTATATGTTTAATCGCAAGCGGCGGACATACGGCGGTAGCTAAGGTTGACGGATACAATAATTACCGTATTCTCGGCAGCACCGTAGACGACGCCGCGGGCGAGGCGTTCGATAAAGTAGCGCGGCTTCTTGGATTAAAATATCCGGGAGGCCCCGAAATCGATAAGCTCGCGAAGCTCGGCAAGCCCGTTATCGAGCTTCCCAAAGCCTATAAGGGCGCTACGCATTTGAATTTCTCGTACAGCGGCTTAAAGACGGCGGTCATGAATTATATCAACACTATGAATATGAAAAACCTCTCCTATAAAAAGGAAGATGTCGCCGCGTCTTTTCAGAGCGCCGCGCTCGAAATGCTCATTGAAAACGCTTTTACCGCGGTAAAAGGGCATAATAGCGACAAAATCGTCATCGCGGGCGGCGTAGGCGCTAATTCCGAATTGAGAAGGCTTATGGATATCCGCGCGAAAGCGGAGGGCGTCAAGGTATATTATCCGCCCCTTGAGCTGTGCACTGATAACGCGGCGATGATTGCGTGTCAGGGATATTATATGATGAAAGAGGGCTTGCCGCCCGCGGATTTGACTTTGGACGCCGACGCGTCTCTAAAACTTTCATAGAGCAAAAAAAAATTATCCAAACGACCCTTTTACAGCAATTAGATGTCTCAATTTAATTGACTATTTCAAAGGTTTTTTGATAATATAGTAAAGCTTGTATGGATGTACACGGCAAAATTGACTATTGTAAAAATACGATAATGGAAATGATAGACAGAACGGAAGCGGATATTATAAACAAGCTCAATACCGAAATAAAGGTAATAGGCTTAAAGCAAGTGATAAGAGAGTGCGACGAAGGCAATATCAAGAGCGTCATTATCGCAAAAGATATTGATAGTTACACGATGAGCAAAATTATTAACGCCATACAAGGCGCCGCGGTCGAAATTAATTATATCGATTCCAAAGAGAGACTGGGAAAACTGGCGGGAATAAACATTGCCGCCGCGGTAGTAGGAATAATAAAAAGTATCGATAAACGATAAGGAGGAAAAAATGCCCACAATAAACCAATTAATCAAGAAGGGAAGAGTTAAGCCTATATATAAGGATAAGACTCCTATTCTCGAGGATAGTCCTCAGAAGAGGGGCGTATGCCTTACGGTAACGACAACCTCTCCCAAGAAGCCGAATTCCGCGCTTAGAAAGATTGCCAGAGTGCGTCTTGTCAACGGACTGGAAGGTATCGTCTATATTCCGGGAATCGGACATAATCTTCAAGAGCACAGCGTTGTGTTAATCAGAGGCGGCAGGGTCAGGGACCTTCCCGGCGTAAGATATCACATTGTACGCGGCACACTGGATGCCGCAGGCGTTGCCAACCGCAAGCAAGCCAGGTCTAAATACGGGGCCAAGAGGCCTAAGAATTAATCAGGGAGGAAATAATTATGCCAAGAAGAAGCGGCGTTCCTAAGCGCGATGTGTTGCCCGACCCTATATATAACAGCAAGGTTATAACCAAGCTCGTCAATCAGATTATGCTGGACGGCAAGAAAGGTACGGCTCAACAGATAGTGTACGATGCTTTTAATATAATCAAAGAAAAATTAGGCGAGCAGCCCGACACGGTGTTTTTCCAGGCATTGGAAAATATCAAGCCCTCGCTTGAAGTCAAGGCGAGAAGAGTCGGCGGCTCCACTTATCAGGTGCCTCTCGAAATCAGAGAAGAAAGGCGCCAGACATTGGGAATTCGCTGGCTGGTAATGTTCAGCAGAAAAAGAGGCGAAAAGACTATGGACGCAAGACTGGCTGGCGAGATTATGGACGCTTATAAGAATACGGGCAACGCGGTCAAGAAAAGGGAAGACACGCACCGTATGGCCGAGGCGAATAAGGCGTTCGCGCACTTCCGCTGGTAATTATAATTTATGGAGAATCCGGAACTTAAATCAATCAGAAATATAGGGATAATGGCTCACATCGATGCAGGCAAGACTACTGTATCCGAGAGGATTCTCTATTTTACCGGAAAAGTACACAAAATGGGCGAGGTGCACGATGGCGCCGCGACCATGGATTGGATGGAGCAGGAGCAGGAGCGGGGTATAACGATTACTTCCGCGGCGACCACAGTCAACTGGAAGAATCATATAATCAATTTAATCGACACACCGGGGCATGTGGATTTCACCGTAGAGGTCGAGAGAAGTCTCAGGGTATTAGACGGCGCGGTTGCTTTGTTCTGCGCAAAGGGGGGCGTAGAGCCGCAATCCGAGACGGTATGGAGACAGGCAAATAAGCATAAAGTGCCGCGAATAGCTTTCGTCAACAAGATGGACATTAACGGAGCGAATTTTTATAACGCCGTCAAGATGATGAGAGAAAGGCTGCACGCCAACGCAGTACCCATACAGCTTCCGATCGGAAGCGATACAACCTTTAAGGGAATAATAGACCTCGTGAGTAAAAAGGCTTACGAGTATTTCGACGAATCCGGCAACGATATCAAAGAGATACAATTGCCGCCTGATCAGCTTGACAGCATAGAAGAATACAGAAATAAGCTAATCGAAGCGCTTTCGGATTACGACGATAATATTATGGAGAAATACCTCGAAGGTATTGACATAAGCGAAGCCGAATTGAAGAAAGCATTGAGAAACACTGTGATAAATATGCAAATCACGCCCGTTCTCTGCGGTACGGCTTACAGGAACAAGGGAGTGCAATTGCTGCTTAACGCAGTTATAGATTATTTACCTTCTCCTGCGGATATTCCTGCGATAAAGGGCATCCATATGAAGACACAGGCGGTTATCGAGAGGCATCCGGACACAAAAGAGCCTTTCAGCGGGCTCGCTTTTAAGATTGCGACCGATCCGTTTGTGGGTAAACTGACATTCTTACGGATATACAGCGGCGAGATAAAGACGGGTCAGGTCTTTTATAATACCGTTAAACTAAAGAGAGAGAGAATCTCTAAAATTATCAGAATGCATTCGAATCACCGCACGGAAATCGATTGCGCGTGCGCAGGAGATATTGTGGGCGTAATAGGGCTTAAAGAGACTACGACGGGAGATACTCTGTCCGATGAAAAACACCCTATTATACTCGAGAATTTGATATTTCCCGACCCTGTCATCAGAGTCGCTATCGAGCCTAAGACTAAAGCTGGTCAGGAAAAGATGTCGTTGGCGTTTCAAAGGCTCGCCGAGGAAGACCCGACATTCAAGACTTATACGGATAAAGAGACGGGGCAGACAATTATCGCGGGAATGGGCGAGTTGCACCTTGAGATAATCGTAGACAGACTGCTAAGAGAATTCAAGGTCGAGGCGACCGTAGGCACGCCGCAGGTAGCGTACCGCGAGACAATCAAGAAAACCGTTAAGAGCGTGGGTAAATTTATACGCCAGTCGGGCGGCAGAGGACAATACGGACATTGCGTAATAGAGTTGTCGCCGCAGCCCGCGGGCAAGGGAATAGAGATAATAGATAAGACCGTGGGAGGCGTAATCCCCAAAGAATACATTCCCGCCGTTATCGACGGCATTAAGGAGGCGGCGCTCGGCGGAGTGCTCGCCGGATACGAATTGGTGGATTATAAGGCGGAGATAGTCGACGGCAGTTATCACGATGTGGATTCCTCGGAATTGGCTTTCAAGAACGCTGGCTCAATAGCGTTCAAAGACGGCGCGAAAAAAGCAAGCCCGACGCTGCTTGAGCCCATTATGAAAGTGGAAGTCATTACGCCCGATGATTATCTCGGTGATGTTATAGGCAATATCACGGCAAACCGCGGCAATCTGAAGGGTATGCAAATCAAAGGCGGATTGCAGGTAATAGACGCCGAAGTGCCGCTTGCGGAGATGTTCGGATACGCTACGAAATTGAGGTCAATCACCCAAGGAAGAGGAACCTTCTCAATGGAATTGTCGCATTATGCCGAAGCGCCTAAGAATGTAATTGAAAAAATCATAGGTATAGGCGGCGATTATTAAAATAAGGCTTTAATTAAGTTGACAAAACAAATAAAATTATAGATAATATAGGCATATTTATTAACTAAATACCAATAATGTAAATGTTTTAGGAGGATATTATAAATGGCAAAAGCGAAATTTGACAAGAGCAAGGTGCATGTCAATGTCGGTACCATCGGCCATGTCGACCACGGTAAGACCACTTTGACGGCTGCAATCACGATGTATTCCGCAGCTAAGGGTAATGCTCAAGTTATGAAATATGAGGATATTGACAAAGCTCCCGAAGAGAAAGCCAGGGGAATCACAATCAATACCTCTCATGTCGAATATCAGACAGAAAAGCGTCATTACGCGCATGTTGACTGTCCCGGCCACGCGGACTATGTCAAGAATATGATTACGGGCGCCGCTCAGATGGACGGAGCTATACTCGTTGTAGCAGCATCCGACGGCCCTATGCCTCAGACCAGAGAGCATATCGTTCTAGCGCGTCAGGTTAATGTTCCTTATATTATTGTTTTCTTAAACAAAGTCGATATGGTTGACGACGAAGAGCTGCTCGAACTCGTTGAAATGGAAGTCAGAGAGCTTCTTTCCAAGTATAAATTCCCCGGAGACGACACCCCTATTATCAGAGGTTCCGCTCTCAAAGCTATGGAAGCATGCATTGCCGGTAAATTCGACGCTCCCGAAGTAAAATGCGTTCAAGATCTTCTCGATGCGGTAGATTCGTATATTCCCGATCCGGAAAGAGACAGGGATAAGCCTTTCTTAATGCCCGTAGAAGATGTCTTTACTATCACCGGTCGCGGCACGGTCGCAACGGGCAGAGTTGACAGAGGTACGGTTAAGGTATCGGATAAGGTCGAGATAGTAGGTCTCACCGAAAAGTCCAAAGAGACCGTTGTAACCGGCGTTGAAATGTTCAGAAAGCTCCTTGATTTCGCTGAAGCGGGCGACAATGTCGGCATCCTTTTAAGAGGTATTACGCGCGACGAGGTGCAAAGAGGTCAGGTTATCTGTAAGCCCGGCTCAATCAACCCGCATACGCACTTTGATTCACAGGTGTATGTTCTGACTAAGGAAGAAGGCGGCCGTCATACCCCGTTCTTTAACGGTTACCGTCCTCAATTCTATTTCAGAACGACGGATGTTACCGGCACAATCAAATTGCCTCAGGGCGTTGAAATGGTTATGCCCGGCGACAATATCGATATGGAAATCAAGCTGATAACCCCTATCGCTATCGAGGAAGGTCTGAGATTCGCTATCCGTGAAGGAGGAAGAACAGTCGGCTCGGGCGTTGTCGCTAAGATAATCGAATAATCGTTAAGCGGTCGAAAGACCGCTTTTTTTTAATTCTGTCGTCCTTGACGCTGAATAAATTATATCAAATCTATTGACACAGGCGCATAATAGATGGTATATTATTAAAGCACCTTTCGGGTGTAATTTTTTATGGAGGCTGATAATAGTGCGTGTAAAAATTACCTTGGCTTGTACGGAGTGTAAGCAGAGAAATTATGATACCTTCAAGAACAAGCAGAAGACTCCTGATAGAATAGAACAAATGAAGTATTGTAAATTCTGTAAGAAGCATACTGTCCATAAGGAAACCAAATAATATGAAAGAGAGAGTTAAGAAACCTAACATATTCATAAGAATAGGCAAAGGCTTCAAAGAAATCGTATCGGAATTAAAGAAAGTCACTTGGCCGAAATCCAAACAAGTTGCTTCTAATACGGGCGTCGTAGTTGTCGTCGTGTTGTTCTTCCTTGTAACGATAGGGCTGTTTGACTTTTTATTATCTCTGCTATTGAACGCGCTAACAGGTTAACGGGTGAGAAATGTCAGAAACTAATTTCTATTGGTATGTGCTTCATACCTATACCGGTTATGAGCATAGCGTAAAAAACGACCTTCAGGTAATGAGCGAGAACAACGGACTGACTGACAGAATCGTTGAAATCGTCGTGCCCGAAGAAGACGATATTGTAGAAGACAAGAAAGGCAAGAGGAAGGTAATTAAGAGAAAGAAATTTCCCACCTATGTCTTTATTAAGATGAATTACAGTAATGATATGTGGTATTTAATTACCAATACCAGAGGCGTTACTGGATTCGTAGGTCCCCAGGGCAGACCTCTTCCGCTTACGGACGAGGAAGTCAAGAGGATGGGACTTGAGAGAATGGAAATCAACGACCTTGAAATCGTACAGGGCGATAATGTCAAGGTTATAACGGGCGCGCTTGAAGGCTTTATCGGCGAGGTCGAGGAGATCGATGTCGAAAGGCAGAAGATTAAGGTATCGGTATCGATGTTCGGCCGCCCCACGCCCGTCGAATTGGATTTCGCTCAGGTCGAGAAAATCAATTAGATTATCGCGGACAACAGTCCGTATGGGAGAGACTAAGTCTCGATAGCACCACATAAGGAGGATAATTATGGCAAAGAAAATCACCGCAATCGTAAAATTGCAAATGCCTGCGGCGAAAGCTACACCCGGCCCGCCCGTAGGCTCGACATTAGGTCCTTACGGTATTAATATACCCGCTTTTACCAAGGACTTCAACGAGAAGACCAAGAACCAGGCAGGGCTTATAATTCCCGTCGTTATCACGATTTATGCTGACAGAACCTTTACTTTCATATTGAAGACGCCGCCCGCGGCAGTACTCATCAAGAAAGCGGCTAAGATTGAAAGCGGTTCGGCGGCGCCCAATAAGACAAAGGTCGCGAGTATCACCAAAGCCCAGATTAGAGAAATCGCCGAACTCAAGATGAAAGATTTGAACGCGGCGTCTATTGAAGCGGCTATGAGTATGATTGAGGGCACGGCGCGCAGTATGGGCGTTACCGTCATAGCATAGGAGGGCGTTATGAATAAAAGATATAAAGAAGCGTTAGCTATATACGACAAAACTAAATCATACGAGCCCGAAGAGGCTATGGATATATCGGTAAAGACCGCTACCGCGAAATTCGACGAGACAATAGAATTGCATGTCAAGCTCGGCGTTGACCCGAGACACGCTGACCAGCAAGTCAGAGGCGTGGTAGTGCTTCCCAACGGCACGGGTAAAGACCTCAAAGTACTCGTTATCGCCAAGGGCGAGAAAGCTGACGAAGCCGCAGCAGCAGGCGCTGATTTTGTCGGCGCTGAAGAAATTATCACCAAGATTCAGAAAGATAGCTGGTTCGGATTCGATGTGTGTATCACGACTCCGGATATGATGGGACTCGTAGGCAGGATAGGCAGACTGTTAGGCCCAAAGGGCTTGATGCCCAATCCTAAATCGGGCACGGTTACGCAGGATGTAGCGCGCGCCGTAAGAGAGGCTAAAGCGGGTAAGGTCGAATACAGGCTTGACAAGACCGCTATTATTCATTGCCCTATCGGCAAGAAGTCTTTCGGCACGGAGAAATTGCTCGAGAATTACAATACCTTAATGGAAGCTATTATTAAGGCAAAGCCCGCAGCCGCAAAAGGCACATATCTAAAGAGCGTGCATCTTAGCAGTTCGATGGGACCCGGAGTAAAAGTACTTCATAAGATATAAAAAACGCTTGACTATATTAAGGTCAGGTACTATAATTAAATGCGTTCCAAAGACAGCAAGCGTCGTATGACATAAATTCGCAAGAATGCTTGCCGAGGAAGAGATAAGATGATATAATGTCCTCTCTTTCTATTAGGAACGAGAGGATTTTTATTAGGAGGTAATAAGGTGTCAATAAAGGCAATCGAATTAAAGAGCCGTATTGTAGAAGAGCTTACGGACAAGATCAAAAACGCATCTTCTCTTGTAATCGTCGACTACAAAGGTCTTAGCGTCAGCCAGGATACTACGCTCAGAAATATGATGAGAGAACAAGGCGTTGAATACAAAGTCTTAAAGAACAGGCTTCTAAAGCGAGCTTTTAACGCTCTCGGCTACACGGAATTTGACAAAGACCTCGAAGGCCCTACGGCAGTGGCGTTCGGAGGCAAAGATTTAGCCACGCCCGCAAGAGTAATCAACAGCGCGATTAAGGATTTCAAGAAGATTACCGTAAAATGCGGTCTCGTCGACGGAACTTATCTCAATCCGCAAGGCGTAACGGCGCTCGCGTCGCTCCCGTCCAAGGAAGTGCTTATCGCGAAGTTGCTCGGCACTATGCTCGCTCCGCTATCCGGACTTGCGGGAGTACTCAATAACACAATAGCTGCATTACCGAGGGTAATCAGTAAAATAGCCGAAAAAAAGGCAGAATAACCATATAAATAGGAGAGGTATAAAAATGGCAGATATCAGCAAATTAATCGAAGAAATCAAGACTTTAACGGTAGTAGAGTTGAATAGCCTGGTCAAGGCACTCGAAGAGGAATTCGGCGTAAGCGCGGCGGCTCCCGTAGCTGTTGCGTCAGGTCCCGCCGCAGGCGCAGGTGCGGCTCCTGTCGAAGAAGAAGAGAAGACCGAATTCGATGTCATCTTAAAGGCCGCAGGCGCTAACAAGATAGCGGTTATCAAGGTCGTCAGAGAAGTTGTCGAAGGTCTCGGACTCGCGGACGCTAAGGCTCTGGTCGACGGCGCTCCCAAGGCTATCAAAGAAGGCGTAAGCAAAGATGTCGCTACCCAGGTAGCCGATAAACTCAAGGCGGCAGGCGCGGAAGTCGAAGTAAAATAAGTATATATTAATCAGCTACAGGCTGTCCTTTCGGGGCACGTTGAGAGCGTAGTATTGATAACAAGAGTAAAAGATTGAGAGAGCTTAAAACCCTTATATATCAAGGGTTTTAGCAGATATGGGTATGAAACCCACCAGGCGAAAAACATGAAAATATCGCTTCGCGGAAACAAGTCCATAAAGTCACTTTTTGATAGTCAAGTGGTCAGGTTAGATGTCATAGCCCCGCGAGTGGTCGGGTTAGATGTCAGCGTTCGCGAGTGGTCAGGTTAGATGTTTTTTCGGAAGTTTTTGAGGTTGTGTGGTCAGGATAGATGTATTTATAAACGAAGTGTCACATTTAAATACCGGATCATATGAATTTAGTCACTTTATTGACTGCCCCCAAGGCTTAATTTCTTGGGTGGCAGTCTTTTTTTAATTTTTTATGAAATTACTCAAAAGTTATTGACATATGCCATAAACGGGGTATAATAAGAATAGATGGCATATGCCAGAAACTAAAAGGAGGTGAAAAACATGCCGAGAAGAGACGGAACCGGCCCAATGGGTGCGGGATCAATGACTGGAAGAGGATTAGGGCTTTGCACAGGTGCTAATGCAGTTAAGTACGGAGCTGGTCTCGGAATGGGATTAGGTCTTGGACTTGCTTGCAGACGTGGTTTCGGTCGTGGCTTTGGTAGAGGATTTGCATTTAACCAGACCTCCTCAAAAACACAAAAAGAGCTGCTGAACGAACAGAAAACCATGTTGCAAGATCGACTCGAAGTTATTGATAAGCAATTGGAGAACCTATAATGAGCATCAGAAATAACCGGAGGACGCTCTGGTTATTTCTGATTAGAATGGAGGTGATGAATTATGGCGAGACCGATGAAGTGGAGAAAAGTTTGCTGTTTGCCTGAAAGTAATAGATTTGGGCCTCTTGATTCACCTGCCGACGCAGAAAACCATGTAAATATGACTGTTGACGAATATGAAACCATAAGGCTTATCGATTTGGAAGGCTTCACTCAAGAAGAGTGCGCCAAGCAAATGAATATTGCTCGTAGCACCGTTCAAGGCATTTATATCGAGGCCAGAAAAAAGCTGGCTGAATCTTTAGTAAATGGAAAGGTGCTTTTGATTGAGGGTGGCGAATACCGGCTTTGCGAAGGATTAGGGAATGGTTGTGGTCGTGGCTGTCATAGGCATAGGCGTGGAGGGCGCTTTGCAAATGAGCAGGATTGAGGTAACTGAGTATATATTTTGAATTAGTAAAAGAACGGAGGATTCTTATGAAAATAGCAATTCCAGTAGATGAGAAAACCTTGGAGTCGAATGTATGTGTATCCTTTGGACGTACTCCCTATTTTCTTATTCATGATGTAGAAACGAAGGAGAGTATATTTATTGACAACAGTGCGGCGGCAAGCACAGGCGGCGCCGGGATTAAAGCTGCACAAATAATAGTTGATAACAAAGCAGATGTTTTACTCACTCCCCGCTTAGGGGAAAATGCTGCTGACGTGCTAAAACCCGCTGAAATCAAAATTTGTAAAACCATAACTGGTTCAGCCAAAGATAATATTGATGCTTTTATCGATGGGAAATTACCTTTGTTGGATGAATTTCATGCCGGATTTCACGGGCACGGGGGCAACTAATATGAGAATAGCTGTGCTAAGCGGCAAGGGTGGCACAGGAAAAACACTGGTATCGGTGAATTTAGCTGCGGCAGCAAAAGCATCCACATATATAGATTGTGATGTAGAAGAGCCGAATGGGCATTTGTTTTTTAAGCCTGAAGGAATTCAAGAAGAAGAAATATCAGTAAAGATTCCAAAAGTTGATCATGAGTTATGCAATGGATGTCGAAAGTGCGTTGATTTATGCAACTTTAACGCCCTTGCCTATATTAAAAATAAACTGATTGTCTTTGACGATGTGTGCCACTCTTGCGGCGGCTGTATCTTGGTTTGTCCTGTAAGGGCACTAACAGAGAAAGCAAAGGTTATTGGCAAAGTGCAAAAAGGTGTTTCTGGCGAAGTGGCGGTATGGACAGGAGTATTGAACACCGGTGAAGCTACGGGTATTCCTATTATAAAAAAGCTACTTGAGGAAAGTTCGGAAGTAAATAAGCAGACATTTATCGACTGTCCACCAGGAAGCGCTTGTATTGTGATGGAGAGCATCAAAGATGCGGACTATTGCATACTGGTGGCTGAACCGACATTGTTTGGTGTGCATAACCTCAATATGGTATACGATCTGGTCAAGTTATTTAATAAGCCATTTGGGGTGATTCTTAACAAATGTTTGGAAGGAGAAAATCCTGCTGAGAAGTTTTGTTTGGAAAAAAATATTAAGATTTTAGGCAGGATTCCATTTGACAATGAACTTGGAACCTTGAACTCAAATGCGGAAATCGCCGTTAATAAAAATGAGGAATACCGGAAATTGTTTTCTTCTCTGCTTAACAAGGTGACAAAGGAGGTGCAGCATGAAACAACTACTAATCCTTAGCGGTAAAGGCGGAACCGGAAAAACGACAATAGCAAGTGCGTTTATAAAGCTTGCTGATGCCAAAGCATATGCGGATTGTGATGTAGATGCGCCTAACCTGCACCTCATTACCGGATGGAGTGTTAAACCTGCAAAAACAGATTATTATGGGCTGCCAAAAGCAGAGATAGATCCGGAACTTTGCATTAAATGCGATCAGTGTAGGCAAAACTGCCGATTTGATGCTATTTCAATAGATGAAAAATACAAAGTGGATCCTTTCGCATGTGAAGGCTGCGGCGTTTGTGAGTATGTTTGTCCTGTGGAAGCGATAACTATGAAACCGGCAGTGGCCGGGGAATTGATGCTGTATTCTGATGGAGAAAAAGCATTTTCAACAGCCAGGCTAAAAATGGGCAGTGGTACCTCCGGAATGCTTGTAACTGAGGTGAAAAAGCAAATGAAGGCTGCGGCAGCTGATGCGGAACTTGCCATTATTGATGGATCTCCCGGAATAGGCTGTCCTGTCATCGCATCACTTAGTGGTGTGGATATGGTTTTGATAGTCGCAGAACCTTCCATATCAGGTATCAGCGATATGGAGCGCATTATAAATACGGCAGCAAAATTCGGAACAAAGACAGCGGTATGTATCAACAAATACGATACTAACATTGAGAATACAGAGAAGATTGAAGAGTTTTGTAAAAAACAAGGGCTGCCTTTTATCGGTAGGATACCTTTCGACTCCAATGCCGTGAAAGCGATTAATAATGGTCAAACCGTTGTAGATATAGACTGCATATCGGGGACGGCGGTTAAAGAGGTTTATCACAAAACAATGAATCTACTCTTTGAAAAAGGTGGTGGCTAAAGTCATGCTTATTAAAACGTTGGTTGAAAACACCTCGATATCAAAAGACTTTGGCAGCGAGCATGGCCTTAGCCTGTATATAGAAACAAAGAAACATAAAATATTGTTTGATGTGGGCGCAAGCGAGCTGTTTCTTCAAAATGCAAAAAAGCTTAATGTGAATATTGCTGATGTTGACTTTCTTGTGATTTCGCATGGACACTATGACCACGGCGGAGGGCTAAAAACCTTTTTGAAAGAAAACACAAAAGCCGAGGTATTTCTACATCGACTCGCTTTTGAAAAGCACTATGCTATTCGCCCAAATGATGAATTGGAATTTATCGGTCTTGATGAAGAACTGAATCAAAACAAACAAATTATTCTCACGTCAGACCGTTTCTTTATTAACAGTGGAATCCAAGTATTCTCTAATATCGTCCAAAAAGAGCCACGCCCAAAATCAAACAGTGGTTTGCTAAAGGAATATAAGGGGCAAACGATAGCTGATATCTTTGCACATGAACAAAACCTCGTGGTAGAGGAAGACGGGAAAACCCTATTAGTAACAGGCTGCGCTCATAATGGCATCATAAATATACTTGAGCATTTTCACACGCTAAAAGGTCGAATGCCGGGCTATGTGATAGGTGGATTTCATCTTTCCAGCCGCTCAGGCGGAAACGAGGACTCTGAAATGATAGATAGAATTGGTAAATACCTAATGGGTACAAAAGCAAAGTTTTACACCTGCCATTGTACAGGTGTCGAGCCTTATAAAAGGCTTAAAGCTATTATGGGTGATAGCATCGATTATCTGTCAGCAGGCAGTGAAATTGTAATCTAAATAAAAGGAGCAAGATTATGAGCGAAAATTGCAATCAAAGCTGTAGCAGTTGTTCGGAGGACTGCGCAGAAAGAAAAGAACAAAAAACAGATTTCTCCGAGAAGCTGCATGAGATGAGCAGTGTAAAAAAGGTTATTGGTGTTGTCAGCGGCAAAGGCGGTGTCGGAAAATCACTTGTTACCTCAATGCTTGCAGTTACAATGAATAGAATGGGCTATCATACCGCTATTCTAGATGCGGATGTTACCGGACCTTCTATTCCTAAGGCATTTGGTATCAAAGAAAAAGCTAAAGGCAGTGAGTTCGGCTTATTCCCTGTTAAAACGAAGACCGGGATTGATATCATGTCTGTTAATTTGCTTTTAGAAAACGATACTGACCCGGTTGTCTGGAGAGGGCCAATCATTGCAGGTACCGTCAAGCAGTTTTGGACAGATGTTATTTGGAACGATGTAGATTATATGTTCATCGATATGCCCCCGGGCACCGGCGATGTTCCACTTACGGTATTTCAGTCCATTGCTGTTGATGGAATTATCGTTGTGACGTCCCCACAGGAGCTTGTATCCATGATCGTATCAAAGGCTGTAAAAATGGCAGAGATGATGAATGTCCCTATTATCGGTCTGGTTGAAAACATGTCCTATTTTAAATGTCCTGATAATGGCAAGGACTATCAGATATTTGGCGAAAGTCATATTGAAGAAATTGCCGAAAAACATAATTTAAAGGTTCTTGCTAAGTTACCTATCGACCCAAAAATTTCGGCTGCGTGTGACAAGGGTATGATAGAGCTTTTCGATGGCAATTGGCTTGAGCCGGTTGCAAAAATTTTAGAAAGCATGGAGGATAACTAAAATGATGAAAATTGCAGTAGCAAGCGAAAATGGAATGGTGACTGAGCACTTTGGACATTGCGAAGGTTTCATGATTTTTGATACTGAAAATAATCAAATCATCAAAAGCGAAACCGTTGCTAACCCCGGGCATAGGCCTGGATTCTTACCTAACTTTCTTGCCGATCGCGGTGTAAATGTCATCATCAGCGGTGGTATGGGCGGAGGTGCGGTTGAGATTTTTAATGAAAGGAACGTTGAAGTTGTTGTAGGAGCAAAAGGTGATGCTAAAGCAGCAGTAGAAGCGTACTTGCAGGGCTCCCTTAAATCTACTGGTTCCGTTTGTCATGAACATCAGCATCATGATGAATGTGGGGAGTAAACCCGTCAGTAAAACTATAAGCAAGACACCCTACGTTAACTTCGTAGAGTGCCTTGCTCGTTTTTTGCTCTATTCTTCCACATCTACCGTCACGCCAGACTTGAATTCCACGGTAAATTTGTCCTCGTAGACGGTGACCTTCTCAATCAACCTTCGGACAAGCTGCTCATCGTATTTGGTAAGAGCGGTGGGTTGTTTCTTTAGGAATGTGCTCATATCAGTAATGCGTTTTTTAAGTTCATCACGGTTGGCGCTTTCAACCTGCAGCTTTTGCTTTTGGTCACGCAGGCGGTGAATCTCATCGCCAACCTTATCATAATCCGCGTTGGAAGTGGCCAGCTTTAATAGCTCCGTTTGCAGTTCTTCAAGCCGCTTATCGATATCCGCCAAGGCCTTGTCGCTTTCACGATTTATGACGGTGGCGATGTTGTCCCGTAGAGTAGTGAGGAAAGAGTCTTTGTCGCAGAGCGTCTGATTGATGGCGGTGACCAGCACTTGCTCGATGGTGCTCTCCAGTACCGTGCGAGCATCGCAGAATAGGCCGGTGTTTTCTAACCGGCTGACACAGCGCCAGACGACGGACTTTTTACCACGATTGTTCCAGTGAACCCTGCGGAAAACCTCGCCGCATTTTCCGCAGATGATTATCTGAGCAAAGACGTGGTTGCTGCTGAAGGTTCTGGTCTTTCCGTTTGGGCTTGTGTGCACAATACGGCGGCGGATAAGCTCTTCCTGCACCTGCATGAAAACTTCACGCGGGATGATGGCTTCATGGCTGTTCTCTACATAGTACTGCGGAACGATACCGTTGTTCTTGACCCGCTTTTTTGTAAGAAAATCAACCGTGTAGGTTTTCTGCAAGAGCGCATCTCCGATGTACTTTTCGTTTCGCAGAATATTATTAATGTTACTGGTGTGCCAGCGCTCATTGCCTGCACCGTTCAGAATACCGTCGGCCTCTAACCCCCGGGCAATCTTCAGCATACTTGCACCCTCAAGGTATTCCCGATAAATGCGCTTTACGATTTCAGCTTCTTCGGGCACAACCACAAGGCGCTTATTCTCATCCTTGGTATAACCGAGGAACCGTGCACAGTTGACTTGTATTTCACCTTGTTGGTAACGATACTGCAAACCCAGTTTCACATTCTGACTTAAGGACTGGCTTTCCTGCTGCGCAAGGGATGCCATAATTGTGAGCATAACCTCGCCCTTGGAATCCATGGTGTTTATGTTTTCTTTCTCAAAATAGACCGGAATGTTCTTGTCCTTTAGTTGGCGGATATACTTCAAACAGTCCAGCGTGTTTCGCGCAAAGCGGCTGATGGACTTTGTAATGATCATATCGATATTACCGGCCATACACTCGTCAATCATGCGGTTGAATTCTTCACGCTTCTTAGTATTGGTACCGGAAATACCGTCGTCCGCAAAAATACCCGCCAGCATCCAGTCGGGGTGCCCTTGTATGTAGGCGGTGTAATGCTCAATCTGTGTGTCATAGCTGGTAGCCTGCTCCTCGCTGTCTGTGGAAACACGGCAGTAAGCAGCAACGCGCAGTTTCGGTTTTTCCTCGTCCTTGCTCTTGCGAGTATGCTTCCTTGCCGGAATCACGGTGACATTTTTACTGACTGCCATTCTTGTTCACCTCCATTTCAATTAAACTGTAGGCGTATTCCGCCTGCCCGAAGGGGTCGTCGAGTTCCTCTGTTCCTTCTTTCATGCGGAAGGTGGTAGGATAGACGACCTCCTTTACTTGTTTGGACTTTTTGGTACGGCCGAGTCTTTCCGCCCGCATAATTCGTTCCGCCTCGGCAGTGTTGAAAGTGTCTTTGTCAATAATCGGCGGATAAAACTCATCACCGAGGTATCGGGTATTTCGTAGCATCCTGCCGATACCGGAATGGAAAGCTTTAATACCTGCTTTCTTAGCTGCTGTCGCCAAGGAATCGCCGCTCAGGTAAGATTGGAACAATGTTTTTATCTGCTCTGCAGCCTCTTTATCAATTACGGCTTTTCCGTTTTCAATACGGTAGCCAAATGGTGTATGGCTCATTTATCCCACCAACCTTTCTTTTAGCGTAATGCCGCATTTTAATTCGAATCCAATTTCCGCTCGTGAATAAACAAGAACCCTCTCCACAAAACGGGCAAACAATTCACCGTCAAAGCCCGTTCAGCATTGATGCTTTGGCAGCATATTGCAGCAAAGCGCTGACCTCACTTAGGTTTTGGAAGTCATTATTCAGGAATCGCGTTATGGATTCTTTTTGGCGGCGTAGCCGTTCTGCCTCTTGCAACAATTCGTTATTGCTCTTATTGTAAACGGCAGGCTCAAGATATTTTTTGGTCATCAGCCCAACCAGTACATTTCGCTGTTCCACATTTTCTTCGAGTTTCTTGTCAATCGCCTGAATGCTCTCCAAAGTATCATCTGAACTCATCCCACGCAGACTGATGAGCAACGGCTTGAGGACAAATTCGTGCCCGAATATGAGCTTGTTCATCATGGTGACAAACGCATATTCAAAATCAGACTCCGGCACATATTTCATAGAGCATTTCTTGATATCTGCAATATGAGTGGAGCAGCACCAAGCAATTCGATGCCTTCCGCTTGAGTGACTTCTGCGTTTAAATGTGCCGCCGCACTGGCCACAGATGATTTTGCCTGCACGGTGGGTACATCTGAGGCTCCGAACATGGCATTTGCCGTGCTTGGAACTTCCTATGTATCCCGCCGCCTTAATGCGCATCTCAGGCTTTGAGATTTATTTGTTCAGCATAATGTGTTCAAATTTGCGTTCAATACGTTTACGAAGGCATACAACATATTGACATTTGCGAAAAACTGTAATATAATACCTTTAGTTCGTTGCATCAAACATTGCAGCCAGCCTTGTATTGCATTTTTGCTCAGATATGAACCATTCTGCTGACGATATAATTGTATTTGATATTCTGTTTTCACCACGGAACGCAACGGACTGGTTCGGACCGATTCGGACTATGGGCAGAGAAAGGAGAGGCACTTGTGAAGCCGGATGAATATTTCAGAATGATGTATCCCTATATCGGACAAGCAAAGCAGCCAGCAGAGTACCTAGATGACCTACTCTGCAATTTTGTCGTGGATGATGCAGACTTCGCCGGAAGCCCTCTGACTGATAAAACTCCAGATTACAAAAATCGCATATATAACGGATCGAAGCGCGTTTCCAATATCACTTGCGGCGCAGCTTCTCGACGCAAGCGACCCCATGTGCTTTTCAGCTTATATAAATGACAGCCTATCCGACGATCTCGCAGAAAATCTTGAAAAGGAATTAACAGAGCTTGGCATTGATATCCAAGGCGATGATGTCGCCGATAAATGCGCCAAGCTCTTTGTTTCAATTTTGACGGAAACTGCGAGGCGAACAAAAAGAAAAGACACCCCCGCCGGTGCTGCTTCACTATGGGAAGCAGAAACTAACAGGAGTGCCAATAGCAACTGTGTATGTAAGGGACGGAAAGATTTCAATTAACGGCCAGGTGTTTAACCTGCATGAAAAAATAACGCCGCCCGAAGACATCGCCCAGGAGGAAATGCCATACATTAAGGCGCTATTTGCCGCTTACGCACAAGCTACCGGTATAGCATCGTCGTGGTAACGAAAGATAATTTGCCTACACTTAACGCCAGATATCGCCGTAACTATTCGGATCAGCGTGAAAACTACTATAATGCTGTTCGGGTAGAGCGCTCAGTGCGTGAAATATTCGAGAATGGTGAAGTGGAATTTGGCAAGATAAAGGAAGATGCATACAACGGTATTATTGATGTATGTTGGAATGATTTTGACGACGGTTTTAAACGCCTACTGGCTGTGTTAAATCAGGTGTCACAGATAACGCTAACAAAATCCTTTCTCACGCAAATCAAAGACCTTATCAACAACAGCGAAAAGAAAGGCATTTGCCACATGCTGGTGAATGACGGGAAAATCCAGTGGGTGTTTGACGATGACTGAACTGTTTAACACCCCGTTTCGAAACCTCGCTCCGCGTTCTACTGACCCTACGCGTCTTTGGGGAAGCTATGACGCTGGACAAAATCGCTGCCGCTGATTTTATGACGATTTATGCTCGCGATTTTGGCCTTGCAGCGTACAACCTGAACGGTGACAACAGCTTAAGCTTTAGCGAGGCAGCGTCAAAGAGAGCTACTTGTCGCCAAGGCGCTTAAGCAGCTTGTCCTTGATATGACTCGTCATCGGCAGTGCAAAACCGAAGCGGCTTTACATACGAAATAACAGCACAAGGAGCGCATGTATGTGACGAGCTGACTTCCGACTATGCCGATGAGTATATTGTTCATGTCTCAAGCGGTATGCAAGTATCTAGAAGGCAAGTCAGAAGTTGAAATTCTCGCAGAAATTAATAAAAGAGCACTTAGCGGAAAGGAGGAGTGAACATGGCAGATTTTTATATAAAAAAGCTGATAGTCAAGGGTGCCGGTAAAAAGGATGCTGTTGCGGAGTTTGACAGAGGGCTTACGATTATATCGGGTCCTTCAAACACAGGAAAAACCACCATCCTTCGTTGTATCGATTATATTTTTGGCAGCGATAACCTTCCGTTTGCGGGTGCCACGGGTTACGATACTATTATGCTTTTTGTCAGCACAGAAGATGGCTCGATTCAATTTACGCGCAAGCTGGAATCAGACAAAATC